>WASQ01000131.1:22982-44723 GCA_009712185.1 Telmatospirillum sp. | reverse complement strand
ATGCTGATCTTTCGGCTTCCGCCGAACGGCGGACGGGACGTCCGCCCCACTCCTGATTCCAGGACTCAGCGCCGGTTGGCGAAACGGAGCCGGCGTTTTTTTATTGGAACATCTGGAGGATTGCGCGCTCCGAGCGCACATAGGCCTCGGTCGCATAGGTGGCGAAGGCGCGGCCGGTCGACAGGCTGGCCTGTCTCACGGCCTCGGACGCATAGTCGGTCTGACTGAGATCCGCGGCGTTCGCCTGATTGGCAAGGATATTGCTGGCGTTGTTGGTGGAAGCCATCGACACCCCCGCCATCTGGGCGCCGAAATTCCCCATCGTCGACTGCACCGCCCCCATCGCCTGATCGATCTTGCCGATGGTGGACTGGATGGAGGCCGAGGAGGTCCAGTTGACCGACGAGATCCCGAGACTCTGGGCCGTCGAGGACGCACCACTGACGGTCAGGGAGGAATTGGCCGACCCGCCGGTGTTCAGTGTCACCGTACCGGCATTCGCCGAGACCAGATTGACCCCGTTGACACCGGCGTAATTGACCAGGCTGTCGAGCTGGCCGGCCAGGGTATTGTACTGGCTTTGCAGATTGGAGCGGTCGGAGGGATTGGAAAGCGCCGCCTGGGCGACGCCGCGCATCGCCTCCAGCACGTTATTGACCGACGACAGCGCGGAGACCCCGGCCGAGAGGGATCCCGACACCAGCGACAATCCGGGCTGCGCGGCGGTCTGGGCGGAGGCCTGAACCTGATCGGCCAGCGACGCGGCATAGGCGGAGGGATTCTCCGTCAGCAGCTTGAGCTGGGTTCCGGCCGCCACATTGGCAACCGATTCCGCGGTCCTTGTCCATTTGTTGTTCAGGGACTGGATGGCACTGGCGGACGAGATCATCGCCGATCACTCCCCTTCGAGCCGGATGATCCTATTATCTGCCCCCAAAGGCGGATGAATTCAAGTGATCGTCGTCACACCGGGGTCTTCATCACCATTTTTTTGGCACGCCGTCACCGCCCGGTCCGCGCAGGGCCGCAGGATCAGGGGACGGCCCGGATCGCGATCGACAGGATCCGGACATCGCGGGGCCGGAGGCGGATCAGCCAGTCCCCGTCGCGGCCGGGCGTCGGCGCGACACCGGACGGGCGGACCGGCGGCAGTCCCGGGGGCAGTTGGACCGACACGGCCTCCTCCCGGGTGCCGTGATTGCGCAGAACCAGCCGGTGGGTCTCCGTCGCGCCGGAGGGGCCGCCGTTTCGCGCGATGACGATATCGTCGAAGGTGATCGCGCCGCCCTGTCCTGCCTCCAGCGTGGCGCTGCCGTCCCGGGCGAGATCGTCCTTCAAGGGGCTGTCAGCCAGATAACCGTGATCGGCGCCGTAAAGGGTCACATCACCATGGGGCAGCGGCAGGCCCAGTCCGGACGCCCGGTCATTGCGCACGATCCAGGCCCGCCGGGCCGCCAGCCCCTCCCCGGCGCCCCGGGGAGCCATGGCGACAAGGGACAGGGGCATCGCGGCGACGGACTGCCGGACCAGAAAGGTGAACAGCTTCTGCTGCATCGGCGCGATCCGGACGGGCTCCTCCAGCCGATAGATCTTGAGATCCGCCAGATCCTCCTGCTCGACGGCGCGCGGCATCGGCGCGGGCGCGGGGACGGCAAGGCTCATCGTCCGCATGACCTCCGGCGCCGCATCGGCGCCCGCGCCTTTTCGCAGGCGACCGAAGGCCCGGCGATCGAAAACGGGGTCGCTGGTCTTAGCCATCCCCCAGCAGTCGCGGACGGGCGCCACCACCTCCGGCTGCGGCGCGACGGTTCCGGCACCGCGCATCACATCGCCGGCCACGAACCGTGTCGGGACATGGTTAAAGGCGCTGGCCGTATGATTGTCGATGCGGACCCTCCCCTCGAGGTCGAGATGCCGCCCGTCGGCGGCGACCCGGACCACATAAGCCGCCCCCCAACGAAGGTTCCCGGCCAGATAGCTGAGACGCAGGGGATAGCGTCCCGCCCGGGGCACGCCGACCCGGACCGATAGCGACGGATGAGTGCGAAGGCCCGCCGGCATTCCCACCAGAAGCCGCCCGGGCGGACCGCCGCAGCCCAGGGTTTCGACGCCGCCGTCACGGGCCAGGGCGATCGTGCCCTGGTCGGAGATCAGCGTTCCGGCCTGCCGGATGTCCCGTCCTTTGGGCGGGGACAGCACCAGTTCCGCCGGCCGCCCGAGGCTTTTCCGGAGAATCGTCGCGGCATCGAACAGATCATAGTCGAAATCGCTTTCGGCAACCGGTGCAGGCAGACCGGCCACCTGGACGGACCGGGGGATCAGGGTGGCCGCGACGCCGTCGAAGCGGATCACACTCTCCCCCGCCGGCAGGTCCAGCGGACGGCTTTCGGTGATCAGGGCGACATCGGGAAGCCCGTGGTACGACTGGTAAAGGGTCGCCGTCATGGACGCCGGCCCCGGCGACACGATTTCGGCGGGAAGGACGGCGGCGGGAAGAGCGGCGATGGAAAGGGCGGCCAGAAGAAGCACCCCCCATGCCGGTATGGGGGGAATGATCCCGGCGCCGATGGTCCGCGCCCTCATCGCTCCTGCTCGATCACCGCCGACAGTACGGTCACACCATGGGCGGGCACCGGCACCGTCCATTGGCGCCTGTAGGCGTCAAGGGCGACGCCCGTGATGCTTTCGTCGGTGACGCGCGCGTCCGGCCCCAGGCCTCCCTGTTCGACCTCGACCTCGACATCCGCGTCCGAGGCGTTGGCAACCTTGTATTCGAACGTCCGGCGCTGGCCTTTGTCCCCCACTCTCTCGTCGCTGACCAGGCGGGGGGTCACGTCGATGTCGAAGGCGCGCGACAGGGTGGCCTGAACCTTTCCGCCGGCGGCGATATCGCCGATATGGGCCTCACCCACGAACTGCGCCTCTCCCTTGCTGTCCTCAAGGAACGCCCGAAGCGTGCCCCGTGGCAGCCGCCAAGCCCGCCCGGCCGCATCCCGGGCATTGAAACGCAGAACCACCTCGGCCTTGGACGGCTGACCGGTGCCGGAGATGATCCCGGGCCCGCCGCGCACGCCCCAGACGGACCGGTAGATCTTTTCGGCCGGAATGCCCTTGACGTCGAGCAGGGCGATCTGTTTGGCCTGCCGGTCGGCGATGTCCACCGGCTCCGGCAATTCGAAGGAGGTCTGACGATCGGCCGCGCCCCCCTGGCCGCGCGGGCCGGCCGGCCCCCCCAGAGCGGGATCGCCGGCCACGGCGCCTCCCGCCACCGTCACCCGCGCCTTGTCATAGGCGACCCGGGTGTTATTGGTAAGCGTCACCCAGCCCTGAAGGGCGACGGTCTTCGCTCCCTGGTCATAGGAGGCCACATAGTCGGCGGACCAGGACAGGCCCGTGGTCATATAGCGCAGCGTCGCCGGACGGACACCTCCGCGGGTGGACCGGGTCAGGATCGACAAGGTGGGACGGGCCCGCAGATTGTCCGGAACCTTGTCGAAGATCACCCGCGTCGGCACGCCGTCGTCACGCAGGACCTCGATATGGTCGCCGCCCTTCAGAACCACGCCCTCCTGGGTCGACAGCACGGTCGCCGGCTCCTCGCCCGCGGCTCCGGTCCCGGGATTGGTCCTGACGATGCGCACCGTCGTGCCAAGCGCCTTTTCCATCAGCTTCGCGGGGGTCAGAAGGTCGAAATCGAAGTTCTGCTCCACCGTTTCCACGCCGTCGGCCGACAGGCTGGCGGTTTCCGGCCTGATATCGGCCGAAACGTCGGGAAATCCGATGGTCGCGCGCCCCTGCGGAAAATCGATCATCCGCCGGTCCTCGACCAGCGACAGATCGGACGGGTAAATGGTGATCGCCAGATGCCGTCCGTCGTCGGCGGAGGCGGCCCGGGCGGCGGTGGCCGGGGCAAAGGCCGCAGGGCTCAGTGCCGCGGTCAGGGCAATGGCCAGAACCTTGTTGGGCATGGACAGTCTCCGGGTTCGTTACGGTCGGTGGGGACCGTCAGTCGTTGACGGCGTAACGCTTTTCCGCGTCGCGGATGATTTCGATGCCCTGGATCATTTCGGTCATCATGAAATCGGCCCGTTTGATCGGACCGCCCGCGCGCGCATGGGGGAAGGCATGGGCGAAGGCGTTCATCTTCACGGTCAGGCCGCAAAGCGCGGCGCCGATGGTCACATGCTGGCGCTCGACCAGACCGCGGACCGCCTGGAACTCGTCCTGGGTGATGTTGTTCCACATCTGGTGGGTACGCCGCTCGAAGCTCTCCAATGTCCCGGTGATCCGCGCCGTCACCGCGTTGATCACCTCCTCGATGACGTCGCAGGTCTTCATCAGATTCTGGTTCTGGCGAAGCTGGAAATGCTGCCGGATCGGCATCAGGCTTTCCAGACAGGCCGTGAAATAGGGCTCCAGCCGCTCCAGGCAATAGCGGAAATAGGACAGCGACATGAAGGTGTCGCCATAATTCTCAAGAAAATTGGGCACCTCGATCGGTTCGATCGACAGGGTTTTCGCCATATTGATCAGACGTTCCCGCGCCTTGGCCACATCCGGGTCGCGGAACAGGCGGATCAATTCCTCATAATTGTTCACCTGCACCCCGTCGTCGCCATAGATGATCCTGGTGAGCGGGCGGGTAAACATGATCATGTAGCGCGACAGTTCCTCCGCCTTGTCGGGACTGAGGCGCAGGCTGGCATGCTCATTCACTTCGATATGGAGCTGACGCAGGGAGATCCGGAGGGAATAGACGTCGTAACTCGGCAGCAGCGCCAGTTGACGGAGAATGACATGGTCGGGATGCAGCTCGCCCGGCGGCCAGCCGCAAATCGCCGGCAGGGATTCCACGTCGACCTGACCCGATCCCGTCTGCTCGTCCCGGAACACCTCGACGATGCTCTTGAGCTGGGAATTCTTGATCAGTCGCGCGGTCCGGATGCTGTTGGTGGTGATCGGAAGAATGGACAGCGGCAATATGAACATCGAGTCCATATCGGTGTCTTCGATCAGCTCCAGCCTGTCCTCCAACCCGTCCTCACTCTCTTTCCGAACAGCCCCGCGGGCCGGCGCGAGGTCGGCGGATGGTGTCATGCCGGCTGCATGGGAATGGCCGGTGGCGCCCCCGGCCGGGATCTTCCGCAGACAAGGCTACCGGGCCTTGCCCCATCCTGCAAGCGGACGTGGAGTCCCTTTGTCGGAAGGACGGAACGGGGTAATCTCGCCCCCATCGCCAAGGAGGAGCGAATGAAGAGAGGGATCGTGCTTGCCTTAGTATTTCTGACTGCCGGATGCAGCGGCAGTCTGTCCAAACCGTCGACCTGGACGGACGGAGGCTTCGCCGCGCGCATCCTGTCGGGGGACGAGGACGGTTTCACGGTCTACGACCCGCAGGAAGGCATCGCCAGGACCGGCCTGCCGGCAGCCCAGAAATACTGTCAGGCCCGGGGAAAGGAGGCCGAGTGGAAGGCCGCCGGCGGCGACGATCAGGATTGCGTGAGCCGCCAGCTCCGTTATTGCGCGACCTATATGTGCAAGTAGGCCTGTAACGCCGGCCTGAGCTGGTCGGAACCGATCAGCTCAGGCCCAGTCGGCCCAAGCGGGTTTCTCCGGAACCGTTGGGCCATCGCGCCAACGATGGTGCGGGACCGGGGACGGGCCTGCCGGATTGCGGCGGGATGTCCCCGCCGCAATCCGGCATCCCTCCTCCGGGGGGGGCCGAAGCGAAAAGAGGGCCGGAGCGAAAAGAGGCCCGGAGCGAAAAGAGGCCCGGGCAGGCCGGGCCTCCTCGCAGGAACATTCAGGGGCAAGACCGCCGGGCGGATGTCCCGCCCGGCGGATCCCCGGGATCAGAAGCCGATGTTGGTGGTGAACTGGAAGCGGTTGTCCTCCGCCGTGGTTCCCGACGTCTTCTGGGTCGCGCCGACAACCTTGCTGAGATCGAAAGGCGCGACGACACGGGTATTGGCGTGAATGTAGGCCGGACCCATCATCACGAAGGAGTTCGGCGACCACATCAGGTTCAACTCCAGTTCCTGGAACTTGACCGGCAGGCCCTGCTGAGCGGTCGGGGTGAGAAGGCTGTCCTTCTGCCACATCCGCTGCTCGCCCCACACCACGTTCGACTGCCATTTATAGTCGGCGGTCCAGAAATGCTGGTAGCTGACCTCGTAGGAACCGGCATAGATGGGCTTCAGATGGCCCGAGGCATCGACGACCGCGGACGGGCCCTGGCCCTGGTTGTTGAAATTCATGTAACGGCCGATGCCCTGGCCGGCTTCAAGGCGGGCATAGAAGGCGTTCTTCGGACTGCCAAAGCCGGTGTAGACCTTGGCGCCGGTGGTCACGCCCCAGCCGATGGTCGAATCGTTGGCGGCGGCGGTGTAGACGCTGCCCGCGCTGGCGCCGAGCGGAGTGCCGGCCGTGTTGATGCTGATATCGCGGACCATGCCGGTCAGGAACGCGCGCCCCCAGCTGTCGTTGCGGTTATAGCGGACCAGAACGTCGGGATATTTATGATTGAAGTTGGTCGCGTTGTTGACCGCGGCACCGTTCAGAGGCTCCTGGTCGGCTCCCAGGAAGTCGTTGAAGGGATTCTCGATCGACATGGTGAGCTGGTTCTTCTGGGCGGGATCAATGTCCCAGCGATAGGAGACCAGAGGCTGACGGACGCCGGATTCCGGACCGATCGGGCCGTTGTTCTGAACACTGTTCGGCAGGGTCGGACGATCCGACCACAAGGAATAGGTCTGGCCGAAGGTCCACGGACCGATGCTGCCATAGGCATGGCGCAAACGAACATTGTGGCCGTTGTTGTTGTACTCGTTGCCGCCGTTGCTGCCCGAGAAATCGACCTCGGCATACATCTTGATTTCGCCCCACTCGCTGGGCGTCCGGGTCTCGAAGTTCAGGCGGGAATAACCGGCATTGGACGAGAAGCGGCCGGTCTGACGGGCGGCCGGAGTGCCGGGCAGCGCAAAGCCCGCACCCCCGGTGAGGGCCGCGGTACGGGTGGCATAGGCATCGCCGCCGGCGCCGCCGATACCGGCCTCAAGGTCATAGGCCATATCGAATTTGATGTTACCGCCAACTTTGAGGGCGGTCCTGGTGCCGGGGATCACGAACCCGCCGGCGCTGCTGCCATATTGCAGGAAACCGGGACCCTGGGCGTCGGGGATCTTCGCGGCGCCGTCGAGAGGGGCGACCGCGGACGCGGCGGGCTGAGCGGCCTGCCTGGCCTGCAACTCCTTCAGTTGCTGCTGCAACTGGTTGATCTGACTCTGGAGGCTTTGCAGATCGACATCGGCGGCCCGGGCGGCAGAACCCGAGGCGACCATCAGGGCTGCGGCGGCAACCGTCATTCCGTACTTATGAAGATTACGCATTTGGGTACTTCTCCTGATAATTTTCTATCTTTTATTTCACTCATTTGCTCATACTCCCCTTCATGTCTATCGCCTGAGCTGTAAAAACAGGCGATCTCTTACGGTTCGAAGTAACCGCAAACCCCTAAAGTCTCTGGATGATGCGCAAAAATGGGCACCGAATCAAGCCGCATGGCGCCCACCGCCGTTGTCGCCTGACCTGCGTGACATTTTAGACGCAGGGCCTAGAATTCTGGCAAAAGCTGTTGGTTTTCTTGTTCTTCCCAAGACGTCTGTCGGCAAATTTGCAACAGTTCGGGACGGTTGGGGGCTCCGGGTGCGCGATTGCGCCGACGGCGCGACGCCCTGGCGCGAAACGGTCGCAATCGCGCAGACCACGCTGCTTCGCCGGGGGATAGACCCGCCTTGATCCAAACAAGGATCGTTCCATACTAGTAAAAGGAAAATAACGTGGTGAAGAAACCGGGATGGCCGGACGCCTCTATCCGCCCCGTCTCCTCTATCCGCCCCGTCTCCGGCGCGCCCCGCGCCCCGTGCCGCGGCACCCCATGCCGGGCGCACCACAAAAAAAGCCCGGGAATTTCTCCCGGGCCTCTTCGAACAACGTCCTGTCGCAAGGACGCCGGGCGGATGTTCCGCCCGGCGGATCCCCGGGATCAGAAGCCGATGTTGGTGGAGAACTGGAACCGGTTGTCCACCGCGGTCGTGCCGGACGTGGTCTGGGTCGCACCGACGACCTTCGAGAGATCGAACGGAGCCACCACGCGGGTGTTCGCACGGATGTAGGCCGGGCCCATCATCACGTAGGAGTTCGGCGACCACAGCAGGTTCAACTCGATCTCCTGGAACTTGACCGGCAGGCCCTGCTGAGCGGTCGGGGTCAGAAGGCTGTTCTTCTGCCACATCCGCTGCTCGCCCCAGATCACGTTGGACTGCCACTTGTTGTCGGAAGTCCAGAAGTGCTGGTAGCTGACCTCGTAGGAGCCGGCATAGATCGACTTCAGGTGGCCGCTCGGGTCGACGACCGCGGACGGGCCCTGGTTCTGGTTGTTGAAGTTCATGTAGCGGCCGATGCCCTGGCCGGCTTCGAGGCGGGCATACACGGCGTTCTTCGGATTGCCGAAGCCGGTGTAGACCTTGGCGCCGGTGGTCACGCCCCAACCGATGGTCGAGTCGTTGGCGGCACCGGTGTAGCGGCTGCCGACGGCACCCAGCGGGTTGCCGGCAGTGTTGATGCTGATGTCGCGGACCATGCCGGTCACGAACGTACGACCCCAGGCTTCGTTGTGGGCGAAGCGGGCCAGAAGGTCAGGATACTTGTGATTGAAGTTGGTCGCGTTGTTGACCGCGGCACCGTTCAGAGGCTCCTGGTCGGCGCCCAGGAAGTCGTTGAAGGGATTCTCGATCGACACGGAGAGCTGGTTCTTCTGAGCCGGATCGATGTCCCAGCGATAGGACACCAGGGCCTGGCGGACGCCGGATTCCGGACCGATCGGGCCGTTGTTCTCAACGCTGTTCGGCAGGGTGGCGCGGTCAGACCACAGCGACCAGGTCTGGCCGAAGGTCCACGGACCAATGCTGCCATAGGCGTGACGCAGGCGGACGGCGTGAGAGTTGGAGTTGTACTCGTTGCCGCCGTTGCTGCCCGAGAAGTCGATCTCGGCATACATCTTGATTTCGCCCCACTCGCTGGGCGTCCGGGTCTCGAAGTTCAGGCGGGAATAACCGGCATTGGACGAGAAGCGGCCGGTCTGACGGGCGGCCGGGGTACCGGGCAGCGCGAAGCCCGAACCACCGGTGAGGGCCGCGGTGCGGGTGGCATAGGCGTCCACGCCGGCGCCGCCGATACCGGCCTCGATGTCATAGGCCATATCGAACTTGATGTTGCCGCCGACCTTGAGGGCGGTCTTGGTGCCGGGGATCACAAACCCGCCGGCGCTGCTGCCATACTGCAGGAAGCCGGCTCCGGGAGCGGCGGGGACCTTCGCGGCGCCCTCGAGGGGGGCGACGGCCGGCTGGGCGGCCTGCTTGGCCTGGAGGTCCTTCAACTGCTGCTGCAGCTGATTGATCTGGCTCTGGAGGCTCTGCAGATCGACGTCGGCGGCCTGGGCGACCGAACCGGACGCGGCCATCAGCGCCGCGGCGGCCACCATCATTCCGTACTTGTGAAGACTACGCATTTTGGTCTCTTCTCCCCTTCGTGTATATCGCCCGAAAATTGAAGGCAGGCGATGTCTTACGGTCTCAAAGTAACCGCAAAACCCCTAGTAGCTTCGGACAATGGGCAAAAACGACAGGTGGGTCAAGCGGCATGACCGCCATCATCTGATGTGACCGATTTGGTGTGTCATTTTAGACACAGATCGGGAAGACCCTCGCAAATGCCTTCATTTGCCTGAGCTTCACAAAAATTTCATCGGCAAATATGCCACAGGACAGGGGTCTGGCCGCGATGGGGCGCCGAACCGGGCGGGCGCCGCCAGCCCGGGCGGAGGCGGGACGGGGCGGACCGGCCGGGCGGAGACCGCCGGGCGGCCGGACAATAAAACTGCGGAGGGGCCGGAAATATCGGCTCTTTGGAAATCAAACAAAAAGGCAATATTTATTGAAAAAAGCGGGGGCGACAAATCAGAACCGGGCGTCGGAACCAGCCCTTTTGCGCGGATACCGTCGGGGAACGCGGGAGGGCGTTCCTCGACGGCCGGCGGGCGGCGTTCCCCCGGAGGAGTAACGGGGATCGCCGCCTTCGGGGAAGCCGGTCCGGCCAATCCGGCCGGCACCGGTCTCCCGCCGATCCGCCCGGTCAGCCTGACCCGGCCGGTCAGACCCTGTCCGCCAAAGCCGCGGCGATCCCCTTGCGGGCGATGGCGCTCAAGGCCTCGGCGGTCTGGTCGGCCAACCCCGGCACCGCGGTGAGATCGGCGCCCCAGAGCCGGCTGTCGGCAAGAAGCGTCCGCGCCAGCTCGGCCGGATCCTTCCCCGAGGCCCAGGCGTCCGCCATGATCGCGATCACCTCGGCATCGTCACGGATCGGGTAGGAACCGGCTTCGCGGGTCCCGACATAATCGGCGCCTTTTTTCTCACCCTTGTAGAACCACAGAAGCGCCGCCAACGAGAAGGCAAGCCCGGCCGGCGCGGTCCCCCGGGCGGCGGCATAGTCGCGGACCGTCGGCAGGCAGCGCACCGCCCATTTCGACACCGAGTTGAGGGCGATCGAAATCAATTCATGACGGATATGCGGATTGCTGAACCGTTCCATGATGGTGGCGGCGTAGCTCTGGCGCTCCGCCTCGGGCAACGGCACGAAGGGAACGATCTCCTCGAACATCACCTTGTTGAGGAAAGCCGAAACCACCTTGTCGTCGATCATCGATTTCACGGTGTCGAGACCCGACCGGTAGGCCGCCAGGGCGGTGGCGGTATGGGCTCCGTTCAGGATCCGCACCTTGCGGGTGCGGTAGGGCTTGAGGTCGTCGGTCCAGACGACATTGAGCCCCGCCTGATGCAGCGGGAATTCCTCCGCCAGGGCCTTCGGCCCCTCGATCACCCAGAGATGGAAGGGTTCCGCCGCGACGATCAGATCATCCTTGTAGCCCCAGGCCTCGCACAGAGCCGGCGCCTCCGCCGCGGGATAGCCGGGGACGATCCGGTCCACCAGGGTATTGAGGAAATGGTTCTGATCGTTGACCCACCGGGCGAACCCCGGCTCCCACCCCCACCGCTTCGCATGCGCAAGAACGATCCGCTTCAGATTGCTGCCGTTGGCCTCGATCAGCTCGCAGGGAATGAACACCAGCCCCGGAGCGGACGCCTTGCCCAGCGCCTGATAACGCGCGAACAGCAGGGCGGCGACCTTGGCCGGGAAATTGTCCGGACAGCGGCCCGCCACATAGGCCTCGTCGGCATCGGCAATGCCGGCCTCGGTGGTGTTGGAAATGACGAAGCGCAAGGCCGGCTCGGCCGCCAGCGCCTGCATGGCGTCCCACTGCTCATAGGGGTTCAGCGCCTGGCGCACGCAGGATATCACGCGCCGGGTCGCGACTTCCCGCCCGCCCTCGATGCCGCGCAGCAGCACCGTGTAAAGCCCGTCCTGGGCATTGATCGGCTGGGCCATGCCCTTCGCCAGCGGCTGGGCGATGGCAACTCCCGCCTTCATCAATCCCAATCCGTTGGCGACGTCGATCTGCCAGTCGACGAATGCGCGCAGGAAATTTCCCTCGCCGAACTGCAAAATGGTGACCGGATAGGCGGGCGCGCCGGGGGTGTGCGCCACGCGGAGGCTTCCGGCGGCCAACAGATCGCGTCGCAAAGTCTGCATGTCTCTTTCCTTTCTTTGGGCCGGCCGCCCGGGCGGCCGGCCTCAGTCCGGATGGGGCGCCCCTTGACGCCGGCCCGGGGCCGGCGGCGCTCCATCCTGTTTATCAAGGGCCTGTTGTTCAGGACCTCTCGCGACATCGTCGCTCCAGATCCTGATCTTCCCGGGGCGCTTCCGCTCCGCTCCAGCGGGGCTCAAACGCCGCTCGTAGTGGACTCACACACCTGGAGCCCTCACGAGTGGGGCCAAGCATCCGGGCTCGTGAAAAAATCAGGGACACCGGCGTCCCTGCCGGTGGTCCGGCGAGGCCGGAGTTCAGTCATTCCGCCGCTCTCGTGGCGGAAATTCCGATCTTCCGGCTTCGCCGAAAGGCGGGCGGGATGCTTGGTCCCACTCCAGGCTCAAGGACTCATCTGTTCTATTTCCCGACCAGGAGCCGTCAGAGCTTGTAGGCGGCCTTGACCAGACGGTAGGTCAGGTCGTGAGCCACCTCCATCGCCTCATCCATGTCCAGCCGGTGCTCCGCGACCAGACGGCCGAGGAATCCGGCATCGATCCGCCGCGCCACGTCATGGCGCGCCGGGATCGACAGGAAGGCGCGGGTGTCATCATTGAATCCGACCGTATTGTAGAATCCGGCCGTCTCCGTCACCTGCTCGCGGTAGCGGCGCATCCCTTCCGGGCTGTCGTGGAACCACCAGGCCGGCCCCAGCTTCAGGGCGGGGAAATGACCGGCCAGCGGCGCCAGTTCACGCGAATAGACGGTTTCGTCCAGGGTGAACAGAATGATGGTCAGCTTGCGCTCGTTGCCGAAGCGGTCGAGAAGGGGCTTCAACGCGTGGACATAATCGGTCTGCGTCGGGATGTCGCAGCCCTTGTCCTTGCCGAACATCTGGAACACGCGCGCATTGTAGTCGCGGAAGGAACCGGGATGGATCTGCATGGTCATCCCGTCCTCAAGGCTCATGCGGGCCATCTCGGTCAGCATCTGACCGCGGAACAGTTCGGCGTCGGCGGCGCTGGCATTGCCCTTGATGACACGGGCGAACAGCGCCTCCGCCTCCGCGCGGCTGAGATCCGCGGTGAAGGCGGTCGGATGGCCATGGTCGGTCGATGTGCAGCCGCCGTTCTCTTTGAAATAACGCCGGCGGTCGGCGAGCGCGTCCAGATAGCCGCTCCAGTTGCCGGTGTCGCGGCCGGTGATGCGGCCCAGTTCGGCGACATTGCCGACGAAATTGGTGAACTGCGGATCCACCACCGGATCGGGACGGTAGGCGGTGACGACCCGTCCCTTCCAGCCGCTGGCCGTCACCTTCTTATGATGACGCAGATCATCGAGCGGCGATTCCGTGGTGGACAGAACTTCGATATTGAACCGCTCGTAAAGAGCGCGCGGCCGGAATTCCGGACGGCTCAGACAGTCGGCGATCTGGTCGTAGATCCGGTCGGCGTTCGAGGCGTCGGGGCGCTCCTCGATCCCGAACACCTCGCGGAAGGCGTGGCTCAGCCACATGCGCGACGGCGTGCCGCGGAACAGATGGAAGTTTTCCGCGAACTGGCGCCAGATCCGGCGCTTATCGGTTTCGGACGCGCCCCCGTCAGCCCTTGGCACCCCCAGCCCCTCCAGCGCGATGCCCTGACTGTAGAGCATCCGGAACACATAGTGATCCGGGACGATGAAGAGACTTGCGGGATCCGGGAAGGGCTCGTCATCGGCAAACCAGGCGGGATTGGTGTGGCCGTGGGGACTGATGATCGGAAGTCCGGCGATCGACTTGTAGATCTCGCGCGCGGCGTCGCGCTGGGCGGGATCGGCCGGAAACAGACGGTCCGGATGGAGCGAGAGGGAAGCGGTCATGCTGACGAATTCCTTGTTGGTGGCTCTGCCGCGAACGAAGGCGGCGGTCTCGGTCTGCCGCAGTCTCCGCGGCTGGGAGACAATGGGACAATTGTGCAAAAAAGCCAAATGGTCAAGCGGTAAGGCCAATTTTGGAACAGTTTTGCAATGGGTGCCGCCGGCCCGACCGGCCCCGACACGGGATCGGACACTCTACCATATCGGCCCCGATCAACCGCGGGCCACGGGCAGGTCGATCCGCATAAACCGCGGACCGCGGGTGCCGGGACTGGCACCGGGGGTCGCGCGGCCCCATATGTCGGGATGCGATGCCGGAAAAACGGTCGGGAGAGGAAAGACTCGGCCCCGCAGGCACCGGACGGCTGGGGAGGCAACCATCCGGGACAGGGACAACGCCCTGATTCTGCGGGTCCTCAAGCGATGAACATGGTGGCCGGCCCCGCCCGGACCTGGGAGGAAAGGGGCGCGTCGGCCCGGCCGAAGCGGCCACCTGATCGCTCGTTGGATATTTACTATTCCAACATCGCAAATCAAGTGAAAAATTCACGGAAGCGGTTCTGCATCGCAACATTCAGATACTTCGCGTGTAAATTTTCTACAAGACTCTTGCATCAATCGCCGGCACCGTCTATTATGCCATTCTTCCCCGGACATTGGCACGTCCCAGGGAGATTTGGGCTGCCCTGAGAGCGCCCCTCTCCGCCCGGATGGTGCCAGCATTGCGAGAGGACGAGTATCGCGCCATGGCAGAGGACCTTGCGGATATGACGGGTTTCTCCGAACCGGCGGGCGAGCCCCCGCAAAACCGGCAAAGGGCGGTGCCTCCGTTCGACTATGTGATTTTTGGCGGAACCGGCGACCTCACCTTCCGCAAACTGCTCCCCTCCCTTTACTCCACGTTCCGCGACGGACTGATCGATCCCTCCAGCCGGATCATCGGGGCCTCCAGAAGCCCTCTCTCCTCCGAAAGTTACCGTGCCCGCGTTGCCGAGGCCTTATCCCGCCATCTGGCGCCTGCCGATGTCGACGACGTCTCGCGGCAGGCTTTTCTTGAACAGATCTCCTATGTCGAAGTGAACGCGCTGGCGGACGACGGCTGGGACCGCCTGTCCGCCGCCCTGGGCGACAGCGACCGCGTCAGGGTCTTTTACCTCGCGACGTCGCCCGACATCTTCAATCCCATTTGCCGCCAGTTGAAATCGGCCGGCCTGATCACCGACAAATCCCGTGTCGTGCTCGAAAAGCCGATCGGACACGACCTCGCCACCGCGCGCCAGATCAATCACGGCGTCGGCGAGGTCTTCGCCGAACAGGCGATTTTCCGTATCGATCACTATCTGGGCAAGGAATCGGTCCAGAATCTGCTGGCACTGCGTTTCGCCAACGCCCTGTTCGACCCCTTGTGGAACAGCCGCTATATCGAGCATATCCAGATCACGGTCGCCGAAACCGTCGGGGTCGAGGGGCGCGGCGGCTATTACGATCACGCCGGGGCGCTGCGCGACATGGTTCAGAACCATCTTCTCCAGGTGCTCTGCCTGGTGACCATGGAGCCGCCATCACAGCTCGCGACCGAGTCCGTGCGCGATGAAAAGCTGAAGATCCTGCATGCGCTGGGGCCGATCGCCCGCGAGGATGTGCTGAACCGCACGGTCCGCGGCCAATATCGCGCCGGCGCGATCGGCGGACAGCCTGTCTCCGGCTATCTCGAAGAACCGGGCATCCAACCCGACAGCGATACCGAGACGTTCGTCAGCCTGAAAACCGAAATCCATAACTGGCGCTGGGCGGGCATGCCGATCTATCTCAGGACCGGCAAGCGGCTCGCCACCAAGACATCGGAAATCGTCGTGCATTTCCGCGCCGTGCCCCATTCGATCTTCCCGGGCTATGGCACGCAGGAGATGTTGCCGAACAAGCTGGTCATCCGCGTCCAGCCCAACGAAGGCGTCAATCTTCACCTGATGACCAAGGAGCCCGGGCCCGGCGGGCTCCGGTTGCGTGAGGCCGTCTTGAATCTCAGTTTCCTGGACACGTTCAAGCAGCGCTTCCCCGACGCCTATGAACGGCTGCTGCTGGATGTGGTCCGGGGGCAGCCGACCCTGTTCATGCGCCGTGACGAGGTCGAGGCGGCATGGAACTGGATCGAGCCCATTCTCGACGGCTGGCAGGAATTCAATGTCCGGCCCAAACCCTATGTGTCGGGAACCTGGGGGCCGTCGGCCTCCGTCGGCATGATCGAGCGGGATTTCCGTTCGTGGCATGACGAGATCTGTCCGGACCGCTGAGGGTCGACGGCCGGGTTCGGGCTCCCCCGGGATATCGGAGCGGAGCCGTCCGGCCCCGGGGAAGACACTCCCGTCCGGCTGTGGCACCATTCCGGTGGCGTCCGGAAGTCCGGTCCGACCGATCGCGACTGACGTCCGGGGCGATGGCCCTGATAAAGACCAGCCGGTTCACCAGACTCTGGTGAGCCGCTTTTTGCGTAAGATCACTGCGGGTGAAGGAATATGACGAGTCTCGAAGGTTCACTGTTTGACCGCATCCGGAATGCCAGGGACCAGATGCGCCCTTCCGAGCGCAAGGTTGCCGATTACATCCTGAGCCAGCCGGACAAGGCGGTATCGCAGGGAATCTCGGCGATGGCGGCGGAAAGCGGCATCAGCGACCCGACGGTGCTGCGGTTCTGCCGCGCCATCGGCTATGACGGATTCCAGGATTTCAAGCTGGGCCTTGCGCAATCCATCGCCGTCGGCACCGTCGGCATCCACCACGGGATCGAACTCGACGACCGCGCCCCCACGCTGGCGAGCAAGATCTGCGCCCAGACCATCAGCGCCGTCAACGATCTCGCCAAGACGGTCGACTGGGATCAGGTGGAACGGGCCACCGATGTCCTGGCCGCCGCCGCCCGTATCGAATTTCACGGTGCCGGAGCGTCGGGCGCGGTCGCCATCGATGCCCAGCACAAGTTTTTCCGCCTGAACGTGCCCACCGTCGCCTATGTCGACCCGCATATGCAGATCATGTCCGCGGCCAGCCTGACCTGCGGAGATGCCCTGGTCTCCTTCTCCTATACCGGCCGCGCGCGCGAGGTCGTCAACGCCGCCCGCCTGGCCCGCCAGCGGGAGGCCAGCGTTATCGCGGTGACGACGCCGGGGACCGCGCTCGCCGAGATCGCCAGCCATCCGATCTGTCTTCCGGTGATCGAGAATACCGAGCAATACACGCCCATGACCTCGCGGCTGCTGCAACTGGTCGTGGTCGACATTCTCGAAGTGGGCGTGGCGTTGCGGCGCGGCCCCAGCCTGTCGCATCACCTGCGCCGGCTGAAGGACGCCCTGCTGCAAGCCCGTCTCGACCCGTCCTCGGCCGGCAATTAGAGGACGGCCGCCACCTGTCCGTCCCCCGGCGGTCCCTGCCCGGCGCCGGCGGGGCGGTCTTGCCCGGCGCCTCCGCCCGCGCCGCCGGCGGCCAGCCCGGCCCGAACGGTCAGCCCGGCCCGAACGGCCAGCCCAGTCCAAACTGTCAGAAGGTATCGCCATCGTGACCCTGTCCGACGCCCCCTCCGTGAAGTCCCCGGCCATGTCCGCGACAAGCAAGGACCAGCCCCTGATCGACGACACCAGGCTTCTTGGGCGTCTCCTGGGCGACGTCCTGCGCGAGCAGGAGGGACCGGATGTGTTCGATGTGGTCGAGCATGTGCGCCAGGCGTCGGTCCGCTTCAACCGCGACGGTGACGAGACCGCCCGCGAGGAGATGGCGGCCATCCTGGACGGCCTGTCGCTGGAAACCGCCCACACGGTGGTGCGGGCCTTCTCCTTCTTCCTGCATCTCGCCAACATCGCCGAGGATCAGCACCATATCCGGCGCAACCGTGACCATGCCATCGCGCATTCGGCCCCCAGGGAGGGCAGTCTGGCCCACGCCCTGGAACGCCTGGACGAGGCGGAAGTCACCGGCGACATGTTGAAGGACTGTATCGCGCGGATGCTGGTCAGCCCGGTGCTGACCGCCCATCCGACGGAAGTTCAGCGCAAGAGCATTCTGTCCCTCCAACGCAAGATCGCCCGGTTGCTGGATCTTCCCGACCGCACCCGGCTGACGCCCGACGAGACGGAGGATGCCGGCGACGATCTCGAGGCGGCGATTCTCACGCTCTGGAAGACGCGGCTGCTCCGGCCGCACCGGCTGGCCGTGATCGACGAGGTGAAGAACGTCATCTCCTATTTCGTCGACACCTTCTTTTCCCAGCTTCCGGTGCTTTACACGCGCCTCGAAACATTGCTCCGTCGCCGCCATCCGTCGCGCGACTGGGTCCTGCCGCCCTTCTTCCGGATCGGCTCCTGGGTCGGCGGCGATCGCGACGGCAACCCCTTCGTCACCGCCCCGATCCTGCGTGAGGCGGTGCGCATGCAATCCGTCGCGGTCCTGTCCCATTACCTGACAGAGATACATGAATTGGGTGCCGAACTGCCGTTGTCCCAGCTTCTGGTCACGGTGACGCCCGAACTGGCGGCGCTGGCGGAGCGGTCTCCGGACCAGTCGCCGCACCGCGTCGACGAACCCTACCGCCGCGCCATGATCGGCATCTACGCCCGCCTTGCCGCGACGCTGCGCGCGCTTGACGAGCGCGACCCCCTGCGCCATGCGGTGGGCGTCGCCGATCCCTATCCGGCAAGCGCGGATTTCGTGGCGGACCTCAGGATTCTGGCGGCCTCCCTTTCGGCGCATGGCGGCGCCAAGCTGACCGCACGGCGGCTGAAACGCCTGGTGATTTCGGCCGACGTGTTCGGCTTTCACATGGCGCCGATCGATCTGCGCCAGAACTCCGTGGTGCATGAACGGACCGTGGCGGAGCTGCTGGCCGCCGCCGGGGTCGAGGCCGACTACCGCGCGCTGGACGAGGAAAGCCGGATCGCCCTCCTGGCCCGGGAACTGGAAAGCCCGCGGCCGCTTTACTCCCCCCACCTCTCCTATTCCGACGAAACCGGAGGAGAGCTCGCGATTTTCCACGCGGCCCGCGACATTCAGCGGACCTATGGCGGGGCCGCCATCGTCAATTGCATCATCTCGATGACCAACGATGTTTCGGATCTGCTGGAACAGGCGTTGATCCTGAAGGAGACGGGGTTGATGCGCCCGGGCGCCCGGCCGGGGCTCGATCTCAACATCATCCCGTTGTTCGAGACCATCGACGATCTGCGGCGTGGTCCCGACATCATGGACCGGCTGTTCTCCCTGCCGGTGTACCGCGCCCTGGTGGCGTCGCGCCGGGACGAGCAGGAGGTCATGCTCGGCTATTCCGACTCCAACAAGGACGGCGGTTTCCTGACCTCCGGGTGGGAACTCTACCGCGCGGAGATCGGACTGACCGAGGTGTTCACCCGCCACCGCGTCCGGCTGCGCCTGTTCCATGGCCGCGGCGGTTCGGTCGGCCGGGGCGGCGGCCCCAGCTATCAGGCGATCCTGGCGCAGCCGACGGGGGCGGTGTCGGGACAGATCCGCATCACCGAACAGGGCGAGGTCATCGCGTCGAAATATGGCTCGCCCGATGTCGGCCGGCGCAATCTCGAAGTGCTGGCCGCCGCCACGCTGGAAGTGTCCCTGGTCGATCTCGAAAACAAGGTCGAACCCGATGGGACCTTCCACGAGGCCATGGCCCGCCTTTCCGATTTGGCGTATAAAGCGTACAGAGATACGGTATACGAAACTCCAGGTTTCAATGATTATTTCCGGCAGTCGACCCCGATCTCGGAGATTTCCGACTTGAACATCGGCAGCCGCCCGGCGTCACGCAAGAAATCGACCCGCATCGAGGACCTCCGGGCCATTCCCTGGGTGTTTTCCTGGGCACAGTGCCGCCTGATGCTGCCGGGCTGGTTCGGCTTCGGCAGCGCGGTCGAGGGCTGGCTCCGGGACAATCCGGACGGACTGTCGCTGCTGCGCCGCATGCACCGCGACTGGCCGTTTTTCCGGACCCTGTTGTCGAACATGGACATGGTATTGTCCAAGACCGATCTCGCGATCGCCGAACGCTATGCGGGACTGGTCCAGGACCGCGATCTGGCGGCACGGATTTTCGGACGGATCTCGGCGGAATGGCATCTGACGCGGCGCCATCTGCTTGCCATCACCGGCCAAAGCGGCTTTCTGGCCGACAACCCGTTGCTGGCAAGGTCGCTGCGCACCCGGTTCCCCTATCTGGATCCGCTGAACCATCTTCAGGTGGCGCTGTTGCGCCGTTACCGGGCCGGCGAGAGCGACGACCGGCTGAAGCGGGGAATCCATCTGACGATCAACGGTGTTGCGGCGGGCCTGCGCAACAGCGGCTGAAACCGGCGGCGGCGATCCGATAAAAACCATACCGTAAAAAGGGTATTATTACTTGACCAAATTCCGGTTTTCCACCATTGTGCGCCCGCGATCGGGGACCGCCGTACTGTCGGCGGGCGGGTGGATCGCCGGTTTTCCGCGCCGCCATGCCGCGGGGGTCACAGCCCCCGGCGACGGTGCGATCCCCAGTCATCCGCCTGTCCGGCCAGAGTCCAGAGCCATGCCGGGCAGATGTGGCCCTCCCGGGGCCTTTCAATCCCGGGTGACCATCCCTTTTGCGACTCTTCTCACCGTCGATCCGTCGACGATAACCTTCCTTTGAGGACCCATCATGCCGGTAAGACGCCAGCGCAAAGCCAAGATCATCGCCACGCTCGGTCCGGCGAGCTCGACCCCCGAGATCATCGAGGGGTTGTTCAACGCCGGTGCCGACGTTTTCCGTTTCAATTTCAGCCATGGCACGCACGCCGACCATCAGGCCCGCTATGAGATCGTGCGCGCCATCGAGAAAAAGCTGGGCCGCCCCATCGCCGTCCTGGCCGACCTTCAGGGGCCGAAGCTGCGCGTCGGCAAGTTCGAGGATGGCAAGGTCGTCCTTGAGAATGGCGCGCCCTTCCGTCTCGACCTTGACCCGGCGCTGGGCACCGCCAAGCGGGCGCCTTTGCTCCATCCGGAAGTGTTCGCGGCGCTGAAGCCCGACACTGATCTGCTGCTGGACGACGGCAAGCTGCGTCTGCGTGTCGTGAAATGCGGCGCCGACTTCGCCGAGACCAAGGTGATCACCGGCGGCGAGTTGTCGAATCACAAGGGTCTCAATGTTCCCAATGTGGTGCTGCCGATCTCGTCGCTGACCGAGAAGGATATCGCGGATCTCGAATTCGCGGTCGCCATGGGCGCCGACTGGATCGCCCTGTCCTTCGTGCAACGCCCCGAGGATGTGGAGCAGGCCCGCAAGCTGGTGTCCGGCCGCGTCGGCAACCGGGTGCGGATCCTTTCGAAGCTGGAGAAGCCGTCGGCCATCGACCATCTGGAAGCGGTGATCGAGCTGTCGGACGCCGTCATGGTGGCGCGCGGCGACCTTGGCGTCGAATGCCCGCCCGAGACCGTGCCGATCCTGCAAAAGCGCATCGTCCGTGCCTGCCGCCAGGCCGGCAAGCCGGTGGTTGTCGCCACCCAGATGCTGGATTCCATGGTGCACGCCCCCGCGCCCACCCGCGCCGAGGCCTCCGACGTCGCCACCGCCGTCTATGACGGCGCCGACTGTCTGATGCTGTCCGCCGAATCGGCCAGCGGCGACTTCCCGATCGAATCGGTGGTGATGATGAACCGCATCATCACCCAGGTGGAACAGGACGAGCAGTACCGGATGAATCTGGACGCCTCGCGCCAGGATCCCGAGAGCACCAACAACGACGCGATCAGCGCCGCCGCCCGTCAGGTGGCCCATACCATGGGCGCCCCGGCCATCGTGACCTACACGACCTCGGGCTTCACCACCCTGCGCGCCGCCCGCGAACGCCCGGACCAGCCGATCATCAGCCTGACCCCCGATATCGAGGTGGCCCGCCAGCTCGCCATCGTCTGGGGATCGCACAGCGTGGTGACCGACCGTCCCCGGGGCTTCTCGGAAATGGTCAGCACCGCCCAGCGGATCGCCCAGGCCGAGGGATTCGCCAAGAGCGGCGACAGGATCGTGATCACGGCCGGCGTGCCTTTCGGCTGCCCCGGCAACACCAACATCCTGCGCGTCGCCAACATCGAAAGCGTGATCTGATCCGATCCCGGACGATCACAACCGGCAGCGGGGGGGGGGGGGGGGGGGGGGGGGGGCGGGGCGGCGGGCC
>WASQ01000131.1:13282-22972 GCA_009712185.1 Telmatospirillum sp. | reverse complement strand
CCGACCCCCCCCGACCCCAACCGGCCGCGGGGGGGGGCCGCCATCCGGCGGCCCCGGAACGCCGTTTCCCCGGGTCGGGTGAAGGCCTCCTTCAGGAAACGCTTGACGCGGCAAGACTGCCTGTGCAACCTTTGCCCAGGCAGCAATTAACGAGTCGTCATGACCACCCGGGAACCACTCTACACACTTGAGAATTACACGCCTCGCCGCAATGTGATGCGCTCTCTTGTCGACCTCGGGCATCTGGCGGCGGAAACGTTGAACCGGCGGGTCGCAGGGCTGGGAATCACCGGTTCGCAGTGGGTCGTGCTGATGCGCATTGCCAGCGGCGTCGGTTCAAGCGCCTCCGAACTGTGTCGGGCTGTTCAGTACGACAGGGGTGCCATGACCCGCATGCTCGATCGTCTTGAGAAAGCCGGGTTGATTGAGCGGGAACGCAGCGCGGAGGACCGCCGGGTCGTCAATCTTCGTCTCACCCAGGCGGGACGGGATTTGTATCCCCGGCTGGTTCCGGCCGCGATCGATACCCTGAACCAGTCTTTGGAAGGGTTCTCGCACAAAGAGGTGGAAACGCTCATGGGGTTCCTGGACCGGATCATGGCGAACCATACGGGACGGTGATTTTTTTTGGGTATATTGCTGCCTAGGCAAAATCAGCCTGTGCAATTTTTTACGGGAAGCTTCGATGTCCGAAACCTCATGGCTGGTCACGTTCTGCGCCGTCGCCCTTCTCGCCGGCTGTGCAAGCCCGGACGGGATTACAAGCGAATCGGCGCCCGTGGACGCAACCCGGCTGACGGTTGACGAGACGACGAAAGGGGTGGCGAAAGACGCCCCGTGGCCCAGCCAGGATTGGTGGACCGGCCTTCAGGATGACCAGTTGAACCGCCTGATCGGGGAAGGGATACAAAACAGCCCGACCCTCAAGGTGGCCAGGGCGCGCATCCGCAAAGCCGCCGCCGTTGCCGGATTGGCCCGGTCCCGGCTTTATCCCCAGGTCGACGGTTCGATGTCGGCCACTGATGGCCGCTTCACCAGGAACGGTCTTTATCCCTATCCGCTCGGCGGACGGACGCGGTCGAGCGACGAGGCGGAATTGAGCGGTTCGTTCGACCCCGACATCTGGGGCGGACATGAGCAGGCGTTCCGCGCCGCTCTGGGGGGATTACGCGCCAGCGAGGTCGACGCCCAGGCGGCCCGCCTGGAACTGTCGGCGGCGATCGCCCGGACCTATGTCGATCTGGCGGCCGCTTACGACCAGGAGGACATCGACCGCGACCTGCTGCGACAGAAAAAGGAGATCCAGGCCCTGTCCGCCCGCCTGACCGGCGCGGGCCTGGTATCCGAGATCGAAAATCGCCAGGCCGAGGCGGCCATTGCCGCCACCGAGGCCGAAATGGCCAGCAGGGAGGAGCACATCGCCCTCCTGAAACAGGATCTCGCCGTGCTTGTCGGAGCCTCTCCGGATCGCGGAACGGAGATTTCCAGGCCCGCTCTCCATTTGTCCTCTCCACTCGGCCTCCCGTCGGACCTGCCGGCCGACTTGATTGGCCGTCGGCCGGACATCGTGGCTCAGCGCTGGCGAATCGAGGCCGCCGGCCACACGGTCGAAGCCGCGAGGGCGGACTTCTACCCCAACATCAATCTGAAAGCTCTGGTTGGTCTCCAGTCCATCGGTATCGACAGGTTCATGCGGGGCTCCAGCGGCATCTACGGAGCCGGGGCGGCGATCACGCTGCCCATCTTCGACGCCGGCCGGCTGCGCAGCAATCTGGCGGAGGAGTCCGCCCGGCTGGACATCGAGATCGAGCAATACAATGCGGCGGTCCTGGCCGCCCTGCGGGAGGTCGTGGGCCAGCTCACGTCCTGGCAGGCCAATCAAACATCCATGGAACGGGAACATCTCGCCGTCGGCCGTCTCGATGACGCCTACCGCCTTGCCGTTCTGCGGTACCGCGAGGGTCTGACCAGTTATCTGACCGTACTCTCCGCCGAAGGCGAACTGATCGACCAGCGACGCAAGGAAGCGGACTCGAAGAACCGTCAATACACGCTGACCATCGCTCTCAATCAGGCCTTAGGCGGCGGTTTCGTGCCGCGCCCCCTCCCTTGACCCGCGTTTTTCCTTAGGACCCGCCATGACGAACGATCGCGCCCCTTCCGTTGTTGAAACGGCCCCCGGCAGCCGGCGAAAGCTGCTGATGTCCGCCGCCGCTCTCGGTTTCGCGGCCTGTGGCGCAACCTATGGGGTTTATTGGTTCCATTTTGCCCGCTATGAAGTCACCACAGACGACGCCTACGTTTCCGGCAACGTCGTGCAGGTTTCGCCACAGATCACCGGCACCGTGGTGGCCGTTCACGCCGACGATACCGACTTCGTCCAGGCCGGCCAGGCACTGGTCGACATCGATCAGGCCGATACGCGTCTGGCCCTGGATCAGGCGACGTCACAGCTGGCGCAGACGGTGCGGGAGGTGCGTGCCCTCTACAGCAACGACGGCGCGCTGGCCGCCACCGTTTCGTTGCAGGAAACCAATCTGGACCGCTTGCGGGACGATCTCGCCCGGCGCCAGCGGCTGACCGGCACCGGCGCCGGTTCGGCGGAGGATCTGAAGCATGCGCGTGACGACGTGCGGCAGGCCTCCGCTCAACTGTCCAGCGCCCGCAAACAATTGGAGGCCAATCGGGCGTTGGTGGACAACACGACCGTGACCGGCCACCCCCGCGTCAAACTGGCCGCGGCTCGCCTGCGTGAGGCCTATCTGGCGTGGCGTCGCACCGTCGTGCCGGCACCGGTCTCCGGCCAGATCGCCCGTCGTGCCGTCCAGGTCGGCCAGCGTATCGCCGCCGGCACGCCCCTGATGGCGGTCGTGCCGCTCGAACAGGTGTGGGTGGACGCCAATTTCAAGGAAGGACAACTGACGCACATGCGCATCGGCCAACCCGCCGTTCTCACCGCCGACATCTATGGCGACTCGATCCCCTTCCACGGCAGGATCGTCGGTCTGTCGGCGGGGACCGGGTCCGCCTTTTCGCTTCTGCCGGCGCAGAACGCCACCGGCAACTGGATCAAGGTGGTGCAGCGGATTCCTGTGCGCATTGCCCTGGACCCCGAGGAGCTAAAGGCTCATCCGCTGCGCGTCGGCTTGTCGATGGACGTCGAGGTCGCCGTCAGGGATCAGAGCGGGCCGCAGCTTTCGTCCGGTCGCCGGAAGGAGACGGTGGCCGAAACCTCTGTGTTCGCTGACATGGACAAGGACGCGGACCATCTGATCGACAGCGTGATCACGGGAAGCCTGGGCGCGGACAGCCATTCCGGCCATGTCGCGAACTGACGCGAGGAAACGGTCCATGCCCATGCCCTCCTCTTTCCCTCCATTGACGGGGGGACGACTGGTCCTCGCGACGATCGCCCTTTCTCTGGCTGTCTTTATGAATGTGCTGGACACGACCATCGCCAACGTGTCGCTGACCACCATCGCCGGCGACCTGGGGGTGAGCGCCAGCCAGGGCACCTGGGTCATCACGTCTTTCGGCGTATCGAATGCCATCGCCGTGCCCTTGACGGGCTGGCTGTTCACGCGCTTAGGCCAGCTCCGGCTGTTTCTCGCCTCGGTGCTGCTGTTTGTCCTGACGTCGTTCCTCTGCGGCATTTCGGCCAATCTGGAAATGCTGCTGCTCTTCCGCGCTTTGCAGGGACTGGTCGCCGGACCGATGATTCCGCTTTCCCAGGCGCTGCTGCTGCAATGCTATCCCAAGGCCAAGGCGGGGATGGCGATCGCCCTTTGGTCCATGACCGCCGTCGTCGGCCCGGCGATGGGGCCGATCCTGGGCGGCTGGCTGACCGACAATGTGTCCTGGCCGTGGATCTTCTATATCAACGTGCCGACCGGCCTGATTGCGGCATGGGTGACCTTTGTCATCCTGAAGGGTCGCGAGAGCGAAACCCGCCGCCTGCCGATCGATAAAGTGGGCCTGGCCCTGTTGGTGATCTGGGTCGGATCGGTACAAATTCTTCTGGACAAGGGTCGCGAGCTGGATTGGTTCAACTCCTCTTTCATCCTCGGTTTGACCGTGGTGGCGGCGGTTGCTTTTACGTTTTTCCTGATCTGGGAGCTGACCGAGGCGCACCCCATCGTCGATTTGACCCTTTTCAAAGGACGCAACTTCGCCACGGGGACTCTGGCGATCACCATCGGCTACGCGGCTTTCTTCGGCAATATCGTGCTCATTCCCATGTGGCTGCAACGCACCATGGGCTACACGGCCACCTGGGCGGGGCTGGTCACCGCCCCCGTGGGCATTCTTGCCGTTATCCTCTCCCCCTTCGTCGGCAAGGGTCTGTCCCGCTTCGACCCCAGGTGGTTCGCGACCACGGCATTTCTGGTCTTTGCCGCCTGCGGGTTCTGGCGGGCCACCTTCAGCCCGGATGTGACCGCCTGGGATCTGGCCGCCACGCATGTGCTTCAGGGGGCGGCTCAGTCGACATTCTTCATCTCGCTGACCGCGGTGATCTTGTCGGGTCTGCCGCCTCAGCGCATTCCGGCCGCCTCAGGGCTCTTCAATTTCGCGCGGATCATGGCCGGATCGTTCGCGGCCTCGATCTGGACCACTCTGTGGGAAGACGGCGCCACCCGCCACCATGCTTATCTGACGGAAAGCATCACACCCTTTTCGTCGGAAACCCGGCAATTCATGTCCTTTGCCGATCGTCTGCACCTTACCGCGCAGCAAAGCTACGCCCTGTTGGACAACGAGTTGACACATCAATCCTTTATTCTTTCCGCCACGGATTTGTTCTGGCTTTCGGGGATGCTCTTCATCGGTCTGATCGGCCTGATCTGGCTCTCCAGACCAGCCCGCCATGCGGTGCCCGGCGACGCGGGCGGATCTCATTGACCGGAGACATGCCATGATGTTCGCAACCATCCTGTCCCCTTGTTCTTCGCGCCACCGATATTCCACCGGGGAAAAAATAATAAAATTCGCGAATACGAGATTTTTCTTATTCTTTTGTAAGAATATTCCCAGTTTCTAACACTGACTATTTTTAATCACCATGATCGATATCGCGCGGGCCCCCTACCCGCGCGATGGGATCGCGGCCGGCGGCCTGCCCCTCCTCCGCCACAGCCCCGGCCGCGATCCGTCCTATCCCCCGCCATGGCCCGCCGCGGCGAGGTCCTGCCGATCGCCGTTCAGGACGCAACGCAACACTTTCCATTGTCCCGAAACACCCTTAGTGTCCTGCTGCGGCAGGAGTGACTGGGCGGGCACCGGTTTCAACGCCAAGGATAAATCTGGAGCGCAGGGACAGGGCCGACACATCATGACCAGGATCTGGACACTCCTCTTTCTGGCCTTCATCGCCGGAGCCATGACCACGGGGGTGATCGTCGGGTTTCCGCCCCGGGATCACGCCGACCGTTCCGCCCCGCCCCCTCCGCCGGCGCCGGCTCCGGCCCAGCCGCCGGCCGATCCGGTCGTCCGGCGATCGGACCTGAAAACCGTTTCCGTCCAGCAAGGCGTCTTCCAGACCCTGATCCCGTTCAACGCCAGCGTCATTCCCAACGACATCGTGGTTATCGATGCCGTGGAAGGCGGTCGCATCGACAGGCTCCTCGTCGCCACCGGAGATGAGATCAGCGCCGGGCAGCCCCTTCTCGAATTCAGCAACACCTCCCTTGAACTCGATGTTCTCGATCGGGAAAGCCGGCTGATCGCCTCGATCTCGCAGCTCCAGACCTATCAGACGGTGCTGGAGCAGAACCGGATCAACAATGAGAAGCAGCTCGCGCAGATCGACTATGACATCACCCGCCTGAACAGATCGCTGGTCCGGCGCGATGCCCTGGCCGCCAAGGGCGCGGAGGCGGAGGAACTGAGGGACCGCGTCAGGGACGAGCTGAACTACAACCGCAAGCTGAGACCCATGCAGGCGGAAAGCAACAGCCGGCAAAACGATCTTCGCCTTCGCCAGCTTCCCGAAATCAAGGGTCAGCTGGCCATGATGCAGCAGGACCTCAAAGTCACCCGCAGCAAGCTCGACAATTTGAAGGTGCGGGCGCCGGTGTCGGGACGGATCACCGCCATGGATCTGACGGTCGGACAAACCAGAAACCGTGGCGAACGCCTGGCCGAAATCACCCCCAATACGGGTTTCCGGTTATCCGCCGATATCCCGGAATCCTATGTGGGCGAGGTGCATGTGGGTCAAAAGGCCTCCGTACGGATCGGAAACCGGGAGTGGCCGCTTCACATCGCCCGCTTCCTTCCCAGAGTGATGGCGGAGCGCTTCAAGGTGGACCTGACGTTCGACGATGACCTGCCCAAGGATCTGCTGCCGGGGCTGAGTGCGGCCGGGTCGATCGTAACCCAGGAAACGCCGGGATTGTTGCTGCTGCCCGAGGGACGTTATCTGCCGGCGGGGACCGATATCGAGGTCTTTGTCCTGGCGCCCGACGGGCAGTCCGCCGGGCGCCGTGCCGTCAAGCTGGGCCGCCGCAATGGCCGTCAGGTCGAGGTTCTCGGCGGTCTCTCGGCCGGCGACCGGGTCGTCACCGACGGCATCGGCGACCCCGGCGCCGGATCTTATGTCAAGGTCACGGGGTAGCACGGCCATGATTCCGTTCCGGCCTTCGCATCGGGCGTCGCTCCTGACGGTTGCCCTTTGCCTCTGCGGATGCCTTCAAGGGCCGGATTTTCAGGCCCCGCCGCTGCCGCGCGACACGACCCTGCCCCAGGCGCCGGAAAAGACGGAGGAAACTCCGGTCCCGGGCGGGCAGTCGCAACTGTTTGTGACGGTGCAGGACTTGCCGGACCAATGGTGGCACCTTTTCGCCTGTTCCGAACTGGATGGCCTGATCCGTCTGGCGCTCGACAACAATCCCGATGTCCGGTCGGCAGAGGCCGCCTTGCGGCAGGCGAACGAAAATGTCGAAGCCGGGTCCGGCGCATTGTTTCCGCAGGTTTCAGGGTCCGTCAGCGGGTCCCGCGAACGCCAGGGCCCTGGCGTTCCGAATGCGAAGACCAATGTTTACAACGCCTTCAACGCCAGTCTCTCCGTGTCCTACCTCCTTGATATCTTCGGTGCGCAACGCCGTTCCGTCGAAGCCCTGGCCGCGCAGGCGGACTATCAGCGGTACCAGTTGGCCGGGACCTATCTGACGCTGACCACCACCATTGTGACGACGGTCCTGCAAATCGCCGCCTTGCAGGACGAGATTGAGGCGACCGGCGACATCATCTCCAATGAGCAGCACCAACTGGAGCTGGTTCAGGACCAGTTTGCCGTGGGCAGCGCCGCCAAAGCCGAAGTCTTCGCGGCCCGCGCGCAATTGCAGGCAACGCAGGCCAGCCTTCCCCGCCTGCAAAAGCAGCTTGAAACCAGCCGGCATGCGCTGGCCGCCCTGATCGGCAAAGGGGTGGAAAAGGCGTTGCCGGAAAAACTCAGCCTCTCTCAGTTCACTCTTCCCGGGGAACTGCCTCTCAGTCTTCCGTCCGCCCTGGTGCGGCAACGGCCGGACATCCTGGCCCAGGAAGCGCTGCTGCACGTCGCGAGCGCGCAGATCGGGGTCGCCATGGCCAACCAGCTTCCCCAGATCACCCTGACCGGAAATTTCGGCAGCCAGTCTCCCCATCTGGGCGACGCCATCGGCCCGGACGGGCTTTTCGCGGGTTTGGCGGGCGGCCTCGTCCAGCCTTTGTTCGACGCGGGGCAGCGGGAGGCCGCATCGGATGCGGCCAGGGCGGCTTATGACGCCGCTCTGGAGCAATACCGGGGCACCGTGATTCACGCCTTTCAGAATGTCGCCGACTGCCTCTCCGCCCTGCAAAGCGACGCACAGGCTCTGAAGTCGACCTATGGCGCCATGGTGGACAGCCGGGACAGTGTGGATCTGACAGAAGACCGTCTCGCCGCCGGCACCGTCGCTTATGCCGAACTGTTGCTCCAGCAGCAGCAATATCAGCAGGCCAGAATTTCCTATCTGTCGACCCTGGCCAGCCGCTATTCGGACACGGCCATGCTCTTTCAGGCCCTGGGAGGCGGGTGGTGGCATGAGACCCGTCCGGGCGGCGGGATGACCGGCGAACCGGCGGGACAAGCGCAGCCGCGGTGATCCCGTTATTTCCTGGGATCGCGTGACGTCGCATGATTTCGGCCGGCGATGAGGACAGCTCATCGCCGGCCGGCAGGCCTGCCGGCGGATGGCGGGCGACGGCCCGGAGGGGGCTCCGTCGGGGCAGCCTGGACTTACAGGTCCCAGCCCCCTCCCGCCGCCGTATAGATGGCGACCAGCGCCCTGCGCAGGCGGAGGTTCGAGGTGGCCAGCGCCGATTCGGCCTCCAGTTCGTCACGCTGGGCGACCAGCAGATCGAGAAGCCCGCTGTAGCCGGCGGAATATTGCTGGCGGGCCAGAACAACCGCCTTGCGATTGCCTTCGGCGGCCAGATCCAGATCGTGCTGGCGCCGGGTCTCATGCAGGTAAAGCGAGAGCGCGCTTTCCATGTCCTCCAGCGCTTCGAGAACGGTCTCCTGGTAAAGGGCAAGCGCCTCGGTCTGGCGGGCGTCGGCGGCGTCGATCCTGGATCGGATGCGTCCGAAGTCGAAGACCGGTCCGGTCAGGCTGGCGGCGATGCTCCAGGGCTTCGCCCAATAGAGGCTGGAGTCCTGAAGACCGAACATGCCGACCAGGGACAGGGTCGGGAACAGCTCTTTTTCCGCCGCCCGGGCGCCGGCCACGCTGGCCGCGAACCGCCGTTCGGCGGCGCGGACATCCGGGCGGTTGGCGAGGACCGCGGCCGGCGCGGCCACCAGGACCCGCGAGGAGAGCGGCGCCATCGGACGCGGCGTCCCCAGCAGGCCGTCACGTCCTCCGGGCGGGACACCCACCAGCACGGCGAGATGATTGAGTGCGGATTCGCGGGCCGCTGTCAGCGCCGGCAGCTCGGCCGCCGTGGTGGCGACCTGCGCCGCCGCCCGCTCGACGTCCAGGCCGCTCGACAGGGCGCCGGTCCGCTGCGCCTTGATCAGATCCAGCGTCTTCTGCTGGTTGGCAAGGTTCTCCGTGGTGATGGCGATCTGTTCGTCGTCGTTGCGCAGGTCGAAATAGCTTCTGGCCACTTCCGCCAGCAGGGCGACCAGGACCGCCTGCCGCCCGGCGTCGGCGGCATCGGCAAGCGCCGCGGCCTGCCGGGCGCGGGCCTGATTGCGGCCGAACAGATCCAGTTCCCATCCCGCCTCCAGATCGGCGCCGGCGATGGAGGCCGCCCTGTTGGAGGTCGCATACCCCTGGTTGCCCCGGGTCGCGGTCCCGGCCGCCGACAGGCTGGGCAGAAGATTGGCCCCCGCCTCCCGCCGGGCGGCCCGCGCCTCCTCGACCCGGGCGCGGGCGGCGGCAAGGTTCCGGTTGTTGGCAACCGCCTCGGCGATCAGGGCGTCCAGCGCGGGATCATCGAAGGCCGTCCACCACCGCTGTTGCAGATCGGCCGGACCATCGGCGGACGCCTCCCCTTCCACATTGGAGGCTTCGGGAAGACGCGTCCAATGGGCGGGCGGCGCCAGGGCCGCATCCTCCACCGGCGGCGAAGCCGTGCAGCCCGCCAGAACCGCCGTCCACATCACAATCCCCAGGAGGGCGGCCGGCCGCGCCCGCGCGCGCCCTCCCCTCCCGTCTCCCGGCCGGCCGC
>WASQ01000131.1:0-13272 GCA_009712185.1 Telmatospirillum sp. | reverse complement strand
CCCCCTCCCGCCGAGCCCCGCTCGCCGGAAACCGACCACCCCATTGAGGGCCCGCGCGAGCGTTCGCGCAAAAGCCTGGCGGGCGGATGCCCGCGCCCGGCGTCTGAGGGCAGCGGGGATTCGAAAAAGTGCATCATTCTCATCCCACCAACTCCAGAGTCTTTTTCCCGACCAGCCGCTTCTCCAGTGTGCGCAGCGCCACATAGAACACCGGGGTCAGGAACAGCCCGAACAGGGTCACGCCCAGCATGCCGGCGAAGACCGCGACGCCCATGGCGTGCCGCATCTCCGCGCCGGCTCCGGTCGAGGTCACGAGAGGCACCACCCCCATGATGAAGGCGAAGGAGGTCATCAGGATCGGCCGCAGCCGCAGACGGGCCGCCAGGATCGCCGCCTCCGCGGTCCCCATTCCGCCGTTTTCCGCCTCACGGGCGAATTCAACGATCAGGATGGCGTTCTTGCAGGCCAGTCCGGCCAGCACGAAAAGCCCGATCTGGGTGAAGATGTTGTTGTCGCCCCCCGACAACCAGACACCGGCGATGGCCGACAGCAGGCACATCGGAACGATCAGGATGATGGTCAGCGGCAGGATCAGGCTTTCATATTTCGCCGCCAGAACCAGGAACACCAGCAGCACGCAGACGGGGAACACCAGCGTGGCGGTGTTGCCGGCCAGGATCTGCTGATAGGTCAGTTCCGTCCATTCGAAGCCCATGCCCTTCGGCAGCGTGTCGTCCAGGATCCGGACCATGGCGGCCTGCGCCTGTCCCGTCGAATAGCCGGGAGCCGGCGTCCCCGACAGGTCGGCGGATCGGAAGTCGTTGTAATGCATGGCACTTTCCGGACCGGTGGTATCCCGCACCGTCAGCATGGCGCCAAGCGGAACCATGGCGCCGGCGGCATTGCGGGTTTCCAGACGTAAAATGTCGTCGGGACGGGACCGGAACTGGCGGTCGGCCTGCGCGATGACCTGATAGGTCCGGCCGAATTTGTTGAAGTCGTTGATGTAGAGGGATCCCAGATAGATCTGCATGGTGTCGAAGACGTCCTGCACGTCGACACCGAGCTGCATCGCCCGCGTGCGGTCGAGATCGGCGTAAAGCTGCGGCACATTGATCTCGTAACTGGTGAACACCCCGGCCAGTTCGGGGGTCGCCCGGGCCTTGGCGACGACCGCCTTCACCGCCTTGTCCAGCGCCTCATAGCCGGCATCGGTCCTGTCCTCCACCTGAAGCTTGAAGCCGCCGATGGTGCCCAGCCCCTGAACCGGCGGGGGCGGGAAGATGGCGATGAAGGCGTCCGACAGTCCGGCGAAGCGTCCCTGCAACCGTTGGGCAATGGCGTTCCCCGACAGGTCCGGGGTTCTCCTTTCCCCGAACGGCTTCAAGGTCACGAACACGATGCCGGCGCTGGCGCTGTTGATAAAGCCGTTGATGGACAGCCCCGGAAAGGCGACGGCGCTTTCGACGCCGGGATCCTTGAGCGCGATATCGGACATCTGGCGGATGACCGTCTCGGTCCGGTCCAGCGTGGCGCCGTTGGGCAGTTGCGCGAAACTGACCAGATATTGCTTGTCCTGCACGGGGACAAATCCCAGCGGCACCTGCTGGAACAGGACATAGGTGGCGCCCAGAAGCGCGAGATAGACGCCGAAGGACACGGTCTTGCGCGACAGAACGCCGCGCACGCCCGTGCTGTAGCGGTGCGATCCGACATGGAAGACACGGTTGAAGACCCGGAAGAACGGCCCCAGGACCCGTCCCTCCATCCGGGTCAGCCAGTCCTTCGGCGCATCATGCGACCGCAGCAGGATGGCCGCCAGAGCGGGGGAAAGGGTCAGGGAATTGAACGCCGAAACGATGGTGGAAAAGGCGATGGTCAGCGCGAACTGCCGATAAAACTGCCCGGTCAGGCCGCTGATGAAGCCGATCGGAACGAACACCGCGCACAGCACCAGGGTGATGGCGATGATGGGGCTTGTCACCTCGCTCATCGCCTTCACCGTGGCCTCCCGCGGCTTCAGGCCGTCCGCGATGTTGCGTTCGACATTCTCCACCACGACGATGGCGTCATCGACCACGATGCCGATGGCGAGCACCAGCCCGAACAGCGACAGGGCGTTAATCGAAAAGCCGAACAGATGCATGATGGCGAAGGTGCCGACGATCGACACCGGCACCGCCAGCAGCGGAATGATCGACGCCCGCCAGGTCTGGAGAAAGACGATGACCACCAGCACCACCAGCGCCAGGGCCTCGAACAGCGTATGGACGACCGCCTCGATGGATCCGCGCACGAAGATCGTCGGATCGTAGACGATGGAATAGTCGACGCCGTCCGGGAAGGACTGCTTCAGCTCCTCCATGGTCCGGCGGACCTGATTGGAAATCTCGATGGCATTCGACCCCGGCGACTGGAAGACCGGAATCGCGACCGCCGAGCGATTGTCCAGAAGCGAGCGCAGCCCGAATTCGGCGGCGTCGATCTCGACCCGTCCGATGTCCTTAAGTCGGGTGACCGCGCCTCCGGGCGTGCGCTTCACGATCATGTCGGAGAACTGTTCGGCATCCTGCAAACGGCCCTGAACATTGATGGGCAACTGAAGTTCGACACCGCGTCCGTAAGGCGGGCCGCCGATCACGCCGGCGGAGACCTGGACATTCTGATGGCGGATGGCCTCCACCACCTCCTGCGGCGTCAGTCCGCGCTCCGCCACCTTCTGGGGATTGAGCCAGACCCGCATGGCGTAATCGCCCGAACCGAAAAGCTGCACCGATCCGACGCCGCCGATCTTCGCCAGTTGATCCTTGACGTTCAGCACCGCGTAGTTGCGCAGATAGAGCATGTCATAGCGGTTATTGGGCGAGGTCAGATGCACGACCATCGTGAGGTCGGGCGAGCTTTTGGTGGTGGTGACGCCCAGTTGCCGGGTCACCTCGGGCAGCCGGGGCAGTGCCTGATTGACCCGGTTCTGCACCAGTTGCTGGGCGAGATTGGGATCGGTTCCCAGCTTGAAGGTCACGGTGAGCGTGAGGAACCCGTCCGAGGAGGCCTGCGAGAACATGTAGAGCATGTCCTCGGTGCCATTGATCTGTTCCTCGAGCGGGGTCGCCACCGTCTCGGCGATAACCTTTGGATTGGCGCCGGGGAACTGCGCCTTCACGACGACGGTCGGAGGCACGACCTCGGGATATTCCGAGATCGGCAGCAGGACCATGGAAAACAGGCCGGCCAGGAAGATGATCACCGAGATCACCCCGGCAAAGATCGGCCTGTCGATGAAAAAGCGGGAGAGATTCATGTTCCGGATCCGGATCAGTTCAGGCCGCTGGCGGCCGGCTGGTCGGCGGCGGCCTCGCGGGGTTCGACGGTCGCCTCGGCCCTCAGATGCTGGATGCCGTCGACCACGACGCGGTCACCGGCGGCGACCCCGGCCAACGCGATACGATCCGCCGCGACCTTCTTGCCCAGCTCGACCTCGCGGTAGGCGACATGGTTGTTTTCATCGACCACATAGACGAACTTCCGGCTCTGATCGAAGGCGATGGCCCTCTCGGGGACCAGGATCCTCTCGGCCGTCTCCGCCCCGCCCAGACGCACCGAAACGAACATGCCGGGCACCAGGGTTCCGTCCGCATTGTCGAAACGCGCCCGTGCGCGGATGGTGCCGCTGCCCGGGTCCAGACGATTGTCGAAACTGTCGATATGTCCGCGAAAAACGTGGTCCCGATCGCCCTGGAGAGCGATCTCGACCGGGATCCGGCGTTCCTGGTCACGGTCGGAGGCGGAGTCGCGGATGCTTTGCAGATAGGTCTGCTCATCCACGTCGAAGTCGGCATAAATGGGCCGGCTGGCCACCACCGTGGTCAGCAGCGGCGCGCCGGGACCGGCCTGCACCAGGTTGCCGAGCGTGATTTCGGCGCGGCTGGCGCGCCCGTCGATGGGGGAGCGCACCACCGCATGTTCGAGATCGAGCGACGCCTGTTTCCGCGCCGCCTCGGCCGCCTGCTGGGCGGCGACGGCGCCGCGGCTGGCATTGGCGCGCTCGTCATAGATCCTCTCGGCAATCGCCTCGGTATTCCTGAGACCGACCGCGCGGGTCAGTTCCAGACGGGCGAAATCCGCGTTGGTGCGGGCCTGGGCGAGGTTGGCCTCGGCCTTGGCCACCGCCGCCTCATAGGGACGCGGATCGATGACGAACAGCACGTCGCCGGCCTTCACGGCCTGGCCGTCCTCGAAGCGCACGGCGGTGATGCGGCCGCTGACCTCGGGCCGGATTTCGACCTGCTCCACGGCATGCAACCGGCCGGAAAACTCCGACCAGGTGCGGATGGGTTTGGGGGCCAGCGTCCTTACGGCCACCGGGACCGCACGCGCCACCGGCGCGGCTCCCTGGCTGGCGCCCGGACTGCGGGCGGTGACCAGTCCCCCGGCGACGACCGCCAGCGCGATGGCGCCGCCGATCAAAGGGCGGCTTTTCAGTGTCGTCCTGATCATGGTTCGATATCCTTGGCTTCGGATGAGGCCGCGATGTCCGGCGCGGCACCCCCGGATGTGGGATCGATATCGGCCTTGATTACCTAATGACAAGTACCTACCTTTTAGTAAGTGCCAAACTTTTTGTAAGCGTCACGAAACTGTCAGGGAATGGAACGTTCGCGATGTCGGGAAAAGTTTATTGTTGCGGCCTGGAGGCGGCTCTGGACGTCATCGGCGGCAAATGGAAGGTCATGATCCTCTGGGTCCTGCATCCGAAGCCCGCGCGGTTCGGCGAATTGCGCCGCGCCATTCCGGGGATCAGCGAAAAGATGCTGATCCAGAGTCTGAAGGAGATGGAGGCCGACGGCATTGTCGTCCGCCATGATTTCAAGGAGATCCCCCCGCGCGTCGAATATGTCGCGACCCCCTTCGGCGTCTCGCTTTCCGAAGCGCTCAAGCCTCTTTGCGACTGGGGACAGCAGCATATGGAACGCATCGAATCGCGGCCCGGCTGCAGCAAACGGACGACCGCGCAGGGCGACCGGGCGGACGGAGGGAAAGCGGCGGAAGAGCCGGCGGAAGAGCCGGCGGACGGCGCTGCATGAGGCGGCGCCGTGATGGTGGCCTGCCCCGGGCGGAGGATCCCCGGGCCAATCTGTCCGGGGGATCAATCGCATTCCCAACTTCAATTTTACGCGGTTCCAACTCCGGGCAATAATGACCCGGCTTATATTGCCACCTGACCACCCGACCGGAGGCCTGATGTCCCTTGACGAGGATTTGCGCCGTATTGCCGAACAGGAACGGCGCCTGCAATTTCCCTCTTTCGATCCCGCCGGGGCCTGGCTCCTCGGGACGCGGCTGAAGGAGGCGGCGGAGGCGAAAGGAGCGGCGGTGGCCATCGACATCTCGCTGCATGGCCGCCCGCTGTTCTTCTATGCGATGCCGGGAACCACCCCCAGCAACGCGGACTGGATCCGGCGCAAGCGCAACACCGTCTTCCGCTTCTTCCGCAGCTCCTATGCCATGGGTCTGCTGATGGAAAGCCGCAAGACGACTCTGGCCGACGCCTACGGGCTGGCGCCCGCCGATTATGCCGATGCCGGCGGCAGCGTTCCGCTTCAGATCGCCGGACAGGGCGCGATCGGTGCCGTCACCGTGTCGGGTCTGCCGCAGCGCGACGATCACTCCCTGGTCGTTTCCGTTCTGGCGGCCACTTTGGGACTGGATATCGCCGATGTCGCCCTTTGATCCTCCGACACGCCTCTGCCCCGCCTCTACGGGAGTTCCCAGGCCATGACCGCCTGCCCGCCGGGACATGACGACAATGCCGGGCAGGCCGGCGCTGGATCGGGCGCCGTCGGATTGGGCGCCGTCGGATTGGGCATCGTCGGATTGGGCATGGCCGCCCGCCCCCATGTCGCGGCCCTCCGGGATCTTGCCGGCCGCGTCGCCGTCCGGGGGGCGTTCAGCCCCTCGTCCGACCGTCGCCGGGATTTCCACGACCGCACCGGGATCCCGGTGGTGGACCGGATCGAGGCCCTGCTGGATGATCCCGCCGTCGACGCCCTGCTGTTGCTGACGCCCCCCGCCACCCATCTCGATCTGGTCCGCCGCGCGGCCGCGGCCGGCAAGCATGTCCTGCTGGAAAAGCCGGTCGAGGTCACGCTGGAACGGTCGCTGGAACTGGTGGACCTGATGGAAGAGGCGGGCCTGACCCTGGCGGTCGTCTTCCAGCACCGGTTCCGCCCGGTGGTCCGCCGCCTGCGCCAGGCCCTGACCCGGGATGTCATCGGCCCGATGATCGCCGCCTCGGCCGAAATCCGCTGGTGGCGCCCGCCGGCCTATTATGCCGAGCCCGGCCGCGGCATGCGCGCCCGCGATGGCGGCGGCGTCCTGATCACGCAGGCGATTCACAGCCTCGACGTGTTCTGCACCCTGGCCGGACCGGTGGCCGAGGTCGGCGGCTTCACCGTCACCAGCCCCTTGCGCGCCGTGGATACCGAGGACATCGCCGCCGGCATGATCCGGTTCAGGAACGGCGCCATCGGCACCATCGACGCCACCACGGCGGCCTATCCCGGATTCCCCGAACGGATCGCGATCACCGGGACGAAGGGAACCGCGACATTGACCGGAAACAGTCTGCGGATCGCCTGCCACGACGGCCGCGAAGAGGTGGTGGAGGGCGACGGACCGACCGGCGGCGGGGCGGATCCCATGGCCTTCGACCATGGTCCGCACCGGGACCTGATCGCCGATTTCGCCGATGCCATCGCCACCGGCCGGACACCCGACAGCAGCGGCCGGTCGGCACTGGCCGTTCATCGCCTGATCGACGCCCTGATCCGGTCGGCCGGCAGCGGCCGGATCATCCGCCTGGACCAGGAGAAACAGTCATGACGGTTATCCGGTGGGGTCTTATCGGCTGCGGCGACGTGACCGAGGTGAAAAGCGGTCCCGGATTCCGTAAGGCGGAGAATTCGGAGCTTGTCGCGGTGATGCGGCGCAATGGCGATCTGGCGCGCGACTATGCGCGCCGGCATGGCGTCGCGCGCTGGACCGACGACGCCAACGACATCATCGCCGCACCGGACATCGACGCGGTCTATATCGCAACCCGTCCCGACAGTCACAAGGACTATGTCCTGCGGGCCGTGGCCGCCAGAAAGGCGGTTTATGTCGAGAAACCCATGGCCTTGACGCTGGAGGACTGTCGCGAGATGACGGCGGCGGCGGCCACCGCCGGAGCGCCTCTGTTCGTCGCCTATTACCGGCGAGCCCTGCCCTATTGCCTCAAGGTCCGGGATCTGCTGGCGGACGGCGCCATCGGCCGGCCGGCCGCCGTCCAGATCCGGCATCTGGCCCGGCTTCCCGTCGAAGGTTCGCCGGAAGCTCTGCCCTGGCGGGTCGACCCCGCCTTCGGCAGCGGCGGCCTTTTCTTCGAGACCGCCTGCCATGCCCTCGACATTCTCGATTTTCTGTTCGGGCCGGTGACGGCGGCGAGGGGATTCCCCACCAATGTGGCCGGCGCCTATCCGCCGGAGGACACCGTCACGGCGGCCTTCTCCTTCGAAACGGGCGTCACCGGCAGCGGCGTCTGGTGCTTCGCCGCCGACGAGGAGTCGGAGGCCGTGGAGATCGTCGGCACCGCCGGGCGTCTCCGGTTCCATCCGTTCACCTTCCAGCCCATCCGCCTTGCCCGCGGCAGCACGGTGGAGGAATTCGCCATCGCCAATCCGCCCCATGTCCAGCAACCGTTGATCCAGACCATCGTCGACGAACTGAACGGGGCGGGGCGCTGTCCCAGCACCGGAGAGTCGGCCACGCGCACGGCCTGGGTCACGGCGGAGATCCTGAAGGACTACCGGCTCCGGACGGAGGAGCCGCGCTGACCCGGATCAGCCGGTTCCCGTGGCCGGAGGCAGCATGTCGAGGAAGGCTCCGGCGGCGGCGCTGACCGGTTCGTCGCGGCCGGCGAACACCACCGCCATTTCCCAGCAGATTTCGGGCGGAGCCAGTCGGGCCAGGGCGATCCTGCCGCCGGCTCCGGCCTCGACCGTGGCGATGCGTTCGGGAACCAGGGCCACGCCCAGACCAAAGGACACCAGATCGAGCAGGGTGCGCATGTCATTGACCTCGAACGCGACCCGGCGATCCACCCTGGCGTCGGCAAAGGCATGGTCGACCAACTGTCGATTGCCCCAGTCCGGCTGAAAATCGACGAAGGACTCGCCCGCCAGCGCGGCCAGAGGAAGTCCGTCGCGCCCGGCCAGGGGATGGCCGGGCGGACAGGCCAGCACCAGGGCCTCGCACACGAACAGGCGGGTCTGCACGCCTTCGGGTTCGACGCCATAGACCGGCACGAAGGCGACGTCGAGGCGCCCCTGGCGGATTTTGTCGCAGAGCGTGGGCGCCGCCCCCTGGCAAAGCCGGATCTCGATCCCGGGATAGGCGGTGCGGAACCGCGACAACAGGGCCGGAAGATCGAGAAAGGGCGTCAGGGCCTGGGCCATGCCGATGGCGAGGTGGCCGCGCGTGAGACCCTGCACGGCCTGGACCGTATCGCGCGCCTTGCGCACTGCGGCCAGAACGCGCAAAGCCTCGGGCAACAGAACCCGGCCGGCGGCGGTCAGGTCGACGCGGCGCGTGCTGCGCAGGAACAGCTCGACCCCCAGTTCCTCCTCCAGGGACCGCACCGAGGTCGAAAGCCCGGACTGAACAATGTTCAGGCGTCGGGCCGCCCGCGTGAAATGCTGTTCCTCCGCGACCGCCACGAAATGTTCGAGCTGACGCAGTTCCATGATAAGGCCATCCGAATATTCACGTCACACGATGAATGTCATTAGAATATTTTATTGGACGGATCAATGGTAGCGATACCATCCTGCGCGGCAATGGGGGTGATCATGACAGACAATGCTCTACCCACCCGCCCGCTGGGCACCACCGACATGCGGATCACGCCGGTCGGGTTCGGCGCCTGGGCCATCGGCGGGTCCGACTGGGCGTTCGGCTGGGGCCGGCAGGATGACGCGCAGTCGGTCTTGGCGATCCGCCACGCGATCGACCGGGGCATCAACTGGAGCGACACGGCGGCGGTTTACGGGCGCGGCCATTCCGAGGAGATCGGGCGCGAGGCTCTGAAGGGCCTGCCGGCCGACCGCCGCCCGCTGGTCTTCACCAAATGTGGCCTGGTCTGGGATGAGACCGACCGCACCCGCCCCCCCCGGCGGATTGGCGCCCCCGCCAGTCTTCGCCGCGAGGTCGAGGCGTCGCTGCGGCGTCTCGGCTGCGAGCGCATCGACCTTTACCAGATGCACTGGCCGGCCGAGGATGGCACCGCCCTGGCCGATTACTGGGGCACCCTGGTTGACCTGAGGCGCGAAGGCAAGGTCCGCGCCATCGGTCTGTCGAACCACTCCGCCGCTCAACTCGCGATTGCCGAGGGGATCGGTCATGTCGACACCCTGCAACCGCCTTTTTCGGCGATCCGCCGGGATGCCGGTACGGCCGAACTGCCCTGGTGCAAGACGCACGGAACGGGGGTCATCGTCTATTCCCCGATGCAGTCCGGACTGTTGTCCGGCTCCTTCACCGCCGAACGGGCGGCCGCCCTGCCGGCCGACGACTGGCGGTCTCGCAACCCGGAATTCACCCCGCCGCGCCTTGCCCGCAATCTGGCGCTGGCCGACGCTCTCCGGCCGATCGCCGGCCGCCATGGAGTCTCGCCCGGCGCCGTCGCCATTGCCTGGACGCTGTCCTGGCCCGGCGTGACCGGCGCCATCGTCGGCGCCCGCGATCCCCGGCAGGTCGATGGCTGGATCACCGCCGCCGGTCTCTCCCTCTCCGACAGCGACCTGCGCGCGATCGCGTCGGCGATCGACGCCAGCGGTGCCGGTACCGGTCCCAGCCGCCCGGCCTGACGACACCCGGCGTGATGACACCCGGCGGGGCGGACCTGCGATGACATGGTCGTCGCGGGTCCGCCTTCGGGCCCCCTTGCCGCCCCCTTCCCGCTGTAATCAGGGTCGCCCCAGTCCATTTACAAAATAAGATTGCAATTGATAATCACTGTCACTATGAAATAAGGGATATTCCGATCTTTCCCGGCAGTAGAATGACAGACATCGTCCCATCACCGATCTCTTGTGCCGTTGCGGCACCGCGTCAGGCCCCTTCCTCCACCCTTCCCGTGATCTCCAGCCAGGATCTTCTGGCCGGACACCGCGAAATCGCGATCGACCATGGGGGCGTGCTGTACCGGCTGCGCATCACCAGCAACGGCAAACTCATTCTGTTCAAATAGCACCCGTTTTCCGCTTCACCGGCATCCCAGCCAGCCAGACCCGCGCCCCGGTGTCCAGCCAGCCAGGCCAGCCTTTTCCGATCTCTCCGGCACTGGACCAGGACATGGCATCGCGACACGCAATTCTCGTTTCCTCCTCGGCACTTTTCGCTCTGACCCTGGGCGCCGCCCATGCGGAGCAGGACGTCCCGCAGGCCTCAACCACCCAGGCGTCAACCACCCAGGCCTCAACTACCCAGGCCTCAACTACCCAGGTGGCGGCCAATCAGACGGCCCCGGCGACCGGCACGCCCGAGGAAGTGACGATCTTCGGATCGCGCGTGCGCGCGGCCAGCAGCGCCGGAACCAAGAGCGCCAGCGCGCTGATCGACACGCCGCAGTCCATCTCGGTGATCACGCGCGACGATCTCGATCAGCGGGGCGTCGAAAGCCTGAACCAGGCGTTGCATTATTCCACCGGCATCAGCCCGGACACCCGGGGCGGCACGGCGACACGCTATGACCAGTTGAAGATCCGGGGCTTCGACGCCGAACAGTATCTGGATGGGATGCGCCTGATCGGCACCAGCTACTACGCCACGCCCCAAATCGACGTGTCGCGGGTTGACGAGGTCGACGTGGTGCGCGGCCCGGCGTCTGTGCTCTACGGACAGTCGAGCCCGGGCGGCCTGGTGGCCCTGACCAGCAAACGCCCGACAGCCACGGCTTTCGGCGATGTCTCCCTGTCCGGCGATACGCACAATCTGGCGCAGGGCACCTTCGACGTCGGCGGCGCGGTCGATGCCGGAAAGCGGGTTCTGATCCGCCTCAATGGCATGGCGAGCCGGTCTGACGGGCAGGTGTCCAGGACCGAGAACCAGCGCGACAGCATCAATCCGGCGATCACCCTCCGGCCGGACGAGAACACCACCTGGACGATCCTTTACAGCTGGCAGCAGGATCCGAAATCGGCGTCCTACGGATCGGCGCCGCCCGAGGGATCGGTCCTGCCGCACCCCAACGGCCGCCTTCCCGTGAACTTCTACGACGGCGATCCCAATTTCGAACAGTTCCGCCGTACCCAGCATGCCGTGTCGTCGCTGTTCGAACATCGTTTCGGCGACAACTGGACGTTCCAGCAGAACGCCCGGTTCCTGCGGACCGAGGCCACCTACCGCAGCGTCTATGGCACCGGACTGCTGCCCGATCTGCGGCATTTGCAGCGGTCCACCGCCGCCTCGGACGAAAGCGTCAACGCCCTGACCGTCGATTCGCATGTGCTGGGCCATGTGACCACCGGCCCGGTCCGCCACGATCTTCTCGCCGGGGTCGACTATCAGACCGCGCGGGAGGATGTGCGCGCCGGATTCGGCTCCAATGACGTGGCGCCACTCGATATCTATCACCCGGTCTACGGCCTGGCGATCGCCATGCCCGCCTTCACCGTCAACCAGCGCGTCAATCATAACCAGACCGGCATCTATGCTCAGGACCAGCTCCAGCTTGGCGGCTGGCATCTGGTATTGAGCGGACGCCAGGACTGGTATGACCTCGAACAACTGACCGTCGCCGACAACAGCCGGTCCCGCCTCAGCCAGGGTCATGCGACCGGCCGCGCCGGCCTGCTCTATCATTTCGACAGCGGTTTTGCGCCCTATGTCGCCTATGCGACCTCGTTCGAGCCGCAGCAGGCCTATGACCGGACCGGCAAGGTGCTGGGGCCGGCCACCGGCCGCCAGACGGAGACCGGCGTGAAATATCAGCCCGGTGTGTGGAACGCCCTGGTGACCGCCGCCGTCTATGACCTGTCGCGCAACAATGTCGCCACCCGGGATCCGTCCGATCCGTCCGGCATGGGGTCGGTGGCGGCCGGCCAGATCCGCTCCCGCGGGTTGGAGCTGGAAGGGCGGGCGCAACCCCTGCCCGGCCTTGACGTCACCGCCTCCTTCAGCACCATCGACAACAAGGTGACGCGGGACAACGGCGGCATGGCGGGAACCCGGCCCTATGGCGTCCCGACCCGCACCGCCAGCGCCTGGACGCATTACACCATTCAGGATGGTCCCGCAGCCGGTCTCGGGTTCGGCGCCGGGGTCCGCTATCTGGGGCACAGTACCAACGGCCTCAACACCCTGACCATCGCCTCGGCGACCCTGGTCGCCCTGTCCGCCGACTATGACCTCGGCCGGCTGCGCCCGGATCTGCAGGGCGCCGAACTCTCGCTCAGCGCCACCAACGTCGCCGACGAGCGCTATGTCAGCTCCTGCTATTACGGCAGCTGGTGCTGGTTCGGCGCCGAGCGCACCGTGCAGGGCACGCTGCGTTACCACTGGTGACGACGCCGGTGTCGCTGGCCGCGAGCGCGACCGGACTGCTGGGGCCCCTGCTGGCGGTCCTTCTGGCCCGGTGGGCCTGGAAGAGCCGCCGCCGGGTGGCGCTGATCCCGGCGGCGGCCGCGCTGGCCGGGGCGGTCCTGGCCTTTGCGCCCTCCGCCGGAACCGGCGTCGCCCTGGCCGCCACGCTGCTGACCCTGTCCCTGTCGGGTCTCGGAGTGATCCTGGCGACCGCCCGGCGGCCGCCCGGCGGCCGGATGTCCGGGCCGGCACGTCCGTCCGCCGCGTCGCCGGGACAAACGGGACGCCGGCCACCGGCGGAACCCGGGCGGAAGAGGCCCGCCGGGTCGTGGATGCCCTGGACGGGATCCGGCGCGGGGATGGCCGGCGCCCTCGGTCTTTCCCTCCGGCGCGTCACCGCCGGCCCGCTGGCCGCCGCCGCCGCGCTGACGCCCGCGACCGCCCTCGCCGTGTGGGCCCCGTTCGGAGAAGCCGAGCGGCTGGTGACCGGCGGCCTGTTGTTCGCCCCCATCTGGGCGGCCGGCCTGATCTGGGCCGTTGCCACCCGCTGCCCGATCCGGACCGCCGCGGTCCTGACGGCGCTCACCCTTCCGCTCATCCTTGCCCTGATGGTGGTCCGGCCGTGACCGATGTCCCCCCCATCCCCATTCC
>WASQ01000040.1:26559-45536 GCA_009712185.1 Telmatospirillum sp. | reverse complement strand
CGCCGTCCTTCAGGACGTCGATATGGTCGATCATCGACACCGGAATGGCGTTCATGTCGACCGCGGTGAAGGCCTGCTGCCAGTCGGTCGAGACGAAACGCTGACCGTTCACCAGAACCAGGGTGCGCGTGGCGCCCAGATTGCGCAGGCCCATGGTCGAGGAGCCGTTGCCGGCGTTGTTGTCGGCCGCCGACGAGGTCGACTGCACCACGCCGATATGCTGCAGAATGTCCTCGACCGTGGTCGCCTTGGTCGCCGCGATGTCATCGGCCGAGACCCGCGCGATCGGGTTCGGGCTGTCCGTGTTGGCGCTCTTGATGCGCGACCCGGTCACCTCGACCGTGTCCACGCCCGCCTGTTGCGCCGACGCCGGCGCGATACCGGCGAACTGCCACATCAGCGCGGCCGCCGCCGTAAGCGTCATCCCCGATGTGAGGCGACGAGATAAACCTGGAAGCGTTGACTTCACCACCATGTCAATGGTCCCCCGTATGTTCGGCGCCACTGGCACCGACAAACATTTAAGCCAGAGTTGTTTCCTGATCGCTGCCGAAATGCAGCCAATAGCGGCAGAGCCGCGCCCCCCCTTCGCGTTCGGATCGATGCCACAGACATCGGATTATTATCGCCGAAAGGGAACGCGCCCCTGGTTCCACTTCGTTCAGTCGTTGCCGATATTGACGGCAGACGGGCTTTTGAGCAACAAAAATGTCACGTTTTGTATTTCTGCACAAGGAAGTGCATGAATGCCTAAAAATGGCGCAATTTCAAAACTTTAGACTCAACCACACACCGTCTTGACCGTGGCTATTTTGACACCATGGTTAGTGAAATGCGACATTTTTAGCCATCTCCTCCCGAAGCACCAACCGGAAAGTTGATGTTTCCATTTTTTGGATCTCGTGAAACGATTATTGGAAACAAATGAGTTCCCAAAAGAGCGGGCGAGACGTTTCATCGGAATAATTGCATTTTCTCTATTGGAAATATCTGTAAGGTTGCCCCATCGAGTCCCCCCTTTGCGCTACGGGCGCCTGGGGAGACACGTGTCTCGGCCGGTAGAGAAAATACAATCTGGCCACCATGAAAGCCGGCGGGGAATCGCGCCTCGGCACAGGGATTGGCTCGCGTCGCCGCCGGCCTGGATCCGCTTCGGGAGATGACCGGTGCCCTCAAACAAAGTTTCGAACTGGGCGAGCACAAAAAAAGAGGATGGCCGACGAAGACAAGCCCTCGGAGATCACCCGGATGGCGGGAAGACCTGTTCCGACCCGATGGTTTCTTCGGATCACCCGGGTCCGTCGGGATCCTGGCGCAGGACGGATCGGAGCGCACTGGCGAACGTCAGGCCGATCTGCGGCCTGGTCGGAACATGATTAACGCCGTTCAATTGGTGTTCCGCCGGATCTTCGATGGTCAGGACGTTTTTTCGAGGGTCTCGATTTGCAGCAGGGCGGCCTGACGCATCGTCGTCTTGCGTCTTCCGGTCGGACCGGTCACCTGCACGATGCCATGCGGCTGTCCGCCGCCCGGTGATATTGGACTTCGCCATCACCTTGATGCGCGATGTCATCCGCCTCGCTGCCGCGCGTCGGTGTCGGCGATGATCCGCGACATTTCCGACCGGCCGTCGTCATAGAAGCGACGGGACGACCACGGACGACGGAACTCCGCATGGTGGTCGATGCCTTTCTTTACATCGCCTGGACCGATTGCCAGTGGCGCGCGTTGCCGGAGCGGTTTCCGTCAGTTTCGACGGTGCAGCGCTATTTCTATGCGGGACGGGACAGCGGCCTGTGGAGAACGATCAACGTCCATCTGGTTACCACGGCCCCTATTGCCGTGGGGCGCGAGGCCAGTCCAGCCGCAGGCGCCATCAACAGTTAATCGGCGAAAACCGCCGACGGTCCCGGCGACCGTGGCTACGACGCCGGCAAGAAGGTCAAAGGGCGCAAGCGCCACATCATCACCGATACCGAGGGCAATCTGGTGAACTCGACAGGGCCGTAAACGCGGCCAGTCAAGGCGTTTCCACTTGAGCGGCTCACGTCGATTGGACGGCCACTTCCTCAGGAAGCAACAATCCAGAGGGGGCAGAAAGAGCGATACAGAAATGCCCCGCTGACGCCTGCCGATCGAAAGGTCGGTTCGACGAGCTTTGGTCGAGGCTCCCATGGCGGGAATGCCCGCCATCGGGGCGTCCGCCAAGGACGATCAACAGGGTGGAGCGTGATGCCGATCTAAGGCAGCGCGGTGTACGACGGGAATCACCTCGAAAAGGCGGTGGCGGCCTCTACCGCCGCGGCGGCCGCGGCAGTGAAAAACGAAGGAAAGACATGGTGGTTCGGCGCGGCGCCGAACCACCTTCCCACAAAGAACCTCAGTAGGGGCGGCCGCCAGCCTTGACGATCCACAGCGCGGCGAGATCCGCCGCCCCGTCCGTTCCCTTGACGGCCTTCAGGACCTCAATCGCCTTGGCCTTCTTACCGGCCGCCAGATAAGCGATGCCGAGATGAAGCCTGGCTTCGTCCGGCGCCTTCAGGCTTCCCTTGGCAAGGCTCTGCTCCAGCAGGCTGATCGCCTTGTCATACTGGCCGTAGCCGTAATAGTCGAGGCCGGTATTGGCGAGAGGATCGCCGTTCGCCGCCTTCGCCGCCTCGGCGGCGCTGGCGTCCAGCGCCTTCTGATCGTTAGCCACAGCCTTGTTCACCAGATCGCGCAGGCGCCCGTGACGCGCGGCATCTCCACCGGCCCCCAGGATGCCACCCGAGAAGCCTTTCTCGACCACGCCCTGCGCTTCGCCGGGCAGTCCGGCCTGGATCGCCAGTTCGGTGTATTCGACATATTGGGCGGCGGTGGTCAGAATCCCCACGGCCATACCGAGGCGAGAGACGTCGAGGCGCAGACGATCCGAGAAGCCGGGATGTGCGGACACCCGGTGCAGCAGATCAGCCCAGTAATCCTGCTTCGGGTAGTCCGCCGCCAGACGCAGCAGCGCGGTTTCGTACATCTTCCAGTCCTGCTGCTCGCGGGCCGAGCTTGCGAGGATCTGAAGCAGGGTCTCGGACGGCACCTGTCCCTGCTTCTCGGTCTGGGAAATATTGTCGAGAGCGGCCTTGGCGGCCGGGCCGTACTGCTTGTCGAGATAGTAGGACTGCACCAGCAACAGCCGCGCCTGTGCATCCGTCCCGCCGTTGGAAAGATAGCGGTTCGTCCAGGTCGCCGCGGCGGCATAATCCTTGGCGCGGAAATAGCCGCTGGCGATCGCGAGGGTGAACTGCAGCTTGGTCGCGGGGGCCACATTGCCCGCGTTGCCGAGGGCCTCGAAGGACCTGGCGGCGACGCCCATGTCTTCGGCACCGACCGCGGCCATCAGACGGAGCTGCGCGATCACGCTGTCCTCGTAGGGCGTGCGGCCCGACACCGCGTCGGCCTCTTTCAACTTGGCGAGCGCCTGCGCATAGGCCTTGGACTGGATCGCCTGTTGCGCCGCCTGCAACGGCTTCGCGATCTCAGGACGGACGGTATTGCCTTCTTCGGCCGCAAAGGCGGGCGTCACGGAGATCCCCGCCCCCGGCACCGCCGCGACGGCGACAGCGCAGGCCAGGCAGACGGCGGTCAGCGGGCGGCCAAGAACATAGCGCAGGTTCATCAAGAAAAGTCCCAGCTAAAGTTGAAGAACGGAAAGAACTGCGGGTCGCGGCCGAAGCCGCGACACTCAGTTAAGGAACTGCTCGTTTCCGACGATGCCGATCTTGTTGACGCCAAGCCGCTGGGCCGACGCCATCACCGCAGCGACATATTTGTAAGTCGCAAGCTTGTTCGGACGCACATGCACCTCGGGCTGATCGATCGGATCGGCAGCTTCGGTCTTCAGACGATACTCCAGCTCCTGCCTGTCCCGCACGACCTGACCATTCCAGGTGATGGTTCCGTCGAAGTCGATATCGATATCGATGACGATCGGCTGCGTGGCGGGCGGTGGCGGGTTGCCGGTCGGCATGTCCAGCTTCACCGCGTGGGTTTGAATGGGGATGGTGATGATCAACATGATCAGCAACACCAGCATCACGTCGATCAGCGGGGTGGTATTGATGTCCACCATCACTTCGGGGTCATCAGAGTTACCCTGCCCGACATTCATCGCCATGGGTTTCTTCCTTCTGCACAGGGACGGCACCGCGCCGGGCACCGCCCCTTCCATATTCACGTCGTCCTGATCCGGGCCCGACAGGCCGCGGCCGTTCCGGCCCGCCCGATGCCGATTGCCTGGCGGGCCGGAACGAGGGTCATCTGTCCGCCCGGCGTCAGGGGATCATTGCGCGACGCCGGCCGGCGGTTCCGTGATGAACCCAACCTTGGCGATCCCCGCCCGCTGGCACGCCATGACGGCGCGGCCAACGGCCTCGTAACGGGTTTCCTGATCGCCGCGGATGTGAACCTCCGGCTGCGGATCCTTGACCGCCTCGACCTTCAACCGATCGAACAGGGCATCGGCGTTGGCCAGCTTCCTCTCTCCCCAGAAGATGTCACCCTGGCGGTCGACCGAGATATTGATGTTCTCGGGCTTCGTCTGCGTCGGAACATTGCGTTCCTTCGGCAGAGAGACCGGCACAGTGTGCGTCACCACTGGAATGGTGATGAGGAAGATGATCAACAGCACCAGCATCACGTCCACGAGCGGCGTGGTGTTGATCGTCGAGTTCAGCTGGTCCTCATCCCCGCCATCTGCGGGACCGACTTGCATCGCCATGACAATTACCCCGCGTGGGCGGCGCTACCGGAACGGTTGACCTTGTGCTGGCCGGCGTCACCGGAGATCAGGATGGAATGCAGATCGCCGCTGAAATTACGGACGGCCTCGATGCAGGTCTTGTTGCGACGCACCAGCCAGTTGTAACCCAGCACGGCGGGAACCGCGACGGCCAGACCGATGGCGGTCATGATCAGCGCCTCACCGACGGGACCGGCGACCTTGTCGATCGAGGCCTGACCGGCGATGCCGATCGCGGTCAGGGCGTGATAGATGCCCCACACCGTACCGAACAGCCCGACGAACGGAGCCGTCGAACCGACGGTGGCGAGAACCGCGAGACCGCCCTGGAGACGGCTGACGATCTGCTCGACCGCACGCTGGACCGACATGGTCACCCAGGTGTTGAGGTCGATGTTGTCGGTCAGCGAGCCCTCGTGATGCTCGACGGCTTCCAGGCCGCTGGCGGCGACGAAATAGAACGGGCTGTCGGCCTGCAGGGTCTTGAGACCGTCGGACGGCGTCTTCGACTTCCAGAAGGTCTTGTTGGCGGCCTTGGCGCGGATCAGCAGGCGGGTCTGCTCAACCAGCTTCAGGATCAGGATGTACCAGGTGGACATGGACATGATGACCAGGATCACCAGGGTGCCGCGGGCGACGATGTCGCCCTGCGCCCACAGGGCGTCGAGGCCATAGGGGTTGTCCACGGTCACGGTCGGGGCCGGAGCCGTCACATCGCTGGCCGGATTGGCGTTGGCCGACACCGGAGCGGCAGGCTGCGCGGCCGGAGCCGCCTGGGCGGCGGGCTGCTGCGCGGCCGGCTGCGCCGGCTGGGCGGCCGGCTGGGCTGCCGGAGCGGGAGCGGGATCAGCCGCGAAGGCGGCGCCGGCGGCCGCCCCGACGGCGACGGCCGCGGTCACGGCGAAAGCCATCAGCATTCGGCGCGCCGGAAGGAAGGCTTGGAAAGACATTGATGTTACTCCGGAGTCTGAAGTTCTAGTTGTGCGATTGTTTGCCAATTGGCCGCTCAATTAAGAGTCCAGGTGTAGCGGATCTGGGCCCATGCCTGTTCAGGCTTCCCATCCACGGTCCCGGGCTTGAAATTGCAAAGAGACAGAGCCTGACGCGCGGCTTCGTCCAGACGGCTGTGCCCGCTGCTCTGGGCCACCTTGCTGTCGATAACCTTGCCATCGACGTCGATGAGAAGAGCCAGGGCCACGGTTCCCGTCTCCTCGAGACGCCGCGAGATGGCCGGATATTCCGGCTTCTGGCAGGAACTGGCGGAAGCCACCGGGGCGACGCGCACCGGATCATGCTTCGGGGCCGGCGGCGGCGGCGGGGCCGGAGGGGCCTCGACCGGCTTGGTATTGGTCACCTGGGTAATCGCATTGGTCGCCGCTGTCGTCTGTCGGACCTGGATCTCCGGCAACGGAATGTAAGGCGGCGGCGGCGGTGCCAGTTTCGGGGGCGGAGGCGGCGGCGGCTGATCCGGCGGCTTGACCTCCTGGATGATCTTGGTCATCAGCGGCTGCCGGACGGCCTCGACGACCCGGTGTGCCGACCCGGTCACCAGTCCGTAAACCATCAGGATATGCAACGCGATGACGGCAGCAAACCCGCCGAGCTTCCGAGGGGTGGCGCGCTGCTGCTGCGCATACTTCATCAACTCACATTCTCCCACACCATTTTGCCACCCATCGGCTCGTCAGCCGGTGGCGCGCCACGATTCAACTCCCCCACCCGGCGCTCCCGGCGCACACCCCGCCCCACCATCCGGCGGTGCGGGGTCCACCCAAGAGAAGCCCCCGAACGCCAGCCTGTCGTGAGGTGGCATATGAACCGACGGCACCGTAGATTTCGGTAAACCGGGCGAGGCAGCCCTCCGCCGAAAGGTCTGTAGAGCCTTCGCGGCGATGTGCAATTCCCCGTACCACGGCTCCGGCGATAGTTCAAGAACCTTCGCGCAATTAAATTCCACGCATACGCCGCTCCGCCCCCACAAAATCGTCAAAAATTGCCCAAACATTGATCTTTTCTGCACAAAAAATGGACTTTCACGCCTATTCCCCGACCGCTTCTGGGGAGATCGGTCCTCCGGTCATAAATCGGTCAAACGTTATTCTTGGGGGCGAATACAACGACTTGCCAGCCTCTCTTGAGTCCTTTCGGCGCCAATGTCGCATACCCGAGGAAACAACTCATGTTCCGCCGGCCGCCGACAAAAAAATGAGTCCCGCCACCCCTGTTTTTTTCCATCCGGTTTTCCACCGGGGCATGGTTGCTTTGATAAAGCTGTTATGGTTTGCTCTGCAACACTGGTCGCACAGGTCTTGCCGACGCAGTACAGACATTGCCCGACCGGCGGGGTCCGACGCATTATAATGTCGCCGGCATTATTGATAATGCCGGTGTAGCGATGCCTCCGGGGGCGGAGGCATCTCCGGGAACCAACGACAGCGGAGACCCGCCCGGCAGGCCGGTTCCTCTACCGGGCGCCCGTTTGCGCGGAAGGTCTGCGCGGTCACAGAACGGAACAGGGCATCAGGGGCCTCCCGGCGGGGATGGGCCCCCGGGGGTGGGCGCGCCCCCCGACGGGCGCGGGGATGAACATGATGAAGAGAGCGGCGAAGGCCACGATGGTCGTGGTTCTGTCGGCTGTGGCATTGCTGGCGCAAGGCGGGTCCGGTGCCCGTGGCGAGAGTCCGGCGGAACCACGACCGCCGGTCCGGGTGGCGACAGCCGCATTGCGCGACATCCCCGTCACCTTCAGCGCGGTGGGGCGTGTTCAGGCCGCCAACACCGTACTGATCCGCAGCCGGGTCGACGGCCCCATCACGCGCGTGCTGTTTTCGGAAGGCGACTGGGTCCGCGAGGGAGACGTTCTGTTCGAGATCGACCCCCGGCCCTATCAGACGGCGGTCGATCAGGCTGAGGGAGCCCTCGCCCGGGATCAGGCGCTTCTGGCGTCCGCCCGTTCCGATTTCGACCGCACGGCCCAACTGCTGAACACGGGATTCGCGTCCCGGCAGGCTTACGACCGGCAAGCGGCGCAGCTCGCCCAGGGAACGGCCGCGGTCAAGGTCGATCAGGCGGCTTTGGACAATGCGCGGCTCAACCTCAGCTTCACCAGGCTTCTCGCGCCCATCGGCGGCCGGATCGGCAAACGCCTGGTCGACGCCGGCAATCTTGTCCGGGCGAGCGATGGCACCGCCCTGGCCGAGATCGTCCAGGTCCATCCCATTTCGGTATTTTTCTCGGTTCCCCAGTCCCTTCTGAACGATATGCGCGTTCGCCAGAAAACCGCAGAGGTCGAGGTCGACGCGGCGACGACCGACGACCGGCGGCTCCTTGCCAAAGGACGGCTCAGCCTGATCGGCAATCAGGTTGATCCCCAGACCGGCACGATCGAGTTGAAGGCGGTGTTCGCCAATGGCGACGATGTCCTGTGGCCGGGCCAGCTTGTCGAGGCCAGAATCGTCATCGGAACACGCCATGACGCGGTGACGGTGCCGATGACCGCGATCGCCCCCGGCCCGCAAGGAAAATTCGTCTATGTGGTCGCGGCGGATTCCCGGATTTCCGTCCGCAACATCGCAACCGGAACGACCGCCGACGGCCTCACGGTGGTGGAGTTCGGACTGTCCGCCGGCGAGCGAGTCGTGGTGGAGAAGCAGGATCTGCTGGCGCCGGGGATGACCATCACACCCGAAGCCGCCTCGGGAGAGGACGTCCTGACCGGACAACCGGGGGGACGGAAAGGAAAACCGTCGTGAACCCGGTCCGCCCCTTCGTTCTCAAACGGGTGGCAACGCTTCTTCTCGCGCTCGGACTGCTGGCATTCGGTCTCGCATCCTGGCGCCTGTTGCCGGTCGCGGCCCTGCCGCAGGTCGAGTATCCGGTTCTCTACGTCTTCGCCGGACTGCCGGGCGCCTCTCCCGACACCATGGCAAGCACCGTGGCCGCCCCCCTGGAACGCCAACTGGCCGACGTCCAGGGACTGGAGCAGATGCAAAGCAGCAACGGAGAGGGCAATACCGAGATCCAGTTGCGGTTTTCGCTGGACCGCAACCTCGACACCGCCAGCGCCGACGTGCAGGCGGCCATCAACGCCGCGGCCTCCGATCTGCCCCGGGGCATGCCCTCGCCCCCGGTGATCTATAAATACAACCCGGCCGACCGCCCGATCGTGGTGATGGCCTTCACCTCGGATGTGCTTCCTCTGTCCCGGATCGACCAGTATGTCGACAATATGCTGGTCCGGCAGATCCGCAATCTGCCCGGTGTGTCGCGCGCCTTCATCGCCGACGAGCACAAGCAGGCGATCCGGATCGAGTTGAACCCCCTGGCTCTGGCCGCCCGGTCTCTGTCACCCGAGGATGTGCGCGAGGCTCTGGCCCGCCAGTCCCTCAACAGCCCGAAGGGGAAGCTGGCAGGCGGGTCCACCAACACGGCGATCGAGGCCAACGACCAACTGGTCGACGCCGACGGTTTCCGGTCCGTCGTGATCGCCACCCGCAACGGCGCGGCCGTTCACCTGGGGGACGTGGCCGAGGTCTCGGACGGGGTGGAGAACGACCATATCGGAGGCTGGTACAACGGCCGGCCGGCAATCATCGTCGGTGTCCAGAAACGCAGCGGCGCCAATGCGGTGGCGGCCGTGGACGCGATCCGGGCGTCCGTCCGCAAAATCGCCGAGGCCCTGCCGCCTTCCATCCGGATCGACATCGTCACCGACCGCGCCGAAGTGATCAGAGCCTCGCTGCATGACGTCGAACGGACGCTTGCCATCACCATCGGACTTGTCGTCCTCGTCATCTTTCTGTTCCTGCGCCACGCGGTCGCCACGATCATACCCTCCGTCACCATCCCTTTGAGCCTTCTGGGAACGGTGATGGTCATGTATCTGCTGGGCTACACGCTCGACAATCTGTCGCTGATGGCGCTCACCATCGCCGTCGGCTTCGTCGTCGATGATGCCATCGTCGTCATCGAAAATATCGTGCGGCATATGGAGCAGGGAAAACCGCCGGTCGCGGCGGCGATCGAGGGGGGCGGTCAGGTCGCCTTCACCATCGTGTCGATCACCCTGTCGCTGGTGGCGGTCTTCATCCCGATCTTCTTCATGGGCGGAGTTGCCGGACGCATGTTCCGCGAGTTTGCCGCAACGGTGTCGATTGCCATTCTTCTCTCCGCGGCGGTCGCCCTGTCGCTTACCCCCATGCTTTGCGGCTGGCTGCTGCATCCCATGCGCACCGGGAACGGCGGTGACCGGGACTCCGGCCTCCTTGCCCGGGCCTATGACCGTCTGTTTTCCGGGTACCGCGTCAGCGTCTCCTGGGTTCTCCGCCACCGGCTGCTGACATTGGGGGGATTCGCGGCGACCCTGGCCCTGACGATCGGACTTTACATCACCATTCCGAAGGGATTTTTTCCGTCCCAGGACAACGGCCGCCTGTTCGGTTCGGTTCTGGGATCTCCCGACATGACCTTCGACCGCATGGTTCCCCTGATGGACCGGCTTGGCGAACTTGTCCGGGCCGACCCGGACGTCTATTCGGTCACCAGCTATGTGGGTGGCGACGACAACGACAATGTCGGCCAGATCGTCATCAATCTGAAGCCCCGGGACCAGCGAAGCGCGCCGGTTCAGGAGGTGATGGCAAGGCTCCGGGAAACGGCCCGGCAGATGCCCGAGCTGCATCTGTTCATGCAGCCGGAACCCGAGATCGTCACCGATGCCAGTCAGGGCCGGAATGAATATCTCTATACCCTGGTGGCGGGAGACCGCGCCGAACTGCGGCAATGGGTCCCCAGGATCGTCGCCGAGATGAAAAAGATACCGGGCCTTCTCGATGTATCGTTGAACAGCCCGCCCAGCGGACCATCGACCCGGGTGGTCGTCAACCGGGAACTCGCGGCCCGCCTCGGCGTCGATCTCCAGCGGATCGACGACACCCTTTACGATTGTTTCGGAGCGCGCCGGGTTACCGAGATTTTCACCGATTCGCAGCAATATTACGCCATCATGCAGGTCGGCCGGTCCTGGCAGACCAGCCCCGCCGCGCTGGACCTGATCCATGTCGGCCTCGCCGACGGCCGTCAGATCCCCCTCTCCGCGCTCGCGCATTTCGAGGCCGGACAGGCCCCGACCTCCGTCACCCACACCGGTCAATTCCCGTCCGAGGGGATCACCTTCAACCTGGACCCGGGGGTCTCCCTGGGCGAGGCGGTGGAACGCATCCACGCGATGGAGCGCAATCTGGGTCTGCCACCCGGCCTTCAGGGCAATTTCTCGGGCGCGGCGCGGGAGTTCGAGAAGGGACTGGCCTCACAACCGTGGCTGATTGCGGCCACCATCCTGGTCGTCTATATCGTGCTCGGTATTCTCTATGAAAGCTTCATCCACCCCCTGACCATTCTGTCGTCGCTGCCGTCGGCCGGTGTCGGCGCCCTTCTGGCGCTGCGGATGGCGGGATCCAATTTCGACGTGATCGGGCTGATCGGCATCATTCTGCTGCTGGGCATCGTCAAGAAGAACGCCATCATGATGGTGGATTTCGCGATCACGGCCGAAAAGCAGGGAATGTCGCCCGAGGCGGCGATCCTGGAGGCCTGCCTCGTCCGGTTCCGACCGATCATGATGACCACGCTCGCGGCGGTATTCGGAGCCCTGCCTCTGGCGCTTGGCACCGGCGCCGGATCCGAATTGCGACGGCCTCTCGGCATCGCGATCGTCGGCGGATTGCTGATGAGCCAGCTTCTGACGCTTTATTCAACGCCCGTGATCCACCTGCTGCTCCGGTCGCTGACGATCCGGATGACAAAGGTCCCCGTCCTCGGACGCTTCATGAGACCTCACGCCAACCCGATGGCCCGACCTTAAGCCGGAGAGACGGCAGCGGGAAAGCCGGTAACGAGGGCGGGACCGGGGGCGGACCGGGAGAATCGCAAGAGGCCCCCGGCCGGCGCCGGTTTCCTCACCCGGTCAACTGGCCGGTCACGGCGCGGATATTGTCGGAGACATCGCCGATGTCCTCGACCACCCGCGCGACGCTGGAGGCGATATCCCGGGTCGCGGTGTTCTGTTCCGCGACGGAGGTGGCGATGGACGCGGAGATCTCCTGAACCCCGGAAATGATGCTGCCGATCCGCCGGATCGCGTCCGCCGCCCTGGCCGCCTCCTGCTGAACCGACGATATCTGCTGGGAAATCTCATCCGTGGCATTGGCGGTTTGCTTGGCAAGCGTCTTCACCTCGCCCGCGACCACCGCAAACCCTTTTCCGGCCTCTCCGGCGCGAGCCGCCTCGATGGTGGCGTTCAGAGCCAGAAGATTGGTCTGTCCGGCAATGTCGTTGATCAGCTTGATGACGACGCCGATCCGGTCGCCCGCGGTGACCAGGGCCTGGACCGCCGCGTCGGTCTTGGCGGCCTCTTCGGATGCCTGGGACGACGACAGCGCCGCCTTGTCGGCGCGACCGCTGATTTCGGTGATGGAAGAGGCAAGCCGTCCGGCCGCCGATGCGACCGTACGGGCGCTGTCGCTGGCGCGATCCGTCGCGCCGGCCACCTGACCGTTCAGGGAATCGACGATGGCGAGCACCGTGCCGCGCCGCTCCTCCTCGGCCTTGCTCTGACTGAGCTCGGCCACCTTCTCGGCATTGACGTCGATCAGGGAGCCACAGGCCCGGAGCGCCCGTCCGGTGGCGTCGCGGGAAACGCCCCCGATGGCGCGAAACCAGCGATAGACCCCGTCCCTGCAACGCAGACGGTAGACGACGTCATATCCTGTGCGGCCCGACCGGTCACCGAGACAGGCCCCGAATGCCTGGAACGTGGCGTCCTGGTCCTCGGGATGCAGACGGTCGGACCAGGAGGTTGCGACATTCGGAAATCCCGACAGATCGTCCGGCGAGAAACCGACCAGCCGGCGGAATTCACCCGACCAGCGCCAGCGGCTTTTGGCATGCATGGGATCACCATCGTAAAGCTGCGCATCCCAGAGGCCGACGCCGGCATAGCTGTCCAGCAGGGCGGCGCGCTCCAGTTCGCTGTGCTCGGCGTCGATATCGATCAGGGAACCGCAAGCCCGAAGCGCGCGGCCCGTCCCATCGCGCGAGACGCCACCCACGGCCCGGAACCAGCGGTAACTGCCGTCCCGCGTCTTCAGACGGTATTCGGTCGAGAACCCCGACCGTCCGGTCCGGTCGTGCAGGCAGTCGGAGAGGTCACGCTGCGCGTTCTCGGCGTCATCCGGATGCAGGCGTTCCACCCAGGCCGCCAGGGAATCGGGAAAATTCACGGTGTCAGATGGCTCGAATCCCAAAAGACGCCGGAAACCACCCGACCAGCGGCATCTGGTTTTCGGATGCGCGGGGTCCTCATTGAACAGGACCGCATCCCAGAGCCCGACGCCGGCATGCAAGTGAAGAAGCGCCAGCTCTTCGCGCTCCGCGCTCACGACCGTCTTTGCCGTTCCGAACATGTCCACCCTCCCGAAGCCACCCATCCGCCACGGAGTTGCGGCCGACAGGGAACACCCAACGCTAATAATCGGAAGACAATTAACGTGGGCGAAGCAACCGGAGATATCCTCAAATGAGGACAGGACCTCGATCGGTGGTAAAAGCTTTTGAGAGTGGCGTTCCGCCGAATGCCCCGGACCGGCGACATCAGATCTTCTGTGCCGGCGGGTCCTCATAAAGGGTTTCCGCGCTCCAAAGAGCCATGGCGCCGGCTCCCGGGCGCGCACTGCGCCGTCATCCGGGCTGTGGCGGACCTTCGTCACCACAGCCCGGACGGGGTTCTCCGATCAGGACGGCACAGGGCCCTGGAAATCAGGCAAGGCTCTTGCTTGCCATTTCATAGGTGCCCTTGCTGAGCCCCGGCGTCGCCAGAATCCGGTCCAAGGCGTGCCGCATCTTTTCCTGCCGGGCGATGTCATATCGGCGCCAGGCCCCCAGGGGTTGGCACAGCCGCGCGGCCACGGTGGCATTCATCGGATCGAGTGCGATGATCTGATCGGCCAGGAAGGCATAGCCGGCACCGGAGGCATCATGGAACCGGAGCTGGTTGGCCTGGCTGAACGTTCCGATCAGAGCCCGGACCCGGTTTGGATTCTTGAGGTCGAACGCCTTGTGCGTCAGCAGATCGTGACACCGGGTCAGCGTGTCGGCAAGGGAACTGGAGGCCTGCAAGACGAACCATTTGTCGACAACCAGATCATCGCCGGCCCATTTCCGATAGAAGGCGTCGAAGGCATCCTCTCTGGCGGCGCCCGCGATGTCGCCCAGCAGGGACAGGGCAGCCAGAACGTCGGTCATATTGCGTCCCGCCGCGATTTCCGCCGACAGGCGAGCAACCGCGTCGGCCGATCCATCGGCGGACAGATAGGCCAGGCACGCATTGCGAAGGGCGCGCCGGCCGATCGATTCCGCGTCGATCCGGTAGGCTCCCTGGTCGGTCAGCCGGTCGACGGTGGCGGCCAGGACGTCATGGAGAGCCCTGCCGATCTCGATACGCAGGAACTGGCGGGCCTGATGAATCGCCTCGACCTCCACCACGGTCATGGCGTCGGCAAGCGCCGCCTCGCTCGGCAGCAGCATCGCCTGTGCCGCGAAGGCGTGGTCGGCTCCGGCCGCCGCACCACCGGACAGCGTCCGGCGCAGAGCTTCGATGAGATCTCCATCGGCCTTCAGCGCCTCTCCCCGTCCGATCGCCGCCACGAGATCCAGCAGATGGCAGGTGGCGAATTGCTGCCCTGCCTCCCAGCGCGCGAAAGGATCGGTGTCATGGGCGGCCAGGAATTTGAGGCGGTCGGCCGCCAGTCCCTTCAACCTGACCGGGGCGGAAAAGCCACGCAACAGCGACGGGACCGGCGGGGCGGCCACGTCAAGGAACCGATAGGTCGCACTTTCCTCCGCGAGCGACAGAATGCGGGTTCCGGTTCTGGCGCTCTCCTCACCGTCGAGGCGGGTCGGAATCTCCGCCCCATTGGGCCCCAGCAGGCCCATCGCCACCGGGATCACCAGCGGCTGCTTGTCCGCCTGGCCGGGGGTCGGCGGCGTCCGCTGCGACAAGGTGAGGGAATAGACCCGCGTGGACGCGTCATAATGGTCCGACACGGAAAGCTCCGGCGTGCCGGCCTGTGCGTACCAGCGTTTGAACAGGGAGAGATCGACACCGGTGGCATCGCTCATCGCGGCCACGAAATCCTCGATAGTGACGGCATGGTTGTCGTGACGGGCGAAATAAAGATCCATACCCTTGCGAAAGCCTGCGGCCCCCACCAGCGTATGGATCATCCGCACGACCTCGGCTCCCTTCTCGTAGACGGTCGCCGTATAGAAATTGTTGATCTCGATATAGCTCTCGGGGCGCACCGGATGAGCCAGCGGACCGCCGTCTTCGGGAAACTGGCGGGCCCTGAGGGTGCGGACATCGGCGATTCTTTTGACGGCGCGGCTGCCGCGATCGGACGAGAACTCCTGATCGCGGAAGACCGTGAGCCCTTCCTTCAACGACAGTTGGAACCAGTCGCGGCAGGTGACGCGATCGCCGGTCCAGTTGTGAAAATACTCATGCCCGATCACGCCCTCGATCCCCTGGTAGTCGAGATCGGTCGCTGTTTCCGGGCGGGCGAGGACATATTTCGTGTTGAAGATGTTGAGGCCCTTGTTTTCCATCGCCCCCATATTGAAATCAGAAACCGCGACGATGTTGAACACGTCCAGATCGTATTCCAGCCCGAACACCTCTTCGTCCCACGCCATCGCCGCCTTCAACGAATGCATGGCATGGGCGCATTTGTCCTCATCGCCGCGGCGCACCCAGATCCCGAGCGCGACCGTCCGGCCAGACCGGGTGACGAAGCTGTCCGTCACCGACACCAGATCGCCGGCCACCAGGGCGAACAGATAGGACGGCTTGGGATGGGGATCGACCCATTCGGCCCAATGCCGGCCGCCGGCGAGGTCCCCGCGTCCCGATGGATTGCCATTGGACAGCAAAACCGGATAAAGCGCCTTATCCGCCGTGATGCGGACATGGAAGCGCGCCATCACATCCGGGCGATCGGGGAAATAAGTGATGCGGCGGAACCCCTCCGCCTCGCATTGGGTGCAAAAGGCTCCGTTCGATTTATAGAGCCCGGACAGCTCGGTGTTGTCCTGGGGCCGGATCACGGTATCGATCTCCAGCCGGAAGGCGTCGGGGACGTCCGCGATGCTGAGATGCCCCGCCTCGACAGAGAGGCGGTCGGCGGGCAGCGTCCCGCCATCCAGCCGGACCGCCTTCAGATCCACCGCCTCGCCATCGAGGACGAGGGATGCGCCGGTTTTGCCGGACGCCGGATTGCGCCTGACGGAGAGAACGGCGCCAACCCTGGTCTCGTCCTCACCCAGATCGAAACTGAGATCGACGGTGTCGACCAGAAAGTCGGGGACCTGATAGTCGACAAGGCGGATGGCCCGGGGGGCGCGATCGCTGAGAGAGGCGTCGGACATGGAAACTCCTTTGTCGATCCGGGTCGGGGTTGGGTGCCGGAAACGGGGTCGGGCACGGGCGGATCCGGGACGCGTGACGGGAAGAGGGACCGCGCCGGAACGGTGACGGCCCCTGTTGCGGACTTTATACCAGAAGCCCCCTCCTGCGTTCCACGAAAACGCCGACAAAACGACCGGCGGCGGAGCCCGGCGCGGGATCGGGCGCCCCTCCGGGGAGACGAGACTTCAGTCCTTCCAAAACTGTACAGGACCGTTAATTTAACACTTGATAAATTTATTAAATTTTTTTTACTTTCAAAAAGTTATCCGACTCTTTTGCATGTCACCAAATTGGGGCATCGCGGCCCCGCCCCCTCCTTTACCCTATCGTCGCAGTAGGGAGCGGCAATGTGCGAGAAGATGCGATGCGTCACTGGCGGGACTATTCGGTCAAACGGAAAATTCTGATCTCCTACGGGGGACTTTTCGCCGTCGGCCTCGGGCTCGCGCTGTTCGGCCTCAACCGGACCTCCGTCGTGAACGACGCCGCGATCACCGTCCGCGACAACTGGCTGCCGTCGGTCGAAACCCTGGCCCGTCTGGGAGCCAGTTTCGATCTGGTTCGCAATAAGGAGGCCCGGTTGATCATCGTCGCCGCCGAGGGTGACACAGCAGCTATCGCCAAGACCATTTCCGACCTTGAGCTGGCCCGTGAGCAGGTGCGGGACATCCGCCGGCAGTATCAGCCCCTGATCACAGCGGGAACCGACGATGAGCGGTTGATGCACGGCTTCGATACCGCCTGGAATCGTTATGAACCCCAGACGAAACGAACCGTCTCGCTGGTCCAAAGCGGCGATGTCAAGTCCGCCCGCGAGACCTATGCGGCCAACACCGACATGTTCAATGCATGCCTGAAGGCTTTGGCCGATAATGAAAGGTTCAACGCGACATCAGGCACCGACGCCGCAAACCGGGGCGCTGAAGTTTACCGGCGCTCCGTCTGGATGACGGCGATCGTCATCGCGGGGGCGGGTCTCATATCGCTGGGACTGGGCTGGCTGGTGGTCAGCGGGTTATCGGCGCCGCTCATCCGTTGCGCCAGGACAATTGACGCCCTGGCCGCCGGCGACCTTGAGACAGAGGTCCGGGGCAGCATGCGTGGCGACGAGATCGGCGTGATGGACAAAGCACTGCTGACGCTCCGCGACAATCTGCGTCAGGCACGCGATGTGGCGGCCACCGTTGCGCGCGAGCAGGAGCAACGCCAACAACGCGCCCGGATCGTCGAGGACCTGCTGCACACCTTCGAGGCCAAGGCCGCCGAAATGGCGGGAACCCTGGCCGACGCCGCGGCTCATATGAAGGACAATGCCTCGTCCGTCGCCGCGGCGGCGGAGCAGACTCTGTCCCAGACGGGAGCCGTATCGTCGGCCGCCACCCTCGCGTCGAGCAATGTCCAGACCGTCGCCTCCGCGACCGACGAGATGGTGATGACCGTTCAGGAAATTGCCAGCCAGGTCAGCAAATCTCGAACTATTGCCCAGCAGGCGATCGATGAGGCCCGGCACACCACGGACGACGCTCACCGGCTCGCGGACGGCGCCCAGCGGATCGGCGAAATCGTCCGACTGATCTCCGATATCGCAAGCCAGACCAATCTCCTTGCACTGAACGCGACCATCGAGGCGGCACGCGCCGGAGATGCCGGCAAGGGCTTCGCGGTCGTTGCCTCGGAAGTGAAGCATCTGGCCTCGCAGACCGCCCGGGCGACCGATGAGATCGAGACCCAGGTCGCCGAGATCCAGGCTCTGACCGGCAGCGCGGTGGCTGCCATCGAAGGAGTTGGACGGGTTATTGCCGAAATGGCGGAGATCTCCGTCTCCATCGCCTCCGCCGTGGAGGAGCAATCCGCCACCACCGGAGAGATCGCGCGCAGCGTCAATGAGGCGGCCCGCGGCACTGAGGAGGTCTCCCAGACGGTTTCGCTGGTCCATGACGCCGCCCGAATTTCCCGACGGGCCTCGGGAGACATCCGCGACGTCGCGACGACGCTGTCGGCGCAGGCAGGGCAGCTCCGAAAGGAAGTCGACGATTTCATCGGAAAGGTCCAGCGCGCCTGACAGGAGGCATCGCCGGGGGAACTGGCGGGCCTGGCGGGACTCGTCTCAGATAGCCAAAAAGCATTCCGATTACGGATCCGTTTTGAAAGGATCGGAAATTAGCAAACAGTGCCCGGTCGATAGCGGTCACCGGTCTGCAGGGACCAGGTGGGCCAAGCCGACCGGCCGGCGGATTACCAGAGATTTCAGAATTTCTGCGGCTTTGAGAGATTTTGGTGGGCCCGGCAGGACTCGAACCTGCAACCAGACCGTTATGAGCGGCCGGCTCTAACCATTGAGCTACGGGCCCCACCCACACCGGCCCCGGGGGCCGGCGGAAGGGGGTGAGTTTCCAGCTTGATACCGCATCGGTCAAGCCCCGGAACAGGCTCCAGCCTCCGCATAGCACCAAATTTCGCAGAAAAGCCCGCCTTCCAAAGGATCCCCGCCGCGAAAGCCGGACCCTCCCCTGACCATGGGATGGCGGAAATGGCGGGCTTTCGGCTTCCGCCGAACGGCGGGCGGGACGCCCGCCCCACTCTCCATGACGGAAAACACCGACTCCGACGCGAAAGCGAAATCCAACAGCGGCTCCGGCGTCCCCGCCGGAGTCCGCCCCCCAACAGGCGGGAGGTGGGGTT
>WASQ01000040.1:0-26549 GCA_009712185.1 Telmatospirillum sp. | reverse complement strand
CCCCCCCACCCCCCCCCCCCCGCCCCCACCCCCAACCCCACCCCCCCCCCCCCCCCGCCCCCCCGCCTCCGCCGCGAAAGCGGCGGAAGTGCTGTATGTCGGCTTTGCCGGAACATAGACCCGGACGACCGCCCCGCTCTCAATGGGTGGGGAAAGGTGACGGTAAACACCGGGGACATCGTTCGGCGGAGCCCCGCCTCTAGTGGTCAAAATCCAACAGACGAGTCCCTGAATCAGGAGTGGGGCCAAGCGTCCCGCCCGCCGTTCGGCGAAAAGCCGAAATGCCAGCATTTCCGCCGCTTTCGCGTCGGAGGCGGGCAGGATGCCCGCCCTACTCGCAAGGGACCCAAATGTTAGATTCCGACCACTAGGTATCGAGGAAGCTGCGGAGCTTGCGCGACCGGCTGGGATGTTTCAGCTTGCGCAGCGCCTTGGCCTCGATCTGGCGGATACGTTCGCGGGTCACGGAGAACTGCTGCCCGACCTCCTCCAGGGTATGGTCGGTGTTCATGCCGATCCCGAAGCGCATGCGCAGGACGCGTTCCTCGCGGGGGGTGAGGCTGGCGAGAACACGGGTGGTCGTCTCGCGCAGATTGGCCTGAATGGCGGCGTCGAGCGGCAGAACGGCGTTCTTGTCCTCGATGAAATCGCCAAGATGGCTGTCCTCCTCGTCGCCGATCGGCGTTTCGAGGGAAATCGGTTCCTTGGCGATCTTCAGGACCTTGCGGACCTTTTCGAGGGGCATCGACAGCTTCTCGGCAAGCTCCTCCGGCGGCGGCTCCCGCCCGATCTCATGCAGCATCTGACGGCTGGGCCGGACCAGCTTGTTGATCGTCTCGATCATATGCACGGGAATCCGGATCGTGCGCGCCTGATCGGCGATGGACCGCGTGATGGCCTGCCGGATCCACCAGGTCGCGTAGGTCGAGAATTTATACCCACGGCGGTATTCGAACTTATCCACCGCCTTCATCAGACCGATATTGCCTTCCTGAATCAGATCCAGGAACTGAAGTCCGCGGTTGGTATATTTCTTGGCGATGGAAATCACGAGACGCAGGTTCGCCTCGATCATTTCCTTTTTCGCTTTGCTGGCCTCGCGTTCGCCGCGTTGAACCGTCGATACGATGCGACGCCATTCCGAGATCGGCAACCCGGCTTCCTGCGACACCTCGGAAATATGGCCGCGAATGCTGTTGATTTCGTTGGCGTGCTTCTGGGTGAAGTCCTTCCACCCTTTGCCCGGCCGTTCCGCGACCTTTTCCAGCCAGTTGGGGTTCAGTTCCCCGCCGAAATAGCTGTCCAGGAAATCCTGCCGCTTGATCTTGCAGGACTCGGCCAGACGCAACAGCTTGCCCTCGAACGTCATCAGACGCCGGTTCAATTCGTTCATATGATCGACAAGCTGCTCAATGCGCGCATTGTTGAGATGCACGCCATCCATCAGATGGACCAGTTCGGTCTTCAGCTTGTCATATTTCTTCTCGATGGCCGGAGTCGCGCTCTCCCCCTTCTGCAGGGCGGCCAGACGCTGCTCCTGGACCTTCGACATCTTCGCGTATGTTTCGGCGATGCCTTCGAAGGTCTCGATGACCGTCGGCATCAACGCCTGCTCCATCGCGGCCAGCGAAATCCCGCTTTCCTCGCCCTCGGCCTCTTCGCCGGTCCCCGGCGCGCTCTCCTCGCCTTCCGGAGCCTCCGCGCCCTCACCGTCCTCGGACCGGCTGTCGGGCACCGGAGCCTCCTCGCGGACGGCGCCGACGACATTCTCCTCCGGCGGGCCGGCCTCCAGCTCCTCCTCCGACATGCCCTCGCCGGGGCTGCCGTAGGTGGCGTCAAGATCGATGATGTCGCGCAACAGCATCTTGTTCTCGACAAGGGCGTCATGCCACTCGAGAACCGCGCGAATGGTCATGGGGCTTTCGCAAATGCCGCCGATCATCATCTCGCGGCCGGCCTCGATCCGCTTGGCGATGGCGATCTCGCCCTCTCGCGACAGCAGCTCGACCGATCCCATTTCGCGCAGATACATGCGCACCGGGTCATCGGTGCGGCCCAGATCCTCTTCGTCGACATTGCCGGCGACGGACGTTTCGGTCTCGCCCGCGAATTCCTCCTCGGTGGCCTGAGCCTCCTCGCCCTCTTCGCTTTCGACGACGTTGATGCCCATCTCGGACAGCATCGACATGGTGTCCTCGATCTGCTCGGACGACACCTCGTCGGGCGGCAAAGCGGAATTCAGCTCATCGTACGTGACGTAGCCGCGCTCCTTGCCGCGGGCCACCATCTTCTTGACCGCGACACCCAGGGTGTCGAGCAACGGACCGTCGAGGTGCTCGTCCTGAGTCTCAGAGACATCCGCAGTGTTCGTCGCCTTGCTAGCCATACAGTCTCCGCTCCCCACCAACCCGCCTGCTCCCGGAAAACGGGGCATCCGGCGTTTGGCGATGATCCTTGCACATACGCCGTTTCCTCCCTCTCCGCCGGACGGAGGGGAGGAAACAACCTTGAAACCTTATACGCCGTCGTCCCTGATCCTCACGGACCAAAGGGCATTCAAATGTCCGAAGGTCTCATCCGACATATTCACAGCGGCCTCGCGCTCCGCCTGTTGCAGTTCGGCCCGGAAATCCTTCTCGGTATAGAGCTTGAAAGCGTCGTCCCACAAACCGCGCGCAGCCTCGACGGGATCGTCAGACTTGATGTGGGCTCTCTGATCATGGGCTCTGGCTTCCAGAAGGCGGTCCAAAATCTCCGAAAAGCCGCAGGAACGTAAATGGCGCTGCACATCCTCGGAATCAAGGCTGCCCCAGCCGTCCAGGTGCTTTAAGGCTTCCTGTCGAAGCTTGTCAAGGTCGGAATCTTGGAAACTGAGATTCCCGAGCCGTTCAGCCACCTGTTCCAGAAGCGCCGGATACAAAATCACCAGCAGCAGGAGAAGCCTCTCCTGACTGAGCCAGGCGGGGGGCAAAACCGGAGGCAATCCGGCACCCGCGAAGCGCCCGTCGACGCCCCGGTCGACCGAATGCCTGAACCGCGACCGGCCGGGCCCGTTCCCCCGCCAGCCGCCTCCGCCGAACCCGCCCGGCGCATAGCGGCCACCGGACGCCCCTCCACCGGGCCGGGGTCCGGCGGGACGCGGACGGGCGGACCGGAAGGTCTCCCACAGACGTTCGCGAAAGAAGCTGCGATACTGCTCCTGGACCGAGCGGTCGGCGATCTGCGAGACCGTCTCCATCAAATCGTTTTCCAGCGCGGCGCGGCGCTCCGGCGTATCGATCGCGTGACCGGCCAGGGCCTGTTCCCAGAGGATTTCCGACAGCGGCCGGGCCGCCTCCAGCACCTGGCGCATGGCCGCGGGCCCGCTTTCACGGATCAGGCTGTCCGGGTCCTCGGGCGCGGGCACGGTGGCGAAGCGCAGGCTCATCCCGGGTTTGAGAAGCGGCAAAGCCCGCGCCGCCGCCTTGCCCGCCGCACGCTGGCCGGCCGCGTCGCCGTCGAGACAGATGACCGGCTCCGGCGCCATGCGCCACAGCAATTCGATCTGCAATTCGGTGAGCGCGGTGCCAAGCGGCGCGACGGTATGACCGAAGCCGGCGCGGCTCATCGCGATCACGTCCATATAGCCCTCGCAGACCACGATGGTGCCGGCGGTCGCCGCCGGCTCCCGTGCCTGCGCAAGGCCGTAGAGCACGCTGCCCTTGTGAAACAGCGGCGTATCGGGAGAGTTCAGATATTTCGGCTGGCCGTCGCCCATGATGCGTCCGCCGAAGGCGATCACGCGTCCCCGGCGGTCGGTGATCGGAAACATCACGCGCCCGCGAAACCGGTCATAGGACGGACCGCTGCCGTCTTCGGGCTGGATCAGCAGACCGGCCTCGACCGCCATCGCCTCCGACAGGTCGGGACCGCACAGCGCGGTTTTCAGCGCGGTCCGGTTGTCGGGCGAATACCCCAGGCGGAACCGCGCAATGGTATCGTCGTCCAGCCCGCGCCGTCGCAGATAGTCCAGGGCGTCCCGCCCTCCGGGCGCCCGCAACTGCCGTTCGAAGAAGGATGCGGCGCGATCCATCACCTCATAAAGAGAGGCGGCCCGGCGCGCCCGCTCGCGCTCGGCCGGCGCCTCGACAGGAACCTCAAGCCCGGCGGCGGTGGCCAGACGTTCCACCGCCTCCGGAAAACTGAGGTGATGGGTCTGCATCTCGTAGGTGATGACGTCGCCATGCGCCCCACAGCCGAAGCAATGGTAGAAACCCTTCTCCTCATTGACCGTGAAGCTGGGCGACTTCTCATTGTGGAACGGGCACAGGCCGATGAATTCGCGGCCGCGCTTTGTCAGGCGCACCGTGCGCCCGATCACCGAGGCCAGGGGCACCCGCGCACGGATTTCATCAAGAAATGAAGGCGGAAAGGCCATACCGACGATCACGTCCTCGAAGAGCGGATGGGACCCGGCCCGGGGACCGGGCCGTGCGGATCCCACCCCGCCGGGAATCCTTTTTCAAAATGGAAGTATGCCACAGGACGCCTCCCGGAGGCGCCTCCGATGTCATATTCCCGTCACGGTCCGGTCCGCCAGGATGATCATCGTCGCAAATTTTTTCAATTGGCCGATATCAACCCTGAATTTGTGACATCCGGACAGCGCCTGCGTCCGGATCTCAAGGGGGACCGCCACCGGCGTCCGCTCTAATTCAGCTTCTGCTTAACCACCGCGCTGGCCTTGGTGAAGTCCATCCGGCCGGCATATTGCTCCTTGAGGGCGGCCATGACACGCCCCATATCCTTGAGGCCGGCGGCGCCGACGGCGGCGATGACCTCGGCCACCGCGGCAGCCATTTCCTCGGGAGAAAGCTGTGTCGGCAGGAACCGCTCGATAATGGCGATTTCCTCGGCCTCCTGCTGCGCCAGCTCAAGGCGGCCACCCTGCTCATAAAGAGCGATGCTTTCGCGACGCTGCTTGACCATGGATTGCAGCATTTGAAGAATTTCGTCGTCACCGATGCCGTCGCTGACACCCCGCGGCCGCGCCGCGATGTCACGGTCCTTGAGCGCGGCCAGGATGAGACGCACCGTCGAAACGGTCCGCGTGTCCCGTCCCAGCATGGCAGATTTCAACGCATCGTTGAGCCTTTGGCGCAACATGGCACCGGGTCCTTCCCCCAAAATTAATCGGAAGCCTGCGAGGCTACAGGAATTCGACGATAAATGCAATTCTGCAACATCTTGAAAACAAATGACTTTCTAAATATCATCGAAAGCTTGACGGGCTCCGCCTTTTTGCCTATTTACACGCAAATTTGCCCGCATGCATGTGGCCCCCAAGGCCGCCAGGGACGCGCCATGACTTATCCGCAGGCGCGCCCCCGATTGCGCGTGCCATCATTTTGACAGCCAAGAGATCTCCGATGCCAGAGCAAGCGCCGAAAACCCCGAGCTTCAGCCCTCAGCCTCCCGGCGCCACCGCGGCCCTGGTGCTTGCCGACGGATCCGTTCTCTGGGGCCGAGGCATCGGCGCCGCCGGAGCGGCGGTGGGAGAAGTCGTCTTCAACACGGCGATGACCGGCTATCAGGAAGTGTTGACCGATCCCAGCTACGCCGGGCAGATCATCACCTTCACCTTTCCGCATATCGGCAATGTCGGAACCAATGGGCAGGATATCGAGACGACGACACCGGCGGCGCGGGGCGCCATCCTGCGCGCCGACATCACCGACCCGTCGAACTGGCGGTCGACCCGCCACCTCGACACCTGGATGAAGACCAATGGCATCGTCGGGATGACGGGGATCGACACCCGGGCACTGACCCGCCGGATCCGCGAGGCCGGCGCGCCCAACGGCACCATCGCCCATGCGCCCGACGGCGTCTTCGACCTGGACGCGCTGCGGGGTCAGGCCGCCGCATGGCCCGGCCTGATCGGAATGGATCTCGCCAGGGACGTCACCTGCGGGCAGACCTACGAGTGGGACGAAACCCTCTGGGACCTGAAAAGCGGCTATGGCCGCCAGGACGCGGCGGTGCGCCATGTGGTGGCCATCGATTACGGGGCGAAGCGCAACATTCTGCGCTGTCTCGCCAATGCCGGCTGCCGCGTGACCGTGGTCCCGGCCACCGCGACGGCGGAGGATGTGCTGCGGCACCGGCCCGACGGCGTGTTCCTGTCGAACGGCCCCGGCGACCCCGAAGCCACCGGCCTCTACGCGGTCCCGGCCATCCGGGCGATTCTGGACACCGGCGTTCCGGTGTTCGGCATCTGCCTGGGCCACCAGATGCTGGCACTGGCTCTGGGCGGACAGACCCGCAAGATGGAGACGGGACATCGCGGCGCCAACCACCCGGTCAAGGACCTGGCGACCGGCAAGGTCGAGATCACCAGCCAGAATCATGGTTTCGCGGTGGTCGAGGAAAGCCTGCCTGCCGGCGTGTCGGTGTCACACCGCTCGTTGTTCGACGGATCGGTCGAAGGCCTCTCGGTGGCCGGGCGGCCGGTGTTCTCGGTGCAATACCATCCGGAGGCCAGCCCCGGGCCGCAGGACAGCCATTATCTGTTCCAGCGGTTCGTGGATCTGATCGACGCGACGAAAACCGGGGCGGCGTGACCGTTTCCGTCAGCGATCCGGACGTGGCCGCCAACGGCGCCGCGCCGGTCCGCTGACCCCCTCCCCACCCCAAGGCCCCTTTTTGGCGGACAACGACGAGAATGCCCAAGCGCACAGACATCACATCCATCCTCATCATCGGCGCCGGTCCGATCGTCATCGGTCAGGCCTGCGAATTCGATTATTCCGGCGTTCAGGCCTGCAAGGCCCTGAAGGAGGAGGGATACCGGGTCATCCTGGTCAACTCCAACCCGGCCACCATCATGACCGACCCGGGTCTGGCCGATGCCACCTATATCGAGCCGATCACCCCCGAGGTGGTCGCCAAGATCCTCGAGAAGGAACGTCCGGACGCCCTGCTGCCGACCATGGGCGGTCAGACCGCGCTCAATACGGCAATGGCTTTGGCTGACAACGGCGTTCTGGAGCGTCTTGGCGTTGAGATGATCGCCGCCCGGCGCGAAGTGATCGCCAAGGCGGAGGACCGCCTGCTGTTCCGCGACGCCATGGACAAGATCGGCCTTGAATCGCCCCGGTCCAAGATGGTGAAAAGCCTGCCCGACGCGCGTGAGGCCATGGCCTTCGTCGGATTGCCGGCAATCATCCGCCCCAGCTTTACGCTGGCGGGCACCGGCGGAGGCATCGCCTACAATGTCGAGGAGTTCGAGCAGATCGTCGCCGGCGGCCTCGCCGCCAGCCCGGTGCACGAGGTCCTGGTCGAAGAATCCGTCCTTGGCTGGAAAGAATTCGAGATGGAGGTCGTGCGCGACCGCGCCGACAACTGCATCATCATCTGCTCGATCGAGAACGTCGATCCGATGGGCGTGCACACCGGCGATTCCATCACGGTGGCCCCGGCGCTGACGCTGACCGACAAGGAATACCAGATCATGCGCAACGCCTCGATCGCGGTGCTGCGCGAGATCGGCGTCGACACCGGGGGATCGAACGTCCAGTTCGCCGTCAATCCGAAGGACGGCCGCATGGTGGTCATCGAAATGAACCCCCGGGTGTCACGGTCTTCGGCGCTGGCGTCGAAGGCGACCGGGTTCCCCATCGCCAAGGTGGCGGCGAAGCTGGCGGTCGGATACACGCTGGACGAGCTGTTGAACGACATCACCGGCGTGACCCCGGCCTCTTTCGAACCGACCATCGATTATGTGGTCACCAAGATTCCCCGGTTCACGTTCGAGAAGTTCCCGGGCGCCGACCCGATGCTGACCACCTCCATGAAATCGGTGGGCGAGGCCATGAGCATCGGCCGCAGCTTCCAGGAAAGCCTGCAAAAAGGCCTGCGGTCGATGGAGACCGGTCTCAACGGCCTCAACGAGGTCGACATCCCGGGGGCCGACGGCGGCCGCAACAAAGACGCCATCCGCGCCGCGCTGTCGCAGCCCCGCGCCGACCGGCTTCTGGTGATTGCCCAGGCCCTGCGCTTCGGCTTCACCGTGCCGGAAATTCAGGCCTGTTGCAGTTACGATCCCTGGTTCCTGGAACGGATCAAGGAGATCGTCGACGCCGAGGCCGGCGTCCGCGCCAACGGCCTTCCGATCGACGCCCCCGGTCTGCTGCGCCTGAAGAAAATGGGATTTTCGGACGACCGGCTGGCCGTTCTTTCCGGCAAGACCCCGACGGAAGCCGCCTTCCGCCGCGAGGTCCTCAATGTGAAGCCGGTGTTCAAGCGGATCGACACCTGCGCCGCCGAATTCCCGTCGCGCACGCCTTACATGTATTCCTGTTATGAGGGCGACGGCATCATCCCCGCGGATTGCGAGGCCGACCCCTCCGACCGCGAGAAGGTGGTCATCCTGGGCGGCGGTCCCAACCGCATCGGTCAGGGCATCGAATTCGACTATTGCTGTGTCCATGCCGCCTACGCCCTGTCGGCCGTCGGCAAAGAGACCATCATGGTCAACTGCAACCCGGAAACCGTGTCGACCGACTACGATACCTCCGACCGCCTGTATTTCGAGCCGCTGACCACCGAGACCGTGATCGATCTGGTCCGCAAGGAACAAAGCAAGGGCCGCGTCCAGGGCGTGATCGTGCAGTTCGGCGGGCAGACCCCGCTGAAGCTGGCCGCGGCCCTCGAAAAGGCGGAGATTCCCATCCTCGGAACGTCTCCCGACGCCATCGATCTGGCCGAGGACCGCGAACGCTTTCAGGTCCTGCTGCGCGACCTCGGTCTGCGCCAGCCCGACAACGGGACGGCGCGCACCCAGGATGAGGCCGCCGCCGTCGCGGAGAAGATCGGCTATCCCGTCGTCATCCGCCCGTCCTATGTCCTGGGCGGCCGGGCCATGCGGATCGTCCATGACCGGGAAGGCCTGGAACGCTACATGAAAGACGCGGTCCTGGTCACGGGGAACAACCCGGTGCTGATCGACCGCTATCTGTCCGACGCCACCGAGGTGGATGTCGATTGCCTGGCCGATGGCAAGGACGTCTATGTCGCCGGCATCATGGAACATATCGAGGAAGCGGGCATCCATTCGGGCGATTCGGCCTGTTCCCTTCCGCCCCATTCCCTGGCTCCCGCCGTGGTCGACGAGATCAAGCGGCAGACGGCCCTTCTCGCGCGTTCGCTCAAGGTCGTCGGTCTGATGAATGTGCAGTTCGCGGTCAAGGCCGGCGACATCTACATCCTGGAAGTCAACCCGCGCGCCAGCCGGACGGTCCCCTTCGTCGCCAAGGCCACCGGCATTCCGATCGCCAAGATCGCGGCCCGGGTCATGGCGGGAGAGCCCCTGGCCTCCTTCCATCTCAGCGAACGGCCGCTCAACCATGTTGCGGTCAAGGAGGCGGTGTTCCCCTTCGCCCGCTTCCCCGGCGTCGACATCCTGCTGGGCCCGGAAATGAAATCCACCGGTGAGGTGATGGGGATCGACAGCGATTTCCCGCGCGCCTTTGCCAAATCCCAGCTTGGCAGCGGGACCCGGCTGCCGACCGAAGGCACGGCCTTCCTGTCGGTGCGCGACGGCGACAAGCCGGCCCTGGTCGACATCGCCCGGCGGCTGGTCGGGCTGGGCTTCAAGGTGATCGCCACTTGCGGCACGGCCAAACTTTTGCAGGAGCAGGGCGTCGAGGTCGGCATCGTCAATAAGGTTCTGGAGGGGCGTCCTCACTGCGTCGATGCCATGCTGTCGGGACAGGTGCAACTGGTCGTCAACACCACCGAAGGATCGCAGGCCGTGTCCGACAGTTTCTCGATCCGGCGGACGGCATTGACCCGCAACATCCCGCATTACACGACTTTGGCGGGAGCGAGGGCCGCGGTCGACGCCATTCAGGCGCTGAAAGCGGGGACGCTTGATGTCGCCCCCTTGCAGTCGTATTTTAGCAGTTCGTTCTAACGGTCAGGGCCCAACGTCAGAGGTGGCGTTGGGCCCGCTGTCGACCCGGCGGAATGATTGGGGTGAAAGCCTAACGGGACGCGTGATATCGGTCCGTTAGGCTTTCACCACGGAGAACGCTCAACGGCCGGGATGGCCTGGCCGAAGGGGTGTTCTATGTTTTTCAGGAAGTTCGTATGGAAAAAATCCCGATGACTCCGGGTGGGCTGAAGGCTCTGGAGGATGAACTCAGGCAGTTGAAGAGCGTTGAGCGCCCGGCCGTGATCCGTGCCATTGCGGAAGCCAGGGAACATGGCGACCTGTCCGAGAACGCCGAGTATAACGCGGCGCGGGAACGCCAGAGCTTCATCGAAGGCCGGATCACCGAGCTTGAGGACATCATCAGCCGGGCGCAGGTGATCGACGTTTCGCAGATGAGTGGCGACACGGTGCGGTTCGGCGCCACCGTGACGCTGGCGGACGAGGACAATGACGAGGAGTCGGTCTATCAGATCGTCGGCGTCCATGAGGCGGATATCCGGTCCGGCCGTCTGTCCATCCATTCGCCCCTGGCCCGCGCCCTGATCGGGAAGCGGGTCTCCGACTCCGTCGAGGTCAGCACCCCGGGCGGCTCGAAGTCTTACGAGATCATCGACCTGCGCTTCAACTGAGGCGGCGGGTCCCCGGCATATCCATCGTCCCGGGGCATCTCAATCGCCGAAAGACCGGCCCGCGCTGATCGTTCCCGATCGTCGCGGGCCGGGATCAATCCGGCCCTAAAAAAAACGCCTCCCGTGAGGAGGCGTTCCCTTTCGACCCGAAGTGATGGCGCAGCGGGGAAAAGCTGCGCTCGCACCCCTGATCAGCCGACGATTTCCGTCTGCGCAAAGAAAAAGGCGATTTCGTTGTTCGCGTTTTCAAGGCTGTCCGACCCGTGGACCGAATTGGCCTCCACGGATTCGGCGAAGTCGGCGCGGATGGTCCCGGGCGCGGCATTGGCCGGATTTGTGGCCCCCATCAACTCACGATTGCGCGCGACCGCGTTTTCCCCTTCGAGAACCTGAACGACCACCGGGCCGGACGTCATGAAGGTGCACAGGTCATTGAAGAACGACCGTTCCGCGTGGACCGCGTAGAACTTCTCTGCCAGTTCCCGGGTCAGGCGCAGACGCTTCTGGCCGACGATGCGCAAACCGGCCTCCTCGAAACGAGCATTGATCTTCCCCGTCAAATTGCGGCGCGTGGCGTCGGGTTTGATAATCGACAGAGTGCGTTCAACTGCCATGATTCGATTGTCCTTGTCTGATTGGGCGCGCTCTTCCCCCGAACGCGCGCCTCATTTTCCAAAAGCCGCCCGACCCCGGACGCCTCGAACGTAAGCGGTCTGCTCGCATTCCGGGCATTCTGGGAATCGAAGGCGGAAGAAGGCGGGTTATACCCTCTCGGCGCAATACTGGCAACGACCAGCTTTCGGGACCGGCTTTTGGGATAGCGTCCGACCGGCGGCTTTGACCTCGGCCGGGAAGACGTGCTATTCGCATCCGCGATGCTTCACGTCAATGATCTCACTTACCGGATCGGCGGGCGAACCCTGCTGGAAAATGCCACCGTCCATGTCGCCCAGGGACAACGGGTCGGACTGGTCGGACGCAACGGATCCGGAAAATCGACGCTTCTGAAACTGATCCTGGGTGAACTGCACCCGGACGCTGGATCGGTCATGGTGCGCACGCGCGCACGCGTTGGTTGTGTTTCCCAGGAGGCGCCGGACGGTGACTCCTCCCTCCTCGATTGCGTTCTGGCGCACGATCCCGAACGGACCCGGCTGCTGGCGGAATCGGAGACCGTTGCCGACCCGGCCCGGCTGGCCGACATCCATGAACGGCTGGCAACCATCGAGGCGCATTCCGCGCCAGCCCGGGCCGCGGCCATTCTGGCGGGTCTCGGTTTTTCCGCCGAGGACCAGGATCGTCCGGTGTCCAGCTATTCCGGCGGCTGGCGCATGCGCGGCGCCCGGGCGGGCGCGCTGTTTGCCGCGCCGGACCTGCTGCTGCTGGACGAACCCACCAATCACCTGGATCTGGAAGCCAGCCTGTGGCTGGAAAACTATCTGGCGGGCTATCCGGGCACCCTGATCGTGATCAGTCACGACCGCGGGCTTCTCAACACGGTCGCCGACCGGATCGTCCATATCGACCAGTTGAAGCTGGTGGCCTATGGCGGCAATTACGACCGGTTCGAGCAGGTCCGCCGGGAAAAGATGGAACTGGCGGCAAAGGCCGCCGCCAAGCAGATGGAGCAGCGTCAGAAGCTGCAAGCCTTCATCGACCGTTTCCGCGCCAAGGCGACCAAGGCGGCGCAGGCGCAGAGCCGGGTCAAGATGCTGGAACGTCTGGGACCGCCGATCTCGGTCATCGAGGACCAGCCGGTCAGTTTCGATTTTCCCGATCCCGAACAGCTCTCTCCGCCGATCATCGCGATCGAGAAGGGACAGGCCGGATATGCCCCGGGGAAGCCGGTCTTGCGCAATCTGAACCTGCGTGTCGACATGGAGGACCGGATCGCCCTGCTGGGCGCCAACGGCAACGGCAAGTCGACCCTCGCCAAGGTTCTGTCCGGCCGCCTGCCCCTTCTGGAGGGGCGGTTGCGGGGTTCGGGCAAGCTCCGGATCGGCTATTTCGCCCAGCATCAGACCGAGGAACTGTCGGTCGATGCGACGCCTTACGACCATATGCGCGACCTGATGCCGGATGCGCTGCCAGCCAAGGTGCGCGCGCAACTGGGCCGTTTCGGGTTCGGCCAGGACCGGGCCGACGTCAAGGTTGCCAATCTGTCCGGCGGCGAGAAATCGCGCCTGCTGTTCGCGCTGATGAGCCGGGATGCGCCCCATCTGATGATCCTGGACGAGCCCACCAACCATCTCGACATCGACAGCCGCGAAGCTCTGGTCTCGGCGCTGAACGCCTATGAGGGCGCGGTGGTGCTGATCAGCCACGACCCTCATCTGATCGAACTGGCGGCCGACCGCCTGTGGCTGGTGGCCGACGGTCAGGTGCACGCGTTCGAGGGAGACCTGGACGATTACCGGCGGCTTCTTCTGGATCAGGCCCGGCAGGCCCGGCGCGACGGCCGCGCCACGCGGGACAATGCGCCCAACCGTCGGGACGAACGCCGGGCCGCGGCGGAGCTCCGGGCCCAGCTCGCGCCTTTGCGAAAGGCTGTCCAGAAAGCGGAAAAGCAGGTGGAGGATCTGCATCGCCGGAAGGCGGTCCTGGAATCCAGACTGGCGGATCCGGCGCTTTACAGCGGCCCGGCCGACGAGGTGGCCCGTCTGCAACGGGAATTGGGAGAGGTCTCGCGCGCGTCGGCGGACGCCGAGGATGCCTGGCTGTCGGCGCAGATGGCCTATGACGAGGCTGAGGCCGCCACCCAGCCGGCAGACTGAGGGAGCGTCCCGTCAGGGACGTCACCAAAGGGGCGGAAAAGGGTGATTTGTGGCGCGGACCGCCGGTGGTCCGCGCCATTTTCGTTACTTGTTCAGAATTTTCGGAACCCGGTTGCTCTGGCTGCGCAGGTGATAGGCATCGGGCATGCGCGATCCCAGCAAGGGCCGCAGATAGAGCCGGAAGGCGTCGGTGATGTCGGTGCCGGACGCTGCGATGAATTCGTCCGGCATGGTCCGCGTCTTGCCGGCGATATCCGGCAGGGGGGCCAGTTTGTAGTCCACCGAATAGAACCCGGTGCGCTGGATCGTCACCGAACCGTCGCGATCGCCCCACATCGCATATTGCACCGCCTTTTCACCGACCTCGCGGGCCTCGCGCTGGTCGACATCGGACACGCAACCGATGAAGGACCTCTGCATATAGCCCAGGGTATCGCCACGGACGCGCTTGATGTTGAGGCGCGTCCGGATCGTTTCGGTCAGCAGATCGGCAAGGCTGCTGGTACCGGAAAGCTGCACATTGCCATGGGCGTCGCGCTCCTGCTCCTTGGCAAGCTTGACGGCGATCGGCACGCCGTCCCGGTCGTGGACGCCCTCGCTCACCGCGATGACGCAGCGCCCGAAGCGCTCATAGGTGTCCTTCACATCCGCCAGGAACCGGTCCAGATCGAAATCCCTCTCCGGCAGATAGATCAGGTGCGGGCCGTCGTCAGGGAATTTCTTGCCAAGGGCCGAAGCCGCGGTCAGGAAGCCGGCGTGGCGCCCCATCACCACCGCCAGATAGACGCCGGGAAGTGCCCAGTTGTCGAGATTGGCGCCCATGAAGGCCTGCGCCACGAACCGCGCGGCGGAAGGAAAACCGGGGGTGTGGTCGTTCAGGACCAGATCGTTGTCGATGGTTTTCGGGATGTGGATGGTACGCAACGGGTATCCGGCCTTCTGGGCCTCCTCGCTGACGATGCGCACCGTGTCCGAACTGTCATTGCCGCCGATGTAGAAGAAATAGGCGACACCATGCGCCCGCAGAACCTTGAAGATTTCCTGGCAATATTTCAGGTCGGGCTTGTCCCGGGTCGAGCCGAGCGCGGACGCCGGAGTTTGGGCGACCATTTCAAGGTTATGGGTCGTCTCGCGCGTCAGGTCGAGAAAATCCTCGTCGACAATGCCGCGAACGCCATGAAGGGCGCCATAGACAAGATCGACATTGAGGAACTTCCGTGATTCCAGCACCGCTCCCACCAGTGATTGGTTGATCACAGCGGTCGGCCCGCCTCCCTGGGCCACCAACAACTTGCCTTTCAACATTCTTCTCCTCCTGCCGCGACGCGATTTGTTGTGTCGGCGCCGGCAGCCACGCCAACATTTGAGCCGTCCGGGGCATTCGCCCTGGCCTTTTCCAGCCAGCCACCGCGTTCGGTCTGCTGATAATAGGTCAGATCGTACCCCAGGCCCTTCCATTCCTTCCAAAGCACCCGGGTGGCGCGGACGGCCTCTTCGTCCTTGCCATCGAACAGGGTCAGGCAGCGGGCGAACTCCTCCATCCGCCGCGACACCACCCCGTCGGTCAGTAAAAGAACCTGGGCATCATTGGGATTCTCGTCCCGGTCCGTCAGGAAAACCGGTTGCAGACCGGCATCGGCGTCGCGCGCCGTGCCATGCGGGATCCAGGAGTCCGGTTCCTGGGTCCACAGCATCGAATCAAGAAAGGCCACCCTCTCGGCCGATCCGGCCATGATCAATGCCCGCTGGCGGCTTGCCAGGATCCGGTCGAGCAGCCGTGGCAACGCCTGTTCCAGGCTGCTTTTCTGCAAATGATAGAAGCCGACGCGGGGTATCATCGTTCCAGTTTACCCCTCGCGCCCGTCACCGACCAGCCGGTCGAGAAGCCGGACACCAAATCCGGTCGGACCTTCCGCCGCCAGGGGACCATCCTCGTCGGCCTCGGCCACTCCGGCGATGTCGATATGCGCCCAGGGCACGCCCTCCGGCACGAAATGGGCGAGGAACCGCGCGGCATGCAGGGCGTCCGGCCCGTCCTCCTCCTCCCAGCAGCAGTTCCGCAGATCGGCCACCGGGCTTCTGACCGCCTCGTCATAGACGTCGGTCAGGGGGAGGCGCCACAGGCGCTCCTCCTCCGCCTCGCCGGCCGCCATCAGCCGGCCGGCGAGATCGTCCGACGCCGTGAACAAGCCGGCGCGGTGCCGCCCCAGGGCCTCCTCGACGGCCCCGGTCAGCGTGGCCAGATCAATCATCATCCGGGGCTTGAAACGCTCTGCCGCATAGGACAGGGCGTCGGCCAGGACAAGGCGCCCCTCGGCGTCGGTATCGACGATTTCAACCGACAGGCCGGCATGACCGACCACCACGTCACCCGGCCGGCAGGCCCGGCCGGAGGGCATGTTTTCGGCCAGTGCCAGCACGCCCACCAGGGCCACGGGCGCCTTGCGCAACGCCGCCGCCAGAAGGGCACCGGCCACGGCGGCGGCGCCGGCCATATCACCTTTCATCTCCTCCAGGTCTTCGGCGGGCTTGATCGAAATTCCGCCGGCGTCGAAGGTGATCCCCTTCCCGACCAGCACGACGGGAGCGCCTTCGCCCCCCGGCCATGTCAGTACCACCAGCTTCGGCGGATGGGCGCTGCCTGCCCCGACGGCCGCCAGCAGCGGCAGAGGAACGGCGGCCGGGTCGACGTCCTCGACACCGATCCCGTGATCCTGCAACCCGCGCAGGCGCGACAGAAAGCCCTCCGGCGTCAGTTCGTTCCCGGGCGCCACCACGAGATCGCGGACCAGGGCGGCGGCGGCGGCCCGGGCGGCCAGCGGCTCATAGGCGGCCCGCGCGGCGTCGGGATCGCCCGACACCATGCGGACGGCGTCCAGGGTCGGGACCTCGTCGGGATCGGGTTTCGACCGGTAGCGCAGGGGCGGCCGCCAGGACCTCAGCGCAAGGCCGTAAGCCACCTCGGCGGCTTCGGCGGGCGACAGATCCAGAGCCACGTCAAGCCGGGAGATGCCGGCGTCGGCCAGTTCCTGATAACGCGACCCGCCGATCCGGCGGAACCGGGCGGCGGCGTCCTCGTCCGGATCGCCGAGGCCCACCAGGACGATCCATCCGTCCGGCGTGCAGACCGGAAGAACGTCCCCCTCCTCCCCTTTGAAAGCGCGGGAGCCGGCAAGAACGCGGGCGATCATCCCTCCCCGGTCCACCCGTCCCGCCGTCGGAGCGAGGACTCCGCCGGGACGGACGCCGACCGCAATGGCATCCGTCCCGGCGACAGGCGTAAAACCGATCTCCGGCACCGGATCACTTCTGTTCGTAATGGTCCGCCACCAACCGGTCCAGCAGACGGACACCGAACGCTGTGGCGCCTTTCGGGGTCACGGCCAGATCCTTCTTGGACCAGGTCACGCCGGCGATGTCGAGATGGGCCCAGGGCGTGTCCTTGACGAACCGCTTCAGGAACATGGCGGCGGTGATGCTTCCCGCCTCGCGTCCGCCCGTGTTCTTCATGTCGGCGATGTCGGACTTGATCTGCTTGTCATACTGGTCGTCGAGCGGCATCCGCCACAGCGGCTCCGACACCTTGGCCCCGGCGCCCAGCAGCCGCTCCGCCAGATCGTCATTATTGGCGAACAGCCCGGCGTAATAGTCGCCCAGCGAGATGACGATGGCGCCGGTCAGGGTCGCCAGATCCACCATCGCGCGGGGTTTGAAACGATCCTGGGCGTACCACAGGGCATCGGCCAGCACCAGGCGCCCCTCGGCGTCGGTGTTGATCACCTCGATGGTCTGGCCGGAGGCGGAGGTCACGACATCGCCCGGACGCTGCGCGTTGCCGGACGGCATATTCTCCACCAGGCCGACAATCCCGACCGCGTTGACCCTGGCCTTGCGCAGGGCCAGCGCCTTCATCAGACCGATCACCACGGCGGCGCCGCCCATATCGGTCTTCATTTCCTCCATACCCGCCGCCGGCTTGATCGAAATCCCGCCCGAATCGAAGGTCACGCCCTTGCCGATGAAAGCGACCGGCGCCTCGTCGGTCCCGGCCCCCTTCCATTGCATGACCACCATCTGGGAATCCTTCTCGCTGCCCTGGCCCACAGCCAGCAGCGCCCCCATGCCGAGTTTGCGCATCTGCTTTTCGGACAGGACCTCGACCTCCACGCCCAGCTCCGACAGCGTCTGCGCCTTGGCGGCGAGGCTCTCGGGATAGATCACATTGGCGGGCTCCGACGCCAGATCGCGGGTCAGGAAAACGCCGTCGGCGACGGCATCGAGCGGCTGATAGGCCTGCTTGGCGGCGGTCACATCGGACAACAGCACCGACAGCTTCTTGACGGAGGGCTTTTCCTCCTTCTTCTCCCGGGTGCGGTATTTGTCGAACCGATAAGACCGCAGACGGGCGCCCAGCGCCGCGTTGGCGGCGAAATCGGCAGCGCCGATCGGGGCGCCGGCAATGGCGTCCGCCGCGATGGCGACGACCTGATCACCCGCCCCCTGGAGCTGCGCGACGGCGCCGCCACCGAAAGACTGCGCCACCTTGGCATCGATATCAGCCGCCTTGCCAAGGCCGATCAACAGCAACCGGGCCAGTTCCAGGCCCGCCGGAGCCAGCAGCAGCAGGGTCTGATCCCGCTTGCCCTCGAAGCGGCTGGCGGCCATGGCGCGGGCGATCAGCCCCTGGGTCCTGGCGTCGATGTCGGCCGCGGTGGGGGTCAACACCCGGTCTTCCAGGACACCGACGACGAGCGCGCCCTCGGTGGGCACTGTTGCCTTGGCAAAGGAGATTTTCATCGGACGGATTTCCTCATAACAACGGATGAATCACGGACAGGGGCGCCCTTTCGCACCCCCGGAAAGGAGATCTCAGACGGAACCGGCGTCCTGGCCGGCGTCGTCGGGCGACGCCTCGCGACGGGCAAGGAGCCAGAAGATGCCGCCGGGCAGGGCGATCATGACGGAAACCGCGCCGAACAGCACCGACAGCGCGGTGGCATGTTCCTTCGAGACACCGATGAACCCGAACGCGGTGATCATGGCCATCTCACGCGGGCCCCATCCGGCCATCGAAATGGGCAGGGTGGCGATCAGAATCACCGGCGGAACCAGAACCATGCAATCAAGCGCCGTGACGTCGATGTCAAGCCCGATGGCGAGAACATAGACGACCAGCGCCAGATTGATATGTCCGATGACCACGACGACCAGCAGCGGGATGCACTTCCGCGCCTGAAAAAACAGGCGGCGGCTGTCGGCGGCAAGACGGGCGAATCCCTGGATCACCCGGAGATGCCCCAGGGACTGCGGTGCCCTGTCCAGGAGGCCCAGGCAGACGATGCCGGCAACGCCCGCCAGCGTCAGGCCGGGGAAGGCCCAGACCGGAAACTGTCCGGCGAGACGGTCGAGCAGCAACGGCTGGCTGGCGGCGACCAGCAACACCAGACCGAACACGGTGGCGACCCTTTCGAGGGCCACTGAATTGACCGATGCGGTCAGGGATAGACCGGCCCGATGGGTTTTCCACATGCGCACGGCGTCGCCGCCGACGGCGCCGGGGAGCACCTGTCCAAAAAAATTGCCGATGCAGAAAATCTGGCACGCCTGACCGAACGGCAGATCGGCGCCGAGCGCGCGCAGGACGAGGCGCCAGCGCCCCGCACAGATCAGGATCTGGACGACCTGAAGCAGAAACGCCGCCAGAAACATCATCGGTGAGATGCTTTTTCCGACGTTCCAGGCGGCGGCGAGATCGACCTTTGCCTGGAGATACCACAGTGCTCCACCGGTCAGGGCAATCTTGATCGCCCAGGATGCCCATCGCTTTATCATGGAATCTACCGCCTCTCCACTGCGGGGCGGTTTTAAGTCATCTCCGGACGCTTTGCAACCGCACCGGCAACCGCCTTGCCCCCCAATCGCCGGGCCGGCTCTCGAACAGTCCGGGAATGGCGGATCCACAGGCGGAACAGCGGCCCTCCCCCGCGCCCTGGCCCCGGACGAGAGACCAGTGGTTGAGCCGGTACCAGTCGCGGACGATCACCGGCGCTCCGCAACCGGGACAGAGGGTGGTGCCTCCGTCGCGGTCATGCACATTGCCGGTATAGACATAGCGCAGTCCCGCCGCCATGGCGATACGCCGCGCCCGGCTCAGCGTCGCCGGCGGGGTCGGGGGAGTCCCCTCCATCCGCCAGTCCGGATGAAACGCGCTGAAATGAACCGGGATATCCGCACCCAGCCTGCCCAGAACCCACTCGGCCAGGGCCCGGATCTCGGCATCTCCGTCATTGTGCCCGGGAATCAGCAACGTCGTGATTTCCAGCCAGACGCGGGTCTCGTGACGGAGATAGAGAAGGGTGTCCAGAACAGGGGCCAGGCGGCCCGAGCACAGGCCCTGATAGAAGGTTTCGGTGAAGGCCTTGAGATCGACGTTGGCGGCGTCCATGTGGGTGTAGAAATCGGCCCGCGCCGGGGCCGTCATATAGCCGGCGGTGACCGCGACGGTCTTCAATCCATGGGCATGACAGGCGCGCGCGACATCCGTCGCATACTCCAGGAACACGACCGGGTCGTTATAGGTGAACGCCACCGACCGGCATCCCAGCGATCGCGCCGTCCGGGCGATGTCGTCGGGCGAGGCGGCGTCGGTCAGCCGGTCCATGTCGGCCGCCTTGCTGATGGTCCAGTTCTGGCAGAATTTGCAGGTCAGGTTGCAGCCGGCGGTTCCGAAGGACAGGACCGGAGTTCCCGGGAAAAAATGGTGAAGCGGCTTTTTCTCGATGGGATCGACGCAGAAGCCCGATGAGCGGCCGTAGGTGGCCAGCACCATCGCATCCCCCTTGCGGGCGCGGACGAAACAGAACCCCCGCTGTCCGTCATGAAGCCGGCAGGCGCGCGGACAGACGTCGCACTGCACGCGTCCGTCGGGAAGCGGATGCCAGTGGCGCGCCGTCACAACCGTCGAAGGATCCGTCATGACGCCATTGTAATCCCGATCCCCTCCGCGATGGTTGGGAAACACATCATCCGACCAGCCCCATCAGCTTATTGATGCAGGAAGACACCCGGATGCTATGGTATGGCCTGTCGCGCCTGTCGTTCGCTCAAGGGAGAAAAGCCATGCGGCTGTTGGGTCGCATCCTATTGATCATCCTTGCCATCATCGGAAGCCTGACCCTGGCGATCGCGGGTCTGGGCACCGTCGCCGCCCTGTCGCACCGTCCGGAACCGTTGCCCAAGCAGATGGTTCTGCTTCTGGATCTGAATTCCGGCGTCGTCGAAAAGATGCCCGAAGGTCCGTTTGCCCAATTGCAGGGCGGGCACTCCATGGCGGTCAATGAACTGGTCGAAACGCTGGATCGCGCGGCCCGGGATCCGGCGGTGACGGCGCTGGTGGCCCGGTTGGACCGCGGGGCGCCGGGCATGGCCCGCACGCAGGAAATCCGCGATGCCGTGCTGGCGTTTCGCAAAGCCAACAAGCGGACGGTCCTGTTCTCGTCGGGTTTGGGCGAAATGGGCGGGGGAACGGTCGCCTACTATCTGGCAAGCGCGTTCCAGGAAATCTGGTTGCAGCCGTCCGGCGGCATCGGCCTGACCGGTTTCTCGGCGGAACGCCCCTTCATCAAAGGGACCCTGGACGCGCTTGGCATCCAGACCGAATTCGGCGCCCGGCACGAATATAAGAGCGCGATCGAGACCTTCACCCAGACGCGGTTCACCAAGGAAAGCCGGGAGTCGATGCAGATGCTGATCGACACCTGGTCCCGTCAGGTGACCGAGGGTGTGGCAGCGGCGCGGGGCTTGACGCCGCCCCAGGTCAAGACGCTGGTCGACCGGGCCCCCCTGCTGGCCTCCGAGGCCAAGGACGGCGGACTGGTCGACCGTCTGGCCTATTGGGACGAGGTCGTGAAGTCGCTGACAGAAGGCGGCGCCAAAATCGTCGGAATCGAAAAATACCAGTCCCGCCTGCCTCCCGAGCCCAACGCGGTCAAAGTCGCGCTGATCTATGGCATCGGACAGGTGCAGCGCGGCAGCGCCGAGGACAACCCGCTGGAAGAGGACACCGCCATGTCCTCGGAGCGTGTGGCGAAGGCGTTCCACGAAGCGCTCAAAGATCCCTCGATCAAGGCCATCCTGTTCCGGATCGACAGTCCCGGCGGATCCTACACGGCCTCCGACGCCATCTGGCGAGAAGTGACCAATGCCCGGGCGTCCGGCAAGCCCGTGATCGTGTCGATGGGCGATGTGGCGGCGTCGGGCGGCTATTTTTCGGCCATGGCAGCCGACCGTATCATCGCCCAGCCGGGCACGGTGACCGGGTCCATCGGCGTGTTTTCCGGCAAGATCGTGCTGGCCGAACTGTGGAAGAAGCTGGGTGTGAGCTGGGACGAGGTGCACAACGGACAGAATTCCGCGATCTGGAGCACCAATACGCCCTTCTCCGCCAGCGGCTGGGAACGGATGAATACCAGCCTTGACCATATCTATGCCGACTTCACCACCAAGGCGCAGCAGGCGCGAAAGCTGAAGCCGGAGGACATGGACAAGCTGGCACGCGGTCGGATCTGGACCGGGGATGCGGCCAAACGCCTGGGGCTCGTCGATCAGACCGGCGGTTATGCCGCGGCACTGGTCGAAATCCGCGAACTGGCCCGTCTGCCGGCCCAGATGCCCGTCACCCTGGTGCCATTCCCGCATCCGAAGGCGCCTTTCGACTATCTTCTGGACATCGCCCGGAACGGCCGCCTGCCGGAGGAGGTCAGCACGGCCATCACGATCGAGGCGCGCCTGACCAGACTCCTGACGGCAATCCGACCCGTTCTCGCGATGCTTGACCTCGACGGCCAGGACCTGCGCATGCCCCCCGTTGAGGTCCACTGAAAAAAAGGGACCGGGAACAAAGGGAATCGGGTGAAAAATCCATCGGCGGGTCCGCCCCGCCGATTTTTTTCATCCCCCCTCCGGCCCGATGCCCGGCGGGACCGCCTGGTCCAGCCGGTCCGCCGCCCGTTCCAGCATGGCAATCATCTGCATCGTCTCCGCCGTGCCCAGGCGGCGGCGCACATCCTCCTGGGCGGCCTGCCATAACGGTTCCGCCGCCAGTCGGGCCTGACGGCCCGCATCCGTCAGCCGGACGATCCGCCTGCGGCGGTCCTGGCCCGGCTCCACGTCAAGCCAGCCGCGCTCCTTCAACGGTTCCAGCGTCCGGGTCAGGCTGCTGCGGTCCAGTCCCATCAGAATGGAGAGCGCCCGCATCGTCGGAGGGGCGACGCGCGACAGGCGGGTCAGCAGGGAATATTGCATCAGCGTCAGACCCGCGTGCTCGAGATGATGATCATAGATCCGGGTCATGGCCCGGCTGGCATGGCGCAACCGGGCGCAAACGCAAGCCGTCGCCGGGCCATTCTCTGTCAGGACGGCCTCGTCGTTGCCTGACGACGGCTCCGTGCCGCGATCCCTGCCGCTCCCCGGGCTTCCATCATCCCCGGGTCCGTTTCCTGGTCTGGTCATAAGCCTCTCCCGCGTCGTCCCTCGTTCCGGGCCAATCATCTGCCGGACTTGTTCCCGGACTTGTCATTGCCGCACCATTGCGTGTATATACAACTATTCCTCTGATCAGGAAATGGACCTTTTCATGCGCATTCTGGCCCGCTGGACCGAAGGACGATTTCATTATGCCTGGATCGTGGCTGCCGGCGTTTTCCTCGCCCTTCTGACGGCGGCCGGAGTCCGCAGCATGCCGGGTGTCCTTCTGGTCCCGCTGATGAAGGATCTCGGCTGGGACCGCGCGACCGTTTCCTTCGCGATCTCGGTCGGGATCGCCCTTTATGGCCTGACCGGGCCGTTCGCCGCCGCCGCAATGCAGGTGTTCGGCATCCGGCGGACGATGCTGGCGGCCCTGCTGCTGCTGGGGCTGTCGGTCGCCGCCACGACGCTGGTGCGGTCCCCCTGGCAGATGGTACTGACCTGGGGTGTTCTGACCGGGATCGGCAGCGGCACGGTCGCCATGGTTCTGGGCGCCGCTGTGGTGAATCGCTGGTTTCACCGGCGTCGGGGATTTGCCGTGGGCCTGCTGACCGCCAGCACGGCAACAGGGCAGCTTGTCTTCCTGCCGGTGCTGGCCCGACTGGTCGAAGCGGAAGGCTGGCGCCAGGCCAGCGCCATCGTCGCCGGCGCCACGCTGGCGGTGATCCCGATCGTCGCCCTGCTGGTGCCGGAACGCCCTGCCGACATCGGCCTGCCTCCCTATGGCGCAACGGAGATCGACAGATCCACGGCCACCGGCGGCAATCCCCTGCAAACGGCCTTCGGCGCTCTCGGCCGGGGCGTCCGCAAGCCCGTGTTCTGGCTCCTGTGGAGCAGCTTTTTCGTCTGCGGCCTGTCGACCAACGGCCTGATCGGCACCCATCTGATCGCACTTTGCCTGGATCATGGGCTGCCGGAAGTTCGCGCCGCCAGCCTGCTGGCCGCCATGGGCGTGCTCGATCTGGTCGGAACCACCCTCTCAGGCTGGCTGTCCGACCGCTACGACAACCGCACCCTGCTGGCCTGGTATTACGGATTGCGCGGTCTTTCCCTGCTGTTCCTGCCTTTTTCGGATTTCAGCTTCTTCGAATTGTCCCTGTTCGCCGCGTTCTACGGCCTTGACTGGATCGCCACTGTTCCGCCGACCGTACGGCTGGCAACGCAGTCCTTCGGCGACCGCGATGCTCCGGTCCTGTTCGGCTGGATCTCGGCGGGCCATCAGCTTGGCGCGGCGACCGCCGCGTTCGGGGCCGGCGTGCTGAGGGGCAGCCTCGGCACCTATCTGGGGGCGTTCCTGATCGCCGGCGCCGCCTGCATCATTATCGCTGCCGTCCTCGTCGGAGCCCGTATCGACGCGGCCCGCGCCCCAGCCGCCGCCGAATGAGCGGCGGCGTCATCCGCCGACGGAATCCTTGCGGCCGACGATCAGGAATTCCTTGTTCCCCTCCGGTCCGGTGATCGGGCTTTCGACGACACCGGTCACCTGCCAGCCGGGCATGGCCGCCAGCCAGGCGACGATACGCTCGCACACCTCCGCATGAAGGGCGGGATCCCTGACCACGCCACCTTTTCCGACCCGCCCCTTGCCCACTTCGAACTGCGGTTTGATCAGGGCGACCAGCCATGCCCCGGGACGGGTCAGGGCCATCGCGGCCGGCAGAACGACCTCAAGGCCGATGAAGCTGGCGTCGCAGACCACCATATCGACGGGTTCGGGAATCTCCGCGGCGCTCAGATGGCGGGCGTTGGTCCGCTCAAGCACCGTCACGCGCGGATCGTTGCGCAGTTTCCAGGCCAGTTGTCCGTGACCGACATCGACAGCGTAGACCCTCGACGCGCCATGGGTCAGCAGAACGTCGGTAAAGCCGCCGGTGGACGCCCCGACATCGATGGCGACAAGCCCGGCAGGATCGACACTGAAGGTCTCAATCGCCTTTGCAAGTTTCAAACCGCCACGCGACACCCAGGGATGGTCCTGGCCACGCACCTCAAGCACCGTCTCGTCCGGAACCGCCTGCCCCGGCTTGTCAAGCCGGCGCTCGCCGGAAAACACCAGCCCCGCCATCACCAACGCCTGAGCGCGGGACCGGCTGTCCACCAGACCGCGGTCGACCAGCAACTGGTCCAATCTTATTTTTGCCATGGTGCCGCACTATGCAGGAGCCCGGCGGCGAAGGCCAGCCCCAGCGACATGTCCCCTCAGGGGCTGCGTGACGGCCCCTCAAGCTCCCCCGTGACGCCATCACGGACGGATGGCATCAACATATAGAAGTATGCGAAACGTCGACCCCGTGCATCTGGGGCATAGCGAAAAGGTCACACCTGTGACTTTTCCACCCGCCCTTGTTGCGACTGTCGCATGGACGGCGTAAACTGCGGCCCTTTCATCCCGAGGAGTGAAGCGTTGGCGGACCTGCCCACCGACATTGCGGCCATGAGTTTCGAAGATGCGCTGGCCGAACTGGAACGCATTGTGCGCCAGTTGGAAGAGGGCAAGGGTCGGCTTGACGAGGCTATCGACGCCTACACCAGGGGCGTCGAGCTGAAACGTCGTTGCGAAGCGAAACTGGCCGAGGCCCAGGCCCGTGTCGATCGAATCGTGCTCGGACCGGACGGCGCCGTCACTACTCAACCGGCCGATATCGGGTAAAGGAATACTTGTCGTGAGCACAATGAAGGCCGCACTGGCCGAAACCGCCACCGCGGTCAACATGGAACTGGACCGCCTTCTACCGCCGGTGGACGGTCCCGAGAACCGCCTGATCGAAGCGATGCGCTATTCCACCCTGGACGGTGGCAAGCGGCTGCGTCCCTTCTTTGTCATGCAGACATCGCGCCTCTTCAATGTGGCGGAGAGCGCGGCCATCCGCGTCGCCGCGGCGATCGAGATGGTTCACTGTTACTCGCTGGTGCATGACGACCTGCCGGCAATGGACGACGACGATCTGCGCCGCGGCCGCCCGACCTGTCACAAGGCTTTTGACGAGGCGACCGCCATTCTGGCGGGCGACGCCCTGCTGACCAAGGCATTCGAGGTGGTGGCCGGCCCCAATACCCATTCCGATCCCCAGGTCCGGTGCGAACTGGTTTGGGAACTGGCGACCGCGTCGGGTGCCGCCGGCATGGTGGGCGGCCAGATTTTCGATCTGCGGGCGCACGAACTCGACATGGACGTCCAGGCCGTGACGCGGCTCCAGAATCTGAAGACCGGTCGCCTGATCGGATTTTCCTGCGAGGCCGGCGCCGTTCTCGGAAAGGCGCCCCGCCAGCTTCGGAACGCCCTCAAGGCTTATGCGCACGATCTCGGCCTTGCCTTCCAGATTGCCGACGACCTGCTCGACGTCGAGGGTGATCCCAGCCAGGTCGGCAAGGGTTTGCACAAGGACGCCGACGCCGGCAAGGCAACCTTCGTTTCGCTGCTGGGCATCGACCGTGCCCGGGCGCAGGCGGAGATGCTGTCCGAACAGGCCGTCAGACATCTCGATTGTTTCGATGAGAAAGCCGATCTGCTGCGCGAGGCGGCACGTTTCGTCGTCGAGCGCAGCCAATAAGGAACCGGAGAGGCGATGAGCAAGACCCCGTTATTGGACAAGGTCCGGGACCCTTCGGACATTCGGTCGTTCGATCTTGAGGAGCTTCGTCAGC
>WASQ01000127.1 GCA_009712185.1 Telmatospirillum sp. | reverse complement strand
GCGTTCTGCGCCCCGCAGCGAAGCGGAGGAAAGCCAAGCGGGGCGGAGACCCGCGTCCGGCGACTGAGGGACAAGATCAAAATGACAGGGGGACCGGGCTGGCCCCCCTCCCGCCCGCCCCAAGCCATTCGCCTAAAGTGTGGTGTATTTGACCATTCACCGCCGTAACCCTATCCTCGTTTTGCCCGCGAAAACTGAAACCAGATAAGCCCTGCCGACATGATCGGAGCCGCCATTATATCAGCGAAGATCGACAGTCTTTCTGGCGTTGAACGCGAAATGGATCCTCGCTTTCGCGGGGATGACGATATCATTTTGATAATGTAGTCTCGAATACTTGCCGAAGATTTCTTCGACTTAATAGGTTCCCCAACCCTTTGCGGCGCCGGCGATTTTTCTATCCGCGCCACACTTTAGGCGAATGGCTTGCCGCCCGCCCCTAGGGGTGGACCACCAGGATGGGTTGCGGGGGACGACCTCCGCCTTCTGACATCACTGTCCGGGACGACCCGGCCCCGCATGGGAGGCCGGATCATGGCCTGGATCGCTCTTCTTCTCGCCGGACTGCTGGAAACGGTCTGGGCGCTGCTCATGAAAAAGTCGGCGGGGCTCACCCTTCCCCTGCCCACCTTTCTCGCCCTTATCGCGATGGCGGCCAGCGTCTGGCTGCTCTCCCAGGCCATGCGGAGCCTGCCGCTGGGCACCGCTTACAGCGTCTGGACCGGCATCGGCGCGGCAGGCGCCTTTGTGACCGGGATCCTGCTGCTGGGCGAGGCGGCGTCGCCGCCCCGTTTCCTGGCCGCCGCGATGATCCTCGCCGGCGTCGTCATCCTGGCCGTGACCGAACCCGGATGACGGCGGGGAAAGGGGTCGGCGGGACCGGCCGGCCCCACCGCCGGCAGGCGGTGACCGGAGGCGATCAGACGGCCCGGGCTTTCCGCCGCGCCGGGACGCCATCCGGGCGGTCCGGCTGTCCGGCCATCGCCGGATGGCGGGGCGCCATGAAGGCGAGGCGGAACATCTCGTTTCCCCCGGTGGTCCCGGCTGGTTCGGCCGCCCGCCCTCTGTCCGGAGTCGCTGGCGGTTTGCCTCCCTGGCGGGACGAACGCAGGGCGGGTGGCGCCTCCTTCGCCGGATTGGCCCGGGCGGCGGCCGGCCGGCCGGGCTGCCGGCGGTCGATGGTCTCGATCTTGCGGCGCGTCACCTTCTCGATATTGCGCAAAAGGTCGCGTTCAGCGCCGCCACAGAGGGAAATGGCAATCCCGTCAGCCCCGGCCCGCGCGGTCCGGCCGATGCGATGCACATAGTTCTCCGCGACCTCGGGCAACTCGAAGTTCACCACATGCGTCACTCCGGCAACGTCGATGCCACGCGCCGCGATGTCGGTGGCGACCAGCGCCCGGACCCGGCCGGCGCGGAACGAGGCCAGCGACATTTCCCGCTGGTTCTGGCTTTTATTGCCGTGAATCGCCGCGGCGGAAATACCGGCCGCCGCGAGATGGCGCGCCACGGCATCCGCGCCGCGCTTGGTGCGGGTGAAGACGATGGTGCGCGCCATGGCGCGGTCGGCAAACAGGCCGACCAGCAGGTCGCGCTTGTTCGCGGCATCCACCAGGAGAACCTGCTGGTGGATCCGCTCAACCGTCGTCGCCGCCGGGGCGACCGACACCGAAACCGGATCGGTCAGAAGCTCGTCGGCCAGCGCGCCGATCTCGGTTGGCATGGTGGCGGAAAAGAACAAATTCTGGCGCTGTTTCGGCAATTGCCCGACGATCCGCCGCAAGGGTTTGATGAAGCCGAGATCCAGCATCTGATCAACCTCGTCCAGAACCAGAAACTCCGTACTGCCCAGGCGGGCCGCCCCCGACCCGATATGATCGATCAGGCGTCCCGGCGTGGCGACCAGGATATCGATGCCGCCCGCCAGCGCCTTGAGCTGCGGACCGGCGGAGACGCCGCCGAAGACCAGGGCAACCTTCAGATTGAGTCCCTGGGCATAGGTCCGGAAGCTGTCGGCGATCTGGCTGGCCAGCTCGCGGGTCGGGCTCAGGACCAGAACCCGGCACCCGCCGCGGGGCGCCTTGCGGGCCTGACCGGCCAGCAGATGGAGGATCGGCAGCGCGAATGCCGCCGTCTTGCCGGTACCGGTCTGGGCGATGCCCAGCAGGTCGCGGCCGGCGAGGATACTGGGGATCGCCTTGGCCTGGATGGGGGTGGGATTGGTATAGCCGACCGCCGTCAGGGCGCGCAGAATCGGCGCGGCAAGGCCGAACTCTTCAAATTTGGTCAACAGGATCATCTTTCAGTGGGAAGCGCCGCGCCGGAGCCTTTCCTGGCTCCAATGAAATATGGCGGCGACAGTCGGCGGGGCTCCGCGTGATGCGAGCCGTCACCCTTATTCTATGGAAGGCTTTCTACGGAAGCCGGACCAGTCACTGTCCGTTCACGCGGGCCGGAACGCCAACGTCCGCGACAAGGCCGCGAACGGTCGGACTATCGGCCTTGTGGTTGAGGAAGTCAAAAGGATTTCTTACCGGCAGGAGATCCCCCGGCGGATGCGGGACCACCGGCGGACAAACGGAAGCGGCCGAAGCCGCCCCCGCTTCCCCCATCACAGCTCGCGGAGATTGACCGCGGCCATCTTGCCGGTACGCCCGCGCTCCAGCTCAAAGGACAGCTTCTTGCCCTCGGCCAGATTGGACATGCCGGCCCGCTCCACCGCCGAAATATGAACAAAAACGTCGGGAGCCCCATCATCGGGAACAATAAAGCCAAAACCCTTCGTCGCATTGAACCATTTTACAGTACCAGTAGACATAAAGTTCTCCAAACTCAGTATCGTCCCAGACGAATGATCCATAAGGGACTTTTATACCAACGCGTCCGATTCATGGCCGATCGCCCGTTGGCATCTCTCTCGCAGAAACAATCCGACGGATGACGCCTGCACCGGAGGGCGATGCCTCCCGGCAGGCGCTCCTGTCACGATCACGATTCAGGCCTCGAATTCCTCCCCGGAGTCCGGCCCGGTCCCATCGTCGGGACCGTCATCGGCATCGTCGTCAGGCAGGTCGTCGTCAGGCTCGCGGTCGCCGTCTTCCGGCGCGACGTCGGCGGGAAAGGCCCCGCCCTCGTCCGCGCCCGGGGCGACGGCGGCCGCCCCCTTGCCGAACGCCCCCCATTTGCGGATCCGGGACTGGGCCGGCGCGGGACGGACGATCTCGACATATTCCGCCCCGCATTTCGGACACACCGGATGCTCGCGGCCCAGATCGTAAAAGCGTGCCGAGCAACTCTGACAGACGCGCTTCGTTCCCCTTTCGGGTCTTATTTCACTCAACGGCAACTTCCTTCCGGGCCTGGAGTGGTGGGATCTGACGACAGGACACGCACGCCCGATGCCCGGACGTTCGGATCACGGTACCCGTCAATCGGCGGAACCGGGCTCACCGCCCGACCCGCACGACCTCCTTGACGGGACCGCGCGGCCGCCCCGAAGCTTCGGCGATCTTGCGGTCCTGCGCCTCGATAAAGACCTTGGCGGCCTGATCCTCGTCGGTGCCGGAGAGTTCCGCAGTGGGCACCTTACGATTGGACGTCCGGGCCCCGTCCTCGTAAAGGACATCGAATAGCAAATAGTCGTTAGTCTTCTTTTTCGCCCGCGTGTTCAAAGGCATCATGATCCTCGTTCAATTCGGGGGACGCGACACCATGGGCGGCGGCCGCCGCGGCCGCCGCATCGCGGTTGGCGCGACGGGCTTCCTGCGCCGCCCGCTTTTCCATCTTTTTGGCTTCTTTGCTGCGCGTCCGCTCGGCCCGATCGAACCTGTAATTTGGCTTCATTGGCGTCCGCCCCGCTACCAACCGTTATAGCAAGGCGGGAAATCCGCACATGCCCGTCGGACAATAGGACAATCCGTCAATAAAATCTCGACCTATTATGGTCCGGCTATTTCCGCTCCTGAAAAAATAAACTTTTGCCATCCACCAAATATTTTGTAATGAAAAATGCATAAATTATTTTTTTATGATCATTTATGTGTATAACACCAAGAGTCTAAAGACAAATTTTTTTCTATTTCATATTTTTCATTTTTGATATCCGCAGATATTGATATATGACAAACAAAATTCGGGCATCATGCCGCATATCTCATGCCCGCCACTGCGTGATGCGCCCGAATCGGCCCCCCGCCCCCCCGGCCCGGCCGCGTCCGGCGCGCCCCGACCGGAAGGGCGAAGCCGGCACCCGTGGCAACCAGGGGTGGGACGCCGCCGTCACGTCGGCCGGGTTATCCCCGGCCGCCTCCCAGGACCTTGTAGAGGGTGACAAGATTGGACAGTCTCGCCACCTCGATCGACACCAGATCCTGGCGCGCGGCGAACAGCGACCGTTCCGCGTCCAGCACCGCGAGATAGGAGTCCACGCCCCGGTCGTAGCGGGCCTGCGACAGCCGACGGGCCGTCTGACCGGCCTCGACCAGATCGGTCAGGGCCTTCGCCTGCCCGGCCAGGGTCTCCCGGGAGGAGAGCGCGTCCGAGACCTCGCGGAACGCGCCCTGGACCGCCTTTTCATATTGGGCGCCCGCGATCTCGCGCCCGACCTTGGCGCTTTCCAGCCCGGCCAGCTTGCGGCCGGCGGCGAAGATGGGCACGCTGCCCGCCGGCCCGAAGGACCAGGCCCCGGATCCGGCCTGAAACAGGGTGCCAAGCTCGCGGCTGGCGAAGCCCCCCGATCCGGTCAGGGTGATGGTGGGGAAAAAGGCCGCCCGGGCCGCGCCGATATTGGCCTCCGCCGCCTTCAACGCATGTTCCGCCTGCGAGATGTCGGGCCGGTGGAGCAGGACTTCGGACGGAACCCCGACCGGCAGATCCGTCACCAGACGGACCCGGTCCAGATCTCCCTCCAGGCGATCCGGCGCGACCGGCGCGCCGACCAGCAGGTCAAGAGCGGTCCGGTCCTGGCTGACCTGCCGCTGATACCGGGACACGGCGGCGCGGGCGGCCTCGACCGCCGAACGCGCCTGGGCGACATCGAGGCCGGAACTGCTGCCCCGCTGGAAACTGCGATCGATCAGGGAAAGCGACGCCTGCCGCGAGGCCAGCGTTTCGGTCGCGAGGGCCAGCAGCTTGCGGTCGCCCAGCAGCGACAGATAGGCGTTCGCCACCTCGGCGATCAGGGAAATGCGGGCGGCCTCGGCCGCGTCCGCCGACGCCAGATAGTGCTCCAGGGCCCGGTCGGACAGGCTGCGGACCCGTCCGAACAGATCGATCTCATAGGAGGTCACCGCCAGATTGGCGGAGAAGGACCGGGCGACGGAGGCCGAGGGCGGGACCTGGGTGCTGGCGGACCGCGGAGTCCGGGTCACGGTTCCCCCTCCGCCGGCGCTCACCGTCGGCCAGAGATCCGCCCCGGCGATGCCATAGGCCGCCCGGGCGGCCTCGACGCTGAGGATCGTCGCTTTCAGGTCCCGGTTTCCCGAAAGCGCGTCCCGGATCAACCCTTGCAGGGCGGGATCGGAGAAGAATTCCGTCCAGCCCTGGTCGGCGAGCTGCGGGGAAGCCCCCCCGCCCGCGGCCGGAGCGGCCGCACCGGCCGGCGCCTGCCAGGCGTCCGGGACCGGAAGATCCGGACGCTGGTGGTCGGGGGCCAGGACACAGCCTGAGAGCAGGACGGCGGCGAGAAGTGGCGCGGCGAGCAGTGGAGCGCGCGGCCGGTTCCGATCCCTGCGGGTCGGCATGAATTTGGTCATGGACATCATTATCCTTGCTCCGTCCGGGGGTCAGCCATGGTCCGACGGGGAGGGATTCGACGGGGAGGCCGTCGTTCCCGCGCCATGCCCGATCCCCAGCCTTTTCGGGGTCCGGCCGGTCCAGCGCATGACCTGAACGAAAAACACGGGCACGAAAAAAATGGCGAGCACGGTGGCGCTGATCATGCCGCCCATCACCCCGACGCCGATGGCGTTCTGGGCGCCCGACCCGGCGCCATTGGCGATCGCGAGCGGCAGCACGCCGAGGACGAAGGCCAGCGACGTCATCAGAATCGGCCGCAGCCGCTGATGTGCGGCCTCGATCACCGCCCCGGACAGGGTCCGCCCCCTCTCATGCAGTTCTTTCGCGAACTCCACGATCAGGATGGCGTTCTTGGCCGACAGGCCGATGGTCGTCAGAAGCCCGACCTGGAAATAGATGTCATTGGGAAGCTGACGAAGGGCGACGGCGCCCACCGCCCCCACCACCCCCAGCGGCACCACCAGCATCACCGAAAACGGGATGGACCAGCTTTCGTAAAGCGCCGCCAGACACAGGAACACCACCAGCACCGAAACGGCGTAGAGCGCGGGCGCCTGCGCCCCGGCCAGCCGTTCCTCGTAGGAGAGGCCGGTCCAGGACAGGCCGATCCCGGCGGGCAGTTTCCCGGCGATCTTCTCCATGATCGCCATGGCCTCGCCCGATGCCCGCCCCGGAGCCGGCGCCCCCATGATCTCGAAGGAGGGAACGCCGGTGTACCGGGCGCGCTGGGGCGAACTGAAGGACCATTTCGTCTCCATGACCGCGGGAAGGGGGACCATCTGGCCGCCACTGTTGCGCACCTGCCAGCGGTCCAGGTCGCCCGGCTGCATCCGGTAGGGGGCGTCGGCCTGCACCAGGACCTTCTTCACCCGCCCCTTGTCGATGAAGTCGTTGACATAGGACGACCCCCAGGCCACCGACAACGCCGTGTTGATGTCGGAGAGCGACAGCCCGAGGGCGGCCGACTTCGCCCGGTCGATCTCGAGAGAGAAGTCCGCCGTGTCGTCGAGGCCGTTGGGACGGACGCCGAACAGGGCGGGTTCGGCCGCCGCCAGTTCCAGCATGCGGTCGCGCGCCGCGATCAGGGTCTCGTGACCCAGGCCGGCGCGATCCTGAAGCTGAAGGTCGAACCCGCCCGAGTTGCCAAGTTCCGTCACCGCCGGGGGCGTGAAGGCGAACACCGTGCCCTCACGGATCGCCGAGAGCGCGACCGTCGCCCGCTGTGTCAGGGCCGCGACCTTCCGGTCCGGCTGACGACGTTCGCTCCAGTCCTTCAACTGCACCCAGGCGATGCCGGCATTCTGGCCGCTGCCGGCGAAACTGTAGCCGGCCACCGTGAAGATGCTGGCCACCGAATCCTTTTCGGTTTCGAGAAAATAGGACTCGATTGTCTTCAGAACTTCGACGGTCCGTTCCTGGGTTGCGTTGGCCGGCGTCTGCACGGTGACGAACAGCATGCCCTGGTCCTCTTCCGGCAGGAAGGCGGTGGGCAGGCGAATGAAAACGACCGCCATGGCGACGACGATGACGCCATAGACCACCAGCATGCGCAGCCCGTTGCGGACCGAAAGGCGCACCCCGGACCGGTAGACCCGGCGCGAGCGTTCGAACAGGCGGTTGAAGGCGCCGAAGAACCCCTTTTGCGCCATCGCATGGCCGGGAACGGCCGGCTTCAGAAGGGTGGCGCACAGGGCCGGCGTCAGTACCAGGGCCACCAGGACCGAGAGCCCCATCGCCGACACCAGGGTCAGGGAGAACTGCCGGTAGATGGCGCCCGTCGATCCTCCGAAAAAGGCCATCGGCACGAACACCGCCGACAGCACCAGGGCAATGCCGACCAGGGCGCCGGTGATCTGGCCCATGGACCGGCGCGTGGCCTCCTTTGGCGGCAATCCCTCCTCATGCATCACGCGTTCGACGTTCTCGACCACCACGATGGCATCGTCCACCAGAAGACCGATGGCGAGCACCATGGCGAACATGGTGAGCGTGTTGATGGAAAAGCCGGCGGCGGCCAGGATGCCGAAGGTCCCCAGGAGCACGACGGGCACCGCGATGGTGGGGATCAGCGTGGCGCGGATGTTCTGCAGGAACAGATACATCACCAGGAACACCAGGACGATGGCTTCCCCCAGGGTTTTCACCACCTCCTCGATCGACAGCCGGACGAAAGGCGTGGTGTCGTAGGGGTACACCACCTCGGCCCCCTCGGGGAAAAACGGCTTCAGCTCGACAAAACGCGCCTTGACCCCGTCCGCGGTCGTCAGGGCATTGGCCCCGGCCGACATTTTGATGCCGAGCCCCGCCGCGGGCTTTCCATTGTAGCGCCCGGCGAAGTCATAGGTTTCCGATCCCAGTTCGATCCGCGCGATGTCGCCCAGACGAACCTGCGACCCGTCGGGATTGACCTTCACCAGGATGTCGGCGAACTGACCGGCGGTCTTGAGGCGGCTCTGAGCCTTGATGGTCGCATTGATCTGCTGGCCGGGCATTGAGGGCGCGCCGCCGATCTGACCGGCCGACACCTCGGCATTCTGGGCCCGGATGACGGTCAGGACGTCGGCGACGGTCAGCCCGTAGCTGCTCATCCGGTCGGGATTGAGCCAGATCCGCATGGCATGCTGGGCGTCGAACACCTGGACCTCGCCGACGCCGGGAAGCCGGCTGATGTCATCCTGGATGCGCGACACCAGGAAATCGGCCAGATCCGACTCGGTCTGTTTGCCGTCGTTCGACACCAGGGCCGCGATCATCAGGAAATTGTCGGTCGCCTTGGTGACCGACACGCCCTGCTGCTGGACCTCCTGCGGCAGAAGCGGCATGGCGAGCTGTAGTTTGTTCTGGACCTGAACCTGCGCGATGTCCGGATCGGTTCCCTGCTCGAAGGTCAGGGTGATGCTGGCGCCGCCCGCCGAATCCGAGGTCGCGGACATATAGCGCAGATTGTCGATTCCCTTGAGCTTCTGCTCGATGACCTGGGTGACGGCGTTCTCCAGCGTTTCCGCCGACGCGCCCGGATAAGTGGCCGAGATATGCACGGCCGGCGGCGCGATGCGCGGATATTGTTCGACGGGCAGCTTCAGGATGGCCAGCCCGCCCGCCAGCATGATGGTGATGGCGATCACCCAGGCGAACACCGGACGATCGATGAAAAAACGCGACATGGGGGTGTCTTCCTGTTATCGGGCGGGCGGAACCGCGGGAGAGGCCGGCTGCGGGGGGGCGGCCGGAACGGGGCGCAGATCCTGATCGGGGTGGAGCTTCTGGCCGCCCTCGACCACGACGCGTTCGCCGGCCGACAACCCCTCCTCGACCAGCCAGCGCTCTCCCACCACGCGGGCGACGGTGATGGCGCGCCGCTGGGCCTTGTCGCCGGGACCGGCCAGCCAGACGGCCGCCGATCCGTCGGAGGACCGCGTCACCGCCTTTTGCGGAACCAGCAGGGCGCCGTCGCGCAGGCCCTGTTCGATCCGGGCACGCACGAACAATCCGGGATAAAGGTCCTGGCGCGGGTTGGGAAACAGGGCCCGCAACTGGACGGTGCCGGTGGAGGGATCCACCGTCACCTCGGAAAACTGCAACCGCCCGGTCTGGTCATAGACCTTGCCGGTTCCGTTCAGCAGCAGGGTCACAGGCCCCTGTCCGGCCGGCCCCTGGCGGAGGGGGGCGACATCCTGGCTGGGCTGGCTCACGTCCACATAGATGGGATCGAGCTGCGTGATGGTGGCCAGCGCCTGGGCCTGTCCGGCGGTGACCAGCGCGCCCTCCGTCATCGAGGATTTGCTGATGCGTCCCCCGATGGGGGCGTAGACCCGGGTGTATTTAAGATTGATGCGGGCGGTCTCGACCGCCGCCAGGGCGACCTGGACCTGGGCGCGGGCCTGGGCGAGCGCGGCCCGGGCATCGTCGTCGTCCTGCTTCGACACCGCGTCGATCCCGGCCAGATCGCGATAACGCGCGGCCTTGGCCTCCAGCGGCGCGACATTGGCGCGCACGCGCGCCAGTTCGGCCAGGGCGCTGGACAGCGCCGCCTGATAACTTTCCGGATCGATCTGATAGAGCTGCTGGCCGGCTTTGACCTCCGCCCCCTCCTCGAACAGGCGCTTTTGCAAAATGCCGCCGACCTGGGGGCGCACTTCCGCCATCCGGGAGGCCACGGTCCGGCCGGGAAGCTCGACGATCAAAGGGACGCGCTCCGGCGCCAGGGTGACGACCGCGACATCGGCCGGACCGGCACCGGCGGCATTGCCGGCCGGATCTTTTCCGGCCTCCGACCCGTCGCAGGCCGCCAGCGCAAAAAGGACGACGCCCGAAAGGAAAAGGCGGGGGATGGTGCGATTGCTTCGCATGGGGGGATTCCATAAACTCGAGGAATGTGATCGGAAACGTAGGGGAACAATCGGCCCTGGATGATCGATCCGGGATGATCAGCCGGGGAGGATCCACCAGGGCGGACCCGTCCTGCCTCGCGGCCCGATGGCGGCCGGAAGGACGGCACGCGCCGCCGGGTCAACAAACGCGGACACAGGAACAATGCGGTTTTACGGCCGCCGGGTCAGGCCGACCAGACGACGCCGCAATGCCTCGACATCCTGAAAGATCTCGTGATCGTCGCAGATCACCCGGGTCATCCAGGCCCCGTCGGCGGCCAGCCGGACAATTTCCAGCATCGGGTCGGCATCCGTTTCCGCATGGCGGCGAAGCCGTCCGGTCAGCCAGACGGACCACATCCGGTTGAATTCACGGTCGACCATCAGGGCCTGCGCCTTGCCGACGTGCGGACTGCCGATCCCATAGTGCCTGTCGGTAAAGGTCAGCTCGATATAGGCGCGGGTGAAACAGCCATAATCCTGCTTGTCCTGGTCCATCGCCTGGTCGATTTCGGCGTCGATCTGGACCATCAGATCCTGCACCACCGCGTCGATCAGGGCCTGCTTGGACGGAAAATGGTGGAACAGTCCGCCCTTGGTGACACCGGCGCCATCGGCCACGGCCTGGACCGTGACGGCGGAGAACCCGCCTTCGATGGCAAGTTTGGCGGCACAATCGAGAAGCAGGCGGCGGACGAGTTCCGGCTGTTTTTTCCGGTTGTGGGCGCTGGTCATGACGGCGGGCATCCAATCGTGGTGATCACTCGATATGCGCACAACATACCAACCAGTCGGTTTGTTTCAAGAGAAAATCTTGCTCCTTCTCATTTTTCCCGCGAAGGCCGACGGCGGCGGGCGACGAGTCTCCGCCCGCCCGCCGCTATCGCAGGAAGAACTGGATGGGGACCACGATCTCGATTTCCCCGCCTGTCACCTCCGGCGGCGGCGCCGGCAGCGGCTGCGCCCGCGTCACCAGGTCCAGCGCCTCCTCGTCCAGGATTCCGGTCCCCGACCCGCGTTCCAGACGCGCCCATCGGACCTGTCCGTCCCGGGTCATGGCGAACCGTACGAAAGACACGCCCTGCTGATGGCGGAAACGCGCCACCGACGGATAACGCTTGTAGCGTTCCAGATGGGCCCGCAGGGCCCCCTGCCAGCTCGGGGGGCCGGCGTCGGGCGTGGAGGCGGACATTGCTGCCGGCGGAGGCACGGCGGCGACCGGTTCGGAAACGGGCGCCGCCCGGGGCGCCGCCGCGCGTGGCGGAGCGGGACGGGGCGCGGGGGGCGTGGCGGCCGGCGGCTCCGGCGTTTCCATCGGAGCCAGTTCCAGCATGACGGCCGCCTCCGGCGGCGGCGGCGGCGGACTGTCCCATCGCCAGAGCACCGCCGTTGCCAGAGCCAGGGCATGCGCCGCCAGAATGAGAATTGAGGCGCCCCCCCAGAGCGAAGGACCGGCCCCGGCCGACCCGGGGGCGCGCCATGACGGCGGGATCGGCGACAGAACCGACGGCCCGGGACCAGGCTCAGGCGCGGGGGAGGAAGCGGGGGCGGACCCGGCCAGCGCGGGTGTCATCACTGCCCCTCCAGCGCGACCAGCGCGACCTTCAGATAGCCCGCGGCGCGCAAGGCATCCATCACCTCCATCAAGGCGCCATAGTCGACGGATTTGTCGGCGCGCAGAAACACCCGCGTCTCCCGGTCGCCCGCCGTCACGCCGTCGAGCGCCGCCGCCAGCCCGCCGGTGGCGACCGGGTCATTGCCGACCGCCAGCGTCCGGTCCGCCTTCAGCGTGAGATACAGCGGCTTGTCCGGCCTGGGCGCCGGCTGGGCGGCGGACGAGGGCAGGTCGACCTTGACGTCGACGGTCGCGCGCGGCGCCGCCACCATGAAAATGATCAGCAGCACCAGCATGACATCGATGAAGGGTGTGACATTGATCTCGTGGTTTTCGGCGAGATCGTCGTCTCCGTGGCGCAGTCGCGCGGCCATTTGATTACTCCGCCGCTTCATGGAGGGGCAGCGCCCTGCGGTCGATGTCACGGCTGAGGAGTCTCTGGACATCGGCCGAGGCGTCGGCCAGCGACGCCTTGTAGCCGGCGATGGAGCGGGCGAAGGCGTTGTAGAGGACAACCGCCGGAATGGCCGCCACCAGACCGATGGCGGTGGCGAGCAGAGCCTCGGCGATACCGGGCGCCACCACTGCGAGATTGGTGGTTTGCGCCCGCGAGATGCCGACGAAACTGTTCATGATGCCCCAGACCGTCCCGAACAGGCCGACGAAGGGCGCCACCGCACCGACGGTGGCCAAAATCCCGGTTCCGAAAGACATGCTCCGCCCGGCTCCGGCCTCCAGACGGGACAACTTGATCTCCACCCGTTCCCGGAGACCGTCACCCGCCACGCCGGAGGACAGCCGGACCTCCGCCATCGCGGCGCGGACCAGATGCGCCTCCGGTCCCTTGTCGCCATCCAGGCCGCGCAGGGCGTCCACCAGCGAGCGGGCGTCGTCCAGAATCGAAAGGACCCGCCGGATCCGCGCCCGTCCCCGGCGCAGTTCCACGGTTTTGGCGAGCCAGACGGTCCAGGTGGCGACGGAGGCCAGGGCCAGGCCGACCATCACGATCTGGACGACGATGTCGGCCGACAGGAACATGCGCCACGGCGACAGGTCGTGGGGCAGAAGGCCGGCGGAGAAGGCAGTTTCGACAGGATGCATGATCGGATACTCACTTCAATCAGGGATCGGCAGGGATCGGGGGTGCGGAAACGGCAAAGGGTCCGGTGCCGGGCCGGACCCTCGCAAGGCCTTTTCTGGCGATCGTCGCCCGGTCATGCCGCTTTCCCGGCGGGAATGACCGACCACACGCTGTCGGGGGGACCGGTCCGCGCCCGGCGACCGGCAGCCCGCGCCATCAGGACAAGGGCGACGGCGCCGGCCATGGCGGTGACATCGACCCCGGCGGTATGGCCATGCGCCCAGAGCGACAGATCGGGAAAGGCGACCGCCAGCGCCGAGGTGACGGGGATGGCGGCGGTGGTGGCGGCGGCCAGCCAGATCAGCGGACCGGCGGACTGCCCAGCCCCCCGGAGGAGGGACCAGAGGACAGCCCCCAGGAACACGGCGTCATAGATCCCCTGCCGCCAGAGCGCGGGATCGGCGACCCGGCCGGCCAGCCATTTTTCAGCGGCGATGGTGGCGGAAAGCCCGGCCACGGCTCCCAGACAGACGCCGACCGTGAGCGCGGCCATGAGGCGGGTGGACCGGGTCTGGGGGCCCGGGCCGCCGGTCCGGCGAAGTGTCCGCCGGCGGCTTTCGACCCACAGCAGATTGCCGGAATAGAACAGGAAGGCGCCGGCCAGTCCCAGAAGGAAATAGCCCCATTTCACCGCCATCCCGCCGAAACCGGCGAAATGCAGGGCGAAGAACGCGGTCACCACCGCCGAGTAGGCGCCCTGATGCCCAGGCAGATAGTTGGTGTCGACAATGGCGCCGCTGACAGGGCTCATGGTGAGGAAACCCCGTCCCCGCGTCAGATAGCGGTCATCCGTTCCCCACACCCGGACCGACGCCCCCGCCGTCCCGGCATCGCGATACCAAAGGTCGGTCGGCTCGAATCCGGGCGCGGCGGCACGGACACGGGCCAGCAGGTCTTCCGGCGGCAGAAGGCGCGCCGCGGCCGGATCCGGGCGGATCGAGCTCAGGGGATTGTCGGCCCGCATCGCCACCGCCAGCCGGCCGTCATAAACCGCCTTGTCGAGGCTGTCGTAGATCAGGTCATGCAGGCCGAACACCACGGCGGTCAGGGCGATGGCAATGTGGAACGGCAGGGATGCCACCCCCACCAGGGTATGGGCGTCCATCCAGAGCCGCTTCAGATTGGGCCCGATGCGCAGCGCCAGCAGATCGCGCCGGACGGAGGGCAAAATCATGATCACGCCCGATATCAGGGCCAGGGCGTAGAGCGCGCTGACGGCCCCCATCACCGCCGTTCCGATCTCGCGGTCCCCCGGCAGGCCGGCGGTCCGATGAATCTGATCGATGAAATGGCCGAGCCCTTCGGCCGGTCGCTGATCGAAACGCAGCGTGCCGTCGGCGGCGGGCGTCGCCGTGCGTTGCACGGGATCGGCACGCCCCCTGCTCCAGGAGAGATGGAGGGGCTCCCCGCCGCCGCCGAGATGCAGGATGAAGTCGCGGGACGCCTCGGGATGGGCGGCCAGAGTGGCCGCGATCACGCCGGGCGCCCGTGCGATATCCGTGACCGGGGCGGCGACGGGCGGCGACGCCCAGCGATCCAGGGGTTCGGCGAACAGGGTGAGCGCGCCGCCATAGAAGGCCACGAACAGGAAAAGTCCGGAGACGATCCCTGTCCATGTATGAAGCGTCTTGTAGAGACGGACGATCTCGTTTCGCATGGTTACCAGCCCCCGCCGGACAGGGAGGCCATCAGGGCGGAGGCCAGCAGATTGGCGCCGCCCAGCCAGATCCAGGCCCGAAGGCCGCTTCGGAACAAAAAGGTCGCGGCCAGCGTGGAGAGCCACAGCGGAGCCACCAGCCACATGACGAGCTGGGTCAGCGCCGGCCCCGGTGGCGCCAGCTTCGCCACCAGCCCGGCCAGGGAGAGCGCCAGTCCATAGCCCAGCAGAACGCCGGCCAGGCTTTTGGACAGCCAGTCGTACCGGAACGCCGTCATCGGCCGCCTCCCGCCGTCAGGACGGCCAACACCGGCATCAGGATCAGTCCCAGCATCGCCGCCGTCAGGGTGGCGAACAGAGCCGCCGCCGGATGCCAGAGAAAACACCAGAGAATCCAGCCGGCCAGCATCAGCGCGGCCCCGGCGGCCAGGGCGGCACCGGCCGGCCACGGCCTCGCCCGCCAGCGCTGGCGGGGCGTGCCGAGATAGAGGCAGAGGCCGCCGGCCAGCGTCGGGACGAGCCCCAGCCAGAGTTGGAGCCCGCCCGTCATCAGAAATCCACCGTCGTCGACAGCATGAAAGTCCGGGGGGTGTTGAGGGTCGCGAAGTTGTCGTTGAAGGCCCCGGTATAATCGCTGCTGTCCAGCAGATTGGTCACATAGCCCCTCAGCGTGACCTTGTTGCCGCGAACCGGCAGGACATAGCGGGCGCCGAGATCGAACCGCGACCATTCCGGCAGGGTCATGGTGTCCGCCGAATTGGCGTATTGCCGGCCGGTGTAGACGACACGCCCTTCCAGCGTCAGTCCGGTGGCGAAGGGGGTATCCCATTCGACGCCGGCATTGACCTGCCAGTCCGGGACGCCATAGGGCGTCTTGCCGTTCAGGCCCGGATCGGCGTTGTTGCGCAGTTCGCTGTCGAGATAAGTGGCGCCGCCCAGTACCCGCACGCCCTGGACAATCTGGCCGGCCACCGTCCATTCGATGCCCCGGTTGCGCTGTGCGCTCTGGGTGTAAAGATGGGTCGCGCGGTTCGAACTCAGGCCCGGTTGCAGGATCTGGAACACGCTCAGCGTGTTGGTGACATGACCCAGTTCCCATTTGACGCCGATTTCCTGCTGGCGGGTACGGAACGGGGCGAACACATGGCCGTAGTTGGCCGCGTCGGTATCCGTGACCTGGCTGCCCTTGGTCAGTCCCTCGATGTAATTGCCGTAAATGGAGAGGGGCGCGTCGAAGGGCTTCACCACCAGGCCGACCGAGGGGGAGGGCTCGCTCTTGTCATAGCTGGAGGTTTCCGCCCCCGTGTCGCTGTTGAAGGATTTGCTGTTGACCGACTGCTGGCGGACACCGACCGTCAGGGCCACACGGTCGTCCAGCGCCGACAGGGTATCGGCAACGGCAACACCGGCCAGGGTCGAGGCCGAGGTCCGAAGGGGATCGGCCGGCATCGGCGCCAGGATCGGCGTCACCGGATTGTAGATGTTGGACGGGATGAAGCGGGACCGGTTGAACCGCATGCCGCTCCAGGTCCTGAGCCAGTTGGCGCTGATCACGGCCTCGTGATTGACCGGCCCGGTCTCAAAACGCCCCCGCAGTCCGGCCTCGCCGGTCCGCGAATGGGTATACCCCTTCTGACTGGTGGTCCGCGCCTGGAAGGCGCCGGTCGCGGTGGTGTTGAGGGCGTGGGTCGAATTCAGGAATCCGTCGAAGTCATAGTCATGGGCCCCGAGCGCCCCATAAGCGGTCAGAGATCCGGTGACGTCATATTCGGCACGGGCGATCCCCCCCAAATTCTCCTGATGGGCCCAGATGCCGCGGAAAGAATTGTTGCTGGCGTCCGGAGCCTTGGGCACCACTTTCACGGAGGAATCGAAATTCACCATCATCGGGCTGCCGCCATCGAAGGATTCGCGCATCGCGAAGCCATCGAAGGAGAGGCGCAGATTTTCACCGCGATAGTCGAGCGCCAGGGCGCCGAGGTCGCGTTCCTTCGACTGGCCGTCGAGACCGCTGTCACCATCGCGGAAGGCGCCGTTGATCCGCACGCCGAACCGGTCATCGGTGCCGAAACGGCGCCCCACGTCCACATGGGTGCCGACCTGGGAGTCCGAGGTATAGTCGACGGTCACGCTGGTCACGGGGGCGTCGCCGGCCCGCTTCGGCACCAGATTGACCGCCCCGCCAACCCCGCCGCCGGGCGCCATGCCGCTCAGCAACGCGGTCGGTCCTTTCAGCAATTCGGCCCGTTCCAGGAATTCGGTGGGCACATGGCCGTCCGGCGCCATGCCGTAGAGACCGTTCAGCGCCACATCGCCGGCATCGACTTCGAAGCCGCGGATCTGGAAGTTCTCGTAGGCGTGGCCGCCCGAGGTGGTGAAGCGGACGGATGGATCATTTTCCAGGATGGCGGCCAGTGTCCGGGCCTCCTGGTTCTCCATCAGTTCGGCGGTATAGGAGGTCACCGCGAAAGGCGTGTTCATGATGTCGCGATTACCCAGCATGCCGACCCTGGCTCCGGCCGCGACCTGCCCTCCGGCGTAGGCCGGCGGCGGATTGCCGAGATCTCCCCGCGCCGGCGTCCCGCCCTGTCCCTCGACCCGGACCGGATCCAGCGCCAGCGCCTGCCCGGGCGCGGCGCGGGTCAGCGACACCGTGCGCCCGTCGATCATCTGCCATGCGATTCCGGTGCCGCCCAGAAGTCGCGACAGGGCCGCCGACGGAGACATCGACCCGTGGATGGCGGTGCTGGTCCGGCCCAGGGCGACGGCGCTGTCCATCGTCACCTGCAAGCCCGACTGACGGGAAAATTCCGTCAATGCGCCGGCCAGGGGCTGGGCGGGGATGTCAAACGCGCGGCTCGTCGCCTGGCCATGACCGGCGGCGGCGTCGTTGGCCGATACGGCGGTACCGGCCGCGGGAACCTCGGCGACCGCGGTTCCCGCGAAACACAGCCCCCCCAGAGCCGTCGTCGCCAGCAGCCTTGCCCACCGCCCCGACATCCCCCGGTCCTGGCGTCGCACCCCGGTCACAAACCCCCTCAAAACCATCATTCTCTCTCCGTCAACCCATAATTGCGAATGACTCGCATTAGCGTCATAAGGAAAAGACGGATGGCCTGTTAAAATTTTCATATTTTTTCTAGGGTCGGCTCAGAATCAGCAGCCAGGGCCATCCCTGGACCCTGCCGCCATGGGGATGGAGCACGGCGCGCAGGGCCGCCACCGGGTCGGCAAGATCGTAGACCCCCGTCACCCGGCGTTCCGCCAGATCATCGTCCCGCAAGACGATGATCCCGGGAAAATAGCGTCTGACCTCCTCCACCACCTCGGCCACGGGGACTCCGTCGACGGCCAGCCGCCCGTCGCGCCAGACGGCGACGAGGGCGGGATCCACCGACCGGCGCGCCCATTGGCCCGTCCGGTCGTCGATCGTGACCTGATCGCCCGGTCCCAGACGCGCTTCCCGGCCATCGGCGGCCACCAGGACGGACCCGGATCGCACAGCCACCATCACGTCGGAGTCGTCGCGGCGCAGGTCGAAGGCGGTTCCGACCACAGTAACGGATACCGGCCCCGCCGAGACGCGGAAGGGCCGGGACGGATCAGGGGCGACCTCGAAAAACGCCTGTCCGTTCCGCAGGGCCACGGTCCGCCCCGGCCCGTCGAGGTCGACGTCGATGGCGCTGGCCGCGTCGAGATGAACGGTGCTGCCGTCGGCCAGGGAAACGGTCTCCGGCCGGGCGGTCGGGGTGCGGTAGTCGGCCCCAGGCGCCAGACCGGAACCGGACAGCGCCGCCAGCAGCAGACAGGCCGCGACCGCCGCCGGCGCGACCAGACGGCCGGGGCCTTTTCGCGGACGCCGGCCGGCCCCGCCGGCAGGGATCGGCGATGGGGAGGAACCGGCCGGGGTCAGCCCCCCGGACAGATGCCAGATGCGGGTCAGTTCGGCGTAGGCGGCGCGGTTCGCCGGATGAGCCGCCAGCCAGCGCTCGAAATCGTCCCGCAATAGAGACTGGCCGGGCATCTCCGACAAACGCCGCCGCCAGTCCAGCGCCTGCCGCCAGACGGGATCGGATCTGAGATCAATGTCCTTGGGCAGGGTCATCTCAACGGGACCGCCGGCCCATGCGTTCGGCGCAATGGGTCAGGGCATCATCGACCAGATGGTTGACGAGCCCCACGGAAATGCCGAGCTGACGGGCGATCTGCTGCTGGGTCAGCCCGCCCAGACGGTGCATTTCGAAGACGGTGCGCGTACGGTCGGGCAGTTCCTCCAGCGCACCGGCCAGCACCCGCAGTTCATCGCGGTAAAGGGCTTCCGATTCCGGCGTCGCCACCGGTGCCGGCATCTGATCCCAGACCTCGTCGGCAACCGGCTCGCCCTCCCGCGACAGATGGCGCAAACAGTCGACCGCCAGATTGCGCACCACCCGGTAGAGATAGGCCACCGGCTGACGCGGAGCGTCGACGTCGCCGGACCGGCCGGTGAACCGCAGATAGCTCTCCTGCACGACATCCTCGGCCCTTGCCCGGCAGCCGACGATGGGGGTGGCATACTCGACCAGGGCGGCACGGTGATCGAGATAGATGGCGAGTTTTGTCTTGTCCTGCGTCACGGTCCCTGCCCCGGCTCCGAGCCTTTTGGGGCGCTCCTGGATTTTGTAGGGACTTAGACCTTACTGTTATTGATAATGATTATCAATGAAAAGGATCCCGAGTGCCGACGGTTCCCGCCGCGACCGGGTGCCCGGGAGGCGATCTCCGGGAGCACCCCCAAACCGGCCAGGAAACACTCGTCAATAGGAAGAACCATCCTTATGAGTGATGGACCATCGCCCCTCCGCCCCGGCGACCAAAGCGATATCGTCATCAGGGTAGGTGACCGAATCGTCTGACGTCCGATCGCCGATCTCCAGATACAGGACGTCAACACCACTTCTGTTGACCAGGTGGTGGGCATCGCCGGTTCCGGCCTTGAATCCGACGCACATTCCCGGACCGAGGAGCACTTCGCCGCCATTCGTGACGAGCGAGGGCGTCCCCTCCAGAACATACAGAAACTCGTCCTGCAACGAGTGGAAATGCCGTGCTGCCGAGATGCTTCCCGGTGCAAGGCGTGTCAGATTGACGCCGAACCGGGTCAGCCCGAAGACATCACCCAACGCCCTGCGTTCCCGTCCCGACATCAGAGACGCCAACGGCTCGGGAAATACCATCAACGGGCCTCGCGCCGGAGTGGAGGCGGCGTCGACGGGACCGGACACATCATCCTTGGACATGGGCGCACCTTTGACGGGTCGATGACCGATACCACCCTGCACTGATCGTCACGATCGGAACAGTCCTCATGGGCCGCCCCGGGGGGGATCCCCGCAGCCACCGCCCGCCGCGACCGGGACCGGCGCAGCAGGCAATGGACGGGACCGGCGCAAAAACGGGCCGGCGGGGATTACGCGGCCCCACCCCCGTCGGACCGGTCCGTCCCGGGAATCGCGATCCGTTTGTGAATGGTCCGGGCCAGACGATCGTTCCGGATTTCGACGATCAGGCCCAGACGGTGGGCCCGGACGAGATATTCTTCCAGATCGCGGGCGAAAGCCATGGCCGTCGCCTCGTCATCGAGGTTGCCGATAATCGTGGCAAGGACATCGAACACCCGCAGCCCTCCCTCTTCGCGACGCCAACCCGGCCGGAAAGATGTTCCCGCCGGCGCCCCCACCCTCTTCCGTTGGAAGACCGGGGCGCCACGAACGATCTTATGACGTATTGTCGTGAAAATTAATAACGAATAGTTGGTGGCGCCCGTTCTTTTCCCGGGCGAAAACGCCAGGATGCAGGGGCTTGGCGACAGATTGCGTCAGCGGGCGCGGGAACTGGGACTGACCGATAGCGAGGTGGCCCGCCGCCTTGGCCTCAGTCAGGCGCGCTATGCCAATTACGTCGCCGACAAGCGGGAGCCCGACTACCGCACCCTTCTCGACATCTGCCGCATTCTGTCCCTGTCACCGGATGATCTGTTCGGCGTGTCGCCGCGGACGGAGGCGCGCGGATTCTCCGAGGCGCCGCCGCAACCGTCGATCATCGGCGCCCCCGGTCTGAAGGCGCCGGGTCCGGATGAAGGGGATCGTCTCAGGGAAAGGATTGGTGCCGCGGCAGCGGCCATGTCGCTGCCGACGTTAAGGATCGCCGCAGCCCTGGCGGACACCCTGGTCCGGGTTCAGAACGACGACTGAGAGAGCGCTGACCGGTTCCGGTCAGCCCAGAACGACGACTGAGAGAGCGCTGACCGGTTCCGGTCAGCCCAGCACGACGACTGAGAGAGCGCTGACCGGGTCCGGTCAGCCCAGAACGCCGACTGAGAGCGCGCTGACCGGTTCCGGTCAGCGCGGGGCGTGCTTAAGGACGACGCCGGTGACGCAGCAGGCCCAAACCCGCCAGACCGGCCAGCAGCAGGCCGGTTGACGCCGGTTCCGGCACCGGAGAGGGCAGGCCGCCATCAAACCCGTAGGAGTGAAGCTCGCCGATCCCCTTCCAGGCATTGGCGATCAGGCTTCCGTTGATCCAGTTCTGGCTGGTCACCGTGGCATTGGGCGCCAACACCGTGCCCACGATGCCGCTATCCAGCGTCACGGTTTTCGCCTCATAGAAATTCCAGAGGATCTTATTGGCACCAAAGGCCTGGTTGTCATTGGCCGCATAGGTGATGGTGTCGCCTGAAACATTGAAGATCACCGAGGACGCGCCGTTGGTGTTGATGGTGATCCCGTAGTGGCCAATGTTTTTCAGGTCCTGCGCGCTGATGTCGAATACGGCAACGCCGCCCTTCACATCGGACGGATTGATGACCTCGTTGTTGCCGGCCGGCGGCAGCCAGCTGTTGGCGGCCAGGGTCGAAAGCTGGTTCGAAAGGGCGATCAGCGGCTTCTCGAAGCTGCTGATGGAGACGCCGGGCGGGCCGGAGAACCCGCCCTTCTTTCCGCCCGCCCCTGAATTGAAATTGACGCCGGTCTGAACCTTGCCGCCGACATAAAGACTGGCGCCATTGTTCATATTGAGCGTATTGCCCGTCAGATTGCCGTAAACGGTCAACGCACTGAAACCCGACGGCAATGCCGTGGTCCGGGGATTGTTGTAGACGGTGGCGCCGCTGAAGTTGCCCCCGAAAACGGCAGCCCCCTCGATATCCGACCCGGTCGAGCCGCTGGTGAAGACGACCGCGTTGAAATCCTTGAGAATCGTCGCCGCGTCGAGGCTGGCGGCACGGGCTCCGGAGGCGGACACTGCGAACAGCACGCCGGACAGCAGGGCCAGAATTTTCCGCATCAACTTTCCCTCAGGCTATGGAACCGGTCATCCGGTTTCTCTTTGCACGCACCCGATTACATAGCAAATGGCATGCCACTCGCGGGATTCCGCGAGACCCCGGTTGGGACCGGCTCTTGTGCGGTCACGGGTGTAAGGAAACGATTACATAACCAGCACGGAAATAGGGGTGGGTGTAAATCCCACCAGACGCTCGTCTTTTTCCCGCTCAGTGTCCGGGAGGAGGCGGCAGGGACTCGACATCAACGGAACTGCGGGCCGGAGCCGCGGCGGGAGGGGGCGGTGGCGCCTCGTCCCGGACGACCGGGGCCGGGGCCGGCGCGGGGGCGGATTCCGCCGCGGCGGCCGGGGATTTGCCTCCACCGAGCCCATCCTTGGCGAGCTTCACCGCATGGGCGATGCCGTCGCCGACGATACATCCCGACAGCGACAGGACGGCAGCCAGAAGAAGGGGAATCAGAAGACGGGGCGACATCGGGACCAGCCGGAAGAAGTGTCTGCGGGCCCCCATTAACGCATGTCCCGGCCTCCGCCGTAAAGAGGCGGAGACCGGACAGCGCGGCCAGACCCGGGAAGCACCCGGGAAGCACCCGGGTCTGGGGCATTTCAGCCGCGCATCAGGTAATCTTGAAACGGGCCAGCGCGGTGGCCAGATCCTCGCCGAAGCTGGTCCCCTTGCGGATCACCGCGGCATGCTCCGGCAGGTCGGCCAGGGACGGGTGGCCCGCCGCATAGCTGGTCAGAAGCGCCACCGGCGTGTGAGAGGTCGCGGAGATGGCGGCCAGAGCGCGGATCAGATCGATGCCGGAGGCCTCGTCCAGGACGGCCGCGGTGATGATCATGTCGGGTTTGGTCCTGACGGCGAGTTCCAGCGCGCGGAAGAACTGTCCGGAGTTGGACACCCGATAGCCGCAGGCGGCCAGTTCGCGGGTCACGTAATGGCTGGTCGCCCGGTCGGGAATGACCAGCATCATCTCGATATTGAGCGACTTGACCGCTTCGGCGACATCGAAATCGCCAAACCGGCGGGACGGCAACTGGCGGACCAGTTCGCTCGGATGCTCGCTGCTGGAGCCGCGATCGAGCAGCTTGCGCAGGACGTCGATGAACACCTGGATATCGGGAACCCGGTCGCGGGACAGGGTGTCGAGATCCGACAGATATTCGCCGGCGCGATGCGCCACCACGCCCATCTGTGCCTTGTCGAGGCTCTGGCTGCGCGCCTCCAGGGACCGGAAGGAACGGACGAGCGTTCCCAGCGCCTTGGTGCCGTCGACCAGCCCGGACTCGAAATTGCCGAGCATCACCTCAAGGCCGGCCAGAACGTCACGCGTCTCATCAATGAACTCGGACTCGATTTCCGCCTCGAGACGGTCAAGCGTTCCAGGTTGCAGGGCCATCATTCCTCCTAAAAACTGCCAGAGCGCCGGATTCGGGGCGGGCCGTCAGGGCCGGACCGCGAAGCTCTCGAGTCAGAGTAAAGCGATTGGTGGATCCGGATCAACCTTGGGGCGGAGCGACGGACGCCGATGCCTCCGGCACCTGCCAGCCGCCCCCCAACGCCTGGATCAGACTGACGGTCGCGGCGAGACGGCTCTGCGCGATCGACAGTGCCGTCTGCTGGTTGGTCAGCGACGCCGTCTGGGCCGTCACCACGCTGGTATAGGCGACCGTTCCGGCCAGATACTGATTGGTGATCAGCCTCTCCGCCTCTTTCGCCGAAGCCACCGCGCGTCCCTGCACATCGGCCTGGGCGGAGAGGGTTTTCAGGGCCGCCATCTGATCCTCCACCGCCTGAAGGGCGGCGAGAACGGTCTGCCGGTAGGTGGCCACCGACTGGTCATAGGCGGCCCGGGCCTCCTCGACCTGGGCGGACCGCGCCCCGGCATCGAACAGCGTGACGGCAAGTTGCGGTCCGAAGGACCAGACATTGTTCGATGTCTGGATCAGGCTGCCCAGACTGGAGGAGGAAAAGCCGTCGGACCCCGTCAGGGTCAGGCTGGGGAAATAGGCCGAGATGGCGATGCCGATCGCCGCATTGGCGGCGGCCACGCGCCGTTCCGCGGCGGCGATGTCGGGGCGGCGTTGCAGAAGGTCGGACGGAACGCCGGCGGGAACGTCGGGGACCGCGGCCAGAACGCCGGTATCGGGAAGAGAGAAGTCGGCGGGCGCCTTTCCGGTCAGCACCGCGATGGCATGCTCCAGCGTTGCGCGCTGCACGCCGGTCGCCACCAGTTGCGCCTCCGTCGACGCCAGTTGCGTCTCCGCCTGGGCGACATCGGACCGGGCCGCCGTTCCCGCGGCATATTGATTGCGGGTGATGTCGAGCGAGCGGCGATAGGCGGTGGCCGTCGCCTCCAGAAGATGCTTCAGCGCATCCTGATAGCGCAGGGCGAAATAATCGGCGGCCAATGCCCCTTGCGCGGACAGCCGGGCGTTGGCGAGATCGGCGGCGCTGGCCTCGGCGGCGGCGTCGCCCTGTTCGACCGCGCGGCGGACCTTGCCCCAGATGTCGGGCGCCCAGCTTGCCGACAGCGATGCCGAGAACGAGCTTCCGACCACCGAAGTCGTCGCCCCGCCGGGGCGGGAGGTCGCCAGCGACTGGGACCGCTGGCCGGAGGCTCCGCCCGACAGCGTCGGGAACAGGCCCGCGAAGGCGGCGTCGGCCGCGGCCATCGCCTGCCGGTAGGCGGCCTCCGCCGCCTTGATGTTCTGGTTGGAAACCGTCACCTGCTCCATCAGACCATCGAGCACCGGATCGCCGAACACGCCCCACCAGGCGCCCCGGTCGATCCCGTCCGCCGGCCGGCCCGGGCTCCAGATCCCGGTATCGGCGGCGCGTTCCTTGTAATGCGCCGGTTCCGCCGCCTCTGGACGCTGATAGTCCGGCCCGACCGCGCAGGCCGCCAGCGAGGAAATGCCGACGGCCGCGACGACCGCCCTTGCCCAGAAAACCATTCCCGGTCCCTTTGTCATGATGCGGCCCCCGGCCGCGCGCGCCGGCGGCGCCGGCGCAGGCCCCATTTCCGCAAACGGTCGAGGTAAAGATAGACCACCGGCGTGGTGTAGAGCGTCAGCAACTGGCTGACGATCAGCCCGCCGACAATGGAGATTCCCAGAGGCTGGCGCATCTCCGCACCCTCCCCATGACCCAGCGCCAATGGCAGCGCCCCCAGCAGCGCCACCATGGTCGTCATCATGATGGGGCGGAAACGCAGCAGGCAGGCCTGGAAGATGGCGTCACGGGGGGACAGCCCCTGGTTCCGTTCGGCGTCGAGCGCGAAATCGATCATCATGATCGCGTTCTTCTTGACGATCCCGATCAGCAGAATGACGCCGATCAGCGCGATGATCGAGAATTCCGAATTGCACACCAGCAGCGCCAGCACCGCCCCAACCCCGGCCGACGGCAGGGTCGACAGGATGGTGATCGGGTGGATGTAGCTTTCGTAAAGCACGCCAAGGACGATATAGACGGCCAGCAGAGCGGCGACGATCAGGATCGGCTCGTTGGCGATCGAATCCTGGAAGGCCTTGGCGGTGCCCTGGAAGCTGCCATGTACCGAGACGGGCACGCCGATATCGCGCATGGTCTGTTCGATCGCCGCCACCGCGTCGCTCAGCGACTTTCCCGGCGGCAGATTGAACGAGATCGTGCTGGCGGCGAAATGGCCCTGGTGATTGACCGCCAGCGGGGGCGTTCCGGGGCCGAAATGGGCGACGGCGGACAAAGGCACCATGGTTTCGGCGGCGGTGCTGACCGCGGCCCCGGTCGAGGCGGACCCCCGGCCGCTGTTGGCAAGGGTGTTGGTCGCCTGGTTGCGGGCCGTGTCGGACGCGACCGACGCGGCCGACGAAGAGGATCCCGTCCGCTTCAGAACCGTGGTGCCGGCCACCGCGTTGGTCGCCTGGGTTCCGCTGACGGAGCCGCCCTGCTTACTGATATAAAGCTGGTTCAGGGTCTCCGGGCTCTGCCAGAATTCCGGCGCCACTTCCAGGATCACATGGTACTGGTTCAGCGGATTGTAGATGGTCGACACCTGACGCTGGCCGAAGGCGTCATAGAGCGTGTTGTCGATCTGACTGGCGGTCAGGTTCAGACGGGACGCGGTCTGGCGGTCGATCACCAGATCGGTCTCCAGGCCCTTGTCCTGCTGATCGGAATTGACGTCGGCCAGTTCCGGCCGGTGAGACAGAGCCTCCGCCAGTTTCGGCGCCCAGGTGCGCAGATCCGACAGTTCGTCGGCCTGGAGCGTGTACTGGTACTGGGCGTTGGCGACGCGGCCGCCCTGACGGATGTCCTGCACCGCCTGGAGGAACAGGGCGGCGCCCGGAACTTCCGCCAGCTTTCCGCGCAAACGCCCGATCACCTGATCGACCGACAGGTCGCGTTCGCCCAGGGGCTTCAGCGAGACATAGACGAATCCGCCATTGGTCTGCCCCCCGCCGGTGAATCCCACCACATGTTCGACGGCCGGGTCGTTCTTGATGATCGTGACGAAGGACACCAGTTTCTGGCGCATCAACTGGAAGGAAATGCTCTGATCCGCCTGGATGCCGCCGACCATCGCGCCGGTGTCCTGCTGCGGGAAAAAACCCTTGGGCACGATGGTGAACAGATAGCCGTTCAGGAACACCGTCGCCAGCAGGACCAGCAATGTCAGCCGCCGATGCCGCAAGGCCGTCGCCAGCGTGCGTTCATATTCGTGCAGCAGCCCCTGGAACACCCTCTCGCTCCAGCGGAACAGGCGGCTCCGCCCCTCGGCGGTGCGGTGGCGCAACAGCCGCGAGCACATCATCGGGGTGGTGGTGAGCGACACCACCAGGGATACCATGATGGCAACCGACAGGGTGACGGCGAATTCGCGGAACAGGCGCCCCACGATCCCGCCCATCAGCAGGATCGGCAGGAACACGGCCACCAGAGAGAGGCTCATCGAAAGCACCGTGAACCCCACTTCCCGGGCGCCCTGAAGGGCCGCCTGCCGGCGCGGCATCCCGGCCTCGACATGGCGGGTGGCGTTTTCGAGAACCACGATGGCGTCGTCGACCACGAAACCGGTTCCGATGGTGAGCGCCATCAGCGACAGATTGTCGAGACTGTAGCCCAGCAGATACATCACGCCGAAGGTGCCGATCAGCGAGACCGGCACGGCGACGCTGGGGATCAGCGTGGCCCGCACGTCGCGCAGGAAGACGAACACCACCAGGACGACCAGCGCCAGCGAGATCAGCAGGGTCCGTTCGACATCGCGCAGGGAGGCGCGGATGGTGGTGGTGCGGTCCATCGGCACGGCGATATCGATATCGGCCGGGATCGACGCCTTGAGCTGGGGCAGCACGGCCCGCAGCCGCTCCACCGTATCGATGATGTTGGCCGAGGGCTGGCGCGTGATGACGGCCAGGACCGACGGCTTCGCGTCCGCCAGCCCCTGGTTGCGCAGGTCTTCGACCGAATCCTCGACCCGCGCGACATCGGACAGCCGCACGGCGGCGCCATTGCGGTAGGCCACCACCAGATTGCGGTATTGTTCGGCCTTGCGCGCCTGATCGTTGGTATAAATCTGATAGCGCCGCTCCCCCTCCTCGATCATGCCCTTCGGGGCATTGGCGTTGGCGGAGGCCAGGGCGGCCCGCAGATCCTCAAGCCCGATCCCGTATTTGAACAGGGCATGCGGATTGACCTCGGCGCGCACGGCCGGAAGAGAGCTGCCGCCGATGTTCACCTGCCCCACCCCCTCGATCTGGGACAGCTTCTGTTGCAGGACGGTCGCCGCCGAATCATAGAGCTGCCCCTGGGTCAGGGTCGAGGAGGTCAGCGCGATGATCATGATCGGCGCGTCGGCCGGATTGATCTTGCGATAGGTCGGGTTGCTCTTGAGGCTGACCGGCAGATCGGCGCGGGCCGCGTTGATCGCCGCCTGAACGTCGCGGGCGGCGCCGTCGATGTCACGGTTGAGACCGAACTGCAAGGTCACGCGGGTCGACCCCACCGTGCTGGTCGACGTCATCTCGGTCACGTCGGCGATCTGGCCCAGATGCCGTTCGAGCGGCGTTGCCACGCTGGTCGCCATCGTTTCCGGGCTGGCGCCGGCCATCGAGGCCTGCACGGAGATCGTCGGGATGTCGATCTGGGGCAGCGGCGAGACCGGCAGCAGGAAATAGGCGATCGCTCCGGCCAGCGCGACCCCCAGCGTCAACAGGGTGGTGGCGACCGGTCGCGCGATGAACAGCGCCGAGGGATTCATGGCTGCGGACTTTCCGCGTCCGGGCTTTCGCCCACCGGCGATCCGCCATCCGGAACGACGCCGAGACGCCGCGCCAGGCTGTCGAAGGCCAGATAGATCACCGGCGTCGTGAACAAGGTCAGGATCTGGCTGACCACCAGACCGCCCACGATGGACACGCCCAGCGGATGGCGCAATTCCGAGCCGGTGCCGGTGCCGATCATCAGGGGCAGGGCGCCGAGCAGCGCGGCCATGGTCGTCATCAGGATCGGGCGGAAGCGCAAAAGACAGGCCTGATGGATCGCCTCACGCGGGGTTTTGCCCTGCTTGCGCTGCGCCTCCAGGGCGAAGTCGACGATCATGATGCCGTTCTTCTTCACGATGCCCATCAGCAGAATGATGCCGATGATGCCGATGATGCCGAGATCGCTTTTCGCCACCATCAGCGCCAGCAGCGCGCCGATGCCCGCCGCCGGCAGGGTGGAAAGGATCGTTACCGGATGGATGAAGCTCTCATAGAGAACGCCCAGCACGATATACATCGTGACCAGCGCGGCCAGGATCAGGAACACCTCGTTCGACAGCGAGGCGCGGAAGGCCAGCGCCGCGCCCTGATAGGCGGTGATGATGCTTTCCGGCAGGCCCATGTCCTGTTCGGTCCGGGTAATCGCGTCCACCGCCTCGCCCAATGACACGCCGGGCGCCAGATTGAAGGAGATGCTGACCGCGGGGAACTGTCCCAGATGATTGATCTGCAACGGGACCGTCTGTTCCGTCACCGTGGCGATGGCCGACAGGGGCACCTGCCCGCCGCCCGATGCCGGAAGGTAAAGCTGCGACAGCGACGCCAGCGACGACTGCATCGCCGGATCGGCCTCCAGGATCACGCGATACTGGTTCGACTGGGTGAAGATCGTCGAGACGATGCGCTGGCCGAAGGAATCATAGAGCGCATTGTCGACCGTCGCCGGGGTGATGCCGAACCGGCCGGCGGTGTCGCGGTCGATGGTGATATAGGCGGCCAGCCCCTTGTCCTGCGCATTGCTGGTCACGTCCGCCAGTTCGGGGCGCTGCGACAGGCGTTCCACCAGTTTCGGCGCCCAGTGCGCCAGTTCGTCCGGATTGGCGTCCTCCAGCACGAACTGATATTGCGACCGGCTGACGTTGGAATCGATGGTCAGATCCTGCACCGGCTGCATGAACAGGCTGATTCCGGCGACGCCGGCGGTCTCCCGCTGAAGCCGCCGGATCACCTCGCTGGCCGAGGCCTTGCGCTGGTCCCTGGGCTTCAGGCCGATCAGGAAGCGCCCGTTGTTCAGCGTCGTATTGGTGCCGTCGACCCCGATGAAGGAGGACAGCGTTTCGACATCGGGGTCCTGCAGGATGGCCGCCGCCAGCGCCTGCTGGCGTTCCGCCATGGCCTGGAACGAAATCGACTGGCCGGCCTCGGAGATGCCCTGGATCAGACCGGTGTCCTGGACCGGAAAGAACCCCTTCGGGATGAAGACGTAAAGCACCCCGGTCAGAACGACGGTGCCCACCGCCACCAGCAGGGTCAGGCGCGCATGCTCCAGCACCCATGTCAACCAATGATCGTATCCGGCGATCAGGCGGTCGAACCCGCGTTGCGCCCAGCGGTTCGCCGCCAGCTCCTTTTCCGGCGGCCGGTGCCGCAGCAGCTTGGCGCACAGCATCGGCACCAGCGTCAGGGACACCACCGCGGAGATCAGGATGGTGACCGCCAGCGTGATGGCGAACTCGCGGAACAGACGGCCCACCACATCGCCCATGAACAGCAGCGGGATCAGCACCGCGATCAGCGAGATCGTCAGCGACACGATGGTGAAGCCGATTTCCTCCGATCCCTTCAGCGCCGCCTCCAGCGGACTGTCACCCTGCTCGATATAGCGGGCGATGTTCTCGATCATCACGATGGCGTCGTCGACGACGAAGCCGGTGGCGATGGTCAGCGCCATCAAGGACAGATTGTTGACCGAGAACCCGGCCAGATACATGACCCCGAAGGTGCCGACCAGCGACAGCGGCACCGAAAGGCTGGGGATGATCGTGGCCGGCAGATTGCGCAGGAACAGGAAAATGACCAGAACGACCAGAACGACGGCGAGCCCCAGTTCGAACTCGACGTCGGCGACCGAGGCGCGGATGGTGTTGGTGCGGTCGGTCAGGACGGCGACATCGACGGCGGCCGGCATCGCCGCCTTCAGGCTGGGCAGCAGGGCGGTGATGGCATCCGCGACCTGAATGACATTGGCGCCGGGCTGGCGCTGGATATTGACGATGACGGCCGGGCTGCTGTTCATCCAGGCGCCGAGCTTGCTGTTCTCCGCCCCGTCGACGATCCTGGCGACGTCGGACAGCATGACCGGCGCGCCGTTCTTGTAGGCGACGACAATCCGGTTGTATTCGGCGGCGCTTTTGAGCTGGTCGTTGGCGTTGATGGTATAGGCGCGGCTGGGACCGTCGAAATTGCCTTTCGGCGTGTTGACGTTGGCATTGCCGATGGTGGTGCGCAGATCGTCGATATTGAGGCCATAGGCCGCCAGAGCCCGGGGATTGGCCTGAATGCGCACGGCGGGGCGCTGACCGCCGCTGATGCTGACGAGGCCGACGCCCGGAAGCTGCGAGATCTTCTGCGCCAGACGCGTGTCGGTCAGATCCTCCACCTGTGTCAGCGGCATGGTTTTCGACGTGACCGCCAGTGTCAGAATCGGCGCGTCCGCGGGGTTGATCTTGGCATAGATCGGCGGCGCCGGGAGATCCGACGGCAGCAGATTGCCGGCCGCGTTGATCGCCGCCTGGACCTCCTGCTCGGCGACATCGAGGCTGAGATCCAGGCTGAACTGCAAGGTGATGACCGAGGCGCCGGCCGAACTGGAGGACGACATCTGATTGAGGCTGGGCATCTGCCCGAACTGCCGTTCGAGCGGCGCCGTGACCGACGAGGTCATCACCTCCGGACTGGCGCCCGGATAGAAGGTCTGCACCTGGATGGTGGGATAGTCGACCTCCGGCAGAGCCGAGATCGGCAGGAATTTGAAAGCGACCAGACCGACCAGCAGGATCGCCACCATCAGAAGAGAGGTGGCCACCGGCCGCAGGATGAAGGGGCGGGAGGGGCTCATCGATAATGTCCTGTGGGGTCGGAACCGGCCCTATTGATCCTTACGGTGACGCTTCTGTCCGGCATCCCCGTCGGCGGGCTTGTCGCTTTCGGTTTTACCGGCGTCGGCCTTGCCGGCGCCGCCTTTCGCGGCATCCGCCTTCGCCGGGTCGCCGGCCCCCTGACGGGCCGCCGGAATGACGATGGGGGCGCCCTCTCTCAACTTGTCGCCGCCATCGACGACGACCTTGTCGCCGGCCTCGATGCCCGACAGGACCGCCGTGCGTTCGCCATTGCCGGGCCCCAGCGTCACCGGACGCACCGTCACGGTGTTGTCGTCCTTGACCAGATAGACGAAGGTCCCGGGCGCGCCGCGCTGGACGGCGGCCGTCGGGATCACGACGGCCTCCTTCCGGGTGTCGACCAGCAGTGTGGCGTTGACGAACTGATTGGGAAACAGCATGTCGTCGCGGTTATCGAATTCCGCCTTCAGCTTCACCGTTCCGGTGGTGGTGTCGATCTGGTTGTCGATCGTCTTCAGGCGTCCCTCGGCCAGTTTCTGATGGCCGGCGCGGTCGAAGGCCGTGACCGGAAGGGTCGCGCCGCCGTGCAGACGCTTCATGACGGCGGGAAGATTGTCCTCCGGCAGCGTAAACACCACGGTGATCGGATGAACCTGGGTGATGACCACGATGCCGTTGCTGTCGCTGGTCTGGACATAGTTGCCGGGATCCACCTGGCGCAGCCCCACGCGCCCCCCCACCGGGGCCACGATATGGCAGTAGACCTGGTTCAATCGGGCATTGTTGACCTGGGCCTTGTCGGTCTCCACCGCTCCCCGATACTGCGCCACCAGCGACTCCTGGGTGTCGACCGTCTGGCGCGCGATCGAATCCTGGGCCAGCAGCGTCCGGTACCGGGCGAGGTCCAGTTCGGCGGATTTCAAAAGCGCGGTGTCGCGCTGAAGCTGGCCCTGATACTGGGCCTCGGCAAGCTGGTAGGGCCGGGGATCGATCTGGGCCAGGAAATCACCGGCCTTGACCGTCTGCCCCTCCTGGAAGGCCACCTCCGTCAACTGTCCCGCGATCTGCGTTTTCACCGTCACGGTGGCGAGCGGCGTCACGGTCCCAAGCGCGTTCAACAGGATCGGCATATCGCCCTTTTCGGCGACGGCGGCCACGACCGGCATCGGCCCGCCCGCGCCCATCCGGCCGGGCCGGACCGGCGATGCCGGCTGGGGCCGGAAGATCACCCAGGCCAGCGTTCCCAGAAGCGCCACGATCAGCAGACCCCAGACGGCCCGGCGCCACCGGCGGGGCGGCGTCGGCGTGCCCTGCCGCCAGTCCGGATCACTGTGAAGGGCGTTCCTGTCCTGCATACCGTTCATCACACACCGCTCATCGTTTGATGCAACCCCAGCCCGTCGCCGGAGGAACGGGGGGCCGTCCCGGGCCGGGATCCCGTTCCGGCCGTCAGTCGACGCACAAGGTACTGCGATCCTATTTCCTGTCTATGACGACGCTACGGCCAATATGTAACAGAATGTTTCATGACGGATCCGGGATCGGCGGCCACGGCGCAACCTCGAAGGACCTTGTCCTGGCTGGCTTTTCATCTCCGGGACGGACCGGAAGAACGGATGGCATGGTGGGGGCGACGGGACTTGAACCCGTAAGTCAGAAGACGAGCGATTTTAAGTCGCTTGCGTTTACCATTTCGCCACGCCCCCGAACCGGACTGATCCCGGCCTTTCCTGGAGACGGAAAGGCCGGACCGGACGAACGGCCCGACGTTAACGGACCCGGCGGCGGGCCGCAAGGGGTCGGACGCCCCGGCGGCGGCCGTTTCAGTTCTCGTCCTGCCCCTGGCTCATGATCCCGATCGCCATGGCGACACTGCCGAAGGTGATGAACAACCCGAAAAAGAACAGTCCCAGGGTCAGAAGTCCGTCGCGCGATTCGAAAGCCAGGGTCCTGAGATGGGCGATGTCGAACACCAGTACCAGGGTCCCGAACAGGACGGCGCCGACGGTGCCGACCAGCAGATGCCGCGCCAGGAAGGTGATCGCCGCCCGTTCGTGATTGAGAAGCCCCATCGCCGCCCCCGCTGCCCGTTGCCGCCGCCCGCCGCGTCCGGCCGAGAGCCGCCGGGTCCGTTCAAACACGCCCCTCGCGCTCGACCCGGCCGCCCAGCGTTTCCGCCATCTCCGCCACCCTCTCCGACACCTTCCCGACGACCGCCGGATCCGGTCCCCGGGTCACGATCACCGTCCCGTAATGCCCGTCGCGGCTGAAGGGGTAGCTGCCGATTTCGACCTCGGGATGATCCGCCTGGATCTGCCGCAGACCGTCGGCGATCACGCCCTCTCCCATGTGAAGGGTGACATTGGCCGAGACAAGGGGACGGCCGCCCTGAAGACCGCCTTTGACGCCGTCGAACATCGCCTGCATGATCTTCGGCACGCCGGCCATCACATGGACATTGCCGATCCTGAAGCCCGGCGCGTGGCTGACCGGATTGTCGATCAGGTCCGCGCCCTCGGGGATGTTCGCCATCCGAAGACGCGCCTCATTCAGATTTTCCGGCTTGATCTGGCGCAGAAGACGCTCAACCGCCCGGGGGTCGCGCAGCAATGGCACGCCGAAAGCCTTCGCGACGCATTCCGAGGTGATATCGTCATGGGTCGGCCCGATGCCGCCGGTCGTGAAGACATAGGTGTAGGCGGCGCGCAATTCGTTGACCGCTTTGACGATCGCCGCCTCGTCATCCTCGACGATCCGGACCTCCTTGAGGCGGATGCCGACGTCGTTCAGGCCCGACGCGATATATTGGATGTTGGCGTCCTGTGTCCGGCCCGACAGGACCTCGTTGCCGATCACGATCAGGGCCGCGCCGATGTCGCCCTCCATACCAACCTCCCCTTGTCCTGGCATAAGGGGGACAAGCTACTCCAGTCACTCGCGGGGGGTAAGAGGAGAAAAAGAAGGGCCGGGCGCGTCAGAGCCAGTCCCGGAGGGCCGCCACCAGGGGGACGTCGGCCGGTGGCATCGGATAGCGGGACAGCTCCGCCGCCGTCGACCAGGACAGGGTCTGGCCTTCACATGGCCTTGGCGTGCCCTGCCAGCGCCGGCAGGCGTAAAGCGGCATCATCAGGTGGAAACTGTCGTAGTCGTGGGACACGAAAGACAGCGCCGCCAGACAGGACTGGGACACGTCGATGCCCAGCTCCTCACGCAGTTCACGAACCAGCGCGGCTTCGGGAGTCTCACCTTCCGCCAGCTTGCCTCCGGGAAACTCCCAGAACCCGGCCATGCTTTTTCCGGCCGGACGCCGGGCCAGCAGGACCCGTCCATCGGCGTCGATCAGGGCGACGGCGGCGACCAGCAGCATCGGCCTCCGTCGCCGCGCCCCGTCCCAGGCCTCCCGGGTCAATGTCAGGAAATCGAGATCCGCCGTGATGCCGCGCGCGGGCAACTCGGCGCGGCGCGTCTCTTCGAACTGGAAACCCGCCTTGTCGAGAACCCGCCGCGACGCCTTGTTCTCCGGCAGCACGGAGGCCCAGGCGGATGCCACGCCATAGTCGTCGAACAGAACCCGCAGGCAGCGCAGCAACGCCTCGGTGGCGACGCCGCGCCCCCAGGCGGCACGGCCCAGCCAATAGCCGACCTCCGCCTTTCCGTCGGCGACTGAACCGCCGACGCATCCCACCAGATCGCCCGACAACCGGTCCTCGATGGCATACACCAGGGCCCGGCCGGCCGCGCTCTCCTCCTCCACCTTGGCGATGAACTCCTCGCCGGTGTCGCGGTCATAGGGAAAGGGGATATTGGATGTCGTCCGCGCCACGTCCCAGTCGTCGAGCAGGCGGGTGACCTGCTCGACATCGTCCGGGACCAGCGGCCGCAGCCTGAGACGGGCGGTGTCCTGGGGCCGGCCGCCGGCTGGCGGACGGCACCCGTCAGGTGCGGTAGGAACCATTGATATCGATATAGGCGTGGGTCAGATCACAGGTCCAGACGGTTGCCTTGCCCCGGCCGACGCCGATGTCGACGTCGAAAACGATATCGGTGCCCTTCATATGGGCGGTGACCGGCTCCTCGTCGTAACCCGGCACCACCTGGCCGTCGCGCGCCACCTCGACACCACCGATGCGGATCGCCAGCAGGTCGCGGTCGGCCTTCTCGCCCGACTTGCCCACCGCCATGACGATCCGGCCCCAGTTGGCGTCCTCGCCGGCAACGGCGGTCTTGACCAGCGGCGAATTGGCGATGGCCATGGCGATGGCCTTGGCCGCGCGGGCGCTGGCGGCACCGGTCACATTGATGCGCAGGAATTTGCTGGCACCCTCGCCATCGCGCACCACCTGCAGCGCCAGATCGAGCAGCAGGTCGTTGAACTTCTTCCGGAAATCGCGCAATGCCGGATCTTTGGCGCCCGACACCACCGGGTTGCCGGCCTGACCCGTGGCAAAGGCCAGCAGCGTGTCGCTGGTCGAGGTGTCGCTGTCCACGGTGATCGCGTTGAAGGAACCGGCGGTTCCGGCGGCCAGCAGATCCTGCAACACCGGCGCCGGCAGGGCGGCATCGGTGAAGACGAAGGCCAGCATGGTCGCCATGTCGGGCGCGATCATCCCGGATCCCTTGCAGAAGCCGTTGATGCGGACCTTGACGCCGCCGATGGTGGCGGTTCGCGTCGCCATCTTGGGATAGGTGTCGGTGGTCAGGATGGCCTCGGCCGCGGCACGCCATTTATCGGCGGAAAGCCCGGCCATCGCCTCGCCCAGCGCGTCGGTGATCTTCTGATCCTCCAGCGGCACGCCGATGGTGCCGGTCGAGGCGATGAAGATCTCGTCGGGCTTGCAGCCTTTGATTTTTGCCGCCGCCTCGACGGTGCGCCGCACGGAGGCGACGCCCGCCGAGCCGGTGAAGGCGTTGGCATTTCCGGAATTGACCAGGACCAGACGCGCCGCCCCGCCCTTCAGCGCCTCGCGGCACCACAGAACCGGGGCCGACGCCGTGAGCGAGCGGGTGAACACCCCCGCCACCGTGGTGCCGGGCGCCAGTTCGGCGACCATCAGGTCGGTTCGCCCCTGGTATCGCAACCCGCAGGCATGGGAGGCCAGGCGGATCCCCGCAAGGGGTTCCAGGGAGACAAACGTCTTGGGCGCCAGCGGCGACAGGGTGGCCATGGTCACTATTCCTTCATGCTCTTTGCTTTTTTTAACGCTTACTGCTTGGCCGCGTCGGGCGCGGCAGCCTTCGGCGCGTCGGTCATGGGAGTGCCGTCGGCATTGAACTTCTTGACCTGCGCCTGGGCCTTCAGACCCTCGATCACGGTCTGAACGTCCTTCTGGGCCAGTTCGTTGCGGATGGCGCCCTTGACCTCGTCATAGGAGGGCGGCGGAGCCATGCGGCGGTCCTCGACCTTGATCACATGCCAGCCGAACTGGCTCTTGACCGGGGTCTTGCTGACTTCGCCCGGCTTCAGCTTGAACGCCGCCTCGGAAAACTCGGGAACGGTGTCGCCCTTGCCGATATAGCCGAGATCGCCGCCATTGGCGGTCCCGGACGGATCCTTGGTCTTGGCCTTGGCCAGGTCCTCAAACTTGGCGCCGCCCTTCAGATCGGCGATCACCTTTTTGGCGTCGGCCTCGGAGTCGAGAAGGATGTGGCGGACCTTGACCTCCTCCTTCGGAGGCAGGGTCTTCTTGACCTCTTCATAGCGCTGCTTGACGGCGTCTTCGCTGATATCGGCCTCGACCCGCTTGCTGAGATAGGCCTGCTGGAGAATGCGGTTGTGGGCGTCCTCGACCGCGGACTTGACCTGCGGATCGTCATCGAGCTTCATCTGGCGCGCCTGATCCAGCAGAAGCTGGCCGGTGACGACATGGTCGAGAAGCTGGTCATAAACGGCGTCGAGCGGCATCTGGCGAAGCTGGGGAATGGCCTGTTGCGCCTGAACCACCGCCGACCGGTGGATTTCCTTGCCATTGATCGTGGCCACGACGGGATCGGCGTCCGCAGCGAAAACAGGCACGGCCACGGCCGTCATCACGGCGGCCAACAGAGCTGCGCGCAGGTTGCGTTGGATCATCTGGGAAATTCCTTTTCGTTATCGAACGATTCGCAGTGCGGACGGCCGGCGGCGGCCCGACAGGGATGCTCACGGCAGTGGATTAAGCACAACCTTGGACGACACACAAGCGCCTGAAAAGCAATAGTGCCGCATTATAATGCCTTTACATCGCCGGCCCCGCCCGGAACGCCGCAATTGCCGTCGTCACGCCCGCCCGGATCTCGGCACCTTAATAAAAATATCATGGCAGTATTGTGTCACGGTGACGACAGCCGCGATGCGGGGCACCGGAACGCGGGCAGCGGGGACGCCCGCGGGGCGCCGGCGCCGCGTCTGGGCGCCCCCGGGGACGCGGCAGCCCGCCTGAGCCATCTTGCGGGCTTTCCATCAACCGGGGCAATCGGGGACCCCCGTTTGCCCCGCTCCGCCATGACCCGACGTTGACAGATCCTGTCGTGGGCTCTATGTGTGAGACCGTCCGGCAAAAGGCCATCCGCGCCTTCCCAAATCATCGAGGTTTACCCCATGCTCGGCGCCATCGCCCGACGGCTCTTCGGAACCGCCAACGACCGTCTGCTCAAGACTTTCAAGAAACAGGTCGAGGCCATCAACGAACTTGAACCTGCGGTTCAAGCCCTGTCCGACGACGATCTGCGCGCCCGCACCCAGTGGCTGCGCGACCGGCTGGAAAAGGGTGAGACCGAGGACGACATCCTGGTCGACGCCTTCGCCACCGTGCGCGAGGCCGCCAAGAGGGTCCTGGGTCAGCGGCATTTCGATGTGCAGTTGCTGGGCGGCCTTGTCCTGCACAAGGGCATGATCGCCGAGATGCGCACGGGCGAGGGCAAGACCCTGGTGGCGACGCTCGCCGTCTATCTCAACGCGATCGGCGGCAAGGGCGTGCATGTGGTCACGGTCAACGACTACCTTGCCAAGCGCGACTCCGAATGGATGGGCCAGATCTACCGCTTCCTCGGCCTGTCGGTCGGCTGCATCGTTCATGAATTGAATGATTACGAACGCCAGGAGGCCTACGGGGCCGATATCACCTATGGCACCAACAACGAGTTCGGCTTCGACTATCTGCGCGACAATATGAAGTTCCGGCTTGAGGAGATGGCGCAGCGGCCGTTCCATTACGCCATCGTCGACGAGGTGGACTCGATCCTGATCGACGAGGCGCGGACTCCGCTGATCATTTCCGGCCCGACGGAGGACAATTCCGAGCTTTACGTCCGCGTCAACCGGGTGATCCCGGTCCTGGGCGAGGCCGATTTCGAGAAGGATGAGAAGGCGCGCGCCGTCACCCTGACCGAACAGGGCGTCGAACATGTCGAAAGCCTGCTGACCGAGGCCGGCCTTCTGAAGGGTGACAATCTCTACGACATCCAGAACGTCAATCTGGTCCACCATGTCAATCAGGCCCTGCGCGCCCACAAGCTGTTCACCCGTGACGTCGACTACATCGTCAAGGACGACAAGGTCGTCATCATCGATGAGTTCACCGGCCGCATGATGGAGGGCCGGCGCTATTCCGAGGGCCTGCATCAGGCGCTGGAGGCCAAGGAAGGCGTGACCATCCAGAACGAGAACCAGACCCTGGCCTCGATCACCTTCCAGAACTATTTCCGCCTCTATCCGAAACTGGCCGGCATGACGGGGACCGCCATGACCGAGGCCTCCGAATTCGGCGAGATCTACAATCTCGATGTCGTCGACATCCCGACCAACCTGCCGGTCTCCCGCAAGGACGCCGATGACGAGGTCTACCGCACGGCGCGGGAGAAATTCGACGCCATCGTCACGCTGGTGGATGAATGCCGCCTGCGCAAGCAGCCGGTGCTGGTCGGCACGGTGTCGATCGAGAAATCCGAAATGCTGTCGGACCTTCTGAAAAAGAAGAAGATCCCGCATGAGGTGCTGAACGCCCGCCACCACGAACGCGAAGCCTATATCGTGTCGCTGGCGGGTGTTCCAGGCGCTGTGACCATCGCCACCAACATGGCCGGCCGCGGGACCGACATCCAGTTGGGCGGCAATCTCGACATGCGCCTGCGCCACGAACTGGCCGGCATCACGGACGAGGCGGAACGGACCCGCCGGCCCGAACAGATCAAGGCCGAGATCGAGGCGGGCAAGCAGGTGGCGCTGGCCGCCGGCGGTCTTTACGTGATCGGAACCGAACGCCACGAAAGCCGGCGCATCGACAACCAGCTTCGAGGCCGCTCCGGCCGCCAGGGCGATCCCGGCGCCTCGAAGTTCTTCCTGTCGCTGGAAGACGATCTGATGCGGATCTTCGGGTCCCAGCGCATGGACGGCATGCTCCAGAAACTGGGCCTTCAGGAGGGCGAGGCCATCGTCCATCCCTGGATCAACAAGGCCCTTGAGAAAGCCCAGCAGAAGGTCGAGGCGCGCAACTTCGACATCCGCAAGAACCTGCTGAAGTTCGACGATGTGATGAACGACCAGCGCAAGGTCATCTATGAGCAGCGCAAGGAGCTGATGAGCGCGACCGACGTGTCGCAGGCCATCGCCGACATGCGCCATGAGGTGGTCGAGGACCTGGTCGGCAAGGCGATCCCGGAGCGGGCCTTCCCGGAACAATGGAATGTCGCGGGCCTGGAGCAGGATATCCGCCGGGTCTTCAATCTGGCCCTGCCGATCCCGGACTGGGCGCATGAGGACGGCATCGCCGACCAGGAGATGCGTCACCGCCTGCTGGAGGCCACCGATCGCAAGATGGCCGAGAAGGCCGCCAATTATGGCCCCGAGGTCATGCGCATGGTGGAGAAGAGCCTGCGGTTGCAGGTGCTCGACCAGTCCTGGAAGGACCATCTGCTGACGCTCGACCATCTGCGCCAGGGGATCGGCCTCAGGGCCTACGGGCAGCGCGACCCGCTGAACGAATACAAGCGCGAGGCGTTCAATCTGTTCGAGGAGATGCTGTCGCAGCTTCGCGAGAAGATCACCTCCCTGCTGGCCCATATCGAGCTCCGCGTCGAGGCCGGCACCGAGGAGGCGCTGGCCGCGCCGCGCCCGGCCGGCCGTTATGTGGAAAGCCGGGAGGACCCCAATATGCCGCCCGCCGGAGACGATGAGGACATGGCGGCTCCGCGCCCGCAGCAGCAGACGGTCCGGGTCGCCGCGGTGGATCCGAATGATCCCCAGACCTGGGGCGGGACCCCGCGCAACGCCCCCTGCCCCTGCGGTTCCGGCAAAAAGTTCAAGCACTGCCACGGTGCGGTGCGCTGATCGCGTCGGTCCCGCGCCCTCGCCGGCGCGGGCTCTGGCCTTGCGTCCCTCAATCAGGAATGGGGCGGGTGTCCCTGAGTTTGTGAAATAACTCAGGCACGCGGATCCCCCGCGCCTGTGGTCCGGCGAAGCCGGAATTCAGCAATTCCGCCGCTTTCGCGGCAAACTCCGGCAGGGATGCCGGGGCCACCGGCGGATTTCTTCCACACATGCGGATAGCGAGCGACGGCCCCGCCAACGCGAAAAGGCCTGCTCCCTTTTCTGGGAGCAGGCCTCGAAACTGATCGCCCGGTATCGCGGAGGGAGGGGCCTTAGGCCGCCTTGTTCTCCAGAGCGCGCTGGATGCGGCGCTTCAGGCGCAGGGCCTCGGCGGACAGCTTGCTGTCGGTGACCGAGAGAAGGAAGGCATCGATGCCGCCATTGTGTTCAATGGTCTTGAGGCCGCGGGTGGAAACGCGCAGGCGCACCGTCTGATTCAGCGCGTCGCTCAACACGGCGGTCTCCTGAATGTTGGGCAGGAAACGGCGGCGGGTCTTGTTATTGGCATGGCTGACGTTGTTGCCAGTCAGCACACCCTTGCCGGAGATCACACAGCGACGCGACATCAGAGATACCCTCTTTTCAGAAACCCAAACGAATTCCGGGAAGCCGGGTTTGTAAGACCTTGGCCCCCCTCCGTCAAGGAGAATCTACATCTCCCCGGAGCCCGGCGGCGGCGGAAGACGGCTCAGCCGAACAGCTTGTCGATATCGTCCTGCGAGAACAACTTGTCGATGTCCTCCTGTTTGTTGGCGACGCTGTCCCGTTGCGGGCCATGCAGAAGGGCTTTTTCCGGATCCTCCTCCTGCGCCTCGGTTCCGGCTTCGCGGCGGACCTCCTCCACGACTTTCGCCAGTTCCTCCTTGCCCCACATGCGGACCATGGTGTTGACGCGATCCTCGATGAATTTCAGGGAGTTCACGACCTTGGTGATCCGCTGTCCGGTCAGGTCCTGGAAGGAACAGGCCTCGAAGATCTGATTGCCCCGGTCGGTGATCTTCTCGCAGACCGCGGAGACCACCGGATTATCGAGCTTGCGCAATTCGGAAACCTGCTCATCGATGGCTTCCATGCTCTCCAGAATCGCGTTGCTGGCGTTCTCGGTGTTCTCGACGATGGCATCGAGCGTATCGGCCACGGTGAGGAAATTTCCGGCGTCATGCCCCTGCAGGACGGCCAGTTCGCGACGCATCTTGTTCAGGTGACCAAAAAGCCCGACCAGTTCCTTCTTGAGCAGATCCTCGTCCACGGTCTCAACCATCCCTGCCCCCAGTCAATCAGGCCTGCCGGCCGTTCCGGTCATGCACATGCCCGGATATGGTTTGTATGCCTTCCCGCCAGTCCTGTCGAGGCGGGGCGAGACTCGCTCGCTCCCGCCCGGCGGGGGTGGATCATTCGTCACGCCGGTTTTCCCGCAGCAGCGCCTTCATCGCGGTCGCTACCAGCTTGCCCCGGGTCTCGTCGTCGAGATCGGCCAGGATCGCCTGTTTGGCCGCGCGCACACGCATGGCCTGACGGATCAGTTCGGCGCGATCGGGGGTCACGAGCGCCTGGGCCTCCTCCTGCGCCGCGGCGATCGCCTCGGCCTTCGAGGCGGACAGGGTTGTCGACGGGGACAGGGCTTTGCCCCCGGACGCCGCGGCGGCGGCGTCGCGCTGCTCGAAAGGAGACATCGGTTTTGTCTTATGGGCAGGGGGGCGCATCTGGATCTGACCGACCGCGTCCCGGGCCTCCCGGGTCAGAAACAGACCGGCCAGTGCGCGGCCGATGAATTTGAACATGTCAGCTCCCTTCCGTCCGGACGGAACCGTTCCGGGTCCGGGCCAAGGCCGGGACGCCGGTCACCGTACCAGTTCCCGGGCCGGAGCGTCGCCATCGGTCGGCGCCGCCGTCCCCTCCCGGTCCAACTCCTCATCCGGGTTCCCATCCTGACCGGACTCCCGGCGTTCCTCTTTCCGTGCGGCCTCCTGCTGGCGCCGCCACATGCCGGCATAGACGCCCCCGGCGGCCACAAGCCCCGCATGGCGCCCCCGTTCGACCACCCGTCCCCGCTCCATGACCAGGATCTCATCGGCATCGACCACGGTCGACAAACGGTGAGCAATCATCAGAGTGGTCCGGTTCCGGGCAACCTCGCCCAGCGAGACCTGGATCTCGCGTTCGGTCCGGGTATCGAGCGCCGACGTCGCCTCATCGAACAGCAGGATCCTGGGCCCTTTCAAAATGGTCCGCGCGATCGCCACACGCTGCTTTTCACCGCCGGACAGCTTCAGGCCGCGTTCTCCGACCCGGGTGTCATAGCCCTCCGGCAGCGAAACAATGAAATCATGGATATGAGCCAGCGCCGCCGCCTCCTCGATCTCCGACCGGGAGGCGCCGGGCCGTCCATAGGCGATATTGTAGTAGATCGTATCGTTGAACAACACGGTATCCTGAGGAACGATTCCGATCGCGCGGCGCAGCGATTGCTGCGTCACCTGACGGATATCCTGGCCGTCAACCAGGATGCGGCCGGCGGAGACGTCGTAGAACCGGAACAACAGGCGCGAGAGCGTGCTTTTCCCGGCACCGGAGGGGCCGACGATGGCTAAGCTGCGCCCGGGCGGCACGGTGAAGGAGACGTCCTTCAGGATGCCGCGGCCGGCGTCATAACCGAAGGAGACGGCCTCGAAGGTGACGCGCCCCTCCGTCACCACCAGGTCCGGCGCCCGGGGCGGATCGGCGATTTCGGGGGCTTGCCCCAGAAGGGCGAACATATCCTCCATGTCGATCAGGGACCGTTTGATCTCACGGTAGATGAATCCCAGGGCGTTGAGCTGGAGATAAAGCTGAATCAGATAGGTGTTGACCAGGACGAAATCGCCCACCTTGAGATGCCCGTCCGCCCCGCCATAGGCCGCCATCACGGTCATCGCGGTCGCCCCCAGGGCGATCAGGGCGCCCTGGCCCAGATTGAGGATGGCGCCCGATCCCTTGACCTGGACCGAGGCGGTCTCATAAACCGCGAGAGAGCGGTCGTAACGCCGCGCCTCGTGCTCCTCATTGCCGAAATATTTGACGGTCTCGTAGTTGATCAGGGAATCGATGGCGTCGGTATTGGCCCGTTGTCCCGATTCATTGGCGGTCCGCAGAAACCTGATCCGCCATTGGGTCACCTTGAGGGTGAAGGCGATGTAAAGGACAATGGTGGCGATCGTCACCAGGGGGAAGCGGATATCGTAAAGGGTCCAGAGCAACGCGCAGACCAGCCCGATCTCGATCAGGGTCGGCAGGATGGAAAACAGCAGCGCGCTGAGCAGGAACTCGATTCCGCGGGCACCCCGCTCGATGGCCTGATTGAGCCCGCCGGTCTGCCGGTCGAGATGGAACCGCAGGGACAGGCTGTGCAGATGGCGGAAGACCCGGAGCGCGATCGTCCGGATCGCGCGCTGCCCGCCCTTGGCGAACAGCACATCGCGCAGTTCGCCGGATGTCTGCGCCAGCACCCGCGCGGCGCCATAGGCCAGGATGAGACCGAGCGGCACCGTCAGGGCCGGGACCGGAAAAGTCGCGCCGGGCGCCAGATCGTCGACCGCCTGCTTGAAGATCACCGGCACCCAGACATTCATCAGCTTCGCGGCCAGCAGGAACAGCAGCGACAGGACGACCCGGGCGCGCAGGCCGGCATTCGGGGGCCAGAGATAGGGAATCAGGGACTTCAGGACCCGGAGATCACCCGGGCGGACGGACCGGCCGGGATCGGTGGCGGCGGGACCGGACAAGGGACGGCGACGCATCAGACGTCAGGACTCTCCAATGTGATGGCGACGCAGATGGTGACCCAACCGGCCGGAAAGGAAAAGGGCGCTCATCCGGAGATCGCCGAGAAAAGACCACAGCGGGTGCCCGAAGGTGGCCGGCCGGTTCCCTTCGATCAATCCATGGGCGGTCCAGGCGAGGCCATAGCCCGCCACCGGAGCCAGCAGCGCCAGCCATGGCTCGCCAAACGCCGCCCGGACGAGCAGGAGCGCCGCCAGCACCGTTCCGGTCACATGGATCCTCCGGGTCCAGGGCCTGGCATGGGCGGCCAGATAAACGGGCCAGAACGCGTCGAAGCCCGACGGGGCGTCCGACGCGGGAGACGGGGAGACGGGATCGGTGGAGGTGCGGGACATCGGGGCATTCCCTCCGAGGAGCCTACCCTGGGCAGATGGGATGCCTCACCGGCAAAACCAAGACGCTTCCGCCGGACTCGCCCGTCAATCGGACGCTATGGGAAAAGAGGGGCTCAATCCCACTCGGCGTGGCTGCCGCCGGGAATGACCTTGAGACGTCCGCCCTGACAGGCCGGGCAGGCCACCGGCCGGTCGAGATAATAGTCGAACGGCACCAGCCGGCCCTCGCAGGTGGGGTGCACATAATAGACGAAGCTGGTCGTCAGGATCGTTTCCTCGGTCGGCCGGGCGGCATTGGCGACCGTCGAACGGATGTCGCCGAAAGTCAGTTCACCGATCTGGCCGAACATGTCATTGACGCCGATTTGCAGGGCGATGTCGTCATGGGTGGGCATCCAGTCCGACAGCAGCATGGCGGGCGGCGCCTGCTGCGCCGCCAGCGTCTGGAGACGGGCGAAATGGGTGGCGTTCATGACCCGCGCATAGGACGAGATTTTGCCGGTCGACAGGCACAGCATGGGCCACAGCTCCAGCCCCTGGCCCCGGAACTGGCGTCCGGTGCCGACCATATAATCCTCCTGCCAGTCATGGCACCCCAGCCGGACATAACCGCCCGCGAAAGCGGTTCCGGCGAGAAGACAAAGGGTGGCGGCGACACTGAGAGCGGCGGAAAGAGTGCGGCGGGTCATCTTGCGGAATCCTGAGACTGGCGGCCCCGCCCGGGAGCCGCGCCAGGATCCTATCTAGGCCGGAACCCCCGGAGGCGCAAGAACCCCGGAGTCCCCGGGAGCCCGGGAGTGGGGCGGACGTCCCGTCCGCCATTCGGCGAAAGCCGAAAGATCAGCATGT
>WASQ01000090.1 GCA_009712185.1 Telmatospirillum sp. | reverse complement strand
CTGCCGCCCTCCTACGCTGGCGGCGGGCGACGTGGCGGCCGGGGAAGGATCCGGCCGCTTTTTTTATGGCTCATCCGCTTTTAGAACAACGGGGACCGCAATAAAACACCGCCCGGAAGCGTCAACAGAACCGGGATCCCCGGTCAGTCCTCCGCGAGGATCTCCCTGTCCCCCTCAAGGAGTGAGCCTTCATGTATGCGCTTCCCCCCGGAGCCCCTTCCAATCTGGCGGATGCTTTCGATCATCTGGCCTCCGTCCGCGTCCCTACCGTTACCGATCTGACGGTGATGATGCTTGTCGAAGCCGCCGGCAAGCAGATGTATGACGATCTGGCCGACGGTTGCGCGGATGCCGGCGTCCGACGGCTGTTGCAGGATAGCGGCCGTGACGAGATGGTTCATGCCCATCGGATGGCGGAGGTCCTTCAGCTTCTGACCAGGGTTCCGTACCTGGTTCCGGAAAACAGCGACAATCCCTATCTCGCCGGACGTGGCAAGCCCGATCTGTCCATCCCTTTGCTGGATCATCTGATCGAGGCCGAAGCCAACGGACAGACGCTTTATGAAACCTGGGCCGCCAATTGTCCGAACCAAGAGGCCGCGATGCTGATGCGCACCAGCGGCCGCGAGGAAATGTCCCATTCCCTGCGGCTGCGGCAGATCCGAGAGGGGATGGCGGGAGAGATGGTCACGCCTTAAAGCGCGGCCTCAAGCCCCCGGATTCATTCCTAAACTCTTGCCGGGCGTGCGCATCTGGCGTGCCCGGCAAAAGCCATAATGGCTGCGGGCACTTCCCGACGTTCAATGCCAGGCACCCGGGGCATCGGCGTTCTGGCCCGTGATTGTGGCCCGAGCCCCCCCCGAGCTGCGGAAACCCTTCCGCTACCGTCTCACCCCCGGCAATCGCCAGCTCGTATACCAGGTTGGCAACAGGAACCAGAGGGACAGAGTGGCGGTAAGCAGAACGGCTTCGATCCCTGCGATCCGTTGCAGCGCCCCGTCCAGAAAAAGGCAGGTGGACGAAAGCAGATGTCCGCCGATATGGAGGGTGACCAGAACCGTCAGCCGGAAATGATCGGCCCGCCGGCGGAGGATTTTCGACGGGGCATATATTCCCTTGGCATGACGACCGAGCGGTCCTTGCGAGAAAATGGAGCCCGCAAGCATCATCGCGAGCAGGATGAGGGTCGCTGTGATCTCCACCGGCGCCAGCCGGCAGGCGGCAACAAGCGCGCCGACAAAAATGGCGGTGGGAATGACCGGTTGCCAGCGAACCGCGCGTCCGGTGAATTCGCCGGGATCGACACAGTCGCGCGCGACCTGTGCCGGCATCCCGGTCCAGCGGAGCAGGTCGTCGGTTCGCTGAAGGAACGTCTTCGGCAATTCGGTCATGACGCGTCGCCTTTTCCCCGATCTGTTCGGGAACAGTGTCTCACAGGACCGGTTCCCAGTCCCCTTGCCGGGCGTGAGGAGGGCTGCCGATGGTCGGCATGCCATAAGTCAGGGGCGACGACGGGCGTGGTTGCGGGCATTTTGTCCCCTCCCATTGTTCTGGACCGGAGATTTCCCCTATGACCGATCTGATCCTTTTGCAGCGCGAGGGCGCGGTGCAAACCGTCCGGATGAACCGGCCCGACAAGAAAAATGCCCTGACCCAGGCCATGTATGGCGCGCTAGCCGATGCGCTGACCGCCGGTGAGGCGGATGATGCGGTGGCGGTCCATGTTCTGGCCGGGACCGGTGATGATTTCACTGCGGGGAACGATCTCAACGACTTTCTGTCGGTCCGGAGTCTGACGGGATCCGAGGTCGGACGTTTTCTCGACGTTCTGGCCGGCCTCACCAAGCCGGTGGTTGCCGCGGTCAAGGGGGCGGCCATCGGCGTGGGCTCGACCATGTTGCTGCATTGCGATCTGGTCATCGCCAGCACGGGAACCCGGTTCCAGTTCCCCTTTGTCAATCTGGGCCTTGTCCCCGAGGCCGCGTCCAGTCTCCTGCTGCCCCGCCTGGCCGGCTATCAGCGGGCGGCGGAGTTGTTGCTCCTGGGCGAGCCTTTCGATGCCGCGAAAGCCCGTGAGGCGGGCCTCGTCAATTGTGTGGTGCCGGCCGGGGAGGAGGAGGCCCAGGCGATGGTCCTGGCCCAGAGACTGGCGCTGCGTCCCCGTCAGGCCCTGAGGAACACCAAGGCACTCCTGAAGGCGGAAAGCGAGCCGGTCGCCGACCGGATCGCGCGGGAGGCGCGGCTGTTCGAGGCGGCGCTGACCTCGCCGGAGTTGAAGGAAGCGGTCGCCGCCTTTCTGGAACGGCGTCCCGCCGATTTCAGCCGTCTTTGAGACGCAATTGTTCGCAAGGCGAAACTAAATTATTGATCATGATGCGGACATCGTCCGGTCATGCCGGATGTCGCAGAGTGTGGTTTCAAGGATCGGGGCGGACTGGTCCGCCCCATCCGATCCCGGGATGCGGGAGCCATCGAGTCGCCGCATCCCGCCTCGGGTCCAAGCGGTGCCGCCTGCAAAACCAACAGGCGGCCGGTCATGGACCGGAGGTGTTGGTCCGAAAGGAGACTTCCATGATGATCCGATCAACAGTTCTGTCGGCCATCCTGGCGACCGCTCTGACGGCCGCCCTGTCCTCTGCGGCCATGGCGGCAGAGGCGTCCCATGCCGAGGATAACCGGGCGACAGCGGCTTTGAACCTTCTCGAAAACAATGGTTACGGCATCCCTCTGGGATCGCGCAATCCATTGGGAAGCTATGCGCAGTTCGAGACGGACGGGCCCGGTTTTTCCGCCTATGCGGTCCGGGACGGTGTGGCCCGGAAGCTTCACATTGATCCGGATGCCGGAGGGATTTCCCGGTAGCAAAGGAACGCTTCGCCGGAACGGGGAGGGGGGGCCTGTTCCGGCCTGGCTGCCCTGCCATCCTGGCCCCGGTTGGCCGTCACGGGCGCGGGGATATCACCGGTTTGGGGACCCCGACGCGGTTCTGATACGCCTGTCCGATACTCAATAACGCGGGTTCGGCATAGGGACGGCCCAGAAGCTGGAATCCGTTCGGCATGCCTTTCCGGTCGCGTGCCGTGGGCAGGCAGAGTGCCGGAAGTCCGAGATAGGCCAGCGGCCGGTTGAAATGCAGCAGGCTCCCGATCGCCGTGATCAGAACGCGGTCGGCGGCGGTTTCCGCAAGGGTGGGAACCGGCCCCGTCATCACCGGCAGGAACAGGACATCGGCATGGCGGAAGGGGCCCCGCAGCCAATCCTCCAGCACCAGAGGGCGGGCCCGGAGGGCCTGGATATAGTCCGTGGCCGGGATGGCGTAGCCATGTTCGAGAAGGCTGCGGACCGGATTGGAATAATCCTGCGGGCGATCGCGCATCCAGACCGCATGATAGGCGGTCGCCTCCGCGAACTGCACCAACTGGGCATAGCGGTCGAGTTCACGCAGGTCCGGCAGCGTCACCTCAACGGCCACGGCCCCGGTTTCCACGAGGATCGCCAGGGCCCGGTCCATCAGGCGGGCAATGTCGGGATCCACCCGTTCCAGCAGCTTGCGGTCGTACCCGACCCGCATCCCCTTGACGGAGGAGGTCAGCGCCCCGAGATAGTCGGCCCCTGGAGCATGCGCGGTGGCGTCGTCTGGATCGGCGCCGGCCAGCAGGCTGAGCGCCAGGGCGATGTCGCCGACATTGCGGGCAAGCGGCCCGATCGCATCCAGCGATGGCGCCAGAGGCAGGGCTCCGGCCCTGCTGATCAGTCCCCAGGTCGGGCGCAGTCCGTAAAGGCCGCAACAGGCGGCGGGCACGCGAATCGATCCTCCCGTGTCGGACCCCAGGGAGAAGGGGATGACCCCCGAGGCCACCGCTGTGGCGGAACCGCTGGAGGAGCCGCCGGGAATGTGGTCGGGTGAGAACGGATTGCGGCAATCCCCGAGAAATTCGTTGTGACCGGTGATGCTGAACGCGAACTCCGCCATGTGCAGGGCGCCAATGGTGACGGATCCGGCGGCCTTGAGGCGGCCGATCACGGTGGCGTCGCGGGTTGCTGGCGTCATCGGTCGGATCCGGGCGCCCCAGGTCGCGATCTGGCCGATGCGGTTGAACATATCCTTGTGCGCAAGGGGAACTCCGGTCAATGCCCCCCGGGGAAAGGCTCCACGCCGTCTTGCCGCGTCGATGGCGCGGGCCTCGGCCAGAGCCTCGGACCCATCCAGCGAGACCACCGCGTTGGTCGCCGCGGTGACGGCCTCCGCACGGGTCAGGGCCGTCCTGACCGCCTGTTCGGCGGTGACGTCGCCGGCTCTGATGGCGGCGGCCAGCGCGGTCGCCGACAGGGTGCCCAATTCCGAAGGGGTCATCGCTTGTCTCCCGGAACATCGGAAGACGGAGTGGCCGATGGCGGAACGGAGGACCGCAGGGCGGTCAGAAAGCCGAAAATGTCCGCCGACATCGACAGACGCTCCTCCAGCGTCCGGCTCGCGGCGGACAGTTTGACGGCCGTGTGGGTCAGGGCCGCCAGCCGTTCGGATGGCAAGGTGAGCCCTTGTCTGCGGAAAACTTCATGGACGAAGGGATGGTCGGATGACTGGGGCATCGGCTCCTCTTTCGTTCCAGCCGGCCGATGCGCGGATCCTGAAGGCGGGACATCGGCCAGGGCGTCACCGCCAGGCATTCGAACCAGGTCCGTTTCAAACCTTAACGCCATTGTCGCCAGCGCGCCAACCGTCCTGGCGGAATAGCGCTTTGCGTCCGGTACCGGCCCGAAGGCCATACATTGTTCAGGTCATACACTGTTCAGAACAGCCCACCGGTCAGGACGGGCGCGGGCGGGAACTTTCTCGCCGGACGGCTCCGAGATCGAGAAGCGTCGGAGCCGCCATGATGAGTCGGACCAGCTCCGCCTGACGGGTGACGTCGGTCTTGCTGAAAATGCGCTTCAGGTAGGTTCGTGCCGAATTTACGGTGATCCCCAGGCGTTCGGCCGCATCCTCGATCCGGAGGCCCTCGCCCAGGACAAGGGCGAGCCTGGCCTCGGCATCGGTCAGATCGAACAGCTTGGCGATGGTGTCCTGGGTGGGGAGAGACTGCCGCTCCAGGTCGCTGACCAGGATCACCGCCACCCGGCCGCTTCCGGTTTCCGCGGGAAGCGGCGCGACCACCACCGACAGGGGGCGGTCGGTGTTGTCGCGGCTGATGCTGAGCGCGTGCGCCAGCCCGTCGTCGGTGCCGTCGACCGCCGCCTTGATCAGGCGGTGGAGTTCCTGTGTTTCCTGTGGCCGGCTGGCCCGGAAGACACCATTGTGTCCCATCGTCAGGCCATCGTTGTCCGCCAGATATTCCGCCCCGCGGCTGTTCATGAACAGAACCGATGGAACGGCGTTCGCCACGATGATTCCGGTCGGCAACCTGTTAAGGGCTGCCAGACCGAGATTGGCCTGGGGCTGGGCGGCGGCCGCGTCGTGGCTCCGCGACTGCAGAAGGGCCTGGGTGATGCCGGCAGCCAGGACCTCAGAGGTGCTGGGTTTCGCATAAAAACGGAAGACATTGGCCTCGTTGATCGCCGCGATTGCCGATTCGATATCGGTGGCGCCGGTCAGAACGATCGAGACGGTGTCGGGCGAGACGGCGGTCAGGGCTTTGATCAACTCCACGCCCGTCATTTCAGGCATCCGCATGTCGACAACGGCGACGTCGAAGGCCGAACGCCGTTGCTCGGCTACGGCCTCGGACGGAGAGACCTTGAAGACCATCTCCCATTGGCTGATACGGCTGCGGAATGCGCGTTGCAACGCATCGAGAACGTGTGGTTCGTCGTCGACGAAAAGGACCCGTGGCTTCTTCACGATAATAACGCCCTCCGCTTTCAGGGCCTCGGCATTATTTGTGGGGACGTTCGATCCTTTTGTTGTCCCCAAATGGGGATATCGATCACGGAGGCCAAACCATAACCTCAACCACTATGAGCGATACGCCCGTAAGGGCGCAAGGGTTGTTATCGACAGGGTTGCGAGCGATGGAAAGACAAAAGCCCGAAAGGCAAATGCCTGAAACGATAGCCTCCATTCCCTGTCCTCTGCTGGTCCACAGCGACGGGTTCGTTGAGTGGGGGAATCAGGCGTTTTCGGACGAATTCGGTATTCGTCCGACGGCGATGAAGCATCTCAAGACGAGGGAGCTTCTCTGGTGCCTCGGCGTGCAGGATCCCCTGGCCGGGATGATTTCTGAAGGAATTACCTTCGACCATTGGGAGGTTCCTCCCCTTAATCAGGTTCTTTCTGCTCTTCATCTGCGTCATGTCCGTCTTCCCGACAAAATGGGCCGGACCCTTTATATGTTGATTATCTCAGACCGCCCGGATCTCCTCTGCCGCTGGCATCCCGATCCCGCCGGTTCGCCCGACTGATACCGACCCGCGCTGATCGAAACCTGTCCGCGCCGCCCTTGTGCGTCGGCTGTCGGACATCCGTCGGTCCTGGCGTCCTCCTCTTTCGCGTCGGAGGCGGGGGGATGTCCGTCCCACTCGCAAGGGGACCGGCTGTCCGGTCAACCGGGGCGGTTGAGGGGCGATTGCCCCGGCGCATCGGGCGAACCCCTCTTCCGTCCGGGGCGAACCCTCTTTAAAGTGTGAGACAAGGAGCCGGTCACCGGCCGGCCGGTGACGCCGGGGCCGGACCATCGGTGGCGACTGTCCGGTCGGTGATGGGCCGCCCGCGGGAAAACGGGCCCGCGGGAATAAACGGGTTTGAGGGCATGCGGTCGAAAGTTTTGCTGGTTCTCGACGGTGAGGACGACGCCGGAATTGCCGATATGCTGGCAGCCCGTCCCGGTCCCGACTATCAGGTCGAGACGGTGATGACGCCGGGGCAGGCACAGGATGTGCTGATGGCCGAAGGGTTCGATGCGATTCTGTTCGATGTCGGTCGCGCGGAAAACGGCCGTATCTCCGAAATAGCGACAATGGTGGCGGCAGCCCATGGGATCCCCCTGGTGGTCATGACCGGGGCGGAAGACGAGGACGCTGGCGCGTCGGCGGTAAAGGCGGGTGCCCAGGATTACCTGAACAAGGCGAGGATCACTCCGGAGGCCCTGCGCCGGGTCATCCGCTATTCCATCGAGCGGATGGAGTTCCAGCGGAAATTCGAAAAGCTGACGCGCCAGACCGCGGAGCGCCGGAGGATGGAAGAGGCCTTGCGGGAAAGCCAGGACCGCATCCGCGCCATTACCGAGAGTATTTTCGAAGGCGTTCTGGTCACGGACAGCGACGGTTTCGTGATCTTTTCCAATCAGTCCGCCGACCGGCTGCTGGGTTGTGCCGCCTTTCCACGCATTTCGGGACGCTATGTCGACGCCGTTTTCGCGTTGCGCGGCGATAGCGGCACCCTTCGTTTCGCGGAGGGGCCTTTCCGTAAGGTGGCCGCGACCGGCGTGCCCTTGCGCGATGACGACGCCCTGTTCGAGATGAGTGACGGACGGTCCCTTGTGGTCGCTTACGCCTGTTCCCCGATGGTGGAACATGGAGAGCACAAGGGCGTGATCATTTCCTTCCGCGACAACCGGAATCTCAAGCGGGCGCAGCAGGAGGCCCTTCAGGCCTCGAAGCTGGCGAGCGTGGGGCAACTGGCCGCGGGTATCGCTCACGAGATCAACACTCCCATCCAATATATCGGGGACAATCTCCGCTTTCTGGGGGATGGCCTGCAAAGCTTTCTTGAGATGCTGGACCGCTACCGGTCTGTCGTTTCCTCCCACGGTGATCTGATCCCCGGGGAGGTCCGCGCCGGCCTCGATCAGGCGTTCCTCGATGCCGACATGGACTATCTGCTGGCCGAAATGCCGCAGGCGATCAGCCAGTCGCTGGACGGGGTCGGACAGGTGGCCCGCATCGTCCTGGCAATGAAGGAGTTTTCCCATCCGGGAGAGCGCGAGAAGACGCCGGTCGATCTCAACAAGGCCATCGAAAACACCCTCGCGGTCAGTCGCAACGAATGGAAGCATGTGGCTGAGGTCGTGACCGAACTGGCTCCTGATCTGCCCATGGTTCTGTGCCTTCCGGGCGAGATCAACCAGGTTCTGCTTAATCTTGTGGTCAATGCCTCCCATGCGATCCAATCGCGCGCGGATGGCGCGACCGGCCGGATCACGGTGGGGACCCGCTGGCGGGATAACCGCGTGGAGATCCTGGTCTCGGACAACGGCATCGGCATGTCGGAGGCCGTTCGCCAACGGATCTTCGATCCTTTTTTCACCACCAAGGCGGTTGGCAAGGGAACCGGCCAGGGATTGGCGATCTGCCGCGATGTCGTGGTGAGCAAGCATTCGGGAACCATTTCGGTCGAGACGCAGGAAGGGATCGGGACCAGCTTCGTGATTTCCCTGCCGGTTGACGGCGGCCTGCCCATGCCCGCGGACCTGCCATGAGCCGTGCCCGCGTCATCTTCGTCGATGACGAGCCGAATGTGCTGTCGGGGCTTCAACGCATGCTCCGGCATATGCGTCTGGAATGGGAGATGCGCTTCGCGGACAGCGGCGAGGCCGCCCTGCGCCAGATGGAGGAACAGCATTTCGACGCCATCGTGTCGGATATGCGAATGCCCGGAATGGATGGCATGGCGCTGCTTTCCGAGGTGGCGAAGCGGCATCCGGCGACCGTGCGGGTCGTTCTTTCGGGATGTTCCGATGCCGACAGCGTGATGAAAACGGTGGGGCTGGCGCATCAGTTCCTGGCGAAACCCTGTGCTCCCCAGGTTCTTGTCGACGTGATCCGCCGGGCTCTGGAGCTGGAGCGGATTCTGGGGTCGGAGCATTTGCGCTCGTTGTTGTCGGGGCTTGCCAATCTTCCCACGCCCCCGGACACGTTCTATTCGCTGGTCGCCTACATGGGGCGCAGTGACGCCTCTGCCAATGGCGTGGCCGAAATCATCGCCCGTGACGTCGCCATGACCGCGGAACTGCTGAAGCTTACCAATTCCTCCTATTTCAGTCTGTCGAGCCGCTTGACCCATCCGTTGCAGGCGGTTCGGATTCTGGGGTTCGAAACCGTCGGTGCTCTGGTCTTGCGAATTGGCATTTTTCGCAGTTTCAAAGGCCTGCCGGCCGCGGGAAAACTGGTGGAGGACACCAATCGCGACAGTTTCCTGGTCGGACGGATTGCCAGGCGGATCGGCAAGGCCGAAGGGTTCGACATTCACGGCCAGGAGGAGGCCTATTGCGCCGGAATGCTGAGCTCCATCGGGCTGCTGGTGTTGCTTGACCAGAGGCCGCAGGATGTCGGGTCCGTCAAGGCGGCCGTCGCCCAGGGGGCCAATCCCCTCGACGCCGAAATGCGTGTTTTCGGCGCAACCCATTTTCAACTCGGCGCCTATCTCCTGGGGCTCTGGGGTTTCAACAAGGAGGTGGTCGAGGCGGTTGCCCTGCTGGGACAGCCCAGTGTCGCGCCGGCTCCCGAACTGGACGTTGCCGGCGTTGTTCATTTTGCCCGGGTCCTGGCCGGGCCCTCACCGGTTTACGCCGGTGTCTCTTCCGACAGTGCCGGGGTTCCGCTCGACACCCGGTATCTCGACCATCTGGGCGGGCGCGCGCGGTTCGAGCGCTGGGCGGCTGAGGCCGCTGCGGAAAGTCACCGCTAAGGGACTTTCGCGACATCATCGCTTCAAGCTCTCGGTTTTCCTGTGGGGTTTCCGCTCCATTCCTGTCCGGCTCAAGCGCCGCTCGGGCTTAAATGCATTGACCTGCCACGTGACTCTTTTGTTTGTGTCAATGCTCTATATTCCTATTGCGTGTGTGGTTATCGGGTGTTGCGCGTCACTGGTGTGAAAGCCGGGGTTGCGATACCCTGGCCTGTGTCAAAAGGACGGCTGCGGGATAAGCCCAAAACAGTCGCCGCCAGGGAGGATGACAAACGCAATGACAACCCTTCTCCTGACCCACCCGGCGTGCCTCGGACATGATACCGGTCCCTACCATCCGGAATGCGCCGACCGGCTTGTGGCGATTACCCATATTCTGGAGCATGAGGATTTTCTGTTCCTTCAGAGGGACGAGGCCCCGAAGGCGACGACCGAACAATTGCTGCGCGCCCATTCCATGGACCATATCGACCATGTGTTCGGTTTGCTCCCCGGAGCGGGAGAGATCGGTCAGATCGATGATGACACCTTCATCTCCGCGGGATCGGGCGAGGCGGCCCTGCGGGCGGCGGGTGCGGTCTGCGCCGCCGTCGAGGAGGTCGCGGCGAAGCGGTGCCGCAACGCCTTTTGCGCGGTGCGTCCCCCGGGGCACCATGCCGAACGGTCGGCCGCGATGGGTTTTTGCCTGTTTTCCAATACCGCCATCGGTGCCCTTCATGCCCAGGCCAGGGGATTCGCCAGGGTCGCCGTCATCGATTTCGACGTTCACCATGGGAACGGGACCCAGCAGATCCTTTGGGACACGCCCGGTGCCTTTTACGCCTCGACCCATCAACAGGACGCCTATCCCTACAGCGGATCGCCCGATGAGCAGGGCGAACGCGGTGTCGCCGTCAACGTTCCCCTGCCCGGCGGCAGCGGGTCGGAGGCGTTTCGCGATGCCTACAGCCGGATCATTCTGCCGCGCCTGTCGTCGTTCGAGCCGGATTTCGTCTTCATTTCCGCGGGTTTTGATGCCCATGCGGCCGATCCCATGGCCGATCTGCGTCTTCAGGTCGCCGATTTCGACTGGGTGACGCGACAGATCCTGGCGATCGCCGACAGATGCTGCGATGGCCGTCTGGTGTCCGTCCTGGAGGGGGGATACGACACGCGCGCGCTTGCCGCCTGCGTGGCATCCCATGTCCGGGCTCTGATGGAAGGGTGACGTCCGGCGGTACGCGGACGGCCTGACGGTCTTGCGATAAAGGGAGGGGCAGCGGCGACGGGCCGCGGCCGGCAAAGGTCAACCGGGCGTGAGGTCACGCCCCCGGATGGGGGTGGAAAATGCAGTTCATCGAGTGGTCCCCGAAAATGTCGGTGGGTTCGGATGTCCTCGACGGACATCACCGGATGATCATCGATTGTCTGAACCGTCTTCATCCCCTGATCGGCGCCGAAGGGCGGGATGAGGAGATTCATGCGGTTTTAGCCAGTCTTGAGGAATTCGTGCTGATCCACTTCAGCGAGGAGGAGCTGTGCATGAAGAAGGCCGGCTATCCCGACTGGCGTGAGCATAAGGAGCAACATGACCGGATGTATGATGTCGTGTTTGGTCTGAAATCCGATGTCGAACATGGCCGCGCGCTGGATGCGAAGGCGCTGTTCGACATCATCTACAACTGGCTCATCCAGCACATTCTGGGTGAGGACCGGAAATACGAGAGCTATCTCCGCAATCCCGCGCCGGAGCCGGAAGGATTGTGGACGCGTTCGAACGGCCGGCCCTATTGACATGGTGCCCCGTTCCGGGGGGAGCGGAGGCCAATTTTCGATTGGACAAGTTATCTGGAACGGGCTACCAAACTATAAGTTAATTTCATGGAATTTTAAATGTCTCAATGGTTGAGAACTCTGACTCTTCAGGCCCGTTTCATGGTCATCTGTGGAACGGGTGTTCTTTTCCTGGCGATCGTCGCCACTGCCATTTTTGCCGCCAGCGAGCGAAACCGACTTGAGGAGAGGTTGCAGCGATTTTCGGAAAATGAACTGAACTCGCTGAATGCGCTCGGCGCGGCGGCGCATGACAAGAGGCGGGAGGACCGCGCCAATATTGCCGGCGCGGTGTTCGAGAACTGGTTCGAGAGGCGGAATGCCGATTATCCCGGCAAGCTCTGGAGCGTCTGGGGGCCGAAAGAGATTCCCTATATGGCGGAAAAAGACCCCGCGAAGCCGGTGAAGCGGCCCTTGGATCCGATCGATGAGGAGGCTCTGGCAACCGGCAGGCCGGTCGGGCGTTTCGTCGGCGACAGCTACCGGTTCAGCATGCCGGTCATTTTCGGTGTCACTCCGGCGGCCAGCTCCCCCAGTTGCCGGTCTTGTCACGCCGGTTTGATGGATCAGGTTCAGGGCGACGTCATGGGCGTGTTTTCCAGCAGCCTCAATGCCGGCCCCGATCTGGCCCGGCTGCGCCGGATGGTGATGGCGATGGCGCTGGCAGCGCTGGTGGCGACGGCCGCCGCCGTGATCGCCATCCGGGCGATCTTCGGCCGCGTGGTGAGCCGTCCATTGTCGGCGATGACGGACACCATGCGCCGGCTGGCGGGCGGCGATACCGACGTGGATGTTCCGGGGCGCGAGCGTGGAGACGAAGCCGGCGAGATGGCGCGGGCGGTCGACGTGTTCAAAACCGGCATGATCCGGCAGCGTCAGATGGAGCGGGAGCGCGAGGCCGGGCATGCGGCGGAACGGGCGCGCGCCCAGAGGTTGGACGCTCTGACGGCAGACTTCAACCGATCGGCCGGTCAGATCGTCGACAGCCTTTCCGGTGGGGCCCGGCAGCTTCAGCGGGAGGCGACCGGCATGAGCGAGACGGCGACCGAGACCAGCGTTCGCGCGTCGAATGTGTCCGCGGCTTCGGAGCAGGCTTCGGCCAATGTCCAGACGGTGGCGTCCGCCGCCGAGGAACTGTCTTCGTCTATCGGGGAAATCAGCCGGCAGGTCGTCCGTTCCGCCGGGATTACGCGGGATGCGGTCGAGGAGGCCCGCCGGACCGAGGCGGAGGTGGCCGGTCTGGCTGACGCCGCGGACCGGATCGGCGCCGTGGTCGCGCTGATCACGGACATCGCCGGTCAAACCAATCTTTTGGCCTTGAATGCCACGATCGAGGCCGCCAGGGCCGGGGAGGCCGGCAAAGGATTTGCCGTGGTTGCCGGAGAGGTGAAAAACCTGGCCAACCAGACCTCGCGGGCGACCGGGGAGATCGCCGAGCAAATTGCAACGGTCCAGGCGCGGACCGGAAAAGTGGTCGCGGCGATCGGCAGCATTCTGAAGATTATCGTGGAGGTCGGCGAGATCGCCGAGGGGATCGCGGCCGGTGTCGAACAACAGTCGGCAGCCACCCGGGAAATCGCGCTGAATGTCGAACAGGCGGCGGCGGGAACGGCCGAGGTCTCCGGCAATGTCGCCGCCGTTCAGGCGGCTGCGAATCGGACCAGCGCCTCGTCAAGGGATCTGTTGGCGGCCTCTGACGAGCTTGCGGGACAGTCGGCACGACTCAAGTCGGTGATCGACGGGTTCCTGAATGCGGTCGCGGCCGCCGCCCGCGCCGGGTGAGAGGGCGGCATCATTGCTCCAAGTTCTCAAGGGGGCATGCCCTGAGGAAGGGGGAGAGGATCTTCCCGAGGCTTGTTTGCTCTTTTCAAATCAAAAATTACATTGAGATGCCGCAGTCGTCGTGAATATTGCCGATGACTGCGGCTTTTCGTAATGAATGCAAGTGTATAGACGGCTTCTGTTGGCTGAGTCATAGTGTGCGCATCGTTTAGGCATGCCTAAAAAATGAGCAGCATTCGGGCCGGAGCGTCCTCGCTCCGGGGTCAGCAGCAAGGAGGTTGTCGTGAAGGTGTCGGTGATCGGTATGGGGGCTGTGGGCACGGAACTGGTTGGCTATCTGGTCAATCTGTCCGAGGTGTCCGAGATCGTCGCGGTTGATAAGGCCGCTGAAAAAGCGGAAGCGGAGATCTGGGACTTCGGCCATACCACATCGTTCATCTATGCCAAGAATCCCCGTCTGGTGGCGGGCGACTACCCGGATACGGCCGGCAGCGACGTCGTGGTGATTACCGCGGGCGCCCAGTTGCAGCGCGGGCAGACCCGGGATTCCCTGGTCCAGATCAACGCGCAGGTCATCAAGGACATCATCGGTCAGGTGGAGCGCCATTCCCCGGAGGCCATTGTGCTGATCGTCACCAACCCGGTCGATGTGATCACCCAGGTCGCGCTCCGCCATTCCTCCTATCCCCGGACACGTCTGATCAGCGCCGGCACGATCGTCGATACGGCCCGCCTGATGCGGATTCTGTCGGATCATCTCGATGTCGATCCAAAGAACATTTTCGGCTATGTGCTGGGCGATCACAGCTCCACCGGTTTTATCCCCTGGAGCGTCTGCAACGTCTGCGGTCTCGATATCGATACCTATTGCCGCCTGAACGGGATTGCCGAGGTCGACAAGGCGGAGGTCCGCCGTCGTGTCCTGGATGTCGGAATCGAGATTTTCAATCGCAAGGGCAATACCAATCACGCCATCGCCGCCAGCGTCTTCCGTGTCATTCGTGCAATTGCCGCGAATGAGCATTCTGTTCTGCCCGTCGGTGTGCTGCTGGACGGGGAATATGGCATAGAGGATGTGGTGATGAGTGTTCCCTGCGTGATTGCCGCCGAGGGCGTCAGAAAGATTCTGAACTATCAGTTCACCCGGCAGGAACAGAACGAATTTCTGGCCTCCGAAACACATCTGCGCAGCCTGCTGTCCTTGGCTGGACTTTGATGGCCGCATGGCTGCCATAAATCGAATGGCTGGAATAATGCTTGCGATTTCCCGGTTATCAGGCCATATAACAGCGATCTTAATGCTTCGGGTTCTCCCGCCATCGATTCTCGGTGCCGGTTCTGGTGTTTCCCAAAAGAATTCGGGCATTCGCGTTCAGTCGCGGCCATACCGGTAAGAGTAAAACCTGAATAATAAGGCAAACAGAGTCGATCTTGGCAAAGGAAGATCTCATCGAATTCGAGGGTGTGGTCAGCGAAGTCCTGCCCGATGCCCGTTTCCGTGTGACCCTGGACAGTGGTCACGAGGTTCTGGCTTACAGCTCGGGGCGTATGAAGAAGAATCGCATCCGTGTTCTGGCTGGTGACCGCGTCACAGTGGAAATGACCCCTTACGACCTGACCAAGGGCCGGATCAATTTTCGTCACAAGGACGAGCGTGGTCCCCAGCCGGGACCGCGTCCGAACACGCCCAGGCGGCGTTAAAAGAAAGGATCCAGGCCCAAGGGGGCCTGGATCCGTTTCTGGACGGACGTTCCCCGCCTGTGCTGCCGGCCCCGCTTGTGCAGCAGGCTTTTCGGCCGGCGCGACGGGGGTGGCTGCCCGGACCATGAACCGCCGGCATTTGCCGGCAAGACGACATCCGTATTTTGTTTCGCCATCGAACAGGGCCGCGCCGCCGGATTGATCCGTGCCATTGCGGCCCCGCCGGGAGGCGTCAGCGGCTTTTTGCGTCCGGATGCCGTCATGATAGGAAAGAACGAACTCTTCATGACCACATTTGTTGAACTGGGCCTGATCGAACCGATCTGCCACGCGGTTTCCGCGGAAGGCTACGAGGTTGCGACGCCGATCCAGGAGCAATCCATTCCGACGGTCCTCGAAGGCCGTGACGTGCTGGGTGTGGCCCAGACGGGGACGGGCAAGACCGCGGCCTTCGCGCTGCCGATCCTGCAACGTCTCGCCGCCGACCGCCGCCGTCCGCAGCCCAAGGGAATGCGGGCGCTGATCCTGGCGCCGACCCGGGAGCTGGCCCAGCAGATCGGAAAATGCTTCGCCACCTATGGCGTGCACCTCCGGATGAAACGGACCGTGATTACCGGCGGTGTCGGCATGCAGCCGCAGATCCAGTCGCTTCAGGCCGGGTGCGACATCGTCGTCGCCACCCCCGGCCGCATCCTGGATCTCGCCATGCGCGGGCATGCCCGTCTTGATTCCGTCGAGACCTTCGTCCTGGACGAGGCCGACCGGATGCTGGACATGGGCTTTATCCACGACGTCAAGAAGATCGCGGCGTTGCTGCCCGCGCAGCGGCTGACGCTGCTGTTCTCCGCCACCATGCCGCCGGCGGTGTCCAGTCTGGCCGCCAGCCTGCTGAAGGACCACGTCCGTGTGGAGGTGACGCCCCAGGCAACCACCGTCGAACGGATCGAGCAGCGGGTGATGTTTGTCGCCAAGGACAAGAAGCGCGATCTGTTGCTGGACATCCTGGGGGCCGGCAATGTGACCCGTGCCATTGTTTTTGCCCGGACCAAGCATGGCGCGAACCGTCTTGCCGAACAGCTCGTGCGCAGCGGCGTCAAGGCCGAGGCCATTCACGGCAACAAGTCGCAGGGCGCCCGTCAGCGCGCGTTGGCGGATTTTCATTCCGGCCGGGTGACGACCCTGGTTGCCACGGATATCGCCGCGCGCGGAATCGATGTCGACGGTATCAGCCATGTGATCAACTATGATCTGCCCAACGAGCCGGAAAGCTATGTGCACCGGATCGGCCGCACCGCGCGGGCCGGTGCCGACGGTATCGCCCTGTCCTTCTGCGACGCGGATGAGATCGCCTATCTGAAGGCGATCGAGAAAGTGATCCGCCAGCCGGTTCCGGCCGACGAAAGCCACCGATTCCATTCCGAGGCCATCGCCCATCTGCGGCTGGGGCCGGTGCCCAAGACCAAGGGTCCGCAGGCCGGAAAGACGCGTCCGCAGGGAGGACACCAGCGTCGTGGCGGTGGCGGCCGTCCCGGAGGGGCGCGCCGCGCGGCCTGATACCAGCCTGTGCTGATCGGGACCGATCAGCACAGCCGTCATGCCATATCCCGGTGATCGGGGCCGATCACCGACGTCCTCGGGCGGCCCGGAGCCAAGTTTCTCCGAAATCCTTGGGCTTCCCGCTCGCTGTTTGCCGGCGGGCCCACCCCCGGGCCTGCGGGCGGATAGCGGTTGATGACCCTGGTGTGGGGCCAGACCGGGGTTGTGATCACGATCCCGAAGACGCAATATAGATCGCGCGTCTGTCGCTCCGCTGTCTGCGACAGACGCCGTTCCCGGCGTCCGGACGCCCCTCGCTTCCACGCTCTGCTCCAGTCCGGCTGGCACTGGTCCTTCCGGCTGGCATCGGTCCCTCCGGTGTCGCAGCCCCCCGGACCGGTCTGCCGGAGGGTTATCCGGCGACCCTGCGGGAACGGGATCCTGACAAAGACTGCGATCGGCTGAGGAGGATGACGATGTCCGGGGAAATTACGGTTCCATCCATTGGATTTCTGTTGTTTCCCGGCGTCACTCAGCTCGATCTTGCCGGTCCTTACGAGGTTTTCAGCCGAATTCCGGGAGGGCAGGTCCATCTCTTGTGGAAGACCATGGAGCCGGTCCGTTCCGACCGGGGAATGATCATTCTGCCGACCGGGACGCTTGCCGATGCGCCGCGTCTCGATCTGATTTGCGTTCCAGGCGGGCCGGGGCAGGTTGCCCTGATGGAGGACCGCGAGGTGCTCGACTTCCTGCGCGTTCAGGCGGAAAGCTGCCGCTATGTGACGTCCGTCTGCACCGGATCACTGGTCCTGGGGGCGGCCGGGCTTTTGCGCGGATTCCGCGCGACCTGCCATTGGTCCGCACGTGACCAACTGGCGATGCTGGGCGCCATTCCTGTCTCCGAACGCGTCGTGTTCGATGGCAACCGCATTACCGCCGCGGGCGTGACCTCGGGAATCGACTTCGCCCTGGCCGTCGTCTGCCATCTGGCGGGTGAATCCGTCGCGCGGTCCATTCAGCTTGGCTTGGAATATGATCCGGCGCCGCCCTTTGACGCAGGAACGCCCGATCGCGCCGGGCGGGTGCTGGTCGATCAGTACCGCGAGAAAACCCATTCCCTGCAGGAGGGACGGCGCGCGGCGACGGAACGGGCAGCCGCGTCGCTTTATCAATGAGAGGGAGGCCGGGAGAGGGACGCCGGGAGAGGGACACCGGCGCGCGGTATCGGGCCCGATCGGGACGGATCCCCGCCCTCCTTGCGGGACGGTGCGGATATGGCGTCCGTCATATCCTTCATTCCCGCCCTCCCGGGTTCCGCATTTTCCGATCGGCCGGCCCGGGAAACGTGCAATTGGCGACAGCGATTGCCCGGGAATGATTTGCTGCGCTATTGACAGGCGCGTCCGGCTAGGGCTTGATCGGAAACCTTCAAAAGGCGCCCGTTCCTTGCCGGAAGGGCGTATTTTTTTCACAGAACCGTGATCCATGGGAAATTCACGAAAGAAAACCAGTGGAATCGGTGAGACGATCAAGACGATCGTCTACGCTATCCTTATCGCTCTCGTTGTGCGGACAGTCGCCTTCGAGCCCTTCAATATCCCATCCAAATCAATGGTGCCGACCCTTCTGGTCGGCGATTATCTGTTCGTTTCCAAATATTCCTATGGCTACAGCCGCCATTCCATGCCGCAGAGCCTGCATCTGTTCGATGGTCGTATCCTGGAGCGGATACCGGCGCGGGGTGACGTCGTGGTCTTCAAGGTGCCGTCCGACAACCGGACAGACTACATCAAGCGCGTGATCGGGTTGCCGGGCGACCATATCCAGGTCATTCACCGTGTCCTTTATATCAACGGCACCCCGGTCGAACGCAAGCAGATCGCCGATTATACCGACCGCGATCCGCGTGGCGGCGCCCAGATCTACAATCAGTATATCGAGACGCTGCCCAATGGCCGTTCGCATCTGATTCTGGAATATCCCGGTAGCGAAAGTCAGGCCGATAACACGCCGGAATATGTGGTCCCCGAAAATCATTACTTTATGATGGGGGACAACCGGGACAACTCCCAGGATAGCCGTTATCTCAGCGTCGTCGGCTATGTCCCGGCGGAAAATCTCGTCGGGCGGGCCGAGGTCATCTTTTTCTCGCACGACGGAAGCGCCGCCCTGTGGGAGCTGTGGAAATGGCCTTGGGCGATCCGCTGGGACCGGTTTTTTGTGTCGATACATTGATTGTTGAAGGACCATGGAACTGCGCCTGAACAATATTTCCCGGGCGCTGGGCTACCAGTTCCGCCGTCTGGACCTGCTGGAGGAGGCTTTGACCCACTCCAGCGCCTGTCCGGCACGCGGGCGTGGCGGCGCTTCGGGAAAAGCGCGGGCATCCTATGAACGTCTCGAGTTCCTGGGCGACCGTGTCCTGGGACTGACCGTCGCGGAGATGCTTTTTTTTCATTTTCCCAAGGAAAATGAGGGGGCTTTGGCTCGCCGTCATGCCGCCCTTGTGAGGCGTGAGGCGTTGGCCCGCGTCGCCGAGACCCTGGGCCTGCCCGATGCCCTGGTGATGTCGAAAGGGGAGGAGGACAGCGGCGGCCGTCAGAATCCGACGATTCTTGCCGATGCCTGCGAGGCTGTTCTGGGGGCGGTCTATGCCGACAGCGGTCTCGATTCGGCCCGGACCATCGTCCAGCGTCTGTGGGAGCCGCTGATGGCCGAATCGGTGACCCCGCCCAAGGACGCCAAGACCGGGTTGCAGGAATGGGCCCAGGGGCGGGGAAAGCCGCTTCCGGTCTATCAGACGCTGGGGGTCGAGGGACCGCAGCATGATCCGGTGTTCCTGGTTTCGGTAAGTGTGGAGGGATTTCCGCCACTGACCGGACGGGGCGCTTCGAAACGGGTGGCCGAACAGGCCGCCGCCACCGCCATGCTCGAAAAGGTGACCAAATGAGCGACATTGAAACCCGTTGCGGCTTCGTCGCCATCGTTGGCGCACCGAATGCCGGTAAATCCACCCTCGTCAATCAGATGGTCGGCACCAAGGTGTCGATCGTGTCGCCCAAGGTCCAGACCACGCGAAGCCGCGTTTTGGGCATCGCCATGAGGGAGGATCTGGGCGCGCAGGTGATTTTCATCGACACGCCCGGCATTTTCCAGCCTAAGCGGCGGTTGGAGCGCGCGATGGTCCAGGCGGCCTGGAGCGGTGCCGCGGATGCCGATCTGGTGGCGGTGGTGATCGATGCCGAACGCGGCTTTGATGACAACAGCCGGTCGATCGTCGAGAGGCTGAAGGAGGCCGGACGGCGCGGCGTCGTGGTGCTGAACAAGATCGATCTGGTGAAACGCGACAGTTTGCTGGCGCTCGCCGCCGAGGCGGATGCCGCCGGACTGTTCGACCGCGTCTTCATGGTCAGTGCGCGTACCGGGGACGGCACGGGCGATCTTCTGACCTATTTCGCGGGCCTGCTGCCGCCCGGACCCTGGCATTTTCCTGAGGATCAGGTTTCGGATATGCCGATGCGACTCCTGGCCGCGGAAATCACGAGAGAGCAGGTCTTCCTTCAGCTTCACCAGGAACTTCCCTACGCTGTGACGGTCGAGACCGAGCAGTGGCAGGAACGCGACGACGGCAGCGTCCGGATCGATCAGGTGATCTATGTCCTGCGTGAAAGCCAGAAAGGCATCGTCCTCGGTAAAGCTGGGCGGCAGATCAAGGCGATCGGGGAGCGGGCGCGTACCGAACTGGAAGGGATTCTGGAACATCGCGTGCACCTTTTTCTGCATGTGAAGGTCCAGGAGAACTGGTCCGACGACCGCCAGCATTACCGTGACCTGGGCCTGGAGTTCGACGTCTAGTGCACGCGCTCGTTCAAAAGGTTGAGAGCACGAGCGATAAAGATCCGCTTCATCAACGCCCGGGCGCTGCGCGGGGGCTCGCGCATTGACAGATTTCGCGACTCCTTTGTTTGTGTCGGTCCAGGGGGTGTGAAAATCTGACCTATTGATCCTGAAACCAGGAGCGGGCCGGGCGTCCGGGGTTTTGAGAAAAAATCGGTGGACAGGTCTTTATGCCTGTGTCCGGGCAAAGCCGGACTTCAGCAATTCCGTCGCTTTCGAGAACGGAGTCCGGCAGGGACGCAGGACCCACTGGCGGATTTTTCCCACGCTCTCCGGCCCGCGACGTCCGTTGAATGCGTCACGATCCCGTCACCCGGGCCCCCGCAGCCGGGGAGCCCGGGTGACGGGATCCACCAGGCGATATGGCGGGAGGAGTAGTCCACAGACCATGGATTGGACGGACGAGGGGATTGTTCTTTCGGTACGGTCGTTGGGCGAGACCTCGGTGGTCGCAACCCTGCTGACGCGGGACCATGGTCGACATGCCGGGATGATCCGGGGCGGGGGAAGCAAAACGGCGCGCGCCGCACTCCAGCCGGGCAACCGCCTCCAGGTCGTGTGGAAGGCGCGGCTGACGGAGCAGCTCGGGTCCTTCGCCTGGGACCTTCTGGCGGCAACAGGAGCCCTCTGGCTGGGCGATCCCTTGCGTCTGGCCGCGGTTTCCGCTGCCTGCGCCATGGTCGCGGTCCTGCCGGAGCGGGAACCCCATCCCGCCGCCTATCATGGCCTGGATGCCCTGTTGGGAGCGCTGGCCGACGATGGCTGGCCCGGTCTTTATGCGCGCTGGGAGCTGGGATTGCTGGGTGAAATGGGGTACGGGATCGATCTGTCCCAATGCGCCGTCACCGGCCGGACCGACGATCTGGCCTATGTGTCGCCCAAAAGCGGCCGGGCGGTGGGACGGGAGGCCGGAGAATCCTACCGGGACAGGTTGCTTCCGCTGCCGGGTTTTCTTCTCGACCGATCGGTCGGTACGCGTCCCGAGGTGGTCGCCGCGCTCCGGCTGTCGGGCTATTTTTTCGAACGCCATGTGCTGGGACCGCAAGGGCGGGCCTTGCCACCGGCGAGATCGCGACTTGTAGATCGGCTGCAGGCATGATCTACTAAATATAGTAATTTACAGTAGAGGAAGGTATGACTGAGACCGCCGTTGAGGGCGACGTCAGAGATACGCCGCTGGCAGAAGCCCTGGGGGAGCGTTACCTCGCCTATGCGATGTCCACCATTGTGTCGCGTTCGTTGCCCGACGTTCGCGACGGACTGAAACCCGTTCACCGACGGCTGCTGTACGCGATGCAGCAGTTGAAACTGGACCCCAAAGGCGGTTTCAAGAAATGCGCCCGCGTCGTGGGCGACGTCATCGGTAAATACCATCCCCACGGTGATGTCGCGGTCTATGACGCGATGGTGCGTCTTGCCCAGGATTTCGCCGTCCGCTATCCGCTGGTCGAGGGACAGGGGAATTTCGGCAACATCGACGGCGATAACGCCGCGGCGATGCGATATACCGAGGCCCGCCTGACGGCCGTCGCCACAGCCTTGATGGAAGGTCTGGACGAGGACGCGGTCGATTTCAACCCGACCTATGACGGAACGGAGGAGGAGCCGGCGGTGATGCCGGCGGCCTTCCCAAATCTGCTGGCGAATGGCGCCTCCGGTATCGCGGTGGGCATGGCGACCAGCATTCCCCCGCACAATGCCGGCGAGATTTGCGATGCCCTGATTCACCTGATCGATCATCCCGACTGTTCGGTCGATGATCTTGTGATGCGGTTGCCGGGGCCTGATTTTCCCACCGGCGGCGTTCTGGTCGAAACGCGGGACGCGGTGCTGGAGGCCTATCGGACCGGGCGCGGCAGTTTCCGGCTGCGTGGTCGTTGGGAGATGGAAAAGCTCTCCCACGGCCTCTACCACATCATCGTCACCGAAATACCCTATCAGGTTCAGAAGTCGAAGCTGATCGAGAAGGTGGCAGAGCTTCTGGAGGCGAAGAAGCTGCCCCTGCTGGCCGACATCCGCGACGAATCCACCGACAAGGTGCGGATCGTGCTGGAGCCGCGCAACCGCACGGTGGATGCCGAAACCCTGATGGAACAGCTTTTCCGGCAAACCGATCTGGAGGTCCGGGTTCCGCTCAACATGAATGTGCTGGATGCCGAATCCGTTCCCCGGGTAATGACCTTGAAGGAGGTCTTGCGGGCATTCCTCGACCATCGCCATGTGGTGTTGATCCGGCGGTCCAACCACCGGCTCGCCAAGATCGAGAAGCGTCTCGAGGTGCTGGAGGGCTTCCTCAAGGCCTATCTCAATCTTGATGAGGTGATCCGCATCATCCGCAGCGAGGACGAGCCCAAGCCCGTCCTGATGGCGACATTCGACCTGACGGAGATGCAGGCCGAGGCGATCCTCAATATGCGCCTGCGGTCCCTTCGCAAGCTTGAGGAAATGGAGATCAAGGGGGAACACGCGACCCTGAGCGAGGAGCGCGCCGGACTGAAGGCCCTGCTGGCCGACGAGGGGATGCGCTGGAGCCGCATCGCAACCGAAGTTCAGGCGGTCAAGGCGGCGTTCGGCGGCGATGACGACCTGGGTCGCAGGCGGACGGAACTGGGCGATGCCCCGTCGGCCGTCATCGTGCCGATCGAGGCCTTCATCGAGCGCGAGGACATCACGGTCATTCTGTCCGAGAAAGGCTGGATCCGCGCCGCCAAGGGACATGCCGACAATCCCGATGACTTCAAATTCAAGGACGGGGATCAGCTCAAAGCCGCCGTGCATACCCAGACGACGGAAAAGCTGCTGTTTTTCGCCACCAACGGCCGGTTTTTCACCATCGGCGGCGACAAATTCCCGCGCGGGCGTGGTCATGGCGAGCCCCTTCGGTTGTCGATCGATCTGCCCAACGACGCTGAAATCGTCTCGATTTTTCCTTACCGTCCCGGTGGACGGCTGCTGGTGGCGTCCACCGGCGGGCACGGCTTTCTGGTCAAGACCGACGAGGTTCTGGCTCAGACGCGGGCCGGCAAACAGATCCTCAATCTCGGCGACGGGGAACAGGCGGCCTTCTGTCTTCCGGTGGAGGGTGACGCCGTCGCCATCGTCGGACAGAACCGGAAATTGCTGGTGTTCAAAGTCGACGAAATCCCGGAGATGACCCGGGGACGCGGTGTCATCCTGCAGAAGTATCGGGATGGCGGCGTTTCGGACATCCTGATCTTCACGCTGGCCGACGGTCTGAGCTGGAAGATGGGGGAGAGGACCCGCACTGAGACCAATCTGATGCCCTGGCTTGGCAAGCGGGCGACCGTGGGCCGCATGCCGCCCAACGGCTTCCCCCGCAGCAATAAATTTTTGTGATGACGGTCCCCCCTCCCGCATTTTGCCGGAGGGGGGACAGGATCGGACCAGTCCGCTGCGGTCGGCACAGGCGGACTGCGTTCCTGGGTTCCGGTCGAAAAGGGGCTCCTGATGACCTCCGCGCTTCTGATCATCGATTTTCAGCAAACGGTCTTCGACCTGCCCGCCGCCTATCAAGCCGACGAAATTCTCGGACGTATTGCGATGCTGATCCGGAAAGCCCGGGCCGCTGCTGCCGAGGTCATTTACGTCCAGCATGGTGAAGAGGACGGTCCGTGGCGAAAGGGATCGGTTGGCTGGCAATTCCCCGCGGCCATTGCCCCTGTTCCCGGCGATCTCGTCAGTCCGAAGTCCCGATGTGATGCGTTCGAAGGGACGGGTTTGTGGCAGCATCTCCATGATCGGAGAATAGGCCGGTTGGTTGTGTGCGGGTACGCCACGGAATTCTGCGTCGATACCAATGTGCGCAGGGCTGCCACCATGGGACTGGATACCGTTGTCGTCACTGATGCGCATACGACCCGTGACCGGCCGCATCTTCCCGCGGCGGCGATCAACCGGCATCACCAGTGGATTTGGGAAAATTTCGGCGGGATCACGCTTTGCCCCGGCGATGCCGTCCGGTTTGACTGATCGGATCGTCCCGCTTTGCGGCGCCCCGGCCTTCGCCGTCAGGGGGAACGACACCCCTCATCGACAACGGGGTGGCCGCCGGCGTCGAGCGCCAGCAAACGCCAGCCGCCGGGTCCATAGGCCTCAAGGGGCGTAAAGCGGGCCTTGTAGGACATCTTGCCGCTTTCGGCGATCCAATAGCCCAGATAGACGTAAGGCAGGCCGCGCCGGAGGGATTCCCCGATCAGCCACAGGATCATATAGGTGCCGAGGCTGGCCTGCGGCAGATCCGGATCATAGAAGCTGTAGACGGCGGACAATCCGTCGTTCATGCGATCCGTCAGAACGGCCGCCCGCAGTTGGTTGTCGGGTGAACGGAATTCGACCAGGAATGTCTCGATCGGGCTGTCCTCGACCATCGAACGATAGTCGTAGAACCCCATCAGGGCCATGTCTCCGCCGGCGTGGCGCGCCTCCTGATAACGGGCGAACAGACGGTATTGTTCGGCGGTGGCGCGGGCCACCGACTGGCGGGCCGACAAGGTCTCGTTGGCCCGTGCGATGCGGCGAAGCGTGCGGTGCGGGGCGAATTCGTCGACCCGGATACGGACCGGAACACAGGCGTTGCAGCCGGGGCAGGCCGGGGTGTAGGCGATGGAGTGACTGCGGCGGAATCCGGCGCGCGACAGGGCCTCATGGAGCGATTCGGCGTCGGGCCCCGACAGTTCGGTAACGATCTTCCGTTCCTGCCGGTCCGGAAGATAGGGGCAGGGCAGGGGGGCGGTGGTGAAAAAAAAGTGCGGCCGCTTCAGCGGAATATGATCCATGGGTTCGGCCAGTCTCCTCTCTCAGCCAAACGCGTCAACACCCTCTGCCGGGGAGCGGCATCATCACCCTCCGGAGAACGCTATATGAAAACGCCGGGGCGCTAATTCAACCGTTATAGCTTGGACGAAATGACTCCGTTCGCCAAGTCCGGACATCCGGGCAATCACGTGATTGCCCGGGTTATCCCGCCGCCCAGGATGCTCAGGCGGAGCCGATCAGTGCCCTTGATGTCCCCTCTTTGAGGGGGAAGGTCACCGGTTCCCGCCGGCGGGCTTCGGAGGCGGTGGCAAAGCCTGCGCCGGCACAGGCGACGACGATCCGGCTGGCGCTGATCCTTTGAGCTCGGGCGGCAGGTTTCCCGATTTGGCCGCATCGGGAGTCACCGTGACGGCCGGCGGCGGCTGCGTGTCGCGCAGCAGCACGATTGTGATCCGGCGATTGCGGGGATCGGCCGAATTCTGAGTGTTCAGCGGTTCGGTATCGGCGCGGCCGACCACACGGTCGACCCGCGACTGAGGAACCCCGGACGACAACAGTGTCCGCCGGGTGGCCAGGGCGCGATCGGCGGACAATTCCCAGTTGGTGTACCCGGAACTGCTGGAAAACGGCGTCGAGTCGGTGTGGCCGGAAATCGCGATTTTCTCGGGCAGTTGCCTGATCACGCGGGAGACCATGTCGAGCAGGGCCCGCGTGTGGCCGTACATATCGGGCGACCCCTTCGGGAACATGGCCAGACCGTCCTGGTCGACGATCTGGATGCGCAAGCCCTCCGGGGTGTTGTCGACCATCAGGCTGTTCCCCAGCTTGCTGAGTTCCGGGATCGAATTCATCGCTTTCTGGAGTGCCGCCTGCGCCCGTTCGAACTGTTGCTGCTCCCGCTGGGCATTCGCCTTGATGATCTGCTCTTCGGTCAGCCCCTGCGCCTTGCCATCGGCGCCCTGGCTTTGCGCGCTTCCGCCTTCGCCGGCTCCGGCTCCCTCCTCGGCGCCCTCCTTCGGTTCGCTGAGGGCGTCGCCGCCCTGGCCGATGGTCGGCGGGGGCAGCGACAACGTGAAGCTGGGCGTTGTGCCGTTGGAGGACATCGAGCCCTCCCCCACGACTTTGCCGCCCAGCATGCCGCCGGCGCCACTCTTCGAACTGGAGACGGTGGTCGGAGCGAAATAGTCGGCAACGCCCTGCAATTGCTCCTCAGTAACTGCGTTCAGCAGCCACAGAAGCAGAAAAAACGCCATCATCGCCGTCACAAAATCGGCATAGGCGACCTTCCAGGCGCCGCCATGATGGGCGGCGTGCCCCTTCTTGATACGCTTGATGATGATTGGTTGTTGTTCGGCCATGGAGGGTGCCTAAAACTCAGTCCGGCGCCAGATTGGTCACGGTCTCCTCAACCTCCTGGAAGGAGGGTCGTACATGGGACGGCAGGGTTTTGCGTCCGAACTCGATGGAGACCTGCGGAGCATAGCCCATCATATGGGCCAGCAGACAATTCTTGATGCAGATCAGATAGTCGCTCTCGGTCTTGTAGACGAGATCGAGATTGCGGGCGAAGGGGGCGAAGAATCCATAGGACAACAGCACGCCCATGAAGGTGCCGCACAGGGCGGCGCCGATCAGATGGCCCAGAACCTCCGGCGGCTCGGTGATCGAGCCCATGGTATGGATGACGCCCAGCACCGCGGCGACGATGCCGAGCGCGGGCATCGCGTCGGCCATGGTATTGATGGCCGTGGCCACCGTCACAATCTCATGATGATGCGCCTCGATTTCCGCGTCGATGATCGACTCGACCTCGTGGGCATTGTTGGTGCCAAGGGTGAGAAGACGCAGATAGTCGCAGAGAAATTCGAGAGTGTGGTGGTCAGACGAGAATCCGGGAAAGCGCTGGAAAAGCGAGCTGTCATCAGGCTTTTCCACATGACTTTCAAGGGCGAGGTCGCCTTTGGTCTTAGCCAGCTTGAACAGCGAGTAGAGAAGACTCAACAGCTCAAGATAGGATTGCTTGTTGTGCCGCGAGCCCTTCAACATGGTGCCGAAGGCTTTGCCAATGCCGAGCACGACCTCCTTGGGGTTGCCGATGATGAAACTGCCGATCGCCGCGCCCAGGATGATCAGCCATTCGAACGGCTGAATAAGGACGCCGACCTCGCCGCCGTTTCCGACGTAGCCGCCAAGAACGGCGAGGAGCACCACCACCGTACCAATGATTACGAACATCCGTTACCTCTGTCGCGCCAACGCTGTCAGCGAGTTCCTAGCGATGGGAAAGAATGCGATAATTCGAGCACCTTGTCGTCAGTGAACAACAGGTTACGTTAAAAAAAGGTGAGTGTCGGGCATATCTGCCGTCTGTGCACTTTGATGGGATGGACCCTTTGCTGTATTAGACTGGCCATCGACACACAAGGATTGGCTGCAGAATGACCTTCGACGCCCGCACATTTCGCAACGCCCTGGGTTGTTTTCCAACCGGTGTGACAGTTGTCACCGCGACCGGTGCGGATGGAGCGCCCGTCGGTGTAACCATCAGTTCATTTACCTCGGTCTCGCTGTCTCCACCGATGGTTTTGTTCTGTCTCGATGACAAAAGCAACTGTCTCGCCCGGTTTCAGTGCGGCGGGACTTTCGCGGTCAACGTTTTGTCGGACAGCCAGCGGGATCTGTCGCTGCGATTCTCGGGGCAGGTGAGGGACAAATGGGCCGGTCTGGCCTATGACCTTGGCGAGACCGGCGCGCCCCTGCTTCCTGATTGCCAGGCCAATTTCGAATGCGTGATCCGGGCGGTGCATGACGGCGGCGACCATCGTATCATCGTGGGCGAGGTTTTGCGGATCGGTTACGCCGAAGAGGGGAAGCCTTTGGTCTATTGCCGCGGCCGGTACGCGGATCTGAGCTGAACTTTTTCGCAAAAGGGCGATGAAAAGGGGGGGCGGATGCGGCATAGAGTATTCAAATCCCTCGGGTCATCCGGGTTTCACCAGGTCGCCTACACGGAATGGGGGGATCCCGCCAATCCCCGCGTGCTGGTCTGTGTCCACGGATTATGCCGGAACGGGCGGGACTTTGATTTTTTGGCCGAGGCCCTGGCCGGGGGATGGCGGGTCGTCTGTCCCGACATGCCGGGACGGGGCGACAGCGACTGGCTCGACGACAAGGCCGCCTATTCTCTTTCCACCTATCTGTCCGACTGTGCGGCCCTGATCGCGCGTCTTGATGTCGATGAGATCGTCTGGCTGGGCACCTCAATGGGGGGAATCATCGGGATGAACCTGGCGGCCATGCCCGGCAATCCGGTCAAGGGCCTGATCGTCAATGATGTGGGGCCGGTCGTACCCGCGGCCGGGTTGCGCCGGATCGTCGGTCTGTTGTCCGGCGATCCCCGGTTCGCCGATGCGGAGGAGGCGGAGGAATATTTCCATAAGGCGATGGCGCGGTTCGGCGTCAAGCGTCCGGAGGAATGGCGGCATGTGGTGGAAACCGGAACCCGTCCCGACGGGGAGGGGCATCTGCGGCTGCACTACGATCCCGGGATCCTGTCGGCCTATTACGAATCCGAGCCGGTCGGCGATATTTCCTTCTGGCGGATCTGGGACTCCATCACCTGTCCGACCCTGATTCTCCGGGGCGAGCAGTCCGATGTTCTGCTCGCCGAGACGGCCCGGCAGATGCTCACGCGCGGCCCGACGTCGGATCTGGCCGAGGTCGCGGGATGCGGCCATGCCCCCGCGCTGTTCGAGAAGGACCAGATCTCCCTGATCGCGGCCTGGCTCGATCGTCTTTGAGCCGCAAAAGCGGTTGATATTGGTCTGACCATATTATGGCCTGACCATTGCCGCCCATCCGGTGCCGGAGTATCCTTTCCCCTTCGTGGCGACCCGCCGCGATCCGCCGCACCCGCGACAATCCGGGGCGGTCAACCATAAGCTAGGGGATAGGAAATTGAGAAACCTCGCCACTTTGGGCACAGCCTGTGCCGTTGCCGCCCTGGTCGCGCTGTCGTCGGGCGCCATGGCCGCACCGGCCGCCAAGGATTATGTCGACCTTGACCGTGCCAACTTCCAGAAGGAGGTGGATGGCAAGAAGGTGGATCTGTTCACGATCAAGAATAAGAAAGGGATGGTCGTCAAGATCACCAACTATGGCGCCCGCGTCGAGCAGATCCTGGTTCCGGATCGCCACGGGACGCTGGGTGATGTGGTTCTGGGCTATGAGTCGATCGATAAGGTCATGAACGGTCAGGGGTCGATGAATGCGTTCATCGGCCGTGTCGCCAACCGGATCGCCAAGGGCCATTTCGCGCTGAACGGTCAGGAATACCAGCTCAACATCAATAATGCGCCCAATACCCTTCATGGCGGAGTGAAGGGGTCCCGGTTCGTGGTGTTCGACGCCCACCAGATCAACGAGTCCGCTGTCGAGATGTCCTACACCTTCAAGGATGGGGAGGAAAACTTTCCCGGGACTCTGCCGACCCGTGTGATCTACAAGGTGACGGATGGCAATGCCCTGGATATCTCTTATGAGGCGGTGGCGACCGACAAGCCGACGATCGCCAATTTCACCAGCCATCTCTTCGTCAATCTGGCGGGCAGCGGCAATATTCTCGACCATGTCCTGACCATTCCGGCCGACGCTATCACGCCCGTCGATCAGACCCTGATCCCGACCGGCGAGTTCCGCCCCGTCAAGGGCACGCCGATGGACTTCACCAAGCCCACCCCGATCGGGGCGCGGATCACCGCCGACTATGATCAGATCAAATATGGTCCGGGCTATGACGTGAACTATGTCCTGAACCGCAAAGGATCAGATCTTGCGCTTGCGGCGCATGTCTATGATCCCAAGTCGGGGCGCGTGCTCGACATCCTGACGACGGAGCCCGGAATCCAGTTCTACTCCGGCAATTTCCTGGAAGGAAAGGCCCCGCGCGATCTTGGCAAGGGCGGTCAGCTCTACAAGATCCACGACGCCTTCAGTCTGGAGCCGCAGCATTTCCCGGACAGCGTCAACAAACCCAATTTCCCGTCCACCGTCCTGAACCCTGGCGATTGGTACAAGGGCAAGATCGTCTATAAGTTTGGTGTGCAGAAATAGGACCTCAAGGCGGGAAATAACTGGCAATACCAACCGGCGATGAGTGCTGCTCATCGCCGGTTGGAACAGACAACCACTCAGTGAACTGGCTTATTAAAAAATTTCCAGAACATGGGACTCTGCGCGGGAGAAAAATATCCGCTTTTTCAATGGTTAAATGCCACTTAGAATAAAGAGCATCGACTTGCTTTGTGACTCTTTTGTTTGTACCGATGCGCTGGTGGAGAAAACCACGGCCGATGAGTTCCTGAATCAGGGGTGAGCCGGCTCCTGAGCTTGTGAAAAATCAGTAGCGCGGACCGCCGTATCTGCTGAGGATTTTCCCCCTCCGGGGGTGTGAAAAAATTCCACCAGTGGCTCCGGCTCCGCCGGGACACAGGCGCGGAGGCCTGTGCTACTGATTCTTTCACACGCCCTCCCACCCGCTCGCGGATCGTCATCGGGCGGGATCAGCGGCGATGAGTCATCCTCATCGCCGCTTGGTCTTACGCGACCTCCAGCGCCTGGCTGAGATCGGCGATGATGTCATCGATATGCTCGATGCCGATGGAAAGCCGGACATAGCCCTCCGTCACGCCGGTGGCGAGCTGGTCTTCCGGCGAAAGCTGGGAGTGGGTCGTGCTGGCGGGATGAATGGCGAGGCTTCGCGCGTCGCCGATATTGGCGACATGATAGAACAGTTTCAGGGCATCGATGAAACGTCGTCCGGCGTCGACACCGCCCTTCACCTCGAACCCCACCAGGGCGCCATAGCCGCCTTTCAGGACGGCATCGGCGCGTCGGCGCGCCTCGCCGGTCTGCTGCGACGGATGAATGACGCGGATGACCTTCGGATGCTTCGCCAGATAGTCAGCCACGGCCTGCCCGTTGCGGACATGTTCGCGGATCCTGAGCGGCAGTGTTTCCAGGCCCTGGATGGTCTGGAAGGCGTTGAACGGGCTGGCGGCGGCGCCGACGTCACGCAGCAGGATCACGCGGGCGCGCAGGACATAGGCGATCGGTCCCAGTGGCTTGACGGCCTGGGTCCAGACGGCGCCGTGATAGCTGGGATCCGGCTGGTTGAGCAGCGGGAAACGGTCGGCGTGCTTTTCCCAGTCGAACTTGCCGGAGTCCACGATCAGGCCGCCGATCGAGGTGCCGTGGCCCCCGATGTATTTCGTCGTGGAATAGACCACGATGGAGGCGCCGTGATCGATCGGCCGAGCGATGATGGGGGCGGCGGTATTGTCGACGATCAGCGGTACGCCAAGCTCGTTGCCGATTTTTGCGACTTCGGCGATGGGGAAGACCTGGAGCTTCGGATTGGGAAGTGTCTCGGCGTAATAGGCCCGGGTGCGGGAATCGGTGGCGCGGCGGAAGTTTTCCGGGTCTGCCGGGTCGACGAAACGGGCTTCGATTCCGAACTGTTTGAAGGTGTTGGCAAACAGATTCCAGGTACCGCCATAGAGATCGGTCGAGGTAACGAAATTGTCGCCCGCCTCGGCAACATTCAGGATCGAAAAAGTGCTGGCGGCCTGACCCGAGGCCACGGCCAGCGCGGCCACCCCGCCTTCCAGCGCCGCGACGCGCTGTTCCAGCACGTCGGTGGTCGGATTCATGATGCGCGTGTAAATGTTGCCGAGCTCGCGCAGGCCGAACAGGTCAGCCGCCTGTTCCGTGTTTTTGAACTGGTAGGAGGTGGTTTGATAAAGCGGAACAGCGACGGCGTTGGTGGCCGGGTCGGCGCGATATCCCGCGTGTAAGACCAGGGTCTCGGGATGGTGACTGGCGACGCTCATGAGCTCGGTCCTTTTTTTGTTCGGGCGATGCGACTTCTGCGGGATCGAGTAAGGCACTGATGTTGCGGAGGTGTCAAGCGTTAGTGCGATATAAAAATGTGAAAACAAACAAAAGAACATATAAATTATGTTGTATATCGAAGCGTCATGTCCGCGGTTTTCGCGCGGGTGCATCCCGGGGTATAGTGGCGCCGCCTGCGGGGCAATCAGCACCGGTTGATATTACGGCTGGAAGGTGGAGATGGCGGGGGAAGTGATTTTCGAATTCCGACGGATTGGAAATTCGGTCAAGGTTTCCGCGGTGGACCCCGTGAGCAACACGGAGGTTTCTATCGTCGGCCCGGCCACGGCCGGCGAGCACGCATTGAAAATGGCGGCGCTCAGGAAGCTGAATTTTGTTCTCAACCGCCGCGGTCAGCCGGGAGGGTAATTTCAAGCTGCAATGAGGGTGGCTCATTGCAGCTTGAAATTATCGAAGGATCTCGAGGGCCGGCTTCGACCGGCTCAAACCGGTACCGCGCAGGGACGCACCCCGAAGACGTCAGACGCAGACCGCCATCCTTGCCCCCCTGGGGGGCTGTGACAGTGACGTCAGGAACCCTGTGCCCGAACCGGCCCCTGTTCCGCCAGCCGGAGCGTCAGGGAGGGGGCTTCTCAGCGTCCGCCGCGCGGGCGCCGTCCCCGCTTGTCGCCGGCAGGAACTTCCGCACCTTTACGGCCCAGACCGATCTTCTTGGCGAAATCCGATCGCTGCGCGGCATAGTTCGGCGCCACCATCGGATAGTCGGGGGCAAGGCTCCACTTCGCCCGGTATTCGTCGGGCGTCATGTTATAAGTGGTGCGCAGATGCCGCTTCAGCATCTTCAGTTTCTTCCCGTCCTCCAGGCAGACGATGTAGTCCGGAGTGATGGACTTTTTCACCGGCACGGCAGGACGAGGGGCCTCCGGCTTGACTTCCGGAACCTGGCCATCCAGCAGGCTCAATGAATTGTAGACTGTGTGGATGACCTCGGGAATCTGCCCGGAGGGAATTGGATTCTTGCTGACATAAGCGGCAACGACGTCGACAGCCATGCGAAGGATGTCGTCGCGCGAAATCTTTTCCACGTTAGCTTCGCTCATTTTGCTGCGACCTGATACAAGAATATCGAATGCTATAACTAATCGCATGATGGGATTCTGCTGTCAATGCAAAAACGGTTCAATTGAATACTGAATTCTTTACGCAGCCGCGGGAACCAATAAAAAACACGCGAAAGATCCTTCCAAGGACGGAAGTCCTTAGTACTTCATTCGTGGTATGACTTGGGGGCGATCGTCGTGGTTCAATACCCCCACAAATTGACAGGAATATCGTTCGTGGCGTTCCAAATCATGGCACGCCGACAACAATGGTGCGGCAGGAGCTCGATGGCGGCAGTCCTGCCGCGTCCGGTCGCGTTTCGCTCAAAGGGAGGGGATCCCGCCCGGATCCACGGGCTCAAAGGGTTTGTGGTTCCTTGGCAAGGCTGTTCGACATATGGTATCTAGACCCTGCTTACACCTTATTTAGTGTTTCAGTGGACATGTCTTCGAAAATTATCGCGCTGGCCTCCGACCATGGGGGCTACGAATTGAAAACCATTCTGAAGGAGACGCTCGTTTCCCAGGGGATGTCTGTGCTCGATCTTGGGACCGACGGTCCCCAATCCGTCGATTATCCGGACTATGCCGATGCCATGGCCGCAGCCATCGGTGACGGGCGGGCGGAAGTTGGCGTGCTTTTGTGTGGCACCGGGATCGGGATCAGCATCGCCGCAAACCGGTATCCGGTTCTGCGCGCCGCCCTGGTTCACGATGCCTTCGGCGCGAGGCTGGCGCGCCAGCACAATGACGCCAATGTCATTGTGTTCGGTGGTCGCACCACGGGCGTCGAGGTTGCCAGGGATTGCCTGTCCGTGTTCCTGTCGACCCCGTTTGAAGGGGGGCGGCATGCGGCCCGGGTTGCCAAGATGGGCGCGGACCGTCGCGGGTGTTCTCCGGTCCCCCAGGGAAAGTAGGCCGGCCGGCGGGCCGGGTAAGAGTTAGGAAGGAAGGTTCAGATGTCGATCGCTCATGGCTCTCTTCAACAGTTCTTCGGAGCCCCGCTTGCGGATGCCGATCCCGAAATTTTCGCCGCCATCGGCCGGGAGCTTGAGCGCCAGCAGGGGCAGATCGAGCTGATCGCCTCGGAGAACATCGTTTCGAAGGCGGTTCTCGAGGCCCAGGGGTCGGTTCTGACCAACAAATATGCGGAAGGCTATCCCGGCAAACGTTATTACGGCGGTTGCGAATTTGTCGATGTGGCGGAGCAACTGGCGATCGACCGGGCCCGGGCGCTCTTCGACTGCGCCTATGCCAATGTGCAGCCGAATTCGGGGTCGCAGGCCAATCAGGCGGTGTTCCTGGCCCTGCTGCAACCCGGCGACACTTTCATGGGACTTGGACTGGCGAGCGGCGGGCATCTGACCCACGGCGCCGCCCCGAACATGTCGGGCAAATGGTTCAAGGCCGTTCAGTATGGCGTGCGCAAGCAGGACGCGCTGATCGATTTCGATGAAGTCCTGCGCCTTGCCCGGGAACACCGGCCGAAGCTGATCATCGCCGGCGGCTCCGCCTATCCGCGGACCATTGATTTCGCCCGCTTCCGCGCCATTGCCGACGAGGTGGGGGCTTATTTCATGGTCGATATGGCCCATTTCGCCGGACTGGTCGCGGGCGGCGTCCATCCCAGCCCGCTGCCCCACGCCCATGTGGTGACCACGACCACCCATAAGACATTGCGCGGTCCGCGGGGCGGCATGATCCTGTCCAACGACCTTGAGATCGGCAAGAAGATCAATTCGGCCATTTTTCCGGGCTTGCAGGGCGGTCCCCTGATGCATGTGATCGCCGCCAAGGCGGTGGCGCTGGGTGAGGCCCTTCGCCCCGAGTTCAAAGCCTATGCGCGCGCGGTTAAGGACAACGCGGCGGTTCTCGCCGATACGCTGGTGCGGCGCGGTCTCGATATCGTGTCGGGAGGGACCGATACGCATGTGATGCTGGTCGACCTGCGTCCGAAGAAGCTGACCGGAAAGGCCGCCGAAGCGAGCCTGGAGCGCGCCGGCATCACCTGCAACAAGAATGGAATCCCCTTCGACCCGGAAAAGCCGACTGTCACCTCCGGGATCCGGTTGGGTACGCCGGCCGCGACAACCCGCGGATTCGGGGTGGAGGAGTTCCGGCTGGTCGGAAACCTGATCGGCGACGTTCTTGACGGGCTGACGGTTTCTCCCGATGACAATTCAGCCCAGGAAAAGGCGGTTCACGCCCAGGTCGACGATCTTTGCCGGAGATTTCCGATCTATCAGCCGTGACGGCCGGGAAACCTGCCAGGGGACCGGAAGAAATGATAGGGGGGGAGAATGCGCTGTCCGTTTTGCGGTCAGGACGACACGCAGGTCAAGGACTCGCGGCCGACGGAGGATAACTCTGCGATTCGCCGGCGGCGTTTCTGTACCGCCTGCGGGTCCCGCTTCACGACATTCGAACGGGTGCAGTTGCGCGAACTGATCGTCGTGAAAAAGAATGGGCAGCGTGCCCCCTTTGACCGGGACAAGCTGGCCCGTTCGATTGCGATCGCCGTCCGCAAGCGGCCCGTCGATCCGGATCGGGTGGAAAGAATTGTCAACAGCATTCAGCGGCGTCTGGAAAGCTGCGGCGAGGCCGAGATTTCGACGACGGTGATCGGCGAACTGGTGATGGAGGCTCTTGCCAACCTCGATCAGGTCGCCTATGTGCGGTTCGCCTCGGTTTACCGGAATTTCCATGAAGCCAAAGACTTCGAGGATTTCGTAGGAAAGCTCGGCGGTGACATTCTCGACGACGACTGATATCGACCATATGCGCGCGGCGCTCGCGCTCGCGCGGCGTGGATTGGGCCAGACCTGGCCCAATCCGTCCGTCGGCTGCGTCCTCGTCGCCGGCGGCCGGGTGGTCGGGCGTGGCTGGACCGCCAAAGGGGGGCGTCCGCACGCCGAAACCCGGGCATTGGCCATGGCGGGGGAGGCGGCCCGCGGCGCGACGGCTTATGTCACCCTGGAGCCCTGCAGCCATCGCGGCAAGACGGGGCCCTGCGCCGACGCCCTGATCGCCGCCGGCGTTTCCCGCGTCGTGGTCTCGCTTGAGGATCCCGATCCCCGGGTGTCCGGCCGCGGCCTGCAGCGATTGTCCCGCGCCGGCGTCGAGGTCTGTCTCGGCATTTGCGCCGAGGCGGCGGCGGAGATCAACGCGGGCTTTTTCCAGCGCGTCCTCAAGGGGCGTCCCCTGGTGACATGGAAGGTGGCCAGCTCGCTCGACGGCCGCATCGCCACGCACACCGGCGAAAGCAAATGGATTACCGGACCGGCGGCGCGCGATGCCGGACACCGGCTCCGGGCGGAGAACGATGCCATCCTGGTCGGCAGCGCCACGGCCGTGGTCGACAATCCCGAACTGACCTGCCGGCTTCCGGGGCTTTCCGACCGGTCGCCGGTGCGGGTGGTGATCGACGGACATCTCCGTCTGCCCCTGACGTCGAAGCTCGTCTCCACCGCGTCCGATCTGCCGACCTGGGTCATCACACGTGAGGATGCCGATCCCGATCGCTTTGAGGCCTATCGGGATTGCGGGGTCACGGTGATTCCGGTTCCCCTGTCCGGCGGCGGCCGGATCGATCTCGGTGCCGCGATGGCCGAACTGGGGCAACGCGGTCTGACCCGTATTCTGGTGGAAGGGGGGGCCCATCTGGCCGCGGCGTTGCTTCGAGCGGATCTGGTGGACCGGGTGGCTTGGTTCCGGGCGCCGCTTCTGCTGGGCGGGGACGCTTTGCCGGCCGCCGTCTCTTTCGGGATCGATCAGTTGGCGCAGGCCCCGCGTTTCACCCGTCTGTCTGTTGCCGATATGGCGGGCGACCTGTTTGAGTTCTTTACCCGGGAATAGGGCGACGACTCCGTCGGGCGGCCTTTGGAAACGCCAGGACGCGGGAGTCGCAGGACAGTAATAGGGAATTGGAAAACAACATGTTCACAGGCATTGTTACCGATCTTGGTGAGGTTCTGGAGATTTCCGGCAAGGGAGACGTTCTGTTCAAAGTCCGGACCTCGTTCAACGCGGCCGAGGTGCCGATCGGCGCGTCGATCGCCAATAACGGCGTCTGTCTCACGGTCATCGACCGGGGGGCCGACTGGTTCCAGGTGCAGGCGTCGGCGGAGACCCTGGATAAGACCACTCTCGGCGGCTGGGTGCCGGGAACCCGCGTCAATCTCGAACGGGCCATGCGGATCGGTGACGAACTGGGCGGGCATATCGTGTCGGGTCATGTCGATGGCGTGGCGACCGTGGCGGCGATCCGTCCGGAAAATGAGTCCCTGCGGTTCACCTTCGAGGTTCCCGACAGCCTGAAACGCTATGTCGCGCCCAAGGGGTCTGTCGCCATCGATGGCGTATCGCTCACGGTCAACGAGGTTGAAGGGAACAGGTTCGGTGTCAATATCATCCCCCACACTCGTTCCGTGACGGCCTTTGGCGGTTATCAGGTGGGATCGCGGGTAAATCTTGAGATCGACATGCTGGCGCGCTATGTCGCGCGGCTGATGGAGAAGGACTGACTCCGTGCCAAAAACGCACGACGCAATGGCGCCGATCGAGGACATCATCGAGGAGGCCCGCAAGGGCCGGATGTTCATCCTGATCGATGATGAGGACCGGGAGAACGAGGGAGACCTTGTGATCCCCGCGGACATGGCGTCGGCCGATGCCGTGAATTTCATGGCCAAGCATGGCCGTGGCCTGATCTGTCTCGCCATGACGCAGGACCGGATTGCGCATCTGGGCCTGTCCATGATGGCTCAGTCCAATGCGTCGCGGCATCAGACGGCGTTCACCGTCAGCATCGAGGCGCGCGAAGGTGTGACCACCGGCATTTCTGCGGCGGACCGCGCCCGGACGGTGGCGGTGGCGATCGATCCGGCAAGTGGCGCGGAGGACATCGTCAGTCCCGGACATGTGTTTCCGCTGATGGCCCGCGAGGGTGGCGTTCTGGTCCGCGCCGGCCATACGGAGGCTGCGGTCGACGTCGCGCGGCTGGCCGGTCTGACTCCGGCCGGGGTCATCTGCGAGATCATGAACGATGACGGGACCATGGCCCGGACTCCGGACCTCATCGCGTTCGCCCAGTTCCACGGTCTGAAGATCGGTACGATTGCCGATCTCATCGCCTATCGACGCCGCCACGACAAAATCGTCTGTCGAAGCCTGGAAACGGATTTCCATTCGCTGAATGGCGGCGACTGGAGAATGGTGGGCTATCGCGATGTCGTGGCCGGTGCCGAGCATGTCGCGTTGATCAAGGGTGACCTGTCCTCCGGTGGGCCGGTCCCCGCCCGCGTTCATGCGCTCAATATCCTCGATGACGTTCTGGGGGACGCCGATTCCGGCAAGGGTGCCCTGATTCACAAGGCGATGGGAATGATCGCGACCGAGGGGCGCGGCGTGGTTCTGCTGCTTCGCGAGGCCCTGCCGACCAGTCTCAGCGACCGCCTTCGCGCCCGGATCGCCGGAACCGAGGAACCGGGGCAGTTGCGTGACTACGGCATCGGCGCCCAGATTCTGATCGACCTGGGTATTTCCGAGATGATTCTTTTGTCCAACACTCAAAAGACGATCATCGGTCTCGACGGTTATGGCCTGCGTGTGGTGGGGCAGCGTCCGATCGCCGACATTGTGCCGGAGCCCGCGCGAAAGGCCTGACGCCGCATCCGCTTTTTGCCGTCGTTCCGGGATTACGGGGACGACGGCGGAATAAAGAACCGCTATTCTTGTTTTGTGTCAGTTTCCGGGAACCGATCTGGTGGAGGGGGTGCCGTCATGGCATCGGCCGACAGCCCCGGGGCAGAGGAGAGGCAATGGCGGGTGTACGCATTCTGATCGTCGAATCGCGGTTTTACGACGAGATCACGGACAATCTGGTCAAGGGAGCCGTGAGGGAGCTTGCTGCTGTCGGGGCCGGATATAAGAGACTGATCGTTCCCGGCATTCTCGAAATTCCGTCAGCGATCCGTTACGCGATCCGCGCGATGGAACTCCGCGCGACCGACGAGCGCTATGCGGGGTACATTGCTCTTGGTTGTGCGATCCGCGGAGAAACGGATTATTACGAGCATATCTGCCGCGAGGCGATGTCCGGTATTCAGAAATTGGCCCTGGATTACACCTTGGCTGTTGGCAATGGCATTTTGACCGTGCATAACCGCGCGCAAGCTATGGAACGCTGTTCGCCGGACCGGCGGAATTTCGGCGGCCAGGCGGCGCGGGCGTGCCTGCGCATGGTTGACATCAAACGCGAGCTTAGTCTTTTACCGAAATGACAGCGAACAAAGGCAGGAAGAAATCGGCCGTCCGGCGCTCCACAGCGCGACTTGCCGCCGTGCAGGCCCTTTATCAAAGCGAACTCACCGGACAGTCGCCGGATCGCATCCTTGACGACTTCCTGACCTATGGAATCGGATCGCGGGTGCTGGTTCCCGGTGCGGCGGCCGATGACTATACCGAAACCGAGGAGGAGCATCTTCTGGCGGAGCCCGACGCCCTGTTGCTGGCGGCGATTTTCCGGGGGGCTTTGATCCGGCTCGACGCGCTGGATGGTATGATTGCCGGGGCACTGTCGGGGGAATGGACCGTCGAGCGGCTGGAGGCGGTGCTGCGTTCGATCCTGCGGTGCGGCGCCTTTGAACTGGCGGATTGCCCGGATGTTCCGGTGCGTGTCGTGATTTCGGAATATGTCGATATCGCCCATGCCTTTTATGCCGGGCCGGAACCGGGTCTGGTCAATGCCGTCCTCGACCGGATTGCCCATGTGGTCCGGGCCCAGGAAATGGGCGACGATGTCCGGTCTCGATGAGTTTTCTCTGATCGAGCGTCTGTTCGTTCCTCTGTCCCTTTCTCATCCGGGCGCGCTGCGGCTGTCTGACGACGCGGCTCTGATCGATGGACCAGTCGGGACGGAGTGGGCGATCACCACCGACGCGTTGGTGGCGGGCGTTCATTTCCTGCCCGACGACCCGCCCGACCTGATCGCCCGCAAGCTTCTCCGCGTCAATCTGTCCGACCTTGCCGCGATGGGGGCGACCCCTTTTGCGGTTCTGCTGGCGACCTGTTTTCCGGGCGATGTCGATGCCGGCTGGCTGGATGCGTTCGCCGGCGGCTTGCGCCAGGACTGTTCGGCCTTCGGGGTTGCGGTGATCGGCGGCGATACGGTCGCGACACCCGGTCCGCTGACCCTGTCCGTGACCGCCATCGGATCGGTGCCGAAGGGCGGTGCTTTGCTTCGATCGACCGCCCGGCCGGGGGATGAGATCTGGGTATCGGGGACCATTGGCGACGCGGCCTTCGGGCTCCTGGTGGCCAAGGGGCGGGCGTCGGGTCTGTCCGCTGCCGCGGCGGATGGTCTGCTTGGCCGATATCGTCTGCCGACACCGCGTTGCGCGTTGGGGCCCGCCCTCCGGGGCCTTGCCCGCGCGGCCATGGATGTGTCCGACGGACTGATCGGCGATCTCGGCCATATTTGCGAGACCTCCCATGTCGGGGCGGTGGTCGAGGCGTCCGATGTGCCGCTGTCAGCGGCCGCAGAGGAGGCGATGGCCTTCGGCCTGGGGGGGATCGATCTGGCGCTGACCGGTGGTGACGATTACGAACTTCTGTTCACGGCGCCCGCCGTCGCCGCCGGCCAGCTCGCCGAGGTCGGGCGGAGGCTTGACTTGCGCTTGACCAAAATCGGGCGGATCATTGAGGACAGGGGTGTGACGGCCGTGGACGCGGCCGGACGGTCACTGCCGCTGGGGGGTGGCGGTTATCGTCATTTTGGCGGATAGGCGATGAAGAAGATCATCCTGATCGTCGTACTGCTTCTGGTCCTGGGCGTCGGGGTGATCGGTGGTCTGTCGGCGTTCGGGATGGGACCGTTTCCCGATCTGATCCATCAATCGAAGACGGACACGGCGAAGAAGGAAGCCCCGCCACCGCCTCCGGTCGTCAAGGACCGCACCTACGATCTTGGCACTTTCATTATTCCCCTGGTGTCCAGCCGGGCCATCGGCCGGCAGGTTGGCATGGATCTGTCCATCGTCGTGACGGAGGCGGCCGCGCCCAAGATCGGCGCCCAACTTCCCCGTCTCCAGAATGCCATCCTGGTCGATCTCTATGACTTCGTTCCCCAGCATGCGGACACGCGGTCCGAAACCGACCGCGAGGCGATCCACCAGCATCTTCGGAAAGTGGCCGACAAGATGTTCGGGGACAATTCCGTCCGCGACGTGGTCATCAAGTCGCTTTACGACCGGTGATGCTAACCCGCGCTGATCAGATCTGATCGGCGCGGGCTGGTACAGGGATACCGCTGAACTGCTTATGAATAAAAATGTGGCGGAGTTCGGCGTTCGCGACCATGTCGCAGACTGCCTGAAAAATGGTTTTCCGCGTGCATCTGGTAATGTGAATGATTTCATAAAATTTTAATAAATGATAATCGATATTGCTCAAGCGACCACCAATCAAAAGAGTTTGCGTTGCGCGACTCAATTGGGAGTGGCATCAATTTGGCTGATGGGGTTTGAGAATGATAAATAATATAAAAATTATAGCATTTGCTCTCCTACTATCAATTTGCGGAATTTTTGATAAGGCATCGGCGGGTGTTATTTATTCGAGCGATTTTTCTAAAAATTCTTCGTCTCATCATGCTTCAGAGTTCACTGGTGCAAATGCGGTAACAACCGCACCAGGTGACGCATTTACCGGTAATAAGCCGATTTCTTTTTTAGGTGTTCTTACTCAAGGAGCTACGGCGACTCTGAGGTTGACCGGTCTGAATCCTTATGAGTTCGTCCGTCTAAACTTTGATCTTTACGCCCTAAATAGTCTTGATGGGGATGGGCAGGATGGCTATGGGCCGGATATTTTCAGCGTATATGCAAATAATAAAAGTATTATGAGTAATACGTTTTCCGGATACCTAGCGCCAAGTACAACTACGCAAAACTATCCCGTTAATAATAGTAAGGCTGGTTCTGGTCAAAGTGCATTCGATGTTCCTGCATTTGGAATGCAATCAACTTATAGCATGGTGAGCATATATAATATTTCTCTAAACGCCACCGCTGGGGGTGATGGAACTATTTCATTCGGTTTCAGCGGACGCTCCTCCGAGCCTTGGCCGAATGAAGGTTTTGGTGTCAATAACATCGTCGTGATGTCAAATGTGCCGGAGCCGGTATCGATTTTCCTTTTCGGCGTCGGTTTGATCGGGATCGGGTTGTTCGCGAGGCCACGGAGTCTCGTCAAAATCTGATAGACAACGGATATCTGGGTGATCAGGGTGTAAAATATCACCGTCTGAATGCTGTTTCGGCAGAAACTACGCCGGTCCCCTCTTCCATCGCCTCCACTTATCACGGGTCAGGCGCCAGATTTCCCGGCGATCGTAGGCGGGATCAACGAAGGAACCGGGGCGGACCTCGACCAGGTCGGCACCGGTTCTCTCTTTTATATTGTGTGACCGTTCGTTGCCGAGCGCGTTGGCGAAGATCAGCTCCTCGAACTCCAGAACGTCGAAAGCGTAGTCGGTGATCCTGATCACCGCCTCGGTCATCAGGCCCTGTCCCCAGAACTGTCGTCCCAGCCAGAAGCCGCGATGTTCCGGCCGTCCCTCTCTCCACAGATCGACGGCGCCGATCAGGCCTGGAACCTCCCGCCGGTGCAGACCCCAGACCCACCGGTTCTGTCCCTGGCCCGGCAGGACGCGATCCCGGATAAATTTTGCCGCACCGCCCGCCGGATAGGGCCAGGGCACGTCACGCGCCAGGTGCCGGATGACCTCGTAATCGATGAAGTGGCGTTCGTAGTCTGCGCAATCGGTGAGGCTGAGCGCAATCAGCGTCAATCGGGGGGTGGTCAATGTCGGGACGGGTGTGGACATCCTTCCTGCTCCCAGCGGGGGTCTTGGGTCCGGCACGGATGAAAAAAGACCGTCGAACCGGGGACCGCTAACCGCCCCGTTGCCCCGGCGCCACCGGTTCCGGCGTCCTATGGCGGATGCTCGGGTTGCATGGGGACGCCTTCGGTCCGATCATGGCCGAAAAAGGGAAGGGGACAGTCAGCTCCCAAATCATCATATGAAATCTGTGGTGCGCCGTTTGGCGCGGCCATGGGAATAGATATGACCAATTGCGCCCCGCCGCCAAAAGATATGATGAGTTGACCAATTTCTGCAAAAGATATGACAAATTTGTCAGTCAAGTTTACCAAAAATAGTCCTGAACACCCGGTTCCTCTGTAGCAATATTGAGACAGGGAGACAAAAAAGACAGATCCCGCAGTTGCGTGGGGTCTTTCATTCTGGCAGTTTGTGGCGCTGCCTTCATCCGGCATCCGTGCGCACCCCCGGATTTGTGTGTGGAAAGGGGTGGGCGGATGTATCGAACGGCATCTCAAGGGGATAGGAAGGACGAGAATGGCCTACACGTTCGTTTTGGCTTGCGGCGTACTGGCGCTACTTTACGGTGGCTGGGCCGGTCGCGCGGTGCTGTCGGCTCCGGCCGGCAATAGCCGTATGCAAGAGATCGCGGCGGCTGTGCAGGAAGGCGCGCGCGCCTACCTCAACCGCCAATACACCACCATCGGCATCGTCGGCATTGTCGTCGGCGTCATTCTCGGCTGGCGGCTGGGACTTCACGTCGCCGTCGGCTATGTCATCGGTGCGGTGCTGTCGGGCGTCGCCGGCTATGTCGGCATGAATGTTTCTGTCCGGGCCAACGTCCGTACCGCCGAGGCGGCCCGTTCGGGCGGTCTGGCCCCCGCTTTGTCCGTGGCGTTCCGCTCGGGCGCGGTGACCGGCCTGCTGGTGGTTGGTCTGGGGCTCCTGGGCGTGACGGGGTACTACACCACGCTTCGTCATGCAGGATTTGAGGGGCGGTCGCTGCTCGAGGGACTCGTCGCGCTGTCCTTTGGCGCGTCGCTGATTTCCATTTTCGCCCGTCTGGGCGGCGGCATCTTCACCAAGGGCGCCGATGTCGGCGCCGATCTGGTGGGCAAGGTCGAGGCGGGGATTCCCGAGGACGACCCGCGCAATCCGGCGGTGATCGCCGATAACGTCGGCGATAACGTCGGCGATTGCGCCGGTATGGCCGCCGACCTGTTCGAAACCTATGCCGTGACGACCGTGGCGACCATGCTGCTGGGGTCTATTTTCTTCTCCGGGGCCGACCAGGAAAAGCTGATGCTGTTCCCGCTGTTGATCGGCGGCGTCTGCATTATCGCGTCGGTCATCGGCACCTTCTTCGTTCGTCTCGATTCGTCGAACAAGATCATGCGTGCCCTTTACAAGGGATTGATCGCGACCGGTCTTTTGTCCCTGGTGGCGATCGGACTGGTTGCGCAGTGGCTGTTCGGCAGCTTTGATGCCGTCTTCACGACCACCAGCGGCCTCACCATTTCGGTGAAGTCCCTGTTCATCTGCTCTGTCGTCGGTCTTGTTATCACCGGTCTTCTGGTCTGGATCACCGAATATTACACCGGGACCGATTATCGTCCGGTGCGCAGTGTCGCCTTGTCCTCGACCACCGGTCATGGCACCAACGTCATCCAGGGCCTCGCGGTCTCGATGGAGGCAACGGCGCTTCCGGTGCTGGTGATCTCTGTCGGCATCATTGTGACCTATCTGGTCGCCGGCCTTTACGGCATCGCGATCGCGGCGACGACCATGCTGGCGTTGGCCGGGATCGTGGTGGCGCTCGACGCCTATGGCCCTGTCACCGACAACGCCGGCGGCATCGCCGAGATGGCGGATCTTCCCAAGGACGTCCGCAAGATCACCGATGCCCTGGACGCCGTCGGCAACACCACCAAGGCCGTCACCAAGGGCTACGCCATCGGGTCCGCCGGTCTTGCGGCGCTGGTGCTGTTCTCGGCCTACACCGAGGATCTTCACCATTACTTCCCGAATCTGTCGGTGTCCTTCTCGCTTCAGGACCCCTTCGTCGTCATCGGTCTGTTCATCGGCGGTCTGCTGCCTTATCTGTTCGGCGCGATGGGGATGATGGCGGTCGGCCGCGCGGCCGGTTCCGTCGTCATCGAAGTGCGCCGTCAGTTCAAGGAAATCGCCGGCATCATGGCCGGCACGGCGAAGCCGGATTACGGCCGTGCCGTCGACATGCTGACGCGGGCGGCGATCAAGGAAATGATCGTCCCCTCGCTTCTGCCTGTTCTGGCCCCGGTCGTGTTGTATCTGGTGGTGTATTCCGTCGCCGGACAGACGGCGGCCTTCTCCTCTCTGGGTGCAATGCTGCTGGGCACGATCGTGACCGGTCTTTTCGTGGCCTTGTCCATGACGTCGGGCGGTGGCGCCTGGGACAACGCCAAAAAGTACATTGAAGACGGCAACCATGGCGGCAAGGGGTCCGACGCCCATAAGGCGGCGGTCACCGGCGACACCGTTGGCGATCCCTACAAGGATACCGCCGGCCCGGCCGTCAACCCGATGATCAAGATCATCAATATCGTGGCGCTTCTGTTGTTGGCGATCGTCGCCGGCTGATACCAACCTGCGCCGGTCGACACCGATCGGCGCAGTCCTCACCGCTTGTTGGAATCAGTCTCGGGCGTCCCCTGAAAAGGCCGGACCGCCTCAGCGCGGCGATGCGTCGTCCTTGGCCTTGGAATTGA
>WASQ01000058.1 GCA_009712185.1 Telmatospirillum sp. | reverse complement strand
CCCCCCCCCCCCCCCCCCCCCCCCCCCCCCCCCCCCCCCCCCCCCCCCCCCCGGGCCTGTCACACGTCCGCCCCCGCGCACGGGGGGTGGGGGCGGAATCGTAACGGCGTCAGTAAAGATTGAGCGCCAGTTTGGCGTCGTCGGACATCGCCGCCATGGTCCATGGCGGGTCCCAAACCAGATAGACCGACACCTCGCCGCTTCCGGGAACGCCCGCGACCGCATCGGCGACATGCTGCGGCAGATCACCGGCCACCGGGCAGTTGGGGGCGGTCAAAGTCATCTCGATCATCACCGAGCCGTCCGCCTCGACCCCAAGCTCGTAGATCAGGCCGAGGTCGTAAATGTTGACCGGAATCTCGGGGTCGAACACCGTGCGAAGCGCATCGATGACCGACTCGCGGGAAATGGGCGTCCGGCCGGGCTCCAACGGCTGCCCGGCCGAGGCAACCTTGGGGGCGTCCGCGGGATTCATCGCGTTCATTCCGTCGTCACCTTCTGTTCGTCCTTGATCGCCGCCGCCAGCGTATGCCACGCCAGCGTCGCGCATTTGACACGGACGGGATAATCACGGACGCCTGCCAGGACGGTCAGGCGGTCGATCTCGTCCTCGAACTCGTCTCCCGAATGAGCCTCCCCGCCCGTCGCCATCGCATGGAAATCCTCGAACAGCTTCTGGGCCTCGGCCTCGGTCTTGCCGACGATCACCTCGGTCATCAGCGAGGCGGATGCGGTCGAGATGGCGCATCCACGCCCCTCGAAGGAGACGTCCTTGATCACGCCATCCGGCCCCACCTTGAGAAAGACCGTCAACTGGTCGCCGCACAGCGGGTTCTCGCCATGGGCGAAATGATTCGCATCCTCGATCATGCGCCGGTTCCGCGGATGGCGGCCGTGGTCGAGAATGACCTCCTGATAGAGATCGCGCAGATCGTCGCTCATGCTCCAAACATCTCCTTCACTTTCCTGACGGCGGCCACCAGAGCGTCGACGTCGGCCCGATTGTTGTAGAGACCGAAGGACGCCCGGGCGGTGGCCGGCAGGTCGAACCTCTGCATCAGGGGCTGAGCGCAATGATGGCCGGCACGGATCGCGACGCCGGCATTGTCCAGGATCTGGGCGATGTCGTGAGGGTGGACATCATCGATCACGAACGAGATCACCGCTCCCTTCTCGGGCGCGGTGCCGACGATGTGAACCCCCTCGACCGCGCTGAGCTGGCGGGTGGCGTACTCCAGCAGGTCGGCCTCATGGCGGGCAATCCGCGCCATCCCGATCCCGCTGACATAGTCGAGTGCCGCGGCCAGGGCCGGCCCCTGGGCAATCGCCGGGGGTCCGGCTTCGAACTTGTGGGGCAGCGGCGCCCAGGTGCTTTTCTCGAAACGGACGGTGGCGATCATGTCTCCGCCCCCCTGGTAGGGCGGCATGGCATTCAGGAGATCCTCACGCCCGTAAAGCGCGCCTATGCCGCTCGGCCCGTAGATCTTGTGTCCCGAGAAGGCATAGAAGTCGACGTCCAGCGCCTGCACATCCACCGGCAGATGCGATACCGCCTGGGCCCCGTCCACCAGCACCCTGGCGCCGACGGCGTGGGCCGCCCGCACGATCTCGGCAACCGGCAAAATGGTGCCCAGCACATTGGACATGTGGGCCACACTCACCAGGCGGGTCCTGGGACCGAACAGCCCGGTAATCGCCTCAAGCGGCACCTCGCCATTGTCGGAGACCGGCGCCACCTTGATCACCACGCCCCGCTCCTCCCGCAGAAGCTGCCAGGGAACAATGTTCGAGTGATGCTCGAAACCGGTCAGCACGATCTCGTCGCCCGGCTCCAGGAACTTGCGCCCGTAGCTGGCCGCGACCAGATTGATCGCCTCCGTCGTGTTGCGGGTGAAGATGATCTCATGGGCATGCTTCGCGTTCAGAAAGCGCTGCACGGTGCGGCGCGCCGCCTCATAAGCCTCGGTCGCCCGTTCGCTCAGGTAATAGAGACCGCGATGGATATTGGCGTATTGGGTGGAATAGACCGTGCTCTCCGCGTCGATCACCACCTGCGGCTTCTGGGCGGAGGCGCCGCTGTCGAGATAGACCAGCGGACGGCCGCGCACCGGACGCGACAGAATGGGAAAATCGGCGCGGGCGCTCTCGATGCCGGCGACGGTATCGGCCTCAGTTCTGGTGATGATCATCGATCCTCCTTGCCCAGGCGGGCGCGCCGCAGGCGTTCAGACACCACGGCGGTAAATGTCTCGCGGACCGGATCAAGGGAGACATGCTCCAGAACGTCGGCCAGGAACGCCTCGATCAGAAGCTGACGGGCGTCGGCCTCGGCGATACCGCGGGACCGCAAATAGAACAAAGCGGTCTCGTCGATATCGCCGACGGTACATCCGTGGCCGCATTTGACGTCATCCGCATAGATTTCAAGCTCGGGCTTGCCGCTCATCCCCGCGCCCGCCGACAGCAGCAACGCCTTGCTGAGCTGATGGGCGTTGGTTTTCTGGGCGGCACGTTCGACAAGAACGGTTCCCTGGAACACGCCTTGCGCCTGATTGTCCAGCACACCTTTGAACAATTGGCGGGACTGCCCGCCCGGAGCCGCATGCGTCACGAAGGTGGTGTTGTCGAGATGCTGGTTTTCCACCCCCAGATAGGCACCGTCCAGTTCGAAGACCGCATCCCGGCCGCACAGCGACGCGTGGACTTCATGCCGGGCCAGACGGGATCCCGCCTGCAACAGCGCCCCCCGATAGACCGCCCGCGCGGCCACCGAAACACCCAATGTGGCGACATGCACACCCTCCAGGCTCTCGTCCTGGATCTTGTAATGGTCGAGCCCGGCCCCTTCCGCCAGCGCCACTTCCACGACACTGTTGCTGAAATAGGCACCGGTTCCCCGGTGGCTTTCGACCAGGGTAGCAAAGCCCCCCTCCTCCACCACCACCAGCAGGCGGGGATGGAACGACAGCGGACCGGAAGCGGCATCGGACGCCCCCAGCGACAGCACCTCGATCGGACGCTCCAGCCGGGTCCCGGCGGTGATCCGCAAGACCAGGCCGTCGGTGAACAGGCCGCCGTTCAGGGCCGCCAGCGACTTGCGGGCGGCGGGAATGACGGCGCCCAGATGGGCCTCCACCAGGGAGCGGGCATCGGGCGAGTCCAGCCGGCCGATGGTCACTCCGTCGGGCGCGCCCCAGTCGCCGACGACCGTTCCGTTCACCAGCACCAGCGGGACCCCCCCGGCCACCGGCCGGGTGGCAAGAGATGCGGGGACCGCATCCTGCCATCGCGCCGCCAGCGGATAGGCGGCGGCACCCGACAGGGCGAAATCCGTATATTTCCAGGCTTCGTCACGGCGGGTCGGCAGGCCCGTCGCGTCGGCTCTGGCCCGGGCGTCGCGACGCAGCGCATCAAGCCAGGCGGGGGTTGGGGCGGCGCTCATGCCGCCTGCCCCGCGAACTGCGCATAACCGGACTTTTCGAGCTCATGGGCCAGGGACCGGTCGCCGGTACTGACGATGCGGCCGTCGATCAGAACATGGATGCAATCAGGGGCAATCAGGTCCAGCAGCCGCTGATGATGGGTGATCATCAGGATCGACCGGTCGGGGCTGCGCATACCGTTGACCGCCTGGGCCACGGTCTTCAGCGCGTCGAAGTCGAGCCCGGAATCGGTCTCGTCCAGGATCATCAGCCGGGGTTCCAGCAACGTCATCTGCAACGCCTCGTAGCGCTTCTTCTCGCCGCCCGAGAATCCCGAATTGACGGATCGGCGCAGCATCTCCTCGCCGACGTCAAGCTCCTTGGCCTTGCGTCGCGCGAGCTTCAGGAACTGCATGGCATCCAGTTCGGACTCGCCCCTGGCGCGCCTTTGCGCATTGACGGCGGTCTTCAGAAAATTGACGCCGGTAACGCCAGGGATTTCGACAGGGCTCTGGAAGGCCAGGAAAATTCCGGCACGGGCCCGTTCTTCGGTTTTCATCGCCAGGAGATCCTGCCCCTGGTAGACCACCTCGCCCTGGGTCGGCTCATAGCCGTCACGGCCGGCCAGCACATAGGACAGGGTGCTTTTGCCGGCGCCGTTCGGCCCCATCACCACATGAACCTCGCCGGCAGGGACGACGATATCGATCCCTTTCAGGATTTCGCGACCGGCGACCGTGGCATGCAGGTCGCGAATCGCCAGCAGAGGCGCACCGGCGCCGTCCCGGGATCCGGTCCCCTCGTTGGGTCCGCTCATCGTCGTCATCATCCAACACTCCCTTCCAGACTGATCGCCACCAGCTTTTGCGCTTCCACCGCGAACTCCATCGGCAACTGCTGCAACACCTCGCGGCAGAAACCGTTGACGATCAGCGACACCGCCTCTTCCTCGGACAGGCCGCGCTGGCGCACATAAAACAATTGATCCTCGCTGATCTTGCTCGTACTCGCCTCATGCTCCACCCGCGCGGTCGGATTGCGCGATTCGATGTAGGGGGTGGTATGGGCGCCGCACAGGTCGCCGATCAGCAGGCTGTCGCACTGCGTGAAATTGCGGGCCCCGTCGGCTTTGGGCTGCACGCGGACAAGCCCCCGATAGGTATTGTCGGCGTGGCCCGCGGAAATTCCCTTCGAGATGATCCGCGAACGCGTATTGCGTCCGATATGGATCATCTTGGTCCCGGTGTCGGCCTGCTGGTAATTGCTGGTGATCGCCACCGAATAAAATTCACCAACCGAGTCGTCGCCCTGAAGGATACAACTGGGGTATTTCCAGGTGATCGCCGACCCGGTCTCGACCTGGGTCCAGGAAATCCGCGACGCCCGGCCGCGGCAGGCGCCACGTTTGGTTACGAAGTTGTAGATGCCGCCCTTGCCCTCGGCATCGCCGGGATACCAGTTCTGCACCGTGGAATATTTGATTTCGGCATCGTCCAGGGCGACCAGTTCCACCACCGCCGCGTGAAGCTGATTCTCGTCGCGCATCGGCGCCGTACAGCCTTCGAGATAGCTGACATAGGCGCCCTTGTCCGCGATGATCAGGGTCCGTTCGAACTGTCCCGTCTTTTCCGCGTTGATGCGGAAGTAGGTCGACAGCTCCATGGGACAGCGGACGCCCGGCGGCACATAGACGAAACTGCCATCGGTAAACACGGCGGTGTTGAGGGTCGCGAAGTAATTGTCGGAATAGGGAACCACCGATCCCAGGTATTTGCGCACCAGTTCGGGATGTTCGCGCACCGCCTCGGACATCGACGTGAAGATGATGCCGTGTTCCTTCAGCTTCTCGCGATAGGTCGTCGCGACCGAGACGCTGTCGAATACGGCGTCCACCGCAACACCGGCCAGACGGGCCCGCTCCTGCAGGGGCACGCCCAGTTTCTCATAGGTTTCCAGCAGCTTGGGGTCGACTTCGTCCAGGCTTTTCGGCCCGTCCTTGCGCTTTGGCGCGGAATAATAATAGGAGTCCTGATAGTCGATCGGCGCGTGATGCAGCCGGGGCCAGACCGGCTCCTCCTGCGTCAGCCACAGCCGGTAGGCTTTAAGACGCCACTCCAGCAGCCATTCGGGTTCCCCCTTCTTGGCGGAGATGAACCGGATGATATCCTCGTTCAGCCCCTTGGGAGCGGCCTCGGCCTCGATCTCGGTGGTGAACCCGTATTTATAGGCCTGGTCCGCCAGCGATCGCACCTGTTCGATGCCAGAACTCATATGGTCACACTCCCTCACTCCTGAATTTCCCGACATCGACGCCCCGGATAAAATCATAGGGCGCCCGCGGAACGGCCATTTCGAGGAGAGTTACCCGGCTCAACGCCTCCTCGATGGCCTGATTGACCGGATTCCAGTGCCCACGCAGGGAACAGGAACGCTCCCGCTCGCAGGCGCCACCCCGACCCTCGACGCAGTCGGTCAGTTCCACCGGCCCCTCAAGGGCAAAAACAATGTCGCGGGCCGAGATACTCTCCGCCGGGCGGGCCAGACCGTAGCCCCCCGCGGCCCCGCGCTGCGCCCGGAGAATTCCCCGCGCGGCCAACAGCTTCAGCAGCTTGCTCACACTGGGCAGGGGCAGACCGGTCTGCCGGGCCAGTTGAGAGGCGGTGTACACGGCCCCCTGCGGCGCCAGCGCCATTTGACAGAGCACCACGACGCCGTAATCGGTCATGCGGCTCAACCGCATTTGTCGGGACTTTCTCAATTAGTACCAAATTGGTCCTATTTATAATAGCAAATCGGCTGGCGGATTCAAGGTTGCGCTGACGGAAAAACCGGGGAGCCAGCCGGGAAAAGGCCCTCCACCGGCGGAAGCGGACTGCCGGCTCCAGAATCGCGGAGGAGGTGCCGACCGCCGTGGCCCCCGCGAAGACAAGGGGAAAGGCGGATGAGGCGATCACCCCGCGCGCCCGGCGGGGGAGCGGGAGTCCCCAGCATTTCCGCCGCGGGGCAGTGATGGCGGCGCCCTCCCGGACGCCCGGCGCGACCGGCGCGACCGGCGGAACAAGGCCTCCCGTTTTCCGTCGGTGGGAACGTCCGATCCGCCGCTTCGATCGGGAGCGGCTTTTTTGCCACAGGTCCGGAGGAAAATCCCACGCCGCAACCCGGACATGCGACGACAGGCGTCCCGCTGCCGGTCCTCCCTTCAACAGAGGCGTTCAGTTAAAATTTGACCAAAAGTCTGCGCAATGAAGGCGAGGTTTGATCAATTCGCGACAAATGAAACAAAAAGAAATAGGCCGATCGCATTTTCTCTATTGAAGCGTCCGGCTGTCATATCCACGTCTTAACAATCGGGGCTCTTCTTTCTACCCCCCAGGATTCCGGCGACCCAGGAATGCCGCTTCCCAAGCGGAGGCGTTTCAACGGGACGTTGCAATTAGAATCTTTTTCAGGGGATGGGATCAGGGGGATAGGAGTAGAATGTCCTCGTATGCCGTTCGCATTCACCGATTGGAAAAAGGAAGCGCGCCACCTTTTTTTCCGGGAGAATCGCATGAGCACCGATATTTTCCACAGCTTTGCAAGCCGTTACGAGACACGCCGGGAAGTTGAACTATCGCTGGAGGCCTATCTGGACCTCTGCCGGACCGATCCCATGGCCTATGCCACCGCCCATGAGCGGATGCTGGCGGCCATCGGCGAACCTGAAGTCATCGATACGGCGAAAGATTCGCGCCTGTCGCGGATCTTCCTCAACCGCACCATCAAAATCTATCCGGCCTTCGCCGAATTCTTCGGTATGGAGGATACGATCGAGCGGATCGTGGGCTTCTTCCGGCACGCGGCCCAGGGGCTTGAGGAACGCAAACAGATCCTCTATCTGCTGGGCCCTGTCGGCGGCGGCAAATCGTCGCTGGCGGAACGGCTTAAATTTCTGATGGAAAGCCATCCGATCTATGTCCTGAAGGCGGGCCAGCAGATCAGCCCGATCTTCGAAAGCCCCCTCAGCCTTTTCTCGCCGGAGGTCATGGGCGACCAGATTGAATCGTCCTACGGCATTCCCAGGCGTCGGCTGACCGGCATCATGTCGCCCTGGGCGGTGAAACGGCTCGACGAGTTCGGCGGCGACCTCCGGAAATTCTCGGTGGTCCGCCTGACCCCGTCGCGCCTGCGCCAGATCGCGATCGCCAAGACCGAGCCGGGCGACGAGAACAACCAGGATATTTCGAGCCTCGTGGGCAAGGTCGACATCCGCAAGCTGGAGACCTACAGCCAGAACGACGCCGACGCCTACAGCTTCTCCGGCGGCCTGAACCGGGCCAACCAGGGCATCCTGGAATTCGTCGAGATGTTCAAGGCCCCCATCAAGATGCTGCATCCCCTGCTGACCGCGACGCAGGAAGGCAACTATGTCGGCACCGAAAACATCGGCGGCATGCCCTTCCAGGGGATCATCCTGGCCCACTCGAATGAGGCCGAATGGCACAGCTTCCGCAATAACCGCAACAATGAGGCCTTCATCGACCGCATCTGCGTGATCAAGGTGCCCTACTGCCTCCGGGTCTCCGAGGAAACGAAGATCTACCAGAAGCTGTTGCGATCGAGCGACCTCGCCGACGCCCCTTGCGCACCCGGTACACTGGAGATGCTGGCCCAGTTCGCGGTTCTGTCGCGCCTCAAGGAGCACGAAAACTCGACGATGGTCAGCAAGATGCGCGCTTATGACGGTGAAAGCCTGAAGGAAACCGACCCGAAGGCGCGCTCGGTCCAGGAATACCGCGACGCCGCCGGCCTGGACGAGGGCATGGAAGGGGTGTCGACCCGGTTCTCCTTCAAGGTGCTGTCGCAGACCTTCAACTATGACAGCCACGAGATCGCCGCCGATCCGGTGCATCTGATGTATGTGCTCGAACAGGCGATCCACCGCGAGCAGTTCCCCGAGGACACCGAAAAGCGCCTTTTGGATTTCATCAAAGGGACGCTGGCGCCGAAATATGCCGAACTGATCGGACATGAGATCCAGAAAGCCTATCTCGAATCCTATTCGGACTATGGCCAGAACCTGTTCGAGCGCTACATCGCCTATGCCGATGCCTGGATCGAGGACCAGGATTTCAAGGATCCGGACACCGGGCAGTTGATGAACCGTATCCTGCTCGATCAGGAGCTTTCCAAGACCGAAAAGCCCGCCGGCATCGCCAATCCCCGCGATTTCCGCAATGAGGTGGTGAAATTCGTGTTGCGGTCGCGCGCGGCGAACGGGGGACGGACGCCGGCCTGGACCTCCTACGAAAAGATCCGTTCGGTGATCGAGAAACGGATGTTCAGCCAGGTGGAGGATCTGTTGCCGGTGATCAGTTTCGGAACCAAGAAGGATGGCGATACCGAAAAGAAACATCACGACTTCGTTGAGCGGATGATGGAACGCCACTACACCGAGCGGCAGGTTCGTCGTCTGGTCGAATGGTACATGCGGATCGACAAGGCGGGATGACGCCGATGCAGGACAGTTCCGGGAGAGGCGCGGCATGAACATCATCGACCGCCGTCTCAATCCGAAAGGCAAAAGCCTGCCGAACCGGCAGCGCCTGTTGCGACGGCTGAAGACCCAGGTGCGTAAGGCCGTCGCCCAGTCGATTGCGGGGCGGCGGGTGACGGAAATCGACGCCGACAGATCGGTGCCGGTTCCGATGGAGGGTATAGGGGAGCCGTCGTTCCGCAAGGGCATGGGCGGCACCCGGGACATGGTCTGGCCGGGCAACCAGAAATTCGTCAAGGGCGACCGGGTCCCCCGGCCGCCCGGCGGCGAGGCCGCCGGCCGTGACGGCGCGGAGTCCGGCGAGGGGGAGGATGATTTCACCTTCACCCTTAGCCGCGAGGAGTTCCTGGATATCTTCTTCGAAGACCTGGAACTGCCCGACATGGTGAAGCGGCGCCTGAAGCAGTCCACCGCGTCGGTCCCGGTCCGGGCCGGCTTTTCCGTTTCCGGAGGACCACAGTCGCTCGACGTCGTCAGAACCATGCGCAACAGCATGGCCCGCCGACTGGCCCTGGGACGGCCGCGTGACGAGGACCTGGAGGAACTGGAGGCCATGCTGGCCGAAGCCCAGGCCTCCGGCGACCGCGATGCGGTCGTCCGTCTGGAGGCCGAAATCGGCCGGATGCGTCAGAGACGGTTGACCATCCCCTGGGTCGATCCCGTCGATGTCCGCTACCGGCGCTTTGAATCCCGTCCCCATCCGGTCGCCCAGGCGGTGATGTTCTGCCTGATGGACGTGTCGGGATCGATGAACGAGCATATGAAGGATCTCGCGAAACGATTCTTCATGCTGCTCTATCTGTTCCTGCAGCGCCGCTACGAGGCCGTCGAAGTCGTTTTCATCCGCCACACCCACGAGGCCAAGGAGGTCGACGAGGACACCTTCTTCACGTCGCGCGAAACCGGGGGCACCGTTGTCTCGAGCGCCCTGGAAACGGCCAGCCGGATCATGACCGAACGGTTTCCCGTCGACAGTTGGAACATTTACATCGCCCAGGCATCCGATGGCGACAATCTGTCGTCCGATGCCAACCGGGTCCTGGCCGAGATGACCAACCGCCTGTTGCCCGCCTGCCAGTATTTTGCCTATCTGGAGGTCGGCGACCCCCCATCGGACAATTGGGAGGACCGGTCCGGCCCCAGCGAACTTTGGCGAACCTACGAGTCCCTGCTGGCCGAGACGGTCCCGCTTGCCATGCGCCGGGCCAATACCGCCAGCGAGATTTTCGGCGTTTTCCGGGAGTTGTTTGCCCGAAATGGTGTCAGCTCGTCGTGAGGATCTGATGGATGAACCTGGAACCGGGCATCCGGGCTTGTGAAAAAATCAGGAACACAGGCCGCTTGACAGGATCTCCGGGCCTGTGTTCCGGCGAAGCCGGTGTTCAGCAATTCCACCGCTTTCGCGGCGGGGACCGGCAGGGACGCCGGAGCCACCGGTGGATTTCTTTCACACGCTCACCGCCTGCCCACGAGTGACGACCTCATGCCCACAATTTCACCCCCGGGAGGCCTGCCATGACCCTGCTTTACGAAGGCCGCGAATGGAATTTCGACAAGGTGAGGCGGGCCCATGACGCGGTCAGCGAGATCGCCCTGGATGAACTGGGACTCGACGTCTACCCCTGCCAGGTCGAGGTGATCACGTTCGAGCAGATGCTTGACGCTTATGCCTCGATCGGACTGCCGATCCTTTACCATCACTGGTCCTTCGGCAAACGCTTCGTGCGGGATGAAGTTCTTTATCGCAAGGGATTTCAGGGACTTGCCTACGAAATTGTGATCAATTCCGATCCCTGCCTCTGCTACATCATGGAAGAGAACAGCATGACGATGCAGACGCTGGTCCTGGCTCATGCGGCCTTCGGTCACAATCACTTCTTCAAGAACAACCACCTCTTCCGCCAGTGGACGGACGCCACCGCGATCCTCGATTATCTGAGCTTTGCGCGCGATTTCGTCTCGCGCTGCGAGGACCGCTATGGCGTCGATGCCGTCGAACGGATCCTTGATGCGGCCCATGCCCTTCAGATGCAGGGCATAAACCGCTATACCCGGCGCCCGAAGCGCAGCCTGGCCGACGAACTGGCGCGCGAATCGGAACGTCAGGCCTATCTGGAAACCACCTGGAATCCCTTATGGTCGACCCTTCCGGGCCAGAAGCAGGAGGCGCCGCCGGCTGGCGTGACCGTCGCCCCGGAGGACAGGGCCCCGTCGGTGGAGTTTCCGGAGGAAAACCTGCTCTATTTCCTGGAAAAAAACTCCCCGGTCCTCAAGGGCTGGGAGCGGGAAATCCTGCGGATCGTGCGCAATCTGGCCCAATACTTCTACCCGCAGCGCCAGACCAAGATGATGAACGAGGGATGCGCGACCTTCGTCCATTATGAAATCATGAACCGTCTGCACGAAAAGCGGATGATCGACGATGGCGCGTTCATCGAATTTCTGCATTCCCACACCTCCGTCACATTTCAACCGTCATTCGAGGACCGGCGGTACGGCGGGCTCAATCCCTATGCGCTCGGTTTTGCGGTGATGCAGGACATCCAGCGGATCTGCCGCGACCCCACCGGCGAGGATCGGGACTGGTTTCCCGACATCGCGGGAAACGGCGACCCCATGGGAACCCTGCGCGACATCTGGGCTCATTACCGCGACGAGAGCTTTCTTCTGCAATTCCTGAGCCCGAAGGTCATCCGCGACTTCCGCATGATCTCCCTGCATGGCGAGGAGGGGCGGTCTTATTTCGAGGTCGCGGCGATCCACGACGAACAGGGATACCGCTCCGTCCGGGCGGCTTTGGCGCGGGAATATGAATGCGCCCGCATCGACCCGGAGATCGAAGTCGTTGACGCGAATATGGCGGGCAACCGCCGGCTTTATCTGGAGAACCGCGTTCATGACGGCCAACGCCTGGATCCCCCGTCGCTGCGCGCCACCCTCCAGCACGTCCGCAATCTCTGGGGATACCCCGTGACGTTACGCGAAACCGATGCCAGGACGGGCAAGCGGCTGTCGGACGGGGAGACAGAGGTATCCTAAACGGCCGCGCGCCGGAGGGAGCAGGAGCCATGCGCCGCGCGGCCAGCGGGTAGTCCGGCATGGGGGCGATTGGGCTGTTGACGGATCCCGTAGAAGGGCTTCAATTGGCATCCGGTCGCGGACCGCGCCCCTTCCGCCGGAGGGGGCCGCCGGATGCCGGCGACCGCCATTGCAACGAACGTCCCGAAAGCGAGAGGGCCGTGACCAGACTGCTTTTCCCCACATCCCTTGCCGTCGCCACCATGCTGCTGATCTCCAGCGCCGGCGTCCGTGCCGCCACCCTGATCACCGAGGACGAGGCCAGGCGGCCCGCCGTCCATCTGATCACCGAGACCGAGGCGCGGGAGCCTGTCGCCACCCTGGCCTCGGAAGCCCGCGGCATCACCCGCGCCCCCACCATCTCCCTGGAACTGCCGCAAAAGCCGGTTCCACCGCACAAGCCGTTCGAATTCAAGGTGGAATTGAAGGCGCATGGCGGCGCCACCATCGACCCCGCCAAGGTGCATGTCACTTATCTGAAGGAACCGGGCATCGACCTCACGGATCGGCTGCGCCCGTTCGTCACCGCGGACGGCATCGACATGCCCAACGCCGAAGTCCCGACGGGAACCCACCCCCTGCGGATTGATGTCGAGGACAGCGACGGCCGCATCAGTCACGCGGTGATCACCCTGGCGGTGGCCAAATCCTGACTGGACGGGACGCCCCTCCGCGGGGACCCCTTGTCAGGTAAGGATGGCGACCAGGACGGGCAGGCCGATGTAGGCGAAGGCGGTGGACAGCAGCACCATGCCAGCCACCTCCTCCGGCCTGTTGCCATATTGATAGGCGAACAGATAGTTGAAGACGGCGACCGGCATGGCGCTTTGAATGATCAGCACGCCGCGCGCCGGCCCTTCGAGCCCGAACAGTAGGGCGATCAAAAAGCCGCCCGCCGCACCGCATCCCAGTCGGAGCAGCGACATGGTGGCCGCGCGCCACCAGTTCCCCACTCTGAGTTGGGCCAGGGCGACGCCCAAAGCCATCAGCATCATCGGCACGGTAATGCCGCCGGCCAGTGAGGCGGTATTGGCAATCCAGGCCGGGGGATCGATTCCCCGGATCTTCAGGAAGACCGCCACAACCGCCACGTAGACAAAGGGGAGGCGCAGCAGAGAGCGCAGATCCAGCCGCCCCGCCGCCACGGCCGGACCGATGGTGAATTGGCCGATGACGGTTACCGCGAAATAGACCATCGCCAGCGCCATTCCCTGGTCGCCGAAGGCGAACAGGCAGACCGGCAGTCCCATATTCCCCACATTGGGGAAAATCAGCGATGGCAGATAGACTTTGACGTCAAGCCCCGCCAGCCGCAGCCCAGCCGCCCCGGTCAGGGCAAAGATCACGAGACAGGCGAGCGACGCCATTCCCATGACGGCCACGTCCGCGACCGGCAGCGTCATCTTCGTGAAAATGGAAAAAACCAGGCAGGGGGCGCCGATCAGCGTCATCAGTTCCGTAATCATAATCTGATCGAAGGGAAGCCCCCGACGCGCCCACAGATAGCCGGCAAACGAAATCAGGAAGGCCGGGGCGATAATCGCCGCCAGATCGGAAATAAGCTGCATCACCGCCGCATACGCCCCTTGGTTCGGCCTTATGCGGCCCCAGGGGGCAGGATACCGCTCCGGCAACCATCGGCCACAAAAAAGAACGACCGCCGCGATCGGGCGAACGGTCATGGGATGTTTACCAGCCGGCACCACTCTCCTGAAGCGGCGGTCAGGGCCGCCGCGAAACGGAGTGCAGGGATCCGGATAGCGTGCGCCCGTCCGGCGGGGAAAAATCATCCCCAAAGGCAAATATAGGAATATTGGCCTCATACCCAAAAGTTGAATTTTCAAACAGAATAATCACCTCATAAGAATCAACCGCTTTCCTTTCGGATGTCTGGGGACCCGGCCCGACGATGGTCCGACAGCCGGTGTTTTCCCCGCCTCACGTGCCAGGGGGAACTCACATGCGTCTCGCCGACCTGCGGATCCGCTCCAAGATCCTGATCGTGATCGCCGTCATGGCCGTTGTCATCGCCGGCTCCGGCGGGTTTGCCATCCTGCAGATGCGGGCGATCGCCCAGTCCTACAGCGACGTGGTCAACCGCATCGCCCGTGCCTCGACCCAGATCGCCGACGCGAACCGTTTTCTGTTGCAATACGGCCGCGACGCCTATGCGCTCGATCTTGAGAACACGGACGCCGGCAATGCCCGCCTCAAAGCCCGTGTCGTCGAAAGCAGGAGCCGGATCGAAGTGCTTCTGGCCCAGATCCGCAAGATGGTCCCCGAGTACGGATCGGATGTGGATCAGGCTATTTCCTCGGTCGGCGCCGTGTTCAGGGCCTGTGCAGATCCGATCAAACGGGCCGGCGAGGTGACGGCGGCGGATGAAATCGTCGCCGCCGGGATCAGGCTCAAGACCGAATGCGATCCGGCTTTCAACAGCGCATCCGACACCATGACCCGGGTTTCCGAGGCGTTTGCGGCGCATGCCCAGCAAGCCTCCGTGACATTGTCGCAGAAAAGCGACACCGCCATCATGGTCACACTGATGGGGATCGTTCTCGGTATGGCCCTGGGAATTGTTGTCTCCCTCTGGATTTCCCGGAACGCCATTGTCACGCCCCTTCTGCAACTGAGCGACACCATGCGCCGGCTGGCCGACAATGATCTGACGGTTGCGGTCAGGGAAACCGGACGCCGCGACGAGGTCGGTGACATGGCCCGCACCGTCGAGGTCTTCCGGACCAATGCCGAGGCGCGAAACCGCATGGAGCAGGAAGTCCGGTCGGCCACTGCGGCGCGGGAAAAACGCCAGCAGCGGATCGAGACCGCCACGCGCCAGTTCGATTCATCGATGGGCAGCATGCTGGGCAATATCAAGGCGGCGGTGGACCATCTGCACCAGTCCTCGGGCGTCCTGTCGGCCAACGCCGACGAGACGCAGCGCCAGAGCGCGGCCGTGGCCGCCGCCACCGACGAGGCGACCACCAATGTCGAAACCGTGTCGGCGGCTGGCGCCGAGTTGGCATCGTCTATTCAGGAGATCTCCCGTCAGGTGCAACAATCGGCGACGGTCAGCCGTGCCGCCTCGGACGAGGCGCAATCGGCCAACCGCAAGATCGACGGACTGGCGGAATCCGCCCGCAAGATCGGCGAAGTGGTCAGCCTGATCAACGACATTGCCAGCCAGACCAATCTTCTGGCGCTGAATGCGACCATAGAAAGCGCGCGGGCCGGGGAGGCCGGCAAGGGCTTCGCCGTGGTCGCCAACGAAGTCAAGCATCTGGCCGGGCAAACGGGGCGGGCCACCGACGAGATCGCCCAACAGATCAATGCCGTACAGGAGGAAACCAAGGCCGCGGTGGATGCCATCGGCAGCATCACGTCCATCATCGATAAGATCAACCAGTTGATCACCGCGATCGCCGGAGCAGTCGAGGAACAGGGGGCGGCCACCGCCGAAATCGCCCGCAACGTCGATCAGGCGTCGCAGGGAACGCGGGAAATCGCCCGCAATATTTCCGGAGTTGCCCGGGCCGCGTCGGAGACCGGCCGCATGGCCCTGGATCTCACCCAGGCGGCGGACACGCTGCGCAGCGAGAGCATGCGGCTGGAAACCGAAGTCCGCGCCTTCCTGCATGCGGTCAAGGACGCCGACGGCTGACGTCCGGCCCCTCAATGATGTTTCGGGTTTCCCCGGAACTGGTCGATCGGGATTCCCATGGCATGCATCTTTGAATAAAGCGTGGCGCGGTGAATCCCGAGCGCCCGGGCGGCGCGACAGAAATTGCCGTCGCTCTTCTGGATATATCGGATGATCATCTCGCGCTCCGTCTCGAATTTGGCGGTATCAAGCGTCGCCGCCGGTTCCGCGACCGCCGTCTCCCGCTTCCGTTCGCGGAGCGCCGCCGGCAGATGTTCGGGCTTGATCTCCGGCCCTTCCGTCATCATGAAGCCGCGACCGATGGCATTGCGCAATTCGCGCACATTTCCCGGCCAGGAATAGGACAACAGAAGGGACAGGGCTTCGGCCGAAAGGGTGACGCGGCGACTGTATTTGTCGACCAGCTCCGCCAGGACCGCTTCCGCCAGATGGGGAATGTCCTCGATGCGGTCGCGCAAGGGCGGGATGGTGATCGTCAGGACGTTGAGACGATAATAGAGATCGGGACGGAAATTCTTGGCCTCCACACAAAGTGACAGATCCTGATTGGTGGCCGCGATGATCCGGACATTGACCTGAACCGGATTCTCCGCGCCCAGTTTCTCCACCTCCTGGTTCTGCAAAACCCTGAGAAGCTTGCTTTGCATCTGTGACGGCATCTCGCCGATCTCGTCCAGGAACAGGGTTCCCCCGTCGGCGACCTCGAACTTGCCCTTCTTCCCGGTCCGACGGCTTCCCGTGAAAGCGCCGTCGACATAGCCGAACAGCTCGGATTCCAGAAGTTCGGCGGGTATGGACGCGCAGTTGACGCAAACGAACGGATGCTTCGACCGATTGCTCGCCAGATGGATGGCGTTGGCGAAGACCTCCTTGCCGACCCCCGTCTCGCCCAGGAGCAGGATCGGAAGATCGCTGCTGGAGAACCGTTCCGCCATCCGCTTCACCTCGGCATAGCCGGGACTCTTGCTGGGCAGGTCGTCGAAGGAACTGATCGCATAGCGGCTGAGGCGCTTGCGGTAATAGGCAACCTCGTCCTCCAGTTTTTGCAGGGTTTTGGCGAGGCTGATGGTGTAATGGGAAAACTTGACATAGGCGACGGAGGCGATCGTCTCTCCCGCCTCCACCACCGGCATTCTCGACACCGCGACAAGCTTTTCCCCGGTCGCCGTCAGGCCGTCGGGGAAGGTGTGCATGACGTCGACCTCGGTCAGGTTCTCGTCCATGATCGTGATCATCTTGCTGTTGCTGATCACGGAGTAGATATTCTTTCCGATCGTCTCTTCCCGGTCGATACCGAAATAATCGCAGTAGGCCTTATTGATTTCGATGATATTCCCATCGCGACCGACGATCAGAAACCCATCCGCTGTCGCATTCAGGGCCCGCTCATAAATAATATTCCGGATACGGAGACTGTTATACTCCGCCTTCAATGCCGCATTTTCACGCCTCAGGGCTTCGATCACGTCCCGTTCCGTCTTCGGCATCTCTCCCTCCCCTTCCCCGTCTCTCTCCGGATGCTCCGGCCTCCGAAAGCGCCCGCCGCCGCTACCGGTCGGGGACCGGGCGCGGCCTGATATCGGCGGGATGCGACGGACCGGTCGCCCGGCATCAACCGAAACGATATGTCACGCCGAACGATGGACGCGGATGGGTCCAGCTCATGGCCCCGGGATGACCCGCGCAGACGATCCGGCAGGTTCCACATTCCAAACAGCCGGCCGCGTCGAAATGCAGCTCTCCCCGTTCCCCCAGCGAATAGAGGCCCGCGGGACATACAACCGTGAGGGCGTGGATCGTGTCCGCATCCAGGCGTGAGGAATCGACCGAGATATGAGGATTCCCCTCATCGACCGAAAATTTATTCTTTGATAGTTTCTGCTCGACGTTCATCTTTGGACTATCCTGTTCCGTGCAAAGATGTTTCTCTGCATTCTTTGTTTTCTTCAGTATAGCGCGATTTCAGATGGCATTCCCACCCTTGAGGAGGTCCATCGCCAGCCCCCCCATGCCGGCTTTCCGGAGCCGTGGCCAGATCTTCTTGCGGGCCAGAACCGCTGGTTCTCCTGTAATGGTGAACAAATCCGAAAAAATTCCATCCATCAGCTCAGGGTAAACGTTATAGGTTCCCGGCCTTTCGATGAATTCAGGCGCGTTTTTGTACGTCTTCATATCCTTCAATACGAAGCTGTCCTCCATCCTCCGCCAATATCCATCGAGAACTCCCTTACTGTAGTCGCCGCCATTATTTTTTGCCTCGATCAATGTCTCCGCCGCCATCTGACCGGAGGCGATGGCAAAATCCATTCCACGGACAGTATATCCAAGATTAAGACAGAGATTGGCAGCATCTCCGACAATCAAAATATTGTCCGACACCAAATCCGGAATCGTCTTCAGTCCGCCTTCGGGCACCAGATGCGCCGAATACTCCAGAAGCGCGCCCCCTTCGATCAGCGGGGCGACGGCGGGATGCTTTTTGAACGCTTCGAACATGTCCGGAAGACGGGTCCGGGATCGCGCGAGCCCCTCCACCGTCACCACGAGACCCAATGACAGTGACGTTTTGTTGGTATATAGGAACCCGCCCCCGACCAGCCCGCCGGACGGGGCTCCGGCGAACAGACGCGCCGCGCCTTCCCCCTCCGCCAGATTGAAGCGGTCATTGATGACCCGTTCGGGCAGCTCGATGATCTCCTTGCAACCGACCGCGACCGCATGCGCCGACAGTTCCGGCTTCAGGCCCTCCTGACGCGCCAGAAGGCTGTTGATGCCATCGGCAAGGACCACCGCGTCCGCCGTCAGGGTATCGTCCCCGGCGACGACGCCCGCGATCCGGCCGTTGTCCTTCAACAGGCGGTCCACATGGGCGGGACACACAAGGTCGCAGCCGGCTTTTTCGGCCTCTCCCGCCAGCCAGGCGTCGAATTCGGCCCGAAGAACGGTGTAGGACGCCGAGGCCGGATCACTCATCCCGCCCGGCTTCTGAAAATCGATAGTGACGCTGCTGTCCGCCGTCATCAGCGAAATGGTTTCGCGCGTCACGCGGCGTTCGACCGGCGCGCGCCCCGCGAAGCCAGGCATCACCCGTTCAAGGCTGTGCGCATAAAGGCGCCCGCCGGTCACGTTTTTCGCCCCGGCCGCGTCCCCGCGATCCAGCAGCAGAACGCTGAGACCGCCCTTTGCCAGACAGTAGGCGGAGGTGGCGCCGGCCACCCCGGCCCCCACCACAATGACATCGTAATCCGACATTGCTCACTCCAAGACCCGACAGTTTCCATGATCGATCCCGGTCCGTCCGGTCGGGACGCCGAGCCCCGGCCGGACGGTCCCGACTGTCAGAGGGCGCCGGTCAGGACCGGCAGCACCTCCTTCAGATCGCCGACGATGCTGTAATCCGCCTTCTGGCCGATCGGTGCGGTCTCGTCCTTGTTGATGCTGACGATCACCTTGGCGTCCCTGATTCCGTAGACATGCTGAGCCTGACCGGAAATCCCGACCGCGATATAAAGATCCGGCTTGATCGCCTGTCCGGAGATGCCGATGTAACGTTCCTCCGGCATCCATTTGAAGAACTCCGCGATCGGACGCGAACAGGCGAGTTCCGCCCCCAACGCCGTCGCAAGGGCCTCGGCCAGGGCCAGATCCGCCTTATCGGCAAAGCCGCGCCCGACGCCGACCACGCGCTTCGCGCCGGCCAGATTGACGTCACCCCCGTCCTTGAGCCGCCGCCCGGTGACCCGGACACGGCCGGCAACCGGCTCCAGGGTCTCGATCGGGCCGGATCGCCGGAGATCCGCGGCACGGGCCGCATAGACGCCGGCCGCCACGGTGGCGATCACCGTCGCCGCGTCGGTGCTGACGGTTTTGACGGCCAGACCGCCCAACACCATCCGGTCCGCCTGGATCCGCCCTTCGCGCCGGGACAGGGCTTTGGCATCGGAAACGAGGGGGGCGTCCAGGGAGGCCGCAAGGAACGCGGCCAGTCCCCGCCCCCGTCTGGTCGCCCCCACCAGCACAAGATCCGGCGCCTCCGTCCTGGCCCGGTCCACCAACGGAAAGACGTAATCCTCCCAGGGGGTGCTGTTTCCGGGCGCCAGGGCGACGACCCGGTCCGCCCCCAGCGCGATCAGCGTCTTCGCTTCCGTCGCATCGACGCCGACGAAAGCGGTCAGAACGCCGTCCTCCAGGTCCCGAAGTCCGCCGATCAGTTCAGCGGCCAGAGCCGCAGTCTCCGCGATTACCCATTGTGTGCTCATGCTTGTTCCATTTTCCGGAGTGGTTTCCTCTGGTGGCGCAAACCCGGCGGGGCGCACCCATGCCCGCTTTCGCCACATTTCGAAAGAGCGGCCGAACCGCCGGCCCCGCCCGGCGCCGCATCAACGCTGCCGACGACGGTCAATGGCGGAACCGGAGCCCCCGTTCCCGACCCCGACGGATCGGAACGTCCGGCCGGGGCGCCCCGACTTAAAGGACTCCCTCCGCGGCGAGAGCCTTCAGCAATCCGGCCACCGCGTCGGCGGCACCGACACCACCGGCACTCAGCGACACCCTCTTGCGCGACACCTCGGGAGCCAGGAGACTGTCGGTTCTCAATTGCGGACGGATCCGGTCCATGTCCCCGACGACCTCGGCCAGGGCGACCGCCTGGCTCGGCTTCTTTTTGGCGCCCAGGATCTGCTTCACGCTGGGGAACGGTGGCTGATTGATGTCCGGCACCACGGAGACGACCGCGGGACCGGCGATCTCGACGTCCTCGACACCCTCCTCCAGCTTTCGGCTGGCCGACAGCGACTCGCCCGACGGGGACAGGGCCGACACACAGGTGACGGAGCTGTATCCCAGCAGGGCAGCCAGACGAGGCCCCGTCTGCTGGGCATATTCGTCGTCGGACGCTTCCGAGCAGATCACCAGATCCGCGCCACCCAGCCGGCCGATCATGCCCGCCAGAACCTCTGAGGTCGTCCGGCTGTCGGCGTCGGCCATCGCCTGGTCGCTGAGGTAATAGAGGCTGTCCAGACCGCGCGACAGGGCATCCTTTCCCGAGGCCTCGGTATCGACGCCCGCGGTCACGCCGATCAGGTCGCATCCCGTGGCCGCCTTGATCTGGACGCCGGCCTCGATCGCATTGCGATCGAAATCGTTCAAGGTCCAGGACACACCGTCCATCGCCAGTGTGCGGGTCCTTTCGTCGATACGGATATCCGCACCGTCGGGCACCCATTTGTAACAAACGATAACGCGCTTCATGTCAAACCCTCTCCCGGCGCCGGAAAATATAAACTAAAATCCGGCGCCAATACTTAATTTTTCCTAATTCGACTAAACGATTCCAAACAAATAGTACACGCCAATGGCAAAGAACACGGCGATACTCTTGATGATCGTGCAGGCGAAAATGTGCGAGTAGGCCTGGCGGTGCGTCAGTCCGGTGATGGCCAGCATGGTGATCACCGCCCCGTTGTGCGGCAGGCTGTCCATGCCGCCCGACGCCATCGAGGCGATGCGGTGCGCGACTTCCAGCGGAATGCCCGCGGCATTGGCGCCGGCGATATAGACATCCGACATGGCGCCCAGGGCGATCGAAAGCCCGCCGGAGGCGGATCCGACAATGCCGGCCAGCAACTGGACCGACGTCGCCTCGCTGATCAGCGGGTTGGGGATGGCCGTCTTCAAGGTTTCGGACAACATCAGAAAGCCGGGAAGAACGGCGATGATGGAGCCGTAGCCATATTCCGACGCCGTATTGCAGATGGCGAGCAGACAGCCCGACACCGCCGACTTCGATCCCGCGCTGAACCTGGGAATCACCTGCCGCCACGCGAACAGGAACACGGTCAGAATGCCGAAGACCAGAGCCAGTTCCACGGCCCAGAGACCGGTCATTCCGCCGACGTCGATCGTGACCGGAGCCTTCAGCCCGGGCAGGGGCAGGCTGAAGCTTTTCCCGAACATCGCGGTCATGTTCTGTGTGAAGACGTAGTTCAAAATCCACACCACGACCAGCGGCAGCATCGCGATCCAGGGGTTGGGCAGGTGGCTGTGCTCATAGGATTCGGGCTCGTTGACCAGCTTCCAGCCGCTGTCATAGGGCTCGTTGGCGGCAATCGCCTTGCGCCGCTGCCACTCGAAATAGACCAGACCCAGCCCCAGGATGAAGAGACTGCCGATGATCCCGAGCGACGGCGCCGCATAGGCGTTGGTCTTGAAGAAGGAGGTCGGAATGATGTTCTGGATCTGGGGGGACCCTGGCATCGCGTCCATCGTGAAGGTCACGCCACCGAACCAGATGACACCCGGAATCAGCCGCTTCGGGATGCGTCCCATGCGGAACATTTCCGAAGCGAAGGGATAAATCGCGAAGACCAGAACGAAGGCCGAGACGCCGCCATAGGACAGGATGGCCGTCACCAGGACGATCGCCAGGATCGCGTGTTTTTCGCCGACCAGCCGGAACAGAGCCGAACAGATGGATTTGGCGAACCCGGAAAGCTCAATGACCTTTCCGAAAATGGCCCCCAACAGGAACGTCGGGAAGTACATTTTAAAGAAAAAGGCTGCCTTATCCATGAACAGGTTTGTATACGCCGGAAAAGTTGCGATTGGCTGGAACACGAAAACCGCAGCCAGTGCGAAAATCGGCGCAAATAGAATAACGCTGTACCCTCTGTAAGCGACAAATATGAGAGCTGCCAAACATAGCAGCACAACCAAGACATCCATTGCATCCTCCCTTATTCCCAACAGCCGCCTCTCCCCAAGGCGGCTTTTTTATTTTTTTGAGTGTCAGGAAAGGACGCTTCCGGCGATCACCATCTTCATCACCTCGTTGGTGCCTTCATAGATTTCGGTGATCTTGGCGTCGCGCATGAAACGCTCGACCGGATAAGCCTTGGTATAGCCGATGCCGCCGTGCAGTTGGACGGCCTTGACCGTCACATCCATCGCCGTGGTTGCCGCCACCAGCTTGGCCATGGCCGCCTCCTTGCTGATGCGGACGCCCTGGTCGTTCAGCGCCGCCGCGCGATAGGTCAAAAGGCGGGCAGCCTCGACCTGCGCCGCCATTTCGGCGATCATCCACTGGATGCCCTGGTTGGCCGCAATCGGCTTGCCGAACTGGGTGCGGTCCTTGACATAGGCGACAGCCGCGTCGAGCGCCCCCTGGGCAATCCCGACAGCCTGTGCGGCCATGCCGATACGCCCGCTGTCGAGGACCTTCATCGCATATTTGAAGCCCTCGCCCTCCGCGCCGATCATGTTCTCCGCCGGGACGACCATATCCCGGTACATGATCTCGCTGGTGACGGAGGCACGGATGCCCATCTTGTCCTCGCTTTGACCGACAGCAAATCCGGGTGTCTCGCGATCGACGATGAAGCCTGTGATGCCCTTCAGCTTCTTCTCCGGCTGCGTCATCACATAAAGGCAGTAGGTCCCACCGACACCGCCATTGGTGATGAAGATCTTCGAGCCGTTCAGAATGTAAGTGTCGCCCTGGCGCACCCCCCGGCTTTGCAACGCCGAGGCGTCGGTCCCGGCTCCGGGCTCCGTCAGGCAGAAGCAGGCGATTTTTTTGCCCGATGCCATGTCGGGGATGTATTTCCTTTTCTGTTCTTCCGTGCCGAACAGCAAAACAGATTTGATACCGGTGATATGGACCGACAAAATCGCGGAATGGGACGCGCACACTTTCGCCAGTTCCTCACAGGCCAGGGCATAAGTCACCGTGTCCCCACCCGACCCGCCATATTCCTCCGGAATGGAGAGGCCGAAGAGGTCCAGTTCCTTCATCCGTTCGACCGTTTCCACCGGGAAGCGGTGATTGCGGTCGATCTCGGCGGCGATCGGCTTGACTTCTTTTTCGGCGAACTCCCGAACCATGTCCCGGATCAGGGTTTGCTCTTCAGTCAAAGAAAAATCCATCGTCTTCTCCCACTCTCAAATAACGTCTTCGACTTTTGCCGCGGCTATCGCAATAGCCTCGCCGTCAATGACGATTGTTCCGTGTTGATTTATGCAGACGGTTTTCATTCGAATGCGGTTTTTTTCCATTTTTTCCAGGACAGTGCATTCGGCGCGAATTGTGTCTCCCACTTTCACAGGACTTTTAAAGATGCAGCTTTGCGAAACGTACAGTGCTCCCTTACCCGGGATGTACATTCCCACCAGGGTCGAGAACAGGGACGCGGACAGCATGCCCTGGGCAATCCGGCCGCCCATCTTGCGCCCCAGGGAACTCGTCGTGGCATAGACCTCATCAACATGAATCGGATTGAAGTCGGCCGTTATTGACGAAAATGCGTGAATATCCGATTCGGTGATCGTCTTTGAGAACGATGCCTGATCGCCAATATTTATTTCGTCATACGTTTTTCCACGCATGATCCACCTCTTCTCTTAAAGGAAAGGTCCCGGCGAAATCGTCGGGGGTGCGTCAAAAGGCGAGCCCCATCGGTTCATCGCGGAACAGGCGGGCGTCCATATCCCGGAGATCGTCGGCAATGGCCGGGGCGAACCCCATCTTGCCCAACACGTCCCGGTTCAGATCCACCCCGGGCGCAACCTCGGTCAGCGTCAGCCCCCGGTCCGTCACCTTGAACACGGCGCGTTCGGTGATGTAGAGGACCTCCTGCCCGGTCTCTCGCGCGTAGTCGCCGCTGAAGGTGACCTGTTCCAGTGCCGGAACGAATTTGATCCCGGTTCCGTCCTCCAGAATGGACAGGCGTCCGTCCCGGATCTCCAACCGTTGCTTGCCGGCGACAAAACTGCCGCAGAAACAGACCTTTTTGGCGTTCTGGGAAATATTGATGAAACCGCCCGGCCCGACGACGCGCCCGGCGAATTTGGACACATTGACGCTGCCCGCCGGATCGATTTGCGCGGCTCCCAGGCAGGACAGGTCGATGCCGCCGCCGTCATAGACATCGAAAATGTCGGGCATCTTGTAAATCGCGGCGGCATTGACGCTGCCCCCGATTCCCACGCCCGACAATGGAACGCCGCCAAGCACCCCGGATTCGATGGACAGGGTAATGCGGTCGGCGACCCCCTCCTCGGCGGCGACCGCCGCCACCGCGTCGGGAATGCCGATTCCAAGATTGACCAGCATGCCGGGACGCAGTTCCAGGGCGCCGCGCCGGGCAATGACCTTGCGTTCCGTCAGGGGTATCGGCGCCAGACCGGTGAGAGGAACACGGCATTCTCCCGACCATTCCGGATGGTAGTCGTCACTGAGATAGGACTGGTGCGAGAACTCCCGGGATCCCTGGACGACATAGTCGACCATGGAACCGTGGATCTTGACGTCGTGGGGCTTCAGGCTGTTGCGTTCCAGGATCTGATCGACCTGGGCAATGACGATTCCGCCGCTGTTATGGGTTGCCGCCGCCATCTCAAGCTGATCGGACACCACCGCCTCGCGCTGCATGGAGATGTTGCCGTCCTCGTCGGCGTAGGTGCCCCGGATGAAACACACATTGATCGGAAAGGACGGGAACAGAAGCTGGTCCCTGCCATCGATCGAGAGCAGCTTCACCACGTCGCCGGCCTGCTTCGCCGCGTCATTGGCCTTGCAGCCCTCCAGTCTGGGATCGACGAAGGTCTTGAGCCCGACATGGGTCAGCACCCCCACCTTTTTCCCGGCGATGGCGCGCAGAAGATGCGACGTGACGCCCTGCGGGATCATGTAGGTGGCGATCTTATTGTCCACCGTGAGGCGGTTGAGCGCCGGCTCCAGACCGATATGCGCGCAGATCAGCGTCTTCAGCAGGCCTTCGCAGCCCAGCCGGTTGGCCCCCCGGTCCTTGCCGTCGCCGACGGCGGCGCAATGGTACAAGGTCAGATCGCGGGGCATGGCGGTCTCAAGGAACCGCTGTCGCAACGACTCCAGAAGTTCCTCCGGAATTCCAAAGCCGACGAACCCGCCGATCGCCAGAGTGTCTCCGGTCCTGACCAGCTCCACAGCCTGTTTTGCGCTAATGATTTTCCCGGACATTTCTTCCATTCCCGATCAGCTGTTGAATTTAGCGGGCCGCTTTTCAAGAAAAGCCCGCATTCCTTCTTTTTGATCTTCAGTCGCAAAACACAGGGAGATGAGATCGGCCTCCAGTTCGAGGGCCTTTTTCAGATCGCAATCCCGTCCGTTATTCACCGCAACCTTGGCGTAGGAGAGCGCGGAGGCCGGTTTGGACGCGATGACGCGCATGGTCTCCAGGGCCTCGGCCATCAGGGCATCGGGGGCGCAGACGCGGTTGACCAGTCCGATCCGCCAGGCCTCTTCGGCGCCGACATTGCGCCCGGACAGCAGAAGCTCCTTGGCAAGGCCGGCATTGGTCAGACGTGGCAGCCGCTGGCTTCCGCCGAACCCGGGAATGACACCCAGATTGATCTCCGGCTGACCGAAGATCGCCTTTTCGCTGGCGAAGCGAAAATCGCAGGCCATGGCGAGTTCACAGCCGCCCCCCAGGGCATAGCCGTTGACCGCCGCCATGACGGGCTTCTCGATCTCCTCGATGCGATTGAAGATCCGCTGCGCCCGGCTCATATAGGCCCGGGCCTGCTGCGGACCGTAGTCCGCCATCTGCCGGATATCGGCACCGGCCACGAACGCCTTCCCGGATCCTGTAATAATTACTGCCTTAATATCAGGATTTTTCTCGATATTATCGAATACCTGCTCAAGCTCTTTCAGCGTATCGTCATTTAACGCATTCAGAGCTGACGGCCTGTTCATCGTTATGATTGATATTTTGTCTGTTATTTCGCAGATCAAGTTGGAGAATGGCATTTTTCACCTGAACAATTATTCAAAACCTGCCTCTCCACCGAGATAGCAAGCGGCGTGCCATTCCCCTTTTTTTGATTAGGGCCTTTCTATATCCATGAAAAAAAAGAGGAATTCGCGATGGCTGGAGATCTTCAAAAGAGGATCCCCGACACCGGAAGTGTCGGACACTGTTGTCGAAACGCGACAGTCGGAGACGACACTTCCGGGCGACAGCGGGCCTGTCTGTCGCCGCCAGGGAACGGCGGATGATGAACCCGTCGGCGGGTGCATTCGCGGCCCCGCGTGAGGATGGCAAACGACGGTTCAAGGGTTTCGGAGAAACCCGGCTCAAGGCTGCTTGGCGTCGCTGACCGGTACCGATCAGTCCAGGCAGGTATCAGGGCAACAAGACATCAGTTTCCGCCCTGAGTGGGACGGGCATCCTGCCCGCCGCCGACGCGAAAGCGGCGGAAATGCTGGCGTTTCGGCTTCTCCGGACCACCGGCAGGGACGCCGTTGTCCCTGATTCTTTTACACCCTCGGACGCCTGCCCCCACTCCTGATCCAGGGACTCATCTGTTGGATTTTGACCACTCGCCGACGCGACGACGGGTGCGAACCCGGCAAAAGTGCCGCACGAACAGGAGAGGATCGAAGCCTTCCCCCGCGACAAAGTTCCGCCGCTTTGGCGCGGGCATCGGCCGGCGCGGCCGGACGGATGGCGATCGCCCCCTGCCCGGCGGCATCGGCCATAGCCGCCGCCGCCGGGCGTTTCGATGACGATGACATCGCCGGGCGTCGCCTCCACGACATCCGTATGCGCCAGTTCCCGGACCTCGCCGCCGTCCGCCGGCCGGAATGTCGTCCGGCCCGGCAGTCCGGATCCGCCACCGTCCATGCCGAAAGGCGCGTTGACGCGCCGGTTGGACAGGATTGCCGCCGTCATCGCCTCCAGGAAACGGATTTCCCGCACGACGCCGCTGCCGCCCGCATGGCGGCCGGCCCCACCGGATCCCCGCCGGATCCGGAAGCTTTCCAGACGAACGGGGAACCGCCACTCCAGGATTTCCGGGTCCGTCAGGCGCGTATTGGTCATATTGGTATGCACCGCGTCGGTCCCGGCGAAATCCGGCCCGGCGCCCGACCCGCCGCAGATGGTTTCGTAGTACTGGGTTCGGTCGTTACCGAAGGTGAAATTGTTCATCGTGCCCTGGGATGCCGCCATCACTCCCAGGGCGCCGTAAAGGGCGTCAACGATGGCCTGCGACGTCTCGACATTGCCGGCGACTACCGCGGCCGGCGCAACCGGGCGCAACATCGATCCTTCCGGCAGAACGATGGTGATCGGACGCAGGCAGCCGGCGTTCAACGGAATCGGCTGTCCCACCAGGGTGCGGAAAACATAAAGCACCGCCGCCTTGCACACCGACGAAGGGGCATTGAAATTGTTGCCCCGCTGGCCGGACGTTCCCGTGAAGTCGATGCGGGCGCTCCGGGTGGCGCGATCGATGGAGATCGCGACCTCGATCCGGCTGCCGTCGTCCATCGGATTGACGAACCGCCCGTCCGTCAACACGTCGAGCACCGCGCGCACCGCCGCCTCGGCATTGTCCTGAACATGGCCCATATAGGCCCGCACCGCGGGCAGGCCGAAATGGGCCACCGCGCGCCGCAATTCCCGGGCGCCCTTCTCGTTGGCGGCGATCTGCGCCTTCAGATCGGCAATGTTCTGGTCGGGCTGGCGCGCGGGATGCGGGCCACCGGCCAGCAGGGCACGGATTTCATCCTCAAGGAACCGGCCCCGGTCGACCATCAGAACGTTGTCGAACAGAATCCCCTCATCGGCGATGGTGCGGCTGAACGGCGGCATCGAGCCCGGGGTGATCCCGCCGATATCGGCATGATGCCCGCGCGAAGCCACCCAGAACAGGATCACCCCGCCGTCCGCGTCGAAAACCGGCGTAATGACCGTGATATCGGGGAGATGGGTGCCGCCGTTGTAGGGGGCGTTGTGGACAAAGACGTCGCCCGGACGCACCTGTCCCCGGCGAGCCTCCGCCACCGCGCGGACACTGTCGCCCATCGAGCCCAGATGCACGGGCACATGGGGGGCGTTCGCGACCAGTTCGGCGTCGCTGTCGAAAACAGCGCAGGAAAAGTCCAATCGCTCCTTGATGTTGACCGAATGAGCCGTGTTTTGCAGCACCGTGCCCATCTGCTCGGCCACCGACATGAACAGGTTGGCGAAGATTTCCAGCATCACCGGATCGACGGACGTGCCCAACGCCTCGGCCCGGCGCAGGGGACGCGTCCGTGTCAGGACCAACCCGCCCGTACCTGTCACCGCCGCCTGCCAGTCGGGCATCACCACAGTGGTGGCGTTGGGATCGATCAGGATAGCGGGTCCGGTGATCAGATCCCCCGCCCCCAGGTCGCGGCAATCATAGACCGCCGCCTCCCGAAGACCGCCGCCAACCCAGATCGCGGCCCGGTCGATGGGGCGGGGAAAGGCCTCCGACGGTGCCTTCGACGGTTCGGCCACCGGCTCGCCCCGGCCGACGGCCTCCACCTCGACGGCCTCGACGATCAACGGACGGCCGGACATCACGAAACCGAACCGCGCCCTGTGCGCCTCCTCGAAGGCGGAGACCAGCGCCTCGATCCCGCCGAACGGCACGATCAGCGACGTGTCGGAGCCCTGATAGCGCAGATGCAGACGCCGCTCCACCTCCACCGCGACGATCAGGTCCCCTTCGCCGGTCAGGGCGGCGCGCGCCTGATCCTCCAGATCGCCGAACACGCCCTCAAGACGGGACAACAGAGAACTGTCCAGCGGCTCCTCGACCGCGGCCTCGCTCATCACCCGCAGATCGGCAAGACCCATGCCCAGCGCCGACAGGACCCCGGCCTCGGGATGAATGAAGATCGTCGACATGCCGAGCGTGTCGGCCACATCGCAGGCATGCTGCCCACCGGCACCGCCGAAGCTGTTGAGCGCATAGGCGGTGATGTCGCGCCCCCGCTGGACGGAGATCTTTTTGATCGCGTTCGCCATATTCTCGACCGCAATTCTCAGGAATCCCTCCGCCACGGCCTCCGGCGCGCGACCATCCCCGATCCGGACGGCCAGATCCTGGAATCCCCGGCGGACGGCATCGGCATCCAGCGGCAGATCGCCCGAGGGACCGAACACCTTGGGGAAAAAACGCGGATCGATCCGTCCCAGCATCACATTGCAGTCGGTGACGGTCAGCGGCCCGCCCCGCCGATAGCAGGCCGGCCCGGGATCGGCGCCGGCCGAATCCGGCCCGACCTGGAAACGGCCATTGTCGAAATGCAGAATGGATCCGCCACCGGCCGCGACGGTGTGGATATGCATCATGGGCGCCCGCATGCGCACGCCCGCGACCTCGGTCTCGAAGCTTCTCTCGAACTCGCCGTCGAAATGGCAGACATCGGTCGACGTGCCCCCCATGTCGAAGCCGATGACCCGGTCGAACCCGGCCCGCTCCGCCGTCCGCACGCAGCCCACCACGCCCCCCGCGGGGCCGGAAAGAACCGAGTCTCGGCCATGGAACCGGGCGGCCGGCACCAACCCGCCGTTCGATTGCATGAACAGCAGCTTCACGCCGGGCAGTTCGGATGCGACCTGATCGACATAGCGGCGCAGAATGGGCGACAGATAGGCATCTGCGACGGTGGTATCCCCCCGGGGCACGATCTTCATCAGGGGGCTGGTGCCGTGGCTGGTCGAAATCTGCGTGAATCCCAGTTCGCGCGCGATCTCCGCGGCGGCGGCCTCATGGGCGGTGAACCGGTAGCCATGGACAAAAACGATCGCGGCCGACAGGATGCCGTCAACGCGCGCCTCCGCCAGCTTGTCCCGGAGAACGCCGGTGTCCAGCGGCAGAAGCACCCGGCCATGGGCGTCGACCCGCTCCGGCACCTCGATCACGCGCTCGTAGAGCATTTCCGGCAGACGGATGTGCCGGGCGAAAATGTCCGGACGGTTCTGGTAACCGATCCGCAGAACGTCGGCAAAACCCCGGGTCACCACCAGGACGGTGCGCTCCCCCTTGCGCTCCAGCAGGGCATTGGTGGCAACGGTGGTCCCCATCTTGACCACTGCGATCCGGTCCACCGGGATGGGCGCCCGCACGGGAACGTCCAGTAAATCCCGGATGCCCTGGATCGCCGCGTCGCGATAACGCTCCGGGTTCTGCGACAGCAGCTTGTGCGACACCAGCGAGCCATCGGGACGCCGGGCCACGATGTCGGTGAAGGTGCCGCCACGATCGATCCAGAACTGCCATCCGCCCATGTCATGTCCTTTCAAAAGACATATGAACTACCTAAAGATGTAACCAGCGCATGAAGAAGGATAATAACGCCTGATAAGACTTGCCTATCAGCGGTTTCAAAATATGATAATTATTTATTGATCGAGATTTATTTCGTCAAGCGCATTCCCTCGCCATTCCTTGGATTACTCAGCGTTCTGACAAACATCATCGCCGTCAAGGATTACAACCAATGGTTGATTTTAAGAGTGTTGAGACTTTTGTCTGGGCTGCGCGGTTGGGGGGATTCCGCGCGGCCGCGCACCGACTGAACACCACCCAGCCGGCCATCTCCGCGCGGATCGCCCAACTGGAGCAGGATCTGGGAGTCCGGCTGTTTGATCGCGATCATCGGAAGGCGGCATTGACGCCCAAAGGCGCCGATCTTCTGGGATATGCTGAAAAAATGCTGACGCTGCGCTCGGAAATGGTGGAGGTGGCGGGGGAAAAAGCTTGCATTAGAGGCGTCATCCGCCTTGGCGTGGCCGAAACCATTGTCCACACATGGCTGTCACAGTTGATAGAACGGCTGCACGCGCTCTATCCGGCCGTCAGCCTGGAAATCGACGTCGATGTGACGGTCAATCTGCGCCGGTCACTCTTATCGCACGATCTCGATATCGCTTTCATGCTGGGACCGGTGCCGGAGCCGAAGCTCAAGAGCCGGCCACTCTGTTCCTATCCGTTGGCATGGGTCGCGATACCGCAATTGGAGTTGCCGGCAGAACCTGTCCCTCTATCAGCCATGGTGGAGTGCCCGATCATCACCTTTTCGCGCAACACCCAGCCCTACATTCTCATCCGGGATCATTTCAGCCGCCAGGGATTGCCGCCCGCTCGCCTTTTTGGCAACAGCTCACTGTCCACTGTTGTACGCATGACGCTGGATGGAATCGGAGTCAGCGTCATCCCGCCGGTCATTATCAGTCAGGAGTTGGCAGACGGCCGTCTGCGACTTTTCCGAGCAGCAATCGACCTGCCGGATCACGCCTTTGTCGCCGCTTATCCACTGAAACCGGACAGTCATCTGGCCCAGACGGTCGCGGCCCTCGCGGCAGATGTCGCCGCACAATGGCCAGGAAACACGCCCAATTGAAAAGCAGGCGTTATCAAATGCAATAAAAATAATCAATTAGACAGGACTACAACCCTATGTTGTGATCCCGTCGCAGGTTTCCAATTCGGCTTCTCACAAAGGGGAAAACCGCCCATGCGATCGCTCATCCGTCGTCTCTGCCTTTCCGGCATCTCTCTGCTCATGACAACCTCCCTCTCGTATGCCGAAACCGAGATCAAAGTCGGCGTCCTTTATCCGTTGACCGGAGCGGCCGCAGCAAGTGGTGTCGAGGAAAAGGCGGCTGCGGAACTGGCCGCTGCGATCATCAATCGGGAGATTCCGGCGCCACCGGGTCTAGTGGCCGGCATCGGCCTACCGAACCTCAAGGGCGCCAAACTGAAACTTGTGTTCGGCGACCATCAGACCAATCCCCAGGTTGGCGCTACCGAGGCCGAACGGCTGATTACGCAGGAGCATGTGGTGGCGCTGCTGGGGTGTTATCTCAGCAACGTCACCGCGACGGCCAGTCAGGTGGCGGAGCGCTACGGTATCCCCTTTCTGAACGGCTCCTCGTCGTCAACACCGCTCACCCAGCGCGGTTTCAAATGGTTCTTCCGCACCTCTCCGCATGACGAATTGTTCGTCGCCAACTTTTTCGACTTCTTCAAGGACCTGGAAACGAAGAAAGGGATCAAGATCAAGACCCTGGGCCTGTTCAATGAGAACACTCTGTGGGGGACCGAAACCACCAAGCTGGAGACCCGCCTGGCCGACGAACAGGGATACAGCATCACCGAGAAGATCATCTATCCGGCGAAAACCACCGAAATGACCGCCGAGGTGCAGCGTCTGAAGGCCGCCGATCCCGATGTGGTGCTGCAGTCGTCCTATCTGGGGGACGCGCTGCTGTCGATGAAGACCTATAAGGAACAGGGCTTCACCCCGCGGATGCTGCTCGCCAATGACACCGGGTTTATCGACTCCGAATTTCTGAAAACACTGGGTCACGACGCGGATTTCGTCCTCTCGCGCGACGTATGGTCGCTCGATCTCGGTGATCGCTTTCCGCTGATCCGTCTGGTCAACGACCTGATACGCCAGCGCAACAACATCAATTTCACCGGCAGTTCCGCGCGCGAATTCACTGCCGTTGCGGTCATCGCCGACGCCATCAACCGTGCGGGATCCACCGATCCCGAAGCAATCCGCAAGGCGCTGGCTGCCACCGACATCCCCGGCCAGGGTACGATCATGCCGTGGAAGGGCATCCGCTTCGACACCACCGGCCAGAATGTGCTGGGGTCCGGGATCATCGTGCAGGTTCAGAACGCGCAGTACGTCACGGTCTGGCCCCTCGACATCGCGACGCACGACATCGCCCTGCCGGCGCCGGCCGGGACGAAACACTGACGACCGGAAGAAACCGACCATGGGGGAAGGAAGGCAATGGGCCATATCACCCTGCCGCTGTTGACCCAAGTCCTGCTGTCCGGGGTCCTGATCGGCCTGATTTATGCCCTGGTGGCGATCGGGCTGACGCTGATCTTCGGGGTGATGGACATCGTCAACTTCGCCCATGGCGAGTTCGTCATGCTGGGCATGTACGGCGCGTTCTGGGGTGTCGCCTATCTGGCCCTCGACCCCCTGGTCACCCTTCCGCTGACAGCCCTTTTGCTGTTCGCGATCGGGGTCCTGGTCTACCGGCTGGTGATCCGGAAAATCCTGGCCGCGCCGATGCTGTCGCAGATCTTCGCCACCTTCGGCCTGATGATCCTGTTGCGGGGGATGGCGCAGTTCCTGTGGAAACCTGATCACCGGCTGGTCAGCCACAGCCTGGTCGAGGGGCGGCTGACCGTCATGGGCCTCCAGTTCGGCGGGCCGCAGCTCGTGGCCGGCGCCGGCGCGGTGATCGTCACCGCCGCCGTGTGGCTGTTTCTGAACCGGACCCGCCTGGGGGCCGCGCTGGAGGCCACGGCCATCGATCGCGAGGCCGCGACCCTGATGGGCATCGATACCGGACGCATGTTCGCGCTGGCCTGGGGAATCGGCGCGACATGTGCCGGAGTGGCCGGCGTGCTCCTGTCCACTTTCTTCCCGATCTTTCCGGAGGTCGGGGCCAATTTCATCCTGATCGCCTTCGTGGTCGTGGTGCTGGGCGGCTTCGGGTCGGTGGCGGGCGCCTTCCTGGCCGGGCTCATCGTGGGCGAGGTCGAGGTTCTGGGCGGTTTCCTGGTCGGCCCCGCCTACAAGACGGCCCTGGTGCTGACCCTGCTGTTGCTGGTCCTGCTGATCAGGCCCCGTGGCCTGTTGGGAAAGGCATGACAATGACGCCGCCGGTCAAATTCTCCGCTTTTCTCATCCTCTTTGCGGTCACCGTCGCCTTTCCGCTGGTGGTCAGCCTTCCCACCTACCAGAATTTTGCGATTCTGGTGCTGATGGTCGCCCAACTGGGTGTCGCCTGGAACATTCTGGGCGGCTATGCGGGACAGGTGTCCCTTGGCCATGCCGCCTTTTTCGGGATCGGCGCCTACACGTCCTCCGCCCTGGTCACTTTGGCGGGCCTGTCGCCCTGGATCGGGCTTGTGGCCGGTGCCGGTATGGCTTGCCTGTTCGCCCTGGTCGTCGGCGCGATCTGTTTCCGGCTCAAGGGCCATTATTTTGCCATGGCGACCATCGCTGTGGCGGAAATCGTCCAGGTCGTGATCAGTAACTGCGATCCGCTCTCCGGGGCGGTCGGCATTTATCTGCCCCTGACGCCCCGGGGTGCCGCGGCCTTCGTCTTTTCCGGGAAGGCCCCCTATTACTACATCGCCCTCACCCTTCTGGCCGCCAGTCTTCTGGTCAACCATCTGATCGCGCGAAGCCGGGTAGGCTATTACCTGCGCGCCATCAAGGACGAGCCCGATGCGGCACGGTCCCTGGGCATCAATCTGCCGCGCCTCAAGCTGATCGCGTTGGCGGTCAGCAGCGCGCTGACCGCGATGGGCGGCACACTCTACGCCCAGAAGGAACTGTTCATCGATCCTCCCTCGGTTCTTGGCACCCAGCTTTCCCTCAAGATCGCGCTGGTCGCCATCCTGGGCGGCGTGGGCACGCTGTGGGGCCCGGTGATCGGCGCCGCCGTCCTGGTCGCTATCGAAGAATGCAGCCGCATCTTCTTCGGCAGTTCGGGGCTTGGCACCGACATGATCGTCTATGGGACGCTGATCATCGTCGTCGCGGTGAAAAGCCCGTCCGGAATCGCCGGACTGCTGCGCGCTGGAGTTCAGGCCCTCCAGGCCCGGCGCCGGCCCGGCGTCGCCGCCCCCCAGGAAGTGGAGGAACGGGCATGACCGTCCTGTTGTCGGTAGAGGGACTGTGCAAGACCTTCGCAGGGCTGGTCGCCAACAATGCCATCAGCTTCACTGTCGCGGAGGCGGAGATCGTCGGCCTCATCGGCCCGAACGGCGCCGGCAAGACAACGCTGTTCAACTGCCTGGCGGGATATCACCGGCCGACCGCCGGACGGGTCCGCTTTGCCGGACGGGATATCACCGGCCTGCCGCCGGAAACGATCGCCCGCCAGGGCATCGCGCGAACGTTCCAGATCGTCCGCGTCTTCCAGACGATGACCGCGATCGAAAATGTGATGGTGGGCGCCCTGCTCCATTGCCGGCAACCGTCCAGCGCGGCGGCCCTGGCTCGGGAATGGCTCGATTTTACGGGTCTGGCGTACCGGGCCGCCCAGCCGGCCTCGGCCCTCACCGTGTCGGAACAAAAGCGTCTGGAGGTGGCGCGCGCCCTGGCCTTGCACCCGCGCCTCATCCTGCTCGATGAAATCATGGCGGGGCTCACCCCCATCGAAGTGCGCGAGGCATCAGATCTTGTCCGACGGATCCGCGACCTCGGCATCGCCGTGATCATCGTGGAACATGTGATGGAAGGCATCATGCCGATCGCCGACCGTATCCTGGTCCTCGACTATGGGGAAAAGATCGCCGATGCCCCGCCGGCCCGTGTTGTCCGGGATCCGGCCGTCCTATCCGCTTATCTGGGGGCATGAAGGATGCTGGAGATCAGGGATATCCATGTCAGTTATGGCCGGGTTCCGGCCTTGCACGGCGTCAGCCTGAGGCTTCGCAGCGGTGAGGTGGTGGCGGTGGTGGGGGGCAACGGCAACGGGAAATCGACCACATTGCGGGCGGTGGCGGGGCTCAATCCCCTGGACGCCGGCTCCATCCTGTTCAAAGGCGAACGACTGGACACCAAGCCCGCGCATCGGCGCGTCCATGACGGGATCGTTCTTGTTCCGGAAGGACGTCGTCTGTTTCCCCGCCTTTCGGTGGAACAAAATCTGCTGTTGGGGGCGTTTTCCGTCAAGGACCGCCATCGAACCGCCAGAACCCTGGAAACAGTGTTCGAAACCTTCCCCATCCTGGCGGAACGCCGTCGCCAGAGCGCCGGAACCCTGAGCGGCGGAGAACAGCAGATGCTGGCCATCGGACGCGGACTGATGGCGGAGCCGGACCTGCTGATGCTGGATGAACCCACCTGGGGCGTTGCCCCCAGACTGGTCACCCGCATTCTCGACACCGTTCGCGAGATCAGCCGGCGGGGGATATCAATTCTTCTGGTCGAACAGAATCTGCAACGGGCCCTGGACATCGCCGACCGGGGCTATGTGATCCAGACCGGCAAAATCGTCATGGAAGGAAAGAGCGCCACCCTGGCCGACGATCCGGGGATAAGGCGGGCCTATCTTGGTCTTTGATGCGCGGAGCTCCAACATTTGAGTCTCTGGGACTGTGGGGGACACGGAGACGTCATCCGCAGCGGATAAGCCGCCTGCCGCGAACCATCGGAAGGACCGGCAATGGCAAGAGATCCGGCCCGAACACCGGGCCCGCAGAGGTCCAAAGTCTGAAATCTTTTGCCCCTGTTCCATGGCTTGATGGTCACCGGAAGCGCATCGGCTTCCCGCCCCGCCCCCCCCCAAACAGGAAAACGTGCCGGTCATGAAAATCCGTATGAGTTGGAAACAATTTCCCGAACAAGGAGAACATGATGACCAGGACGACAGAATCTCAAATGGTACGGCAGAGAATTCGCCGAGGCGACTACGACGGCCAGACATCCGGACTGGCACCCGGCCATGTGCAAGGCAATCTGATCATTCTGCCACAGGATTGGGCCGCTGAATTCCTCCGATTCTGCCAGCTCAACCCCAAGCCGTGCCCGTTGCTGTCGGTCTCCGAACCCGGCTCTCCGTACGTTCCTTCACTGGGAGCCGAGATCGACCTGCGGACGGATCTGCCTCGTTATCGCGTCTACCGCAACGGGGATCTGGTTGACCGCCCCACCGATATCAGCGCGCTCTGGCGGGAAGATCTGGTCGCATTTCTGATCGGTTGTTCCTTTTCTTTCGAAGATGCGTTGACGAGTGACGGGATCCCATTGCGCCATCAAACCCTCGGAAAAGTCGTTCCGATGTACAGGACATCCATCTTATGTGTGCCGGCTGGCCGCTTCTCGGGACCGATGGTCGTGTCCATGCGCCCGATGAAGGCCGCCGACGCCATCCGCGCCGTTCAGATCACTACACGGTTTCCCGCTGTTCATGGCGCACCTGTTCATCTGGGACGCCCCGATCTGATCGGCATTTCCAAAATTTCACAGCCCGACTATGGCGAGGCGATTCCCGTCGAAGAGGACGAAATGCCGGTCTTCTGGGCGTGCGGGGTCACTCCTCAGGCCGCTCTTCTGGCCGCACGTCCGCCACTCGCCATCGGTCATGAGCCTGGCTGCATGCTGGTGACGGATCTGCTCAATTCGCGTCAGGCCAGTTTCTGATGATGAAGAGCGGGCCGATGGCGTCTCGGGGCGTTATCCCCCCCCGTTCCTGTCGCGCCCCCGGAGTGCCCCCTGGAGACAGCGCGTCCGGATCGCTGAAACGGTCCGAAACCATCCGGTCATTGCCCCGGGCGGCAATCGGGGTAGGATGCCTCCTCGTCCGGAGGTCCTGAAATCGTGTCCATCGCCCGCTCTCCCCGTCGCCCCCTTTTCCGTCTGGCCGCCACCGCCCTTCTGTCCCTGGCTCCCGCGCCGGCCTTCGCGGCCGCGACCGACAGCCAGGACATCCTGATGTCGGCGCCCGACGATCAGGTGATCGCGCGGCATTTATCCGACCGCGAGGACAGCCGCGGCGCCAACGTCATCGAACTGGTGGAACGGGGCCGGACCATCTGGGGCAGCCGCAGCGCCTACCTTCCCGGCACGGTCACGGTCCTGTGGCGCCGCCAGCGGCCCGATGCCGGCCCCGCCCTGATCGTCGGCGGCTACACCGGGGGCAGTCACTGTTCCTACGATGTGATCGCCATCGATCTCGACGCCGATCAACCGGTCCAGGTCCTGTCCATGTGCAATCACGACCTGCCGCAGGTCACCACCGACGACGCCGGCCAACCCCGCTTCGGACTGTTCTTCGATATCGAGGGCTTCAACGCGGCGTCGGCCATCGTGGCCGGCGTTGAAATTCCGATGCGCTGGGACGGCGACCAGTTCATCGCCGATCCGGAACGCCTTCTCACCCCGCCCCCGGATCGCGCGCGGATGGACCGCATCGATCAGACGATCCGCAGGGAACTGGCGGCCTGGAGTTTCGACGATTATCGCGCCGGCATCGGCTTCGATGCCACGGCGCCGGAAACCAATCAGGCCCTGCTGGGCCTGATCCTGGAAGGCCATGCGGTCGAGGCCCGCGCCCTTCTGTTCCGCGCCTGGCCCGACCGGATTGCCGGCCGGGACCGTTATTGGGATGATTTTTGCGGCGCCGTCGTCCACCACCGGTTATGGCGGCAACTGGGTCTTGCCGCCATCGTTCCGGTGGACAGGCTCCCCTGACGCCTGACGCCCGCGCCGGGCGCCGGGGAGCCCCCCGGTCAGGGTTGCGCGCGGCCGGGATCGGACTCGTTCACTTCGTGCCACAGCGCGTTCAAAACCGCGAAGGCGCAGGCCAGTCCCAATCCCAAAACCCAGGTGAAGTACCACATGACCCGTCTCCTCAGTAAAGGGTGTGGGAATTGTTCTCGATATAGTCGCCGGTCACTTTGCCGCGCAGCACCCTCAGCACGAACGCCGTATAGGCCAGGATGACGGGCAGGAAAATGCAGCCCGCCACCAGCATCAGGAACAGCGTCGTATGGGACGAGGTGGCATCCCAGGCCGTCAGGCTGGCCCGGGGGTCGAGGCTTGACGGCATCAGGAATGGGAACATGCCAAGGCCGGCCGTGGCGACGACGCCGGCGACACCGATGCCCGACGCCAGCAGAACCGGCAGGTCGCGCCTTGCCGCGTTGAACAGGATCGCCAGCCCCATCCCGGCGAAGGCCATGACAGGCGCCGCCATCATCCAGGGATTGCGCGCGAAATTGGCGAACCAGACGCCCGCCGAACGGCCGACCTCCTTCAGCATCGGATTGGACGGGCCATCGACCACCGGCACGGACAGGAACTGGTAGCCCTGCACACCCGTCCAGGTCCAGTAGCCGGTCACGGCGAACAACAGGATCGCCAGCAGCGCGGCAATCAGAAGGGCGCGCCTCGCGCGGTGCTGGATCACCCCGTCGGTTTTCACGATCAGCCATCCGGCGCCGTGCGCCGTCAGCATGGCAGCCGACAGCAGACCGGTCGTCACCGCGAAGGGATTGAGCAGATCGAGGAAACCGCCCTGATAACTGACCCGCAGATCCTCGTCGAAGGTGAACGGAACACCTTGCAACAGATTGCCGAAAGCGACGCCGAACACGACGGCGGGAACGAAGCCCCCGATGAACAAGGCGCAGTCCCAGACCCGGCGCCAGGCGGCATTATCGATCTTGTTGCGGAAATCGAATCCGACCGGCCTTAGGATCAGCGAGGCCAGCACCATCAGCATGGCGATATAAAAGCCGGAAAAAGCCACGGCATAGATCGGCGGAAAAGCGGCGAAGATCGCCCCGGCCCCCAGGATCAGCCACACCTGATTGCCGTCCCAGACCGGACCGATGCTGTTCAGCACGACCCGGCGTTCGAGGTCGGTCCTGGACACCACCGGCAGAAGAATGGCGGTGCCGAGATCATAACCGTCGGTCACGGCGAACCCGATCAGAAGAACCCCGAGCAGTCCCCACCAGAGAACGCGCAAGGTCCCATAGTCCAACAGCGTTTCCATGACGTCCTCCTTTACTTCGCGCCGCCGGCGGCGCCGGCCTCATGATCGATGCCAAGAGACCGCACAGGCCCCAGCCGCGCATATTTGGTCATCAGGGTGACGTCGATGATCGCCAGAACGCTGTAGAACAGCACGAATCCGGCGAGAGAGAACAGAAGCTGCGACGGCGCCAGATCGGAGGCCGACAGGAAGGTCGGCAGAACGCCGTCGATGGTCCAGGGCTGGCGGCCATGCTCGGCCACGAACCATCCCATTTCCGCCGCGATCCAGGGCAGCGGCAGACTGAGGACGGCGATGCGCAACAGCCATCGGCGGTCGAACTGCCGGCGGCTGGCGAACCAGAAGGACAAGCCGAACAGCAGGACGAAGAAGAAGCCGAGACCGGCCATGGCCCGGAAGGACCAGAACAGGGCGCCGACATTGGGGATGGTGTCGTCGGCGGCCTTGGCGATGTCCGCCTCCGTCGCCTGCAACGGGTCCGCGATATGACGCTTCAGAAGCAGGGCATAGCCCAGATCGCCCTGATGTTCCTCCAGCATCTTGCGGGCCTCTGTATCGGTGCGGTCCTGCCGCAGCCGGACCAGGCCGCGATAGGCGATCAGGCCATCCTCGATCCGATGGCGCGCGCGCTCCACCAGTTCCTCGATGCCGGGAATCACCCGGTCCACCGACCGCGTGCCGATCAGCCCCATGAGCCAGGGAATCTTGACGGCGTAATGGGTCGTGCGGGCGGCGACGTCGGGCAGGCCGACGGCGGTGAAGCTGGCGGGTGCGGGCTCGGTTTCCCACATGGCCTCGATAGCGGCCAGTTTCATTTTCTGATGTTCCGAAACCGTGTAGCCGCTCTCATCGCCCAGCACGACGACCGACAGACAGGAGGCGAGGCCGAAGCTGGCGGCGACGATGAAGGAACGGCGCGCGAATTCGATATGCCGGCCCTTCAGCAGATACCAGGAACTGATGGCGAGAACGAACATGGCGCCCGTGACATAGCCGGCCGAGACGGTATGAACGAACTTCGCCTGGGCGACCGGGTTGAACAGCACCGACGAGAAGCTGTCCAGTTCCATGCGCATGGTCTCGAAATTGAAATGCGCGCCGGCCGGATATTGCATCCAGCCGTTGGCGACCAGAATCCAGAGAGCCGACAGATTCGATCCGATGGCGACCAGCCAGGTCACGATCAGGTGGCCCAGCCGCGAGAGACGGTTCCAGCCGAAGAAGAACAGTCCGACGAAGGTGGACTCCAGGAAAAAGGCCATCATTCCCTCGATGGCCAGCGGAACGCCGAAGATGTCGCCGACATAGTGCGAGTAGTAGGACCAGTTCGTCCCGAACTGGAATTCCATGGTGATGCCGGTGGCGACCCCCATGGCAAAATTGATGCCGAACAGCTTGCCCCAGAACCGCACCATGTCCCGCCAGATTTCCCGGCCGGTCATCACATAGACCGTTTCCATGATGGCAAGAAGCAGGGACATGCCCAGCGTCAGTGGCACAAACAGGAAATGGTACATGGCGGTCAAGGCGAATTGCAGCCGCGACAGGTCGACGATATCCGCGCCAGTCATGTCTATTTGCCTTCCGTTGAAACAGAAACAGCGGGAAGAACGTGGTCGGCCACCGATTGCGGCGGCGCCTCCCTCCCGTCGGAGAAGAACAGCAGCCAGAGAAGAGACAGAAACGCCACCTTCAGCCCCAGCGTCAGAACAATGCGCCGCCGAAGCGGACGATCCGCGGTGACGGAAAAGGACGCCAAAGGAAAAGCGGGATCGCCGGGTTGACGATCATGGGAAACAGCCGAACGCGAAAGGAAAAAGTCTCTGGCAATCTTCATTCGACTTATCCCAGATGGATGAACACCCCACCGGAGTGCAGGGATGCTATCCCATTTGGGCTGACCGGGCCACGCAATAGCGCCGCCGTTCGCCGCCCGCCCCCCGGACCACGGCGCGATCACGTCGGTCATCTCCTGAAAATCCAAGGATAATCGCGGTGGCCGCGTCCTTTTTTATATAAGGTCTAAAGAACCTGAGGGCAAAAGAACAGCCCCCGAGGCATTTGCATCCCTGCCATGCGCCGGTGCGCTGCCAGCCACGACGCCGGACGGCGATGTCCTTGTCCGGGCGTCATCTTTTGGATCCTCCGGCAGGATCCGTCCGGCAGGGTTGCAATCTCCGCAACAGCCCGGGCAATCGGCCAGAGCCCTGAAGAGTCGTCATTTTTTGTCTGACAACCGGGCCAAAGCCCGCCTGGACCATCGAAACTCCGGGACGTTCAAATAACCTTAAAGTTACCATGCCGCGGTCTGCTGTATTGACGTCAAACCGTCACGGATTAGCGGCGAAAAAGTCACAGGCGTGATCTTTTAACCCACTCGGAATAGGGTTCGAAAATATGTATTATCCCCTTGAGGGCGAGGCATAGCCTTCTCTACCAATATGGTAGGCACTTAAAGCCCCGTCGTTTTCGGCGGGGCTTTTTTTTGCGCCGCATCAGGAGCCCCCTCGCCCGGGATCTCCTATTTGACAATTTGTTCTTTTTCGGTCACGGAACAGGAAACACCGGCCGGCTCGGACCGGCCGACTCTTTCCTGTACGATCTCGCCCTCTTCTGGCGTACAACGAAAGAGCCGCCGCCGATGCGTGGTCGGCGGCGGCTCTCGGCCGGCCAGATGTGGGCGTTCCAACCGGCAGGGGACCCGGTAACGTCCGATCGGGTCGGACCGTCCATCCTCGACTGGGGTGGCCCCTCGTGCCCGGACCTGCGGTTTCTGCCTTTTCCGCCGTCCGGGCCGGGGGGACCCGTTCCCCCGGATTGTGCCGCCCGCGGCCCCGGCGGAGCGGGACCGCGGAAAACAGAAGGATCAGCGGCGACGCAGGATGGAGCGGCCGGCGAACTGAGCCATCGGACCCAGTTCCTCCTCGATACGGATCAACTGATTGTATTTGGCAAGGCGGTCGGAACGCGACAGCGAGCCGGTCTTGATCTGGCCGGCATTGGTCGCCACCGCCAGATCGGCGATGGTCGAATCCTCCGTCTCGCCGGACCGGTGCGACAACACCGCCGTATAGCCGGCCTTGTGCGCCATCTCCACCGCTTCCAGCGTTTCCGACAGGGTGCCGATCTGGTTGACCTTCACCAGGATCGAATTGGCGATGCCCTTCTCGATGCCTTCCTTGAGGCGCTGCGGATTGGTCACGAACAGATCGTCACCGACGAGCTGCACCTTGCCGCCCAGAGCGTCGGTCAGCAGCTTCCAGCCTTCCCAGTCGTCCTCGGCCATGCCGTCTTCGAGCGACACGATCGGATAGTTGCCGATCAGCTTGCTCCAGTATTTGACGAAGCCCTTGCTGTCCAGCGTCTTCTTCTCGCCGGCCAGCACATATTTGCCGTCCTTGAAGAACTCGGTCGAGGCCGCGTCGATCGCCAGCGCAACGTCCTCGCCCGGCTTGTAACCGGCCGCCTCGATCGCCTTCAGGACGAAGTCCAGGGCCTGCTCGGTGCTTTTCAGATTGGGGGCGAAGCCGCCCTCGTCACCGACGTTGGTGTTGTGGCCGGCATCCTTCAGCGCCTTCTTCAGCGCCTGGAACACCTCGGATCCGATCCGCACGGCCTCGGCGATATTGGCGGCGCCGACCGGCTGGATCATGAACTCCTGGATGTCGATCGGATTGTCGGCATGGGCGCCGCCGTTGATGATGTTCATCATCGGAACCGGCAGGGTATGGGCGAAGGTGCCGCCGACATAACGATAGAGCGGCAGGCCCGCCTCCTCGGCGGCGGCCTTGGCGACCGCCAGCGACACGCCCAGGATCGCGTTGGCGCCAAGGCGGCCCTTGTTCGGGGTGCCGTCCAGATCGATCATCGTCCGGTCGATCTGCAACTGGTCGTCGGCGTCGAGCCCGACCAGGGCGCCGTCGATCTCGTCATTGACCGCCTCGACCGCCTTCAGGACGCCCTTGCCGCCATAGCGCTTCTTGTCGCCGTCGCGCAGTTCCACCGCCTCATGCGCGCCCGTCGAGGCGCCCGAGGGAACCGCGGCGCGGCCGAAGGCGCCCGATTCGAGGATGACGTCAACCTCGACCGTGGGATTGCCACGCGAATCCAGGATCTCGCGCGCATGGATATCGGTAATCGCAGACATAAAATCGCCTCCGTCCTTGCTTTCTTATGAAAGGGTGGTGCGCGCCGCCTGGCCGGGAGCCTCGACGACCGCGAAACGCAGAATGTTGGTGACGCCCGCCGTCCCGAAGGGAACCCCGGCGGTAATGACAATGCGGTCGCCATGACCGGCAAAACCATTTTTATAGGCGAGAGCGCAGGCCTTCTCGACCATCTCGCTGAAACTTTTCGCATGCTCGGTCACGGCGGAATGAACCGCCCAGGCCAGGGCCAGACGGCGCGCCACCGAGACATTGGCGGTCAGACAGAAGATCGGCACATTCGGCCGTTCCCGCGAGGCGCGCAGGGTGGTCGACCCCGAACTGGTGTAGGTGACGATGGCCGACGCCCCGATGGTTTTGGCAACCTGCTTGGCGGCCGAGGTGATCGCGTCGGCGCCGCTGTCCTGCAAGGCCAGAGTTTCGGCGTCGCGGCGCGCCTCGAACAGCGGGTCCTCCTGAACGCGGTGGATGATGCGGTTCATCATGGCGACCGCCTCAAGCGGGAAATCGCCCGCCGCCGATTCGGCAGACAGCATCACCGCATCGGCCCCTTCAAGAACCGCGGTCGCGACGTCCGAGGCCTCTGCACGGGTCGGCGTCGGCGCCTTGATCATGCTTTCCAGCATCTGGGTGGCGACGATGACAGGCTTTCCGGCCTTCCGGCAGGCGTGGATGATCCGGCGCTGCGCCATCGGCACATCCTCCGGCGGAATCTCGACACCCAGATCGCCCCGCGCCACCATCAGACCGTCGGACAGACGGATGATGTCGTTCAGATGCTCCAGCGCCGACGGTTTTTCGATCTTTGCCAGCAATGCCGCCCGGCCGCCGATCAGGCCGCGGCCTTCCATGACGTCTTCGGGCCTTTGCACGAAGGACATGGCGACCCAGTCGACACCGTGATCCAGACCGAACGCCAGATCCTTGCGGTCCTTTTCGGTCAGCGCGGAGATCGGCAGCACGGCGTTCGGGACATTGACGCCCTTGCGGTTCGACAGGGTGCCGCCGACCAGGGCTGTCACCTCGGCGAAATCGGGGCCGCAGTCATCGACCCTGAGGCGCACCTTGCCATCGTCGACCAGAAGCTCGGTGCCCTTCGACATGGCGGCGAAGATCTCGGGATGGGGAAGACAGACGCGTTGCTCTCCTCCCGGCGCGGGATCCAGGTCGAGACGGAATTTAGCGCCGGTGGGCAGCTCGATCCGGTCATAGACAAAGCCGCCCAGGCGCAGCTTCGGTCCCTGCAGGTCCATCATGATGCCGATCGGCACGCCATATTTCGCCTCGATGGCGCGGATACGGGTGATGTTGGCCAGATGGCCGTCATGGCTGCCGTGGCTGAAGTTCAGGCGGAAGACGTCGACGCCCTCCAGGAACAGGCGCTCGACCATCTCGTCGGACGAGCTGGCCGGTCCCAGGGTGGCGACGACCTTGGTGCTGCGTTGCCGGTGAAGAGGATTTTTTTCCATGAAAACCCAGTCTCATAACAGAGGAGGCACGAGGAAATGGGGGGCCCTCCCGGACCGCCGGAACGGGGACGTTCCGGGAGGGGCCATGTGCGCTGACGGGAAGAGGACCGTCAGCGCACGGTCAAAGCGGTGACACCTGGCAACTCTTTTCCTTCGAGCCATTCGAGGAAGGCGCCGCCGGCGGTGGAGA
>WASQ01000041.1:2896-46002 GCA_009712185.1 Telmatospirillum sp. | reverse complement strand
GCCGCCCGCCGCCCGCCGCCCGCCGCCAGCGTAGGATGGCGGCAGGACCTGTTACCGAACAATCAGAACGGAATCTCGTCGTCGAGATCCGGCGGCGCGTCCCAGCCGCTTCCGCTTCCGCCGCTGCTGGCGCCACCGCCGGCACGGGGGGCCTGCTGGCGCGGGGCGCCATAATCGGACTCGGCGCCCGGACCGGCGTCGTAGCCGCCGCTGCCGCCACCCTCGCCACGGCCGTCAAGCAGGGTCAGTTCGCCGCGGAATTTTCCGATGACCACCTCGGTGGTGTATTTCTCGACACCCGACTGATCGGTCCATTTCCGGGTCTGCAACGCCCCTTCGATATAGACCTTGGACCCCTTGCGCAGATAGCGCTCGGCCACATCGGCGACGCGGTCATTGAAAATCACGACCCGGTGCCATTCCGTCTTCTCGCGGCGTTCGCCCGATCCTCTGTCCTTCCAGCTCTCCGAGGTGGCGACATTGAGGTTGACGATCTTCGATCCGTCCTGCGCATGCCGCACTTCCGGATCGCGACCGAGATTTCCGATGAGAATGACTTTGTTGACACTTCCGGCCATGGGCCTGCTCCTTGACTGACGAGGCCGCACTTTATCGCCCTCCAGGAGCGCCGAAAAGCGGTTTTTCTCGGTCCGGCCGGTTGCGCCACCCCCGCGCGGCACATACACTCTGGGCCCGGTACCATGGCAGCCGGAATAAAGAGAGGGAGAGACCGGAACGATGGCGAAAACCGCATTATCCTTGGCCGCGGCCGTTGTGGGAGCGACGTTTCTGGGGACGGCTCCGGCACCCGGCGGAGCGGCGATGGCGGCCCAGCCGGTCAAGATCGGCGCCATTCTGTCGCAAAGCGGCGCGCTGTCCCCTTTCGCGCCGGCAACAGCCAACGCTCTGTCCCTGGCCGTGGCGGAAATCAACGCCGCCGGCGGCATCCTGGGCCAGACTTTGGACGTGGTGACCGTTGACGACCATTCCGAGGCCAGGGACGCGGTCAGCGCGGCCCAGCATCTGATCACCGCCGAAAAGGTCCGCGCAATCGTCGGACCGATGGGCAGCGCGTCCTTCGCCGCCGTCGCGACCCAGGTGGCCGCCCCCCATTCCATCCCGGTCCTGTCCGCATCCGCCACGGCCACGACGCTGGACGGCATCGACAGCAAGGGATTTGCCTTTCGTGCCAGTCCGTCCGACGTCCTGCAGGGCGCCGCCCTGGCGGCGGTCGCCCGCGACAAGGGATATAAGGCGGTTTCGGTGGTTTACGTGGCAAGCGACTATGGCAAGGGCCTGGCTCAGGCGTTTTCCGACGCCTACGGCCGCCTCGGCGGCAAGGTGGTCGCGACCATTCCCTTTGCCGCCAAGACGGCCGGCGATCATGACGAGCCCAAGAAGGCGGCCGTCGACAACAAGGCCGAGGCCATGGTGGCAATCGCCTATCCCGATGACGGGGTCAGCCTCGTCAAGGGTGCCCTTGAAGGAGGATTTTTCAACAAATTCCTGCTGTCCGACGGGCTGATGGACCAAGGCGTCATCGACGGGATCGGCGGACAGTTCCTGGACGGCGTCTCCCTTGCCATCCCGGCCGTCGACGCCGCCGGTCACGAGGCCTTCGCCAAGGCCTATGGCGCCAAGTTCGGCCCCCTGCCCCCAACCCCCTATCTCGACCGGGCCTATGATTCCGTGTGGCTGCTGGCGCTTGCCGCCGAAAAGGCGCAATCGACCGAGGGACCGAAGCTGCGCGACGCCCTTCGCGAGGTCACGGGCGACGGAGGCGAGAAGGTCGGGCCCGGAGATTTTGCGAAGGCCCGCCAGTTGATTCATGAGGGCCGGAAAATCACCTATGTCGGCGCGGCCGGTCCTTACAAATTTGACGCCCGGGGCGGCGTCAGCGCCGGGTTCGTTCACTGGCAGATTCAGGATGGAAAATTCGGGGTCGTGCGCCCCCTGCCCGCCAAACCCTGAACGACGAGCGGGGGACAGGTCGTCCTCCGGACTCCCGCCATACCCCTATATTCACCCGCCTTTCCTGTCCCGACCGATCGGTCGGGACAGGAAAAAGGGCGCATTTCAGCTTGACCGGAAGGCCCGCGCCCCCCATCTTCGACAAATCTGATCCCGTTCTGTTCTTTTTCCCGGGAGAATCATGAGCTCCTTTCTGCGCGTGCGCGGCGCCCGCGAACATAACCTGAAAAATGTCGACATCGATCTTCCCCGCGACAAACTGGTGGTCATCACCGGCCTGTCGGGATCGGGAAAGTCGTCTCTGGCCTTCGACACCATTTATGCGGAAGGCCAGCGTCGCTATGTCGAATCTCTGTCGGCCTATGCCCGCCAGTTCCTGGAGCTGATGAGCAAGCCCGATGTCGACCTGATCGAGGGGCTGTCTCCCGCCATTTCCATCGAACAGAAGACGACATCGAAAAATCCCCGCTCGACGGTCGGGACAGTGACCGAGATTTACGACTATCTGCGTCTGCTGTTCGCCCGCGTCGGCGTTCCCTATTCCCCGGCGACCGGTCTCCCGATCGAAAGCCAGACCGTCTCGCAAATGGTCGACCGGGTCATGGCGATGCCGGAGGGAACGCGGCTTTACCTGCTGGCGCCGGTGGTGCGCGGCCGCAAGGGGGAATATCGCAAGGATCTTCAGGAGTTGCAGAAAAAGGGGTTCCAGCGCGTCAAGGTCGACGGCACCCTTTACGAGATCGATGAGGTTCCGGCACTCAACAAGAAGGTCAAACACGACATCGAGGTGGTGGTCGACCGGCTGGTCGTCAAAGAAGGCATCGCCACCCGCCTTGCCGACAGCTTCGAGGCCGCCCTGGAACTGGCCGACGGCATCGCCTTCGCCGAAGATGCGAAATCCGGGGAACGGACGGTCTTTTCCGCCAAATTCGCCTGCCCGGTTTCGGGATTCACGATCGACGAGATCGAACCCCGGCTTTTTTCCTTCAATAATCCCTTCGGCGCCTGCCCCGCCTGCGACGGCCTCGGCGTCACCATGCATTTCGCCCCCGATCTGATCGTTCCGGACGACCGGCTGACCCTCAAGGATGGCGCCATCGCGCCCTGGGCCGGGTCCTCGTCCCAGTATTACATCCAGACCCTGGAGAGCCTGGCCCGCCATTACCATTTCCCGCTGGACGTGCCATTCGCGAAACTGCCGGATCAGGCCCGTCAGGTCGTCCTCTACGGGTCCGGGACCGAGGTCGTCCCGATGCACTACGAGGATGGCGTCCGCACCTACACCACCGAACGGCCGTTCGAGGGTGTCATCCCCAACATGGACCGACGATTCCTGGAGACCGATTCGAGTTGGGTGCGCGAGGAATTGTCGCGCTACCAGATCACCGCGCCCTGCGCCACCTGCAACGGCGCCCGACTGAAGCCGGAGGCGCTGGCGGTCAAGATCCACGGACTGCATATCGCCCAGGTGTGCGATTTTTCCATTGCCGACGCCCATGCCTGGTTCGCGGACCTGCCCAACCATCTGAAACCCCAGGCCCGCGAAATCGCCCGGCGCATTCTGCGTGAAATCGATGAGCGCCTCGGCTTCCTGAACGATGTCGGGCTTGAATATCTGACACTGTCGCGCAGTTCAGGCACGCTGTCGGGCGGTGAATCGCAGCGGATCCGCCTGGCATCGCAGATCGGATCCGGTCTGACCGGCGTTCTCTATGTCCTTGACGAGCCCTCGATCGGCCTGCACCAGCGCGACAACGACCGTCTGCTGGCCACGCTGCGCCGCCTGCGCGACATCGGTAACACCGTGATCGTTGTCGAACATGACGAAGACGCCATCCGCACCGCCGATTTCCTGGTCGACATGGGACCGGGCGCGGGTGTTCACGGCGGCGAAGTGGTCGCCTCGGGCACCGTCGAGCAGGTGATGGGCAACCCGGCGAGCCTGACCGGCCAATATCTCACCGGATTGCGGCAGATCGCGGTCCCCGCTCATCGCCGGAACGGAACCGGCCGGCATCTGACGGTGGTCGGGGCCAGCGGCAACAATCTGAAGAATGTCACGGTCGATATCCCGCTTGGGACCTTCACCTGCGTGACCGGCGTGTCCGGCGGCGGCAAATCGACGCTGGTGATCGAAACCCTGTACAAGGCGCTGTCACGACGTCTGAACGGAGCCCGTGACCACGCCGCAGCGCACGAACGAATCGACGGCGTGGAAAATATCGACAAAATCGTCGACATCGACCAGTCGCCCATCGGGCGAACCCCTCGATCCAACCCGGCAACCTATACCGGCGCCTTCACGCCGATCCGCGACTGGTTCACCAACCTTCCCGAAGCGCAGGCGCGGGGCTACAAGGCCGGACGCTTCAGCTTCAATGTCAAGGGAGGTCGATGCGAAGCCTGCCAGGGCGACGGCGTCATCAAGATCGAGATGCATTTTCTTCCCGACGTCTATGTCCAGTGCGACGTTTGCAAAGGGAAACGATACAATCGCGAAACGCTTGAAATTACCTTTAAAGGCAAAAGTATAGCCGATGTTCTCGATATGACGGTTGAGGAGGCGGCCACCTTCTTCAAAGCAGTTCCGGCAATCCGCGACAAGATGGAGACGCTGAAGAGAGTTGGCCTCGGCTACATTCATCTGGGACAACAGGCGACCACCCTGTCGGGCGGCGAGGCCCAACGCGTCAAACTGGCGAAGGAGCTGTCGCGCCGGGCCACCGGCGGCACGCTGTACATCCTGGATGAGCCGACCACCGGCCTTCATTTCGAGGACGTGAAGAAACTTCTGGAGGTCCTGCACACCCTGGTGGATGCCGGCAATACCGTCCTGGTCATCGAACACAACCTGGAAGTCATCAAGACGGCGGACTGGCTGATCGACCTGGGGCCGGACGGCGGCGTCAACGGTGGCCGGATCGTGGCAACCGGCACGCCGGAAAAGGTCGCCAAGATCGCGGAAAGCCATACCGGGCGCTATCTGCAACCCTATCTGGCGAAGGCGAAAAAAAGCGCCTGAGGCGCGAAGCCTGGTGGTTGAAATCCAACAGAAGGGTCCCGGCATCAAGAGTGGAGCGGGCTCCGGCAGGGCCGCCGGAGCCACTGGTGGAATTTTTTCACGCGCTCCCCCGCCCGCTGATCGGAGGAAGACGGAAAACCTGCTGTTCGTTTCCGGTCGCTCGGCAGCATGAGGGCTGCGCTGACCGGTGCCGATCAGCGCAGGTCGGTCTTATTTCTTGAAGTCGTCGGCGAATTCCTTGATGGAATCCTTCACCAGGGCGGCCGTGTAGGCCATCGAGGGGCCACCACCGAACGCCACCGCGATCAACGCCGCCTCCATGATCTCCTCTGCGGTCGCGCCCGCCTCATAGGCTTTGTAGACATGGAACACGATGCAATATTCGCATCGGGTGAAGGTTCCGATCGCGACGCTGATCAATTCCTTGGTTTTGGTGTCGACCGCGGCGGTTTTATAATCCGCCTTCAACAGCCCCATGAAGGCATTAACAACCTCACCGTTAGTTTTTCCAACTTCATGAAGACCATTCATAAAGTCATTCAGCAGCTCTCTCGGCCGGCTTGACATTGATGTCTCCTTTGATTTTTTGATAAAATCTTATCTCAGGACGGTTTATCTTACCGTGACTGGGAAAAATAAACCAAAGGAAAGACAAAAAACCCTTCTCTTGAGGGGGAGAAGGGTTTTCCGCAGGGTCAGCAAACCGGATGGCAGAGCGAAAGGCGCGCCCCGGCGATCACAAGGTGCGCACCTTGTCCAGAAACCCGGTGACGGTCTCCCGCATCCGGCCGGTGTTTTGCGACAGGGTTTCCGACGATTGAAGGACCGCGGACGCCGCCCCGCCCGTTTCGGTCGCGGAACGGGACAGCCCCTCAATGCTGTTCGACACCTGACGCGTTCCCTCCGCCGCCTGCTGAACATTGCGGGCGATCTCCGCCGTTGCCGCGGATTGCTCCTCGACGGCGGCGGCGATGGTTGCCGCGATTTCATTGATCTCCCTGATCCGCGCCACGATACTGCCGATAGCGTTAACCGCCTCGGTCGTGGCGGCCTGAACCGCACCGATCTGCGTACTGATTTCATCGGTCGCCCGCGCGGTCTGATTGGCGAGGCTCTTGACCTCGCCGGCCACGACCGCGAATCCCTTGCCGGCCTCTCCGGCACGGGCCGCCTCGATGGTGGCGTTCAGGGCGAGGAGATTGGTCTGGCTGGCAATATCGTTGATCAGCTTGACCACATCGCCGATCCGGCCGGAGGTTTCCGCCAGTCCCCGGACCGTGACATCGGTTCGCGGCGCCTCTTCCGCGGCGACTTTCGACACGCGGCTCGACTGTTCGACCTGCCGGGCGATTTCACCGATCGATGAGGACAATTCCTCGGCGGCGCTGGCCACCGTTTGCACGCTGGCCGTCGCCTGATCGGACGCGGCGGCCACAACGGTCGCCTCCTCGCTTGTCTGGCGGGAAATATCCGACATCGACTGCGATGTCCTGCCCAGGGCGGCGAGCGCCCCGGCGACGGAATCCAGCATACCGGTCACGGTGCCGTCGAATGTCCGGGCCAGATCCTCCAGCGCTTTGGCCCGCTTTTCGCGGTCGATGCGCTCGGCGTCCTGTTCGGCGGCCAGGCGATCGGCCCTGACCGCGTTTTCCTTGAACACCTGCACCGCGCCGGCCATCAGGCCGATCTCGTCGGCACGACCGATGCCAGGGATCTCGACGTCGAGATCCCTGTCCGCAAGGCGGCGCATGGCCGCCGTCATCTGATGAATCGGGTCGCTGACCCGCCTCTTGGCCACCAGGAACCCGGCGATCATCAGGGCGATGGCGACCAGCAGCGTCACGGCGTCGCCGGTCAGGACCCGGGTCGCATGGGCATGCTGGGACTGGGCGCGCCCGACCATGTGATCCAGGGCGGAATTCACAACATCGACAATCAGATTCAATTCGGCGGTATTGCGCTTCTGCAATTCGACCATCGGCATGCTGATCGCCGTACCGGCGCTCAGACCGTCGATCATCCGGCGGCGCTCATCGGCCGAAGGCCCGGAAAAATATCCGTTCCCCTTGCCGATCACATCCGCCAGCGCGCCCGGTGTTCCCGACCGCTTCGCCGCCTCGCTGACCAGGGACCAGGCGTAAGAGGCGCCGCCCGCATCGGAACCGGCCGCGACGATGTCCGCCTGGGTCCAGGCGACCCCCCTGGCCACCGCCTGTTCGATCCGCGCGGCGACGCCGCCGCCCAGATTACGAACCGCCCAGGCGTTCCGCTTGATCGACAGAATTTCGTCGACGACCGGATCTGTCATCCGCATGGACTCTTCGATCAGATCGGTTACCCCCTGAAGCGCGGCAAGATAGTCGCCCCCGACCTTGGGAACGAGCGTCTCGAGATCGGCGTCACGCTGGACCTTTTCCTTACGGATCCCCGCATCGATGCGGGGACGGAGCGCATTCATCGCGGTATGGGCGGCAGACAGTTTTTCAACGGCCTGGGACAGCCCGGGCAGGTCGATCGGCGACAGCGACCCGACGGCGGCGTTGAAACCGTCCTCGGATGTCCGGCGCATGGTCGCGATCCGGTTCTGCATCGCCTCGTCGGCGGCGGCCGCGCTTGCCGTCGCGGTCATCTCGGAGCCCCGCTCAAGACGGGTTGCCATTACGGCCTTGAAAAGATTGCGGCTGGCTTCCGTGATTTCGGAAACCCGTTCGGTATTGCGCCAGTCCTGCCAGGCATCGGCAAGGTCCCACAGGCCCGATCCCACCAGCAGGATCCCCATGCCACCGACCAGAAATCCAAGCACGGAACGTATCGACAATGCTGCGAACAGCCGCATGAGCCACCTCCACGATCTTGCCACAGGAATAACCGTCAGGAGGTCCCATCCCGCTTCGGGACATGAAATTAGCCTCAGCGTCCGGAACCGGACACACCACCGACCGGCGGCACATATTCAAACAGCGCGCGATACCGGGGTCTGACGCGCACCATTTACAATGTGTAGCCGGAGAATAAAAGGGTTTTATTACTCACAGCAGTCATTTACATAAAATTTTATATTAATTTGAATGCCGCCAGGATTAGAGAATTGCACAATTGCGAAATTCCCACAGACCGTTCCAAGGTCCCGGACTGTCAGACAACAAACCCGGGGAGGGCGGGAAAGGGTCCGTATACCGGCGAATACCAGCCGGCGATGAGGGCGCGCGAGCGGACGGCGAGCGACGGCACCAGGGTTTCGAAAAATCCGCCCGGGCTGCGCCGATCGGTTCCGATCAGCGCAGGCAGGGATAAGGCCAGCCCTCAGGCGGACGCCCGGATCGCGTCCAGCTCTCCTCCGGTGACGATGTCATAACGGGTCAGCGCGCTGTCCACCGTCTTGGCCGTGATGGAGCGCCACACGGCCAGAGCCTCGGCCCGCGAGAAGGGGCCATAGGTCTCCAGCTTGTGGCCGGACGCGATCCGGTCGAAGTCCACGTCGGCATATTCGCCCCCCACGACGAACCAGACCGACTGGGAAACCTCCTCCTCGGGCTTGACCCGGTAACGGACCAGGGCGTTATCGACGGTCTTTCCGGTCAACGCCCGCCAGGTGTCATGCGCCTCCTTCTCGGAGAAGGGGCCATAGCGTTCCTCGGTCGCGCCGGGCGCAAGGGTGGTAAAGCTGGTATCCGCATATTCGCCGCCGATCACAAAATAGTTGCGATTGGACATCGCCCCACATCTCCCGCGTGACTGTCTGTTCCATGCGGCCCGGGGAATGGCGGCCGGGCCGTTTCGAAAACCCGGCCGCCTTATCCCTCAAGGCTACTCTCAACACGGGTTATACGCCCTTCCCGGAACAAGGGCAAAAGGCGGCGACCACAGGGAGCATCCGATGGCCGCGAAAAACAGCGTCGGGATATAAAATACGCGGGCTCTCCTCGCCATACTGGACAGAGACCGCGTTCCCGCTTAAGTGATCGCGCATGAAAACGGTCCATGTCATCGGCGGCGGTCTCGCCGGCAGCGAGGCGGCCTGGCAACTCGCCACCTCGGGAATTTCGGTCATCCTCCATGAGATGCGCCCCCTTCGTCAGACCGAGGCGCATTCCGGGCCGGGGCTGGCCGAACTTGTCTGCTCCAATTCCCTGCGGTCGGACGACGCCGATTACAATGCGGTCGGCCTTCTGCACGAGGAAATGCGGCGGGCCGGATCGCTGATCCTGGCGCAGGCGGACCGGCATAAGGTCCCCGCCGGCGGAGCACTGGCCGTCGACCGCGAGGCCTTTTCGCAGGGTGTCGAAGAGTCCCTGGCGGCCCATCCCCTCGTCACCATCGAGCGCGGCGAGATCGACAGCCTGCCGCCTGAGGACTGGGAGAGCGTGATTGTCGCCACCGGCCCGCTGACCTCGCCGGCGCTGGCCGATGCGGTCCGGACCCTGACGGGCGAGGCCTCTCTCAGCTTTTTCGATGCCATCGCGCCGATCGTGCACAAACACAGCATCGATTTTTCCAAGGCGTGGTTCCAGTCGCGCTATGACAAGGGCACCGGGACCGATTACATCAATTTGCCGATGACGCGTGAGCAATACGGCGCCTTTATCGACGAACTGCTGGCGGGCGAGAAGCACATGCCCAAGGATTGGGAGGGAACGCCCTATTTCGAGGGATGCCTGCCCATCGAGGTGATGGCGGAACGCGGCCGGGAAACCCTGGCTTACGGCCCGATGAAGCCCGTCGGACTGACCAATCCCCACGACCCCGCCGTGAAGCCCTATGCCATCGTCCAGCTCCGCCAGGACAACCGGCTGGGTACCCTTTACAACCTGGTCGGCTTCCAGACGAAACTGAAGCATTCCGAACAGGTCCGCATTTTCCGCCAGATCCCCGGCCTCGAGAACGCCGAGTTCGCCCGGCTGGGCGGCATGCACCGCAACACTTTTCTGAACAGTCCGCGCCTTCTCGATCCGGTGCTCCGCCTGAGATCGCGGCCGCAGCTCCGGTTCGCGGGACAGATCACCGGCTGCGAGGGCTATGTGGAAAGCGCCGCGGTCGGCCTGATGGCGGGGCGGTTCACCGCGGCGGAAGCAGCGGACAGAACACCGGTCCGGCCGCCCCCGACCACCGCCATGGGCGCCCTTCTCGACCATATCACCGGCGGGGCCGCGGTCGAGACCTTCCAGCCGATGAATGTCAATTTCGGCCTGTTTCCGGAACCGGACGACGACCGGGATGAACGGGGCCGGCGTCTCAAGGGGCGCGAACGCAAGAAGCTTTATTCCGCCCGGGCGCGTCGCGATCTCGCGCCCTGGCTCGCGGCCGAGGGTCTCAATCCCTGACATCGCGCCGGGCGGTCAGTATCCCCCGGTGAACCTGTGCCACAACAGGCGCAGAGGCCGGGGCGACAGCCGCCCCCAGCCCGGCGCGAACAGGTTATAGCCCTGGCGGGCCAAGGCGTTCAAATAGCCGTCGGCCAGCGGCCCGGTCAGCATCGCCGCCAGCGCGTCCCGCGGGATATCGCGGCGATGGCGCCGGGCCGGGGCGAGATGGGCGCGGGCCTCGGCGGCGATCCGGCGGGCAACCCCGGCCAGCCCGGGGTCCCCTTGCCCGGCCAGCACTCTGGCGGCATCCACACCGGCCGATGCCAGCATGCCGGCCGGCAGATAGAGACGCCCCAGGGAGGCGTGAAAAGGGACCGCCCGCAACAGGCCGGTCAGTCCCCAGCCGGTGCCCAGGCTCTCCGCCGCTTCCCCCGCCCTGCCGCCCCCCAGCAGGTCGAAGGCCAGACGGGCCAGGACCCCTGACGTTCCCGCCGCGTAATCGGTCAGCGCCCGAAGATCGGCCGGCGGTTCCGGCGCGAAGTCGGCCTCGTGGGTGTCGAGGATTCTGTCGAGGCGGGAGAGGTCCAGGCCACAGGCGGCCATGGCGTCGGCCAGAGCGGCCATGATTGGCGACGGAGGACGCCCGCCGGCCGACACCGATGCCAGACTGTCGCGCCACCACTGCAACCGGATCCGTCCCAGCAGCGGTTCCCGAACCAGTTCGGCAATCCGCGCGACCTCTATATTGAACGCATAAAGGGCGAACAGCGCCTCGCGGCGGGCGGGCGGCGCCATCAATGTGGTGATGAAACGGTCCCGGTCGAAACGTCGGACCTGCTCCCCCAGAGGGGACAGAGGAGGAGAGGACCGGGAAACCGGGGACAGGGTGGAAGACGAGGTCACGAAACGGTCCTCTTGTTCAGGCGAAACGGGGGTCCGACGGTCCGGACCCGGTGCGTGCGGCCGGTGGGGCCGCCCCCTGATATAGGTTTTTCAGTCCCCGCTTCCAGGATTTTTCCGGGAGGCGCCCTCCGGTCAAAGCTTTCGCTTGCGCTTCCCGCCCAGGTCGGTTTTGTTTCCGGGTTTACGACCGCGCGACGGCGGCAATCCGGGATCGGGAGACAGTTGGTTTCATGACAGTGCATGTGGTTGGCGCCGGCCTGGCCGGTCTGTCCTGTGCCTTGGCCGCCGCCGATGCCGGCCTTGACGTGGTCCTGCACGAATCGGCGGGTCAGGCCGGAGGCCGTTGCCGGTCCTGGCGCGATGCCGCGATCGGCGAGGTCATCGACAATGGCACCCATATGTTCCTTGGCGGCAATCATACGTTGTTCAGCTATCTCCGACGGATCGGCGCGCTGGACCGGCTGACGGCCGCGCCGCTTTTGTTCCCGATGATCGATCTAGCCGACGGGCGGCGCTGGACGGCAACGCCGTTGCGGCTGCTGCCATCGTTGCTGTCGTCAATCCGGCGAAGCAGGACCGGAACCGACACCGATATCGCCAGCCTGTTCGGTTCATCGCGAAATTATCGCCGGTTCTGGGAGCCGATCATCCTTTCGGTGATGAACACGCCCGCCGAAGACGCATCCGTGAAAGTGTTTCGCGAGGTCCTCGTCCGCACCCTGTGGCGCGGCATGGGGGCCAGCCGTCCCTTCATGGCGCGCACATCCCTGCCCGCCACCTTCATCCAGCCGGCGCAAGCGGCCCTGCCGGCGGCGGGGATCGCCCTCCATCTCAACCATCCTTTACGGCACCTGGAGCGCAGCGCCGGCCGGGCCGTCGAACTGTCTTTCGACGACGGCGTCCAGCGCATCGGCCCCCGCGACCATGTGGTTCTGGCCGTACCATGGGTGGTCGCGGCCAGCCTGCTGCCCGGGCTCCCCGTGCTGCCGGCCAGTCCGATCGTCAATGCCCATTTCCGGATCGCCGAGGCCCCCCGGACACTTCCGTCCGCCGGCTTCGCCGGTCTTCTGGGCGGGACGGCCCAATGGATGTTCCTGCGCGGTTCCGTCCTGTCGGTCACCGTTTCAGCCGCTGCCGGCCTTGTGGACCGGCCCGCGGACGACATTCGAGACCAGTTGTGGAGCGATGTTTCGCGCGCCCTTGACATCGGCGACCGCCCGCTGGCCGCCCGTGTCATCAAGGAAAAACGCGCGACCCTGTTCCACAGCCCGGCGGTAGAGGCCGCCCGTCCGCGAACAAGGGCGGGGGACAATCTGTTTCTGGCCGGCGACTGGACCGCCACGGGCCTGCCCTGCACCCTGGAAGGATCGATCCTTTCGGGGAAGATCGCCGCCGACGCCTTGCTGAGCTCCATCGCAGGGCCCCCCTGACGGGAAACAGCCCCCACCGCGACCGCTTCGGTTTTCATCCGGACCGCCCCCGTCGTCATGACCTATAGCCGGGTCCCCAGCGCCCGGCCAATCGGTTAGCATCGGCCGATAAACACGGAGCCGCCCGGACCCGGCCAGGGCTTCGGCGGCTCATCGAAGGGGATTGGAAATGACCACTGCGCCACCCGCCACCGGTCCTGACCTGACCGAGTTCGCCCGGGCCCTGCAAGACAAGGTGGAAGGACTGAGCCTCGAGGTTGCCGAGATTTCGGGAACGATCGAGAATCTCACGCGGTTCGTCACCGGACAGGAAAAACTGTTCGCCCATTTGCGACAACTGACCCATGACCTGAACGAATCCATCGGACGGATCGATCGTGCCGGACGGGAAACCAGCACCGTCACCGGCGAAGTCGCGACCCAGTCATCCCGGTCGCTGGCGACGGTTGCGGTGTCACTGGGCGAAATCCAGCGTCTGGTCGTATCGGTTCAGGGAATCGAGGACCGTTTGACGACGCTGGACGGTTCGCTGACAGCGGTCAGAGGCATGTCGCGCCATATCCAGGGTATCGCCCGGCAAACCAATCTGCTGGCTCTGAACGCAACCATCGAGGCGGCGCGCGCCGGCGAAGCCGGCAAGGGCTTCGCGGTGGTCGCAACCGAGGTCAAAACCCTGGCGCGCCAGACCGATACCGCCACATCCGGCATCGATGGAACGGTCACGGAACTGTCGGACAATATCGGCCAGCTGATCGAGACCAGCACGAGCACGATCGATATCGCCGGCGCCGTCAACCAGGGGGTCGGCGTCATCAATGGGGCGCTGGAAGGATTTAACGCGGCAATCGGCAGTGTCGGCGGCCAGGTCGGGCATATCGCCCAGGCGGCCACCGACAGTCTGGCCCATTGCCAGACGGTCATGAACGAGATCGACCGTTTTTTCGCGGGTGTCAAAGACACCTCCGAAACCCTGCGACGCGCTGACGAACGGATCCGCGGCGCCCTCGACACGGGCGAGAAACTCATGAATCTGGTGGCCGACGCGGGCCTGCCGACGGTCGACAGCCGCTTCCTTGCCAAGGCCCGCGAAGTCGCCGCCGCCATCATGGAGGCCTTCGAAGGCGGCGTCGCGGATGGCCGACTGTCCATGGCGGACCTCTTCGACGACGTTTATCAACCGGTTTCCGGCACCGATCCGCAACAGTTCATGACGCGGTTCACGCGCTTTACCGATGCCGTGCTGCCCCCCATTCTGGAACCGCCCCTGTCATTCGATCCCCGAATGGTCTTCTGCACGGCGGTCGATCGCGGGGGTTATCTGCCGACGCATAACGCGGCCTTCTCGAAACCGCAGGGCAGAGATCCGGTGTGGAACAATGCGAACTGCCGCAACAGGCGCATCTTCAACGACCGCACAGGCCATCGCGCCGCCGTCAATCAGGCCCCGTTTCTCCTTCAGACCTACCGCCGCGATATGGGAGGCGGCACCTTCATTCTGATGAAGGATCTGTCGATCCCCATCCTGGTCCGGGGCCGCCATTGGGGGGGAATGCGTCTGGGTTACCGGTCACAACAATACTGAGGCCAACCCGAGATGACGGCCCGCGCCTGATTGGCGCGATGGCCCAAGGGTTTGGGAGGACCCCAGGCGAAACCGGGGAGCCCGCGGGCTCCCCGGGCAAAGGCGTTGCATCAGATCGAGTAGACCACCCGGAACACGCCCCAGCGACGGCCGCGGACCCGGATCGGCACGTTGAGGTCCTTCAGCATCGGCATATTGTTGGCGCCGAGATCGCGAAGATAGGTCTGCAAAAGGTAATGCTGGTCCGTCTTCACCGCCGCCTGTCCGGTCGCGTCCTTGATCAGCCGGCGCTGACGGCAATGCGCGGCATTCCATTCCGGATCCGCCCCCTGCTTCTCCGCGAAACGCCGCAGATGAGTTCCGAGATAGCCGTTGCGATCCACGGCGCAAGCCCCGGAAATGCGAGGATCGGAGGCGGCAATGGGCTCCTGGATCGGCGGCAGAACGCGGTCCGTGAAGTCGACGAAACGCGTATGATATTGCACGGGATTGGTGCCTGGCATCGGCCGGTAGGTTTCATCGAACAGATCGTCCATGGTCAGCGTGCCATCGGCCACGGCCTGTTCGAACAGGGCCGAGATCCGGGCAGCGGCATCGGCTGTCATGCAGATCATCGGCCAGTCGACGGCGTCGCCGCTACGCAGGAAAGCATCCAGGCGCTGGCGTTGCAGGGTATCGGACAGGGACAAGGTCAGACGGACCCGGCCTTCCCGCGCGGCGGCAACGGAGGCGGGCAGTCGCCCGAGGACACCCAGATCGAGTTCCAGCGCCCCCTCCTTCAAAGCCGGCAGGGTATCGGCGCGACACTCCGCGACACCCGCCGACAGCTCGACCACCGAAACCGGATGGCGGGCGCCGCCCGACAGCAATGCGGCGGACAGGGGCACCAGAAGCCGGGGCTGGTCGCCGGCATCGTCCTCCACGGCAAAGCGCATGATGACGCCAAGGCGCCGCTCAAGATCGCTGAGGCACTGCCGCGTGGTTCCGTACTGGTCCAGAACGTCATTGGCGATGTGGCTGACCTTGCCCGCCTCTTCCGCGATATCGCGAACCGAACGCGCCGCCTCGGCGGTACCTCCGGCGGCGGAGGCGGCACTGCTGCTCATTTCGCGGGTGGCGGCGGCCTGTTGCCCGATCGCCGCCGTCACCTCCTGTGAAATTCCCTCCATCTGATCCATGATCCGGGTGACATTGTCGATCGCCTCCACCGATTGTTCGATCGACGACTGGATATCGGCAATCTGCCCGTGAATGTCGCCCGCCGCCGAGGCGGTCTGGTTGGCAAGGGTCCGAACCTCGGACGCGACCACGGCGAACCCCCGTCCCGCTTCCCCGGCGCGCGCCGCCTCAATGGTCGCATTCAGTGCCAGAAGGTTGGTTTGAACCGCGATATCGCTGATCAGTTGCACCACCCGCTTGATGGTATCCGACGATTGCGCCAGGGTCTTGATGGTGGCGGCGGCCTGATCGGCCTTTTCGGCCGCGGCGCCCGCGATGCCGGCGGACCGGCCGACGAGATCATCGATCTGATGGATCGAGGTGGCCATCTCCTCGTTGGCGGCGGCGACAGACTCCACGTCCTTGGTCACGACCTCGGAGTTGTCCGCGACGGACAGGGACAGTTGCGAGACCCGCGCCAGCACATCGATCACCGTACGAAGCGACGCCAGGGTGGTCTCGCTCTGGGCCGACACCTCGGACATGCTGCCCCGCAGCAACCCGTGGGAGGCATCGGACAACGACAGGAGGCGCCGGCGTGTCCCGATCCGGCGCACATGTTCCTCGCGCATGTCCTCTTCTGAAATCCCCAGGCGCAACGGATCCTGGCCCAACGGCTCCCGGCCCGACGGATCCCGGCTTAACGGATCCCGGCGCGATGTCCGGACGCCTCTGTCGGGGGCGTCCCCCTCCTCTCCGCGTCCTCGCCCCATCCGGGCTCCCAGGACCACGGCGGGAACAGCCAGAGCGAGCGCGATTCCGACGTAAAGCCGCCCGTCGCCCGACGCTGTCGCCATAGAGGACAACAACAGCGCCTCCGCCAGGGAAAGAGCCAGGATGATACTGTCGGGGAACCCTTTTTTAGACATCGCGGACGCTCCTGCTTTTCCTCCCTGCCCGCATTTTCGGCAGGTTTTTCTTGTCTCTTTGTAATAAAAAAACCGCCCACCTGGCACACGTCTGGCGTATGCGTCAGTGAGCGGCTTCTCTTGTTCTCTACCGCCTGCAGCAAATAATGATTATGCTGCGTTATGCAATTCTTTTACATTGCTTTTGCGACTTTCGGCTGTCTTGCATTTTTCCAATTAACAGTGGGAGTCCACAGCAACATGAAAAACGCGCAACCTGTCATGACCAAGGAGAATGCATTCCGGATCCCAGTGCAAGGAGTTTTTCGGTCAATCACAAAGTGAGCCGGCTCCGGCGGGAAAAAACTCGAAAGTTTTTTTCCCAAACCGGAACAAAACACTCCAGATTATTTTTATACAAAGATGCTCACCGTTTGGTTTCAATTCCCAGGTCTTGCTCAATCGATGGAGAGCTGACGGAAACCTTCCGGAACCAGAATGGTGTTCTGCGGCGCCGCCACCCGGTCGGACCGGGGATAATCGATGGTGAAATGCAGCCCCCGGCTTTCCCGCCGGGCCCTGGCCGACCGGATGATCAGTTCGGCCACCAGAGCCAGATTGCGAAGTTCGAGCAAATCGTTGGTGACGCGGAAATGGCCGTAATATTCGGCGATTTCCGACCGCAGCATGTCCACCCGGCGAGCCGCGCGGTCGAGCCGCTTGTTCGAGCGGACGATTCCGACATAGTCCCACATAAACCGGCGGAGTTCGTCCCAGTTATGGGCCACGACGACCTCGTCCTCTGAATCCGTCACCCAGCTTTCGTCCCACGACGGCAGGTCGGGCGGCGGAGCCAGTCCGGGAAGGAGATGCAGAATGTCGGTGGCGGCGGCGGCACCATAGACGAGACATTCCAGAAGAGAATTGCTCGCCATGCGATTGGCCCCGTGCAGACCGGTGAAGGCCACCTCTCCCACCGCATAAAGTCCGGGGACGTCGGTCCGCCCTTCCCTGCCGATCATCACGCCACCGCAGGTGTAGTGAGCGGCCGGCACGACCGGGATCGGATCCTTCGTAATATCGATGCCAAGTTCCAGACATTTCGCATGGATCGTCGGAAAATGGCTGACGATGAAATCCGCCGGCTGGTGGCTGATGTCCAGATAGACGCATTCCACGCCGAGACGCTTCATCTCGTGGTCGATCGCGCGGGCCACCACATCGCGCGGAGCCAGCTCCCCGCGGCTGTCGAAGCGCGGCATGAAACGTTCGCCGCTGGGCAGCAGAAGCCGCCCTCCCTCTCCGCGCACGGCCTCCGAAATCAGGAAGCTTTTGGCGGAGGGATGGTAAAGGCAGGTCGGGTGGAACTGCATGAATTCGAGATTGGCGACCCGGCAACCCGCCCGCCAGGCCATGGCGATCCCGTCTCCGGTGCAGGCATCGGGGTTGGACGAATAGAGATAGACCTTGCTGGCCCCGCCGGACGCCAGCACCACGGCACGGGCGCGGAACAGAACCACAGCCCCGCTGCGGCGATCCAGCGCATAAGCCCCGACACAGCGCCCGGGCAATCCGTCCGCGCCTTTCTCGCGCAGCAGGTCGATCGCCAGATGATGTTCGAACAAGGAGACATTGTCAGTCTTGCGGATCTGCTCCTCGAGCGTGGTCTCGACCGCCCGTCCGGTGGCGTCGGCCGCATGGATGATCCGACGCCGGGAATGGCCGCCTTCACGGGTCAGATGATAGGCAAGCTTCCCGTCGGCCGCCTCGGACCGCGTGAACTCAACGCCGTAGCCGATCAGCCGTTCGATCGCCTCACGGGCATTTTCGACCACGAATCGCACCACAGAGGGATCGCACAGCCCGTCGCCGGCGATCAGGGTGTCGGCGATATGGAATTCGGTCGAGTCGGTGGTATCGAGCACCGCCGCAATTCCGCCCTGGGCATAATAGGTGCTGCCTTCCGACAGATCGCTTTTCGAGAGAACGGCGACCTTCACCGCGGGGGCCAGTTGCAGCGCGACCGTGAGACCGGCGGCACCGCTGCCGATGACGAGAACGTCGCAGTCAATCACGCTCATCGGCCGGTCTCCTGTCCGATAGTCCAGTCGAGACCGATATCCACAGCCGGCGCCGACTGGGTCAGCCGCCCGACAGAAATGAAATCCACGCCGCTTTCGGCGATGGCACGGATACTCTCCAAGGTCACACCTCCCGATGCTTCGGTCCTGGCCTTACCGGCAACCATCCGGACGGCCTGGCGCAGTGTGGGCGGCGTCATGTTGTCGAGCAGAATGATGTCGGCCCCGGCCTCCACGGCCTCGGCCACCTGATCCAGGGTGTCGCATTCCACCTCGACCGCGTGGGTCGTGGCGGACTTCGCCCTCCTCACCGCTTCGGTGAGGGATCCACAGACGGCAATGTGGTTGTCCTTGATCAGAATACCGTCATAAAGGCCCATCCGGTGGTTTTGCGCGCCCCCCATCCGGGTGGCGTACTTCGCAAGCGCCCTGAGCCCCGGGATGGTTTTGCGCGTATCGAGCAGAACCGCCCCGGTCCCCGCGATCGCGTCGACATAGCGGCGCGTCAGAGTGGCGATCCCGGACAGATGCTGAAGAAGATTGAGAGCGGTCCGCTCGGCGGTCAGCAGCCCGCCGGCCGGCCCGTTGAGGACGGCGAGAACCGCCCCCGGCGGCACCGCATCCCCGTCGGCGACCACCAGCCGGACCCCGGCCTCCGGCACGACACGCCGGACAACCTCGGCCGCGAATGTCAGACCTGCGATCACCATGGGTTCGCGCGCGGCCATGACACCATGGAACAGCAGATCGGCGGGAATGACTGAGCCGCTGGTGATATCTCCGCTCCCGATGTCCTCGGCCAGGGCCAGCTCGATCACGCGGGAAACGGTCTCTTCGAAATCAGAGGGCATGGACAGTCCTGTCGGCCGGAGTCTCGGATAGGGCTCCGGAGGGCGCATTGACCGCCACGGACATATCGAGCATGCGCTGCAACGGCTTCAGCGCGGCGACGCGCAGGTCCTCCGGAAGTTCGATGCGCGGCGCGTCATTGGCGAGGCAGAGATAAATCTTCTCCAGGGTATTTTTCGCCATGAAGGGACAGCGGGCGCAATCGCAACTCCCGTCCATGCCAACCGCCGGAATGAAGGTCTTTTCCGGCGCGGCCTTTTCCATCTGGTGGATGATATGCGGCTCGGTCGCGATGATGAAGGAGCGGGCGGGACTGGACAGCACGAAGTCGAGGATGGCGCGGGTCGACCCCACCTGATCGGCATGCCGCAGAATGCCCTCCGGGCACTCGGGGTGCGCGGCCACCAGCGCATCGGGGTGACGCGCTTTGAGACGGACCAGTTCGCGCTCGGAAAACTGCTCGTGAATGATGCAGCTTCCCGGCCAGAGGGTCAGGTTTCGCCCGGTTTTCCGCGCCAGATACCCGCCCAGATGCCGGTCAGGCGCGAACAGGACAGGCCGGTCGGCGGGAAGCTGGGCCAGGATCGCCTCCGCGTTCGACGAGGTGACGATGACGTCCGAGAGCGCCTTCACTTCGGCGGAACAGTTGATGTAGCTGACCGCCAGATGATCCGGATGCTGTTCGCGGAAGCGGCGGAAGGCGTCAGGACGGCAGGATTCCTCCAGCGAACACCCGGCCTCCGCGTCCGGAATCAGGACGGTTTTTTGCGGGCTCACGATTTTCGCGACCTCGCCCATGAAACGCACGCCGCAGAAAACGATGACCTCCGCGTCGGTCGCCGCCGCCTTGCGCGACAGGTCGAGCGAATCGCCCACGAAGTCCGCAAGATCCTGTATTTCGCCATCCTGGTAGTAGTGGGCCAGGATAACGGCCTTGCGGTCACGGCGAAGACGGGTGATTTCGGCCATAAGGTCGAGGCCCGGATCGATCGCCGCCTCTGTCAGGGCATCGCGTCCGGGAAGAACAACAGTGTCCAAAACCGACACTCCTTTCCGTCAGGAATCATGGGCCGGGCGGTCGGGGAAGACCAATGGCCCGGAAAGCCGAATGAGCGCGCCTTCGCTTGTAACCACCGAAACCATAGTGTCACAACAGAATTCGTTGCCGCATCGCAAACCTTTCCCGCGCCGGCGCCGCCGGCCCGCCTGTTCATGTTGGCGGGAGACGGGGTCATTGCCAGAGGCGTGGTTGCGGTTCGCCCCGTCTTGCGGGCCGCAATCGAAGCGGCCATCATGCGAAGCCATGTACCGGCGCGACACCCATTTTCTGATCCGGCTCTGCCTCGCACTCTGCTTCCTGCTTCCCGGGACGCAGGCGCGGGCCGACAACCCGTTCGGTCTGATGCTGTGGCCGAACGGACATCAGGACCTTCCGTTCGTCGCGGCCCGGGCCCGGGGACTGGGAGTGGCGTGGTTCCGCCCGCCCGCCGTGGTGCTCGACCATTGGCAGAAACCGGCCGGTTGCCCGGCCTGCGAGGCTCCGGCCAGGGCCGGCCTCAAGGTCGCGCTGACTGTGCGCAATGACGGACGGGACCACCCGCCCCGGCGTCCGTCACAGCCCCCGTCGGACTGGGACGCCTTCCGCGGAACCCTGACCGGCGTGATCGAGGCGTGGAAGCCGGCCCTTCTGGTCGTCGAGAACGAGGAAAACAATCCACAGTCCTACAAGGCCGGTCCGACGCCGGAGGATCTCGCCGTGGCTTATGGAAAGGAACTGGAACAGGCCTGCGCGGTCGCCCACGCCCACGCCATCGCCTGCGCCAACGGCGGACTGTCGGGCGATGCCGCCGCCGGCTATACCTGGCTTGCGCTGTTGCAGCTCGGGCAGACGGAAAAGGCCTGTTCCTTCGCACGCAAAGCCTTTTATACCGAGGAGGACAGGAACGCCGGGGCCGCACTATGCGCCTATCGGACGACCGCCTCCGTTCCCGCCGACGTGAGAACGGCCCTCCTGCGGGGCGCCGATGTCCTGATTCCCGTCTATGCCAGGGCTCCGATCGATCGCGTCAACATCCACTGGTACGGCAGGGACGCGGACGCGTTTGCCATCGTCGCCGATATTCTGGTGCGCGCCACCGGCAAGCCGGTCATGAGCAACGAGATCGGGCAATGGCGCTGGGACTCCAACCCGGTCTCGGTCCGCCCCCTGCTGCGCGCCGCCTTCGCGTCCGGCGTCAATCCGGCCATCTGGTACAGTCTCGATACGGCGTCGACGGTCTCCCTGCTCAACGAGGACGGATCCCTTCGTCCGGCGGGCGAGGAGTTCGTCCGGCAGATGTCGGGACGACGCTGACGCCGCTCCACCGGGTCGGAAGGCCGCCTCACAGACGGTAGGAAAATCGGCGATACCGCCTCAGGCGGCAGGAAAATCGGCGATACCGCCTCAGGCGGCGGGAAAATCGGCGATACCGCCTCAGGCGGCGGGAAAATCGGCGCCGAGGCTGATCTCCCGCCAGGCCTCGTATTCCCGCGACAATTCGCCCAGCTTGTGCGTCGCCGCATCGAAGGCCGGACGGCCGAGCAGCAGATGCAGCGGCGGATCGGCAGCCTCGACGGCCGCCACGATGGCTTTGGCCGCCCGGACCGGATCGCCCGGCTGACGCCCGCTGTAATCCCGGATCATCTCGCGCCGGGCCCCGGCGGTCGCGGCATAGTCGGCGATCGCGGCCTTGGTCACCTTCAGCGACCGGCCAGCCCAATCGGTCCGGAACGGTCCAGGCTCCACGATGGTGACGCGGACGCCGAGGGGCCGCATTTCCTTGGCCAGGGCTTCGGAGAATCCCTCCACGGCGAATTTGGTGGCGTTGTAAAATCCGACGCCAGGGAAACCGATCAACCCGCCAATCGATGAAAAGTTGACGATATGTCCGCGCCGGCGGCGGCGCATTCCCGGCAGGACGGCGCGCGTCATCGCGAACAGACCGAACACATTGGTCTCGAACATGGCCCGGACCTCAGCCTCCTCGCCCTCCTCCACAGCGGAGAGATAGCCATACCCGGCATTGTTGACCAGGACATCGACGCCCCCGAAGCGTTCCTCCGCCATGCGTACCACGTCGTCAATCTGCCCGGGATCAGTGACGTCCAGCGCGGCACAAATAATATTATCATTATTTTTATTTATTATCGCGCTAAGGTTATCGATATTTCGAGATGTTACAATCAATTTACATCCAATATCGATTACTATATTTGAAATTTCTCGACCAAATCCACTCGAACAACCCGTGATTAGCCAAACCGAAGATTGGTTCATCTCCACCACTCCTTTGGTCTATATGTCATAGGCTCATCGACCTGGATCGAACGTCGTCGGTCCATCAGTGAAGCACCTTCCAATTGAGCCGTCGAATCTGAAAATTCCAGTAAAACCGCGACATATCCCGCTCATTAATGAGCCATTAAGGCAAGGATGCTAGGCTTGCCGTCAACCATGGGGAAAAAACAGGGATTCCTGCGGAAAACACTAAAAGTGCAATTACCGAAAAAAATTTTGCCTGATTTTTTCCCATAGGCCGTATCACTCACAGACGGCGAGAAACAGGGCAGAACCAGAGATCCTGTGAAGTACGCCTTAATGGAGGTTAGCATGCCTGTCATTTCCACAAATAATGCCGCCAACGCGTCACTGAATTACCTGAATCAGAATTCGGCCAAGGAAACCAACTATCTTTCGCAGCTCGCGTCCGGCTCGCGGATCGTGCAGGCGTCGGACGACGCCGCCGGCCTCGCCATCGGCACGCAGTTGAACGCCAGCGTCACGGTCTATCAGCAGGACCAGACCAACGTGCAACAGGGCACGGCCATCCTGCAGACCGCCGACGGCGCCCTGGCCCAGATCAGCAATGTGCTGCAGCGCATGATGGCGCTGGCAACCGAGGCCGCGTCCGGCCAGGTCACCAACACCCAGCGCAGCCAGGACATCAACACGGAATATGGTCAGCTCAAGAGCGAAATCACCAGCATCGTCAGCAGCACGACCTATGCGGGCCAGACCCTGCTGTCGGGCTCGTTCCTGTCCAACGTGAAGTTCCTGGTCGGCACACTGTCGTCCAACTTCATCACGGTGTCGGTGGCGTCGGTCTCGGTGACCGGCCTCCTGGGCTCCTCCTCGACGGTCAGCACGGCCTCGAACGCGCTCACCGCGATCAACAAGATCAATTCGGCGATCAACACGATCACCCAGGACCGTGCGAAGATCGGCGCCTACGAATCGCAGTTCAACTTCAGCGGCCAGGCCATCGCGACCAACGTTCAGAACGTGTCCGCGGCCGCCTCGGTGGTGATGGACGCCGACGTCGCGCAGGTGAAGTCGACCCTGTCGGCCACGGACGTGAAAACCCAGGCATCGGTCGCCGCCTTGACCCAGGCGTCCCAGTTGCCGCAGGAACTGCTGCGCCTGATCCAGTCGTAACCCTTGGGATTGAGCAGGGCATGCTAAAAAACTAAGGTCGGATACGACCCGGCGGCGAGGCATTTCTCCGCGCCGCCGGATTTTCTCTCAAGACACGGTTACCGCCCGGCAGATCCCATTCGGCGCACCCTTGCGGGAGCGCACGCCTTCCGCGGTGGAGAAGCCCCCTCCGCCACGGATCCCCGATGTGATCAGCCCGCCATCGGCTTACACCGCGATGGCCCGGACGGAGGCCGTCCTCCCGGTCGACCGCAGCCCGAGCGGCCCGTTCGGACAGATGCCGGACAGGTCCCCGCCGGCATGACGCGGCTGAACGGTTTTCCTGGCAAGGTCTCTCCTGTCGCCGTGATCCGGCATGATCCGGTCATGCGATTGCGCCTCGGTGTGACGCTCCTCACGGTTTCGCCGGATGAAAAAATGTATTACTGTTAAAAAAAAGGATAGCTGCGGCTTCCGGTCCAATTTCGCCAGTTATCGTGTGAACAGGACCGGCGAACGTCAGTGGCTGCGTATAATTCGAAGCGTGGGCTTTCGTCCGCCAGGGGATGAAGAAAACACCTTGTCCGAGTCACCGTCTGCCATCGATGTTTCCTCGCCGACACCGGAGGTGCCAGTCCGGCGTCCGGTGCCGTGCCCCATGGGAACCCTGCCCCCCGCCCATTCATGATCGCGCCTGGAAAAATCCCGGATAAACATCTGGTCGCGATCGCCGACGGGAACAGCCGGCACCGTGAACAGCTCTCGTCGACGTTGCAGTCCTATTACTCGGTCCACACCTATGGAGACAGCACCAACGCCCTGATGGGTCTCGGCGTGTCGCCTCCCGGCCTTGTGATTGTCGGAGAATATGTTCCGCCGTCGAGCGGGGTGAATTTCATCCGCGCCATGCGGTTCGAGCGTGAACTGGGTCAGACCCCTGTGGTGTTCATTTCGGACAATGGCGATCCCGATGTCCTGGCCGCGGCGCTGACCGCCGGCGCAACCGACTGCATCATCAAGCCCTATCGCCGCAGCGCCCTTCTCTCGGTTATTTCCGCCCAGATCAACATAAAGGTGGAAAAATCGTGGAAGGAACTTCCGTCTCTGGCGCGCGACGCCCTTCAGGACACGCTGACGCTGTTCGGCAGTATCGCCGACATTTTCGACCAGTCCTATCCGATCCAGTACGGCGCCGTCGCGGAAAGCTGCGCATCCGTGGTGGACGCCGTCACCACCGGCGTCTTTCCCGCGATCCTGGAAGGCGTGCGCGACCATGACCATGTGACGTTCGTCCATTCCCTGCGCGCCGCCACGCTACTCGCCCTGTTCGGATATTCGATCGGCCTGCCCCGATCGCAGCAAATTCTGCTGGCCTGCGGCGGGCTGCTCCACGATGTCGGCAAGCTCGCCATCCGGCATTCGGTCCTCAACAAGACGGAAAATCTGACCGAGGATGAAAAGCAGATGATCCGGGACCATGTCGGGCTTGGCGTCTCTTTCCTCCGCACCGCGAGCGACATGCCCAAAGGTGTTCTCACCATCGCCGGACAGCATCACGAACGTCTCGATGGCAGCGGCTATCCCCTGGCACTGGTCGCCAATCAGCAGAACGAACTGTCCCGGATGTCGGCGGTCGTGGACGTGTTTACCGCCATGACAGATCCCCGCATGTACAAACCCCGCTACCGGGCCGAAGAAGCGTTCAAGATCATGAGCGGGGATATGGCCGCGCAGATCGACCAGGAACTGGTGGCGCGATTCCGCGAGATCTACCTCGACACCATGCCGGAAGTCACGGCCAAGGGCGCCTGATACGACGCCCCGGCAACGGCGGCTCCGGGAAAGCCGCCCCTCCCGCGCACCTTTGGCGGTCGTCACAAAGCGAACGGCGGGTTAACAAACCGGAAATATCTCCGGCGACAGAGTCTGTCGTGCCGGCGAACAATCCAATGGAAAAGAGCGGCCTTGTCCGCTCTTTTCCAATCCCACGACCATTTTGAAACGTCGAAAACGGCCAAAGGGGGACCGTTAACCATTTTTCAATCTGTATTCGGAGTGCGACAGCAGGCATTTCAACCATTGGATAAATATCCGCTTCGATCTATATTGTTCGACAGATCGACCTTCCACCGCCTCGAACACGGAGCTTGCAGGCTGAAGGCTCTGCCCGGATGAACAACGGACGCCGCGGATGCACCGAAAATGCAGGAACGTCAGGGCGGGCCGGGAGGAACAGGCGCGCGTTCCCCGGCATCGCGACCGGCCCGGTGTCGCACTCGCGGCGGGATCACAAGGACATCAGCTCTGGCGGGGGCCCGTTCGAAGGACATCGCCACGATAAATCCGCGACCCGAGGGAGACCATGAAACCAGCCATCCCCCGTCTGACCAGCGCCCTTGGCAATGTGATGCTTTTCGGCCTGATCCGGAAAATCGACCGCCCTGGCGAATATCAGGCTGCCCGGATTATCGGTTTTTCCACCATCATCGCCGTGGCGACCATCTGGCTGATCGCCTGGGTCATGCTGATCGAAACCAGGGCTCAGGCGATCTCGACCAAAAAGGCCGACATCGAGCGGATGACCCGCGTGGTCGAGGAACAGACACGCAATCAATTCGAACTGATCGAGCTGTTTCTCGACATGATCGTCAGTCACTATCAGCAGCATTACGCGCTCGATCCGCGCACCGATCTCGAACTTGCGGATTTCGTCAACCAGCTCACCCGGGGTCTTGGCGACAGCATCCATGTTCTCCTGGTCGACCGGGAGGGAAAAGCCTATCACATCGGGGATCCGGATGCCCGTCCGGTCGCCAACCTCGCCGGGCAGGACATCATCACCGCCCAGGCTGATCCGGAAAAGCGCGGATTCTTCGTCGGCCGTCCCTATTTCGATCCGGTCACCGGATTATGGTCGCTGCCGACATCGATCGCCCTGCCGGCCGGCACCGGCGGAATCTCCACGGTGGTCGCCGCCATCCCGCTGGTCGGCCCGGAGCCCCTGTTCGAAGCCGGCCGCCCCAAACCTTATGGATCGATCGCCCTGTTCTCACGCGACGGGACCCTGCTGGCACGCGCTCCGGTCGACCGGGAGATCGTGGGGCGAAGTTTTGAGCAGAACGAGATGTGGCGGGACCATCTGCCCAGACAATCCCGTGGCGTGATCGAGACCAGCGACCCGTCCCGGCCATCGACGGAAGAGCTGCTGTCCTATGCCGCGCTGGACGGCTTTCCCCTGGTGGTCGCCGTTACCACACCGGTCACCGACGTCCTGACCGAATGGCGCCATTTTGTCGGCATGATCCTTCGGGGTGGTGCCTTGTTGACCACGGTGGCGCTTTTCCTGGCCCACCACCTGATCTACCGCATCGGCCAGTTGTGCCAGACACGCAATGAATTGGAGAAAATGGCGCAAACCGACAGTCTGACCGGTCTGTCGAACCGGCGGCAATTCCGGGAAAAGGCGACGGTCGAGTTGGCCCGGTTGTCCAGAAACCGTTCGTGCCTGTCTCTGCTGTCCCTCGATCTCGACCATTTCAAGGCGATCAACGACAATTTCGGACATGCGGCCGGCGACGCCGCGCTGGTGCATTTTTCCAACGTGCTGCGCTCGTCGCTCAGAATTTCCGACATCGCTGCCCGGATCGGCGGCGAAGAGTTCACGATCCTCCTGCCCGACACCACACCTTCCAACGCCTGGATTCTGGCCGAACGGATCAGACGGGCCGTCGCCAGTGTTCCGGTTTACCACAACGACGACAAGATCCAGGTCACCGTCAGCATCGGCGTGACCGGCACATCCGACGCCTCGACCCCTCTGGACAGACTGCTGGAAAAAGCCGACAAGGCACTGTATCAGGCCAAGGAAACCGGCCGGAACCGCAGCGTCGTCCACGACGACATGGTTGAGGAGAACACACTTCGGAATGCAGACTGACGGCTACGCCCATACGATCCTGTCGCCACGGTTCCTGAAGATCCTGTTCGGGCAGCATATTCTGAACGGTCTCGCCGTCTCGACGGGGGTTGGGATCGTCGTCGCCATCGCCTCCGCCCTGTTTGGATTCACCGCCGGCATGGTGGCCGGCTCAGGAGCGATCTGCGTCAGTATCGGCGATCAGCCCAATCCCCTTCCGATGAAAGCCAGAATCCTGCCGATCGCGTGGGGACTGGCGCTGTCCGGATCGACGGCGGCCGCATTTGCCTTCGGCACGCCCTGGCTGGAAGGGATCGTGGTCGTCACCTTCGGCTTCATCGGGGGCATGATTCTGGGATGGGGCCGCTGGGCGATCCCTCTCAGCATCCTCACCATGCTCGCCATCGTGTTCACACTGGGAACGCCGCTTGGCGGCATCGAGGAGGCCATCGCCTATGAGACGCTGTTCGCGGCCGGGGGCACGGCCTATGTCTTCGTCGCGCTCGCCGTCACCCGGCTGATCGACGGCAGCAGCCGGCGCCTCGCCGTCGGGGAATGTCTGCGCGAATTCGCGGCCTATCTGCGAACCGTCGCCGGCTTTTACGAGGGCACCGACCGGACGTCCGTCTATGTCCGCGTCGTGGAACAACAGGCGGCCCTGTCCGACCACCTCCAGACGGCGCGCAGCCTGGTCTTTACCGGCCGGCCGACCGACGTCACGGTCAGTCTCGCCGCGTCGCTGGTCTTGCTGCTCGATTCTCTCGATGCGCTGGTGTCGGCCAACGCCGATCGCGCGCCGTCGCGCCTGATCGAAGCCTCCTCGCCGCTCGCCGCCCGGGTTGCCGGTCTGGCCCGGCTTCTGGCCTCGGATCTGGAGAGGCTGGCGATCGACCTTCTGGCCGGACAACGCAATCTGCATCTGCCCGACCGTGGCGAGGTCCTGGCCGGCATTGCCGAGGCGGCGGCCCGACATGCCGAACAGCCCGAAGCCGACCGCCGCCTTGTCAGAGCGGCGCGCATGACCCGGTCACGCTTCACCTTCGCCGCGACCCAGCTCGCCCGTCTGCCCGCGGTCCTGGGAAACCGGGAGGAGGCCCGGTCCATTCTCGAGGGAATCGATCTCGACGCCTTCGTGCCGCCGCAGCCCCGCTCCCTTGCCATCCTGATCGGACATGCGCATTTCTCCGATCCCGTTTTCCGCCACGCCATCCGACTGGGCCTGTCTCTTGGCACCGGATACGCCCTGATTTCGCTGATCCCGGCGCTCAGTCACGGCAACTGGATTCTTCTCACCATTGCCGTGATCCTGCGGGCGAGCTACAGCGTGACCCGCCAGCGCCGCAACGACCGGCTGGAAGGAACCCTGATCGGCTGCGTCCTGACCGGTGCCCTGCTCTGGATCGCGCCCAAGTTCGTACTGCTCGGCGCCATGCTGGTCGCGGTCGGAACCGCGCACGCGTTCGGCCGCGTGCATTACCGGACCACCTCCGTCGCGGCCAGCGTCTCGGCCCTGCTGTCACTGCATTTTCTGGATCCGGTGGAAGCCCCGCCCGTCCTCGCCCGGCTGCTGGACACTTTGATCGGCGTGACGATCGCCTATGTCTTCAGCCGCATCCTCCCCCGATGGGAACATCAGGACGCGCCGCAACTGGTCGACGGCCTGCTCGCCAACACCCAGACCTACGCGGACCGCTGTCTTCAGTGGAACGCCTCCCAGCAGTCCTACCGGCTGGCCCGGAAAAACCTGATCGAATCCCTGTCGGCGATCAGTGAATCGGCGGCGCGGATGCGGGGCGAGCCGCATCATGTGCGGCTGCTCTGGCCGCGCTACGGCCGATTGCTGGCCGCGTCCTATATCACCGCCGCGCAGATCGTCACGGTCCGGTTGATCATCCGCAACCGCAAGGCGGATCTTGATCCGCAAAAAGCCGAAGCAGTGCTTTCGGCGACCCGTGCCGACGTGCTGTCCCTCCTCGACCGCACCCGCAGGTTGCCGGACACGCTGCCCGACGACACCAGCCCCGTCCTGTCGGACGAGGCAGCGCCGACCTCGGCGGAGGTTCTTGAACTCCGCTGTGCCGAAGTCCGGTACGCCGCTCTGCGCCTTCGGCGGCTTGCGGACCAGTCCTGGGCGATCGGAGAAATCCGCAAACCCCGTTCCGGACCGTTCTCCCCGGAACAAGGCGGGGTTGCCGATCGGCCTTCCGCCGAAGATCACCACGGCCCGGAAGACGCGACGCCCTGAAGGCCAGCGCGTCGCGGCGCCACAACCATCTGATCACGAAATTCCTCGCGGGCTTCCGCCTCATCCTCAAATGGGGATACCCGTCCCGTCCGATCCGGCTAATGATCACCTGAACACTCAGTCAGTCGAGTCGATGGACCGGGGACGCCCAGCGATGAAAATGAGCCTTGCAATCGATGACGCCACCGAACGGGCCCTGTTCGAACGGAAGCTTCAGGAAAGCGAATCCCGATACCGCCTTCTTGCCGACAACTGTTCGGACATGATTGCCTGTATCGATCTGGAAGGCCGCTATCTTTATGTCTCGCCAGCCAGTTATCCCCTGTTCGGTCAGACGGATTGCGAACTGATCGGCCGGCGCGCCTCTGATTTCGCGCATCCCGAGGAACGGGATCTGCTGCCGGCGGTGATCCGCGACATCGTCGGGGGAAGCGGGGTTCGGACCCTGACCTTTCGCCGGGCCTGCAAGGACGGCAGCTATCGCTGGGTCGAATCCAGGGCCCAGGGCGTGCGCGACATGGCGGGACGGGTGACTCAGATCATTCTGACCGCCCGCGATATCAGCGAACGCAGAAAGATCGAAGAGGAACTGAGGATCGCCGCCACTGCCTTCGAAGCCCAGCAGGGACTGGTCATCAGCGCGGCCGATGGCACCATCTTGAAAGTCAACAAGGCCTTCACCGAGATCACGGGCTACGCCGCCGCGGATGTGGTGGGACAGCGGGCCAGCGTTCTGAAGTCCGGACGCCATAACGACGCCTTTTTCCGGGCCATGTGGGATGAGATCGGCAAGACCGGAACCTGGCGCGGGGAAATCTGGAACCGGCGCAAGAGTGGCGACGTTTTTCCGGAGTATCTGATCATCACCGCGGTCCGGGGTCCGGCCGGCGACGTGACCCACTATGTCGGCGCCTTCACCGACATCACCGAACATAAGGCCGCCGAACGGGAGATCGAGCGTCTGGCGTTCTACGATCCCCTGACCCGCCTTCCGAACCGCCGGCTGCTGCATGACCGGCTGGAACAGGCGCTGGCCGGAGCCGCGCGGTCAAACCGCGAAGGCGCCCTGATGTTCATCGATCTCGACAATTTCAAGACCATCAACGACACCCTGGGACATGACAAAGGGGACGAGCTTCTTTGTCAGGTCGCGGAACGGCTCCAGGCAAGCGTCCGGCGCACCGACACAGTGGCGAGACTGGGCGGCGACGAATTCGTGGTGATGCTGGAGGATTTGAGCTGCGGCCGGACGGAGGCCGCCCATCAGGCCCGCGCGGTCGCCGATAAAATCCTCGCCGCGCTGCGCAAACCGCATCAGATCGGCACCTATGAATGGGAATCGACCCCCAGCATCGGAATCTCTCTGTTCAAGCAGGGACGGGCCTCGGTTGAGGATCTGCTGCGGGAGGCCGATCTCGCCATGTACACCGCAAAAAACGAGGGCCGGAACGGGGTCCGCTTTTTCGATCCCGAGATGCAGTCGACCGTTCTTGCGAGAACCACGCTGGCGACGGAACTGCATGACGCGGTGGAAAGGGGACAGCTTGAAGTCTTCTATCAGCCGCAGGTCGACCGCGACGGAGCCCTGACCGGCGCGGAGGCGCTGCTGCGCTGGCACCACCCCGTCCGGGGACTCGTGCCGCCGGACGAGTTCATTCCCATCGCCGAGGAAACAGCCCTGATCCTGCCGATAGGTCAGTGGGTCCTGGAGATGGCCTGCGCGCGGCTTGTCCTGTGGGCCGACCAGGAAGCGACCCGACATCTGACCTTGTCGGTCAATGTCAGCGCCTGCCAGTTCCGTCAGTCGGATTTTGTCCGCCAGGTCATCGGGACGGTGGAGCGACATGGCGCCGATCCGGGAAAACTGAAACTGGAACTGACGGAAAGCGTCCTGCTGGACGACATCAATGATGCCATTGCCAAAATGCGCGACATGAAGGCACACGGTCTCAGCATTTCCCTGGACGACTTCGGCACGGGCTATTCCTCGCTCGCCTATCTGCGCAGCCTGCCCCTGAGCGAGCTGAAAATCGACCGGTCCTTCGTCACCGACGTGCACACCGACCCCCAGGCCGCCGCCATTGCCAAGACCATCGTGTTCCTGGGCCAGAGCCTGGGGCTGTCGGTGATTGCGGAGGGCGTTGAAACGCAGTCGCAGCGCGATGTTCTGCATAGCACCGGATGCGCCGACTTCCAGGGCTATCTTTTCAGCCGGCCCCTTCCCCTTGCCGATTTTGAAAACTACGCGCGGCATTGCCACGGCATTTCGTCAAAAGATGGTTGAACGGCTGTTCGCCTTTACTCGCCAAAGTCCCGCCCCTCCGGCGTGCCGGCCGCGTTTCGGTAAAAGTTTGCGGTTTTCCGCGTAAGTCTGATTGACGGGGGCGATTCTATTCTGTAGAACCGGCCATCCAAGCACGGTGCTGATCAATGACCGGCGCCGGCACCTGCGGAAGGGTGGGTGAGTGGCTTAAACCAGCGGTTTGCTAAACCGTCGTAGAGTGTAAAGCTCTACCGGGGGTTCGAATCCCCCCCCTTCCGCCATTTCAGAACAGAACTGCGAACTGCGAACTCCGGACGTGACCAATGTCACGCCCGAGGCGGCGGTTAGGATTCTGAGAAGGTATAGCGCGGCGCCCGATTTTAGACCGGAAGATCCCACGGCGTCTCAAAAGCCGACGATCTTCCGAAATGAGGAAGATGGGGCATAACCTACCTGTCGATACGCCTGGGGGAACGACTTGGTCGGGCCGATTCCGACTCCGCTATTCCGTTTTCCGAAGACATGGGCAGCAGATCCGTCGCCGATCCTGCCGCATAACGGGCGTTCTGGTCACTTACTCGCGCACAGCATTATCCGAAACCGGGCTCTTTGGGGTGGACAGTCCGAGTTGAGAGACAACCTCATCAACGATCTGTTCGATTTTAGCTGCATCAATACCGACTTTGCGCATTTCGTCTTTCAAGACGTTCTCCAGCACCAGGGATTTCCACCCCCTCTCCAGCAATTGGCGAACGGCCTCGGCTTCTACCGGGATACGACGACGGAATCGGTATTCCGAGATCTGCTGCCACATGTTTTCAGGAAGTGTCACGCTCTTACGAATAGGGTCAGAGTTTCCAGCCATCACGGCCTCCTTGAGTTAAGCTTCGCTGTATTGTGCACCACTGCATCACTGGTGTCAGTGGTGCAGTGGTGCACGATCGCCTTTACGAAGAGCGGTTTTTAGACTCTGGAAGTCGACAGGGCACGGATTCGGCCGATGGCCGATCTGTTCGGTAAAGCCACGTCCGTCCGGGGTCGGTGAGGCGCTGTTTCGCTGCCTGTGCCGTATCGGTGCGCAGGCGAACAAGGTCCGGCATGGCCCGCCTTTGTTGGCTCGCCTCCTCGGTGCAAGGTTCGCAATCAGGAATTAGCTTTGCCCTCAGGAACGGCCGCGACCGAGTGGTTGATGGAGGCGGCGCGACGCCGGAACGTTGGCTTTGAGAAATACCTGACGTGTTCGGGCCAGTCGTCGCTGACGGTCCAGGTCGAGAGGTCGTGCTTCGGTGGTCGGCCGGTTCGGGGCCAGGGCTCCGTCGAGAGAGGAACGTAAAGATCGTCGGGCAGGTCGCGAAGTCGGGACATCCCGACAGGATCGGCCTGTCTGCCTAAAACACGAATGGCCCAAAACTGCGCCAGGGTACGCCGCGCGTCCCGGCGCGAAAGGAATTGCGCCGGGCTGGACCGGACAGGTGAAACGCAAGATGTGCGGCTGGCGGCGCGAACATCGCTATGCGTCCCGCTTCGTCCTGGGGGAAACGGCTAGCCCGAGGAAAACCAGGATCGCCTGATTGAGGCGCAGGATATCCTCATCGTCCAGCCGGCCAACATGGGCGCCAACCTTGGACTTCGGAACGGTGGTGATCTTGTCCACCATCAGCCGGGAAGGAGAAAGCAGCCCGTTGCGCTCGTTCGGCGTCACCGGCAGGCGGAACAGCGGCGCGTCGGTTTCGTCGGTGGTGAAGGCGCAAATGGTGATCGAATCCGTGGCGTCGAAGCTGTCATCCTGGACGACGACGACCGGACGTGGCTTGCCGGCGTAGTCCTTGCCGCCGGCCACGGTCCAAATGTCGCCCCGTCTCATTCCTCCGTCCAGTCGGATATCGCGTCGATGAACGCCTGATCCTCGCCGGCCTGGGGACTGGCGGCGACGGCCAGCGACTGGCGGTGTGCTTCCGACCGGAATGAAGGCGCGCGAACGTCAGGCACCCAAATCTGAATGGGCCGCAGACCCTGCGCCCGCAGGCGGTCACGATGTTCCCGAACCTTCACGCGGGTGGGCTTGGGGCTGGCTGCCGGAGGCATGGTCATTCTCCACAGTGGTTACATGTAACCTATCATAGCTACCGGTCCTTGGCCAGCTTTTCTGCCAAGGCTGCGCGCAGGCCGTCTTCGGTCTCGGATAGTCAGGGGTTTTGCCGGGAGCATCTGAGGTTACGGCCACGATGGCCAGATAAAACGGTGCAATGTGCGCGACGGTGGGGACGTTGTTTGGATTGAGGAATTCAGCCGACGACACAATGTGCGCTGTCTACGTGCAAGGTGTCGATCCTGTTCACGATCTTGATTTTAAACGATATTCTTCACATCGTAGAAATCGCGGTGCCGAAAACGCCATTGAAATCATTGGCGAAAACTGAAAAGCATGCTCACTCTCGACCACGTGGCACGTAAAAGGAAAAGTCATGTCAATGACTTATGCCTGAAGTGGACACACACTTTTATCTCGCCTTCGTTTGCCGCTCGCCCGACTTTGCTTCCAGCAGAGAGACACGTGCATCTGTTTTCTTGAAAATGTCTCGACGCAGTTTTTTGAAAAGGCGGGCTTTGCTCCTTAGGCGCTGTCTTTTCGAGCATGATTTCGCGGCCCATAATGCCATCGGCACAAAGGCAGCCGCAACGAAGAGCGAGGTGTGGATAGAAATATGGATCGATATATCGAGCACTTCGCACCCTCCGAACCCTAAAAAGTAGGATTTCGGCGGACCTAAAGTGCCCTTCCGCAGGCAGACTACCTCTACCCCAGGCGGGCCTAAAACGCCCTTCCTGCAATCGCGCTATCATATACGCCTCCTAATTCGAGCCTGCAACCATCCGCATCTGAAATGCCAGCACTGTCTTTTAGAGGGCTATGGCGTAGACATAGTGCTCATCTTCGTCGGACACGGCCCGCCAGCATCTTCTGCTAACCAATTGAAATCACGATGGTTCTTTCAGAAAGCGAGATCTCAGCCCACAATCTAACCCACAACTAAAGTCAGGATTGGCACACATTCCGGCGTACAGACGTGGACGAATAGGACTCCCTACGCAAAGGAGCCTGCATCGATTCGGCCGGCATTCATCTGGTTTCGAGCGAACTTTGGTGAAAGAGCTTCGTCATCACGAAATCGTTGCCTCCAAACACTGAATTCGGAACCACGAAGATTTAAATTAATCCGCATGGCTGAACCCGCATCCATATTCGATCCTGAAGACGGGACCGCCAAAGAGCGCGCCATTGCGGCTGCGGAGGCGTTGCCGGAGGCGGACGACGTGTCGCTGGACGACGTGCGGCGTTGGCTGCAAAGCTGGGGCAAACCAGACGAGTTGCCGCCGCCGCCGTGGAAGTGAAGTTCACCCGGCTGCAGCATCTGGAATGGCCGAGCGCCTGCTCGGCGTTGCCATGGAATTGGCCGACCATCCCCTGATCGGACGCCCAACGACAAAAGACAGGCGAGAACTTACGATCGTCCCGCCCTAAGTGATCGTTTATCGGATCGCAGGTGACCGCGTGCGTATTCTTCGAATTTGGCACGGTGCTCAGAACACCGAGGGGTAATGCCACGGGCTTGACCGTGGACTGACGAGAAACGATCGCTCCACCATCGGATGCAGCGATAATTGTCGCTGAACCGGCAATCATAGTTGTCGCCCTACAGGCTGACGAAGCCATCTTCCTCAAGGCGCCGCTATCGCGTGGGCGGCGAGGTGGCGCTGTTCGACGAACAGGGAAAGCTGGCGATCAGCGGCATCGACTATGCCCGCGCGGTGTTGGACGAGATCGAAAAGCCGACCGTTCGGCGCGCACAGATCGGCGTCGCCTACTGACGCATCCGATCGGCCGATGACTGCCCGGGCCGGGTCGTCCCCGTCCGATCCCGAAACCATCATACCGGCCGGACGGTCAAATCAAAGCCCGACCGCCTCTGTTTGAAGCCGCGGGGATGGGGGCCATCGATTGCAACGCAAGAAGCGGAGTTTCGGGAAACGGGACCGGCTTTACTTTCCGTCCGTGTCGCGGCCCCTCTCCATGGCCGAAGCTCGGGCTTCGACGTGGTCCGGCGGGCGGAAGCGGCCGTCACTCATACGGACACGAAGGTATCTGATGAAGGAATTGATTGGAAAAGTCGCCATCGTCACCGGGGCGAGTTCCGGGATCGGCTATGAGGCCGCCCGACTGTTTGCATCGGAAGGGGCGAGACTTGTGGTCTCGGGGCGGCGGCGGGCCGCGCTGGACGCCCTCGTGGAAGACATTGGGGAGAGTGGCGGTGAAGCCGTCGCGCTCGCGGGGGACATCCGGAAGGAGGATGTGGCGCGCCGGCTGGTGGAGACGGCCGTCGACCGCTTCGGCGGGCTCGACATCGCCGTCAACAATGCCGGCGCCACCGGCGAGTCCGCACCGCTGCCGGATCTTTCGCTCGAAAACTGGCGTGACGTGGTCGACAGCAATCTCACCAGCGGCTTTCTCGGGGCCAAATATCAGTTGCCCGCCATGGTCGCGCGGGGCGGCGGCTCGCTGATCTTCACGTCGAGCTTCGTCGGTCACTCCGCGGGATTTCCCGGCATGGCGGCCTATGCGGCGGCAAAGGCCGGCCTGATCGGGATGGTCCAGGTCATCGCCGCCGAATTCGGTGCGCGGAACATCCGTGCCAATGCCCTTCTACCGGGCGGCACCGACACACCGATGGGACGCGCGGCCACTCCCTCTCCGGAAAGCAGGGCCTTCGTCGAGAGCCTCCACGCGCTGAAACGCCTAGCGCAACCTCTGGAGATCGCCCGCGCCGCGCTGTTCCTGGCGTCGGATGCGTCGAGTTTCGTCACCGGAACTTCCATGCTCGTCGACGGCGGTGTCTCGGTCAATCGTACCTGAGCCATCGACCGTCTGCCGGGTTTCTTCGGTCCCGGCTGGGAAACGGCCAGGATCCGCTCGCCACACCGGGGGGGGCCGGCCAAGTCTCGATGAGCGATCCTCATCGAGACTTGGTATTAAAGACGACACCGAACACCGGTACATCAATAGAAATAAGAAAGGCGCAGATCATTCTCAGCACCGGAACCGTTCACTATACTTGACATTGATTTAATCAGCAATAATATTTCACGCAGTCGCATATTAAAAATATAAATGAGAACCATATCGCCCAATAAACAATACGGCACGAACAAAACGCCTCCTTTTCCGTTCCGGAAAACAATCCTGGCGACACTCCTTACCATTCAAAATTCGATCGTCTTTAGAAATTCGCCGCTTCTTCCGTCTTGTCTGCAACGACCCGCGGTCGCATAATCCGCGACCTGTCGACATTCTCATTTTGACAATCGGACAGTTCCGGGCGACGCGTGGTTTTCCGGCGGACGCTCTTTCCGGCCACTTTTTTGCCCTGACGGGCATATGTAAGGGGGACGGTCCCGGCGTTCGACTTCAAAGGCGGCCCGTCATGATCAATTCCGACCTCAAGCTCCGGTTCCTGCGCGCCCTTGCTTTCGAAATTCATCGCAAACAGCCGCCTGTTCAGGCCATGGCGGACTGCATCGAAAAGGCGGGACAGAAAGGCAAGCACCGCGAATTGCGCCCTGCCGCCGCCGTTCTGGACGAGGAAGGTCTGGCCGCCGCGATGCGCGTTGCCGGTCTGATCGGCGACGAGACGGCGGTGGTCCTTGCCGAGGTCGTGAACTCCGGAGATCACCGTCTGCTGGCAGGTGCGATCTCCGCCCTCGCCGACCATCTGGAACAGGCGATTGCCCTCGGTCAGGACTGACCCGGCGCCCCTGGCGCCAGATGTGATCCTCGCAGGTCTATTGCGGCTGCCCCTTCGATGATTCCAATTCGCGGATCATCTCGACCAGTTTGGGACCGACCTCGTTTTTCATGACGTCACGCGGCAACTGAAAGGACGCCCCACCACAATTCAACGCCAAAAGGCGTCCGTCTCCATAGGGCGGACGGAAGGGCGCACCGACCGACGTCACGCCTTCCTGCCATTCCCCGACATTCAGGCAGAACCCCTGGGTTCGCACCTCGTCGATAGACCTGAGGATGCCATCCTCGATCCTGGGCCAGTTCGCCTCGCCGACATGGTCGCGGATCCGCTGCATCACGACCAGCCGTTCGGTCTCCGGCAGCCCGGCCAGATATCCGCGCCCGATCCCTGAACGGGACAGGGATACCCGGGATCCAACGTCCAATTGGAGAGACACCAGGCCTCCGGCCCGTTCGACCGCGATAAAGATCATCTTGACGTCGTCGCGCCCCGCCATTGCCACCACGGCTCCACGACCGGCGAATTCGGCCAGACGGCGCATCATCGGACGGGCGGTTTCCTGCACGCCGACGCCCGCAAGGCAGGCAAAACCGAGATTGAGGACCGGAATGCCGATCCGGTATTTGCTGATTTCCTCAAGATAATCGAGGTAACCGAGAGAACTCAGCGTGTAGGTCAACCGCGATACGGTGGCCTTGGGCAGACGCGTCCGCTGTGCCAATTCCTGATTGCCAAGAACCGGGCTTCCCTTTTCGAAACACCGGAGGACCTCCAGCCCGCGATGCAGCGCGACAACAAACTGGCGGTCGTCCACCCCCGCTCTTCCACCGGGACCGGCGGAACCATCGCCGTCATCCGGTGTCCTGATCCGCTTTCTCACCCCATCCGCTCCTTTCCGGAAGATATGACACCCGGACATCCCCTGTTTCCGGGCCGCCCCCTGGTCGATCCAGTTCCCCCCCGCCGGCACACCGGCTCATTTGAAAGACCCGAGGCCGGGGTCCCCGGAGCCGGGAGTCCCGTCGCCCGCCTTCTCCAGCGCCCGCCATTGCAGGAGCGCCGAAAAAACAGGCTTCGTATCGGACTTCCGGCGTCCGACGAAGGGAACCGGAGCGGACAGCGCCGCCGGCTCAGCCACGGGTCCATCCTTCCCGGGCAGATCCCCTTCGATCGTCACTTCGTCGCCGAGATTCACTTCCGACAGGAAGTTCGCCTCATAGCCCATGATCTCAATCCGGCGGACCAGATCCGCCGGCAAGGCGTCCACAACCCACTGGGCGTAATGGACATTGTTGACATGCCCATTGACGTCAAGATCGCTGTTACGGACCTGAAAACGGCTCAATTCGCCCAGACCGCTTGGAGGGTCGACCCGGCCCGGCGTCATCGTGAGGACACCGCTGTCGCTGCGAAAGGCGAGATCGTCCCCGGAGAACGTCATTTTCATCAAACGGCGCGTCCTCACATTCACGGTCAGCCAGGAGGCCACCCCCTCGCCCAGTTTCCGTCCGCCGGACAGAATCTCGTAGTCGCGATGGATGAACAGCCCATCGATCGGTCGGATCCAGGTTCGCACCGTGATCTCGTCTCCCCAGGACGGCCAACCGGTCATCAGCAGCTTCTGCCGTCCCAGAACCCAGATCGCGCCCTGCCTGATCAGGTCCTCATAACTATGTCCCAGATGGTCGGCATGAAGCCACGCCACATCCTGAAGGATCGACAACAACCCCAGGAATCCCAACCTTTTCCGGGGATTCAGAACCAGGGTGTTAACGGTGTAGTCCTCTGTCCAGATTTCTTGTTTCATGTCCGTGCGGCGAAAGTGAGGCAAAGGACCTTAACCCTAAAATTCCCCGGATGTCAGCCGCAACGATCACACCGGCACTCCCGTCGCGCCGAAGGCAGGACAGCACAGATCGGCCGGCGTCCGGACGCCGGCCGAGGCCGATGGAAACAGAAAAAACGCGATGTCCGACGTCACCATAGCGCGGCCCCCCCCAACAATCCTTTCGGACGGGATGCCGAAGACACTACCTCAGCGATGGCGACTTCAGAAGATAGGCCAATCGTTCTGCGACGGTTGTCCTGTCATGAGGCGTGGGCGATCCGCTCTTCGGTCTCCGGCGTCACTTCCTGGAGAACCTCGAATCCCTCGAAGTCGGGATGACCGATTGTCAGGGCCTTGCCCTGATCGGCGCGGGCATGCGCCGACCGGAACTGTTCGGACCGGGTCCAGTTCTCGAAATCGGCCAGCGAACGCCACACCGTATGGGAGGCGAACAGGACATGGTCCTCCCGCACCGGCCCCTGCAACAGGTGAAAGGCGACGAAACCGGAAACATTCTTCAGATGGACGTCACGGTTCAGCCACCGTTCCTTGAACGCCTCCGTCTCGGACGGACGGACCTTGAAGCGGTTCATGGCGATATACATGCTGCTCTCCTTTCGTTGGCAAGGGACGGACAGGCACCGGCGGACGGCCGCCCGCCCGCCAATTGAGGAACGATGAACGGCCGCCCGGGGGGCGGAACGGCGCACGGCCTGATGTCGACGCCGAACACGTCGGCCAGCATGGCCTGTGTCAGAACATCGGCGGGAGGCCCGTCGGAATGGATCCGCCCGTGGCTTAACACCAGCATGCGGTCGCCGATCCCGGCGGCCCAGTTCAAATCGTGCAGGACCACGCAGACCGTTCCGCCGGCTTCGGCGTGTCCCCGGGCGATCTCCAGCACGCGGAGCTGATGCACCAGATCCTGTGCCGCGGTGGGCTCATCGAGAAGCAGAAGTCCCGCCCCTGTTCCGGCCGCCGCCCACAACTGTACCAGAACACGGGCCAGATGCGCGCGTTGACGCTCGCCCCCCGACAGACGCCCGACCTCTCTGTCCTCGAATCCGGCGAGGCCGACGTGGTCAAGCGCCTTTTGCACCAAAACGGCCCGCCGGGGGACGGGAACCGGCGTCTCCAGAAGGCGAAATCCAAGACCTGCGAGCTGACGCACGGTAAATCCGAACGCCGTCTCATTGGCCTGGGACAGCAAGGCGCGCCGGGCCGCCAGCCGCCGGGGACCGATCTCGGCCAGGGGCCTGCCGTCGAGGAGGACGGTTCCCCTGGTCGGCCTGATCTCTCCGCTCAGAACCTTCAGCAGGGTCGTTTTCCCCGCGCCGTTCGGGCCGACGACCACCGTCGTCCGGCCGGGCTCCAGCGCCAGATCGATCCGGTCCAGTAACAACCGGCCCCGACAGTCCACCGACACGCCGGCAAGACGGATCCCCGTCCGGCCGGTCATGAACCGGGCTCCCGGTGACCGCGCAGCAGCAACCAGAAAAAGCAGGGAGCGCCGATCACCGCAGTCACCACGCCAACCGGCATTTCGGCGGGCGCCGCCGCGGTTCTCGAGATCATATCCGCCCCCAGCAGCAGCAGGGCGCCGGTCAGGGCGCTGACCGGCAGCACCAGCCGGTGATCCGGTCCGACCAGAAGCCGGGCCAGATTAGGCACCAGCACGCCGATGAAACCGATCACCCCCACCGTCGAGACGGTCACACCCACAAGACAGGCCACGGCCAGCAGCGACAGCCGTTTTGCCCGTTCGACATTGGCGCCCATGTGGAAAGCGTCGCTTTCCGACAACAGCAGGGCATTCAGGGTATGGGCCAATGGTCCCAGGCATAAGGCACCCAGGATCAGGAAGGGGAGCTCGGCGGCGAGGCGTGGCCAGGACACGCCCGAAAGGCTGCCCAGCGTCCAGAAGGTGAGATCGCGAAGCTGGCGGTCGTTCGCCATGAAGACGAGAACCCCCGTCAAGGCGCCGGCGAAGGCGCTGAGCGCGATGCCTCCCAGCAGAACGGAAGCGATGGAAAGTGTCCCTCGAAGGCTGGCAAACGCGTACAGCAGCAGGGTCGCGGCGAAACCGCCGGCGATGCCCGCCACCGGCAACGCCCAAGGTCCCAGCGGCGCCAGAAAAGGCGCCAGGACGCCATCCCCCAGGACGATGATCATCGCGGTGGCCAGGGCGGCGCCGGAGGACACACCCACCAGCCCCGGATCGGCCAGCGGATTGCGGAACAGGCCCTGCATCACCGCCCCGGCCGCGCCCAGGGCCGCCCCGGTCAGAAGTCCCTGAACAATGCGGGGCAGCCGGATATCGATCAGCACCAGCCGGGCGATCTCCTGGTCCGGAGTCCCGCTCCCGGCCACGAAAAGGGCCGGCAGATCCCGCAGCCGCACGGTCGTCGCCCCCTGATCGAGCGACAGAACCGCGGCGGCGACCACGGCGGTTCCCAGAAGCGCGAGCAGCGGCCCGGCCGCCTGCCGCGACCGGACGCCCTTGCGCCGTCCCGCGTGCAGCGAGAGAACCGCCATGTCACACCGCCGCCAGCCGTTGGGCGAGATCCAGCGCCGCGGCCGCCGTCCGGGGGCCAAAGGCCAGAAGATAGGCGCCGTCCATCCGGATCAGAGCCCGGCGACGGCCCGCAACGGTCTGGCGAAGCCCCGGATGGTCGAGCACATCGTCCGTTACGCCCGGACCGGCGTGGTCCATCACCAGCACAACATCGGGTGCCATGGCCGTCAGGGCCTCGTCGCTCACCGGCTTGTAGCCCTCCATCGCCGAACCGACATTCACACCCCCGGCCAGACCGATGATCGCGTCAGCCGCGGTCCCGTGCCCGGCCACGACGGGGCGGTCGTTCTGCATCGACAACAGGAAGCCCACTCTTTTCCCGGAGGGGTGGGCCCTGGTCCAGGCTCCGAGATCCAGGAACTCCGCCTCGATCCGGCGGCAGAGGCGTTCTCCCTCCTCCGGCACCCCGAACACCTCCGCCAGACGCCGGACCCGACCGGCGACAGCCTCCGGTGTCGGCGTGTTGTCGACGAACAGCACCGGGGTCCGGGACGCCGTCAGTATCTCCACGGCCTCAGGCGGACCACTGTCCTCGGACGCCAGAATGAGCGAGGGCCTGAGGGCCAGCACCCCTTCGGGCGACAGCCGGCGCATATAACCGACGCTTTGTTTGGCGGCCAGCGCGGCCGGCGGATAGAGGCTGGAGGAATCGACCGCCACCACATGACGGTCCATCCCAAGGGCATAAACGATCTCGGTGATGGCGCCGCCGATGCACACCACCCGGGTCAGGTCCGCGGGGCCGGCCCCCGGATCGGTCCCCGGCCGGGCTCGGGGGCGGGGGGGCGGGGGGGCGGGCGGCGCGGGGGGGGGGG
>WASQ01000041.1:0-2886 GCA_009712185.1 Telmatospirillum sp. | reverse complement strand
CCGGCCCCGGGAGCGCCCCCCGCCGGGGCGCGCCCGGCCGCGGCCAGGGCCGGCCCGGACGGCAGTTCAAGCGCCAGCGGGACGACCGCCAGCGATGACAGGATCTCCCTCCTTGTCCAACCCGATCGGGACCCCACTCCACTGCGACTTCCCCGCATCATCGTTCGTCACCTCTTGCTTCCGGCCCGCCACCGAGACGGCTCAACTCTTTGATTTATCTTTAAAATACGACAAATAACGAAAGCACCGCCGATCGGACGCCGACCGCCTGGTCCGGGCTCATCCTGACCGCAATCCTAAATGCGATTGCGACTCATTCTCAAGTCATTTATCGTAGTCCGATCGTTAGATGATTGGAGTCTGCAAATGACGCATTTCCGTCGGTGCCTGTCCCTGTCTGCGGTGAGCGAGACCCGCCGCGGTCCGGCTGGCGCATTCGGCGCCCCCGACCCGATGCGGCCGGGGAGTCCGGGAACACCTCCGCGACGCGGAGGCGCCGGACCGGATCAGCGCCGATTGATCGTCCGTCTGTCGAGCGGACTGCTGGCCCTGACCACCGCCCTCGGCGCTGCCGCGTCGGATGCGGGTTCCGCCGGGGACAAATCCGGCATCGCCCGTAAGCCGGTAACGGTGGAGGACCGGGCCGCGACAGTACCGTCCGCGACCTCCTCCACAGGCCGCGATCAGATCGGGCAGATTCCGCCCTCCTCACCCATCGACCTTCTGACCGGGATTCCGGGGACCTTCGCTCAGTATGACGGCACGCCGGGACTGTCGGTCAGCATCCGCGGGCTTCAGGATTTCGGGCGCGTCAACGTGATGATTGACGGAGCCCGACAGGATTTTCAGATGAGCGGCCACTCCGCCAACGGGACTGTCTTTGTCGACCCGGCCCTGCTGTCGGGCGTGGATGTCGCCCGGGGCACGGTGGCGACCGCGGACGGCGCTGGCGCCATCGGCGGCGCGGTGAATCTACGCACCATCGGCATCGATGACGTCCTGAGGCCGGGGCAGCATTACGGCGTGACCACGACCGACATGTTCGGCACCAACCACTATGACGGATCCGGTATGATCGCGGGTGGCGCCCGGGCAGACGGCGGGGCCGACATCGTGGCGGCCTTCAGTCTGCGCAGTTCCGGCGATTACCGTGACGGTGACGGGCGGACCGCCGCCGCGACCCATCAGCGTCTCCAGTCCGGTCTGATCAAGACCGATGTCAGCCCCGGTCCCGACCAGACCTTGCAGGTCGGCGCCGTCGTCTATCACAACGATTTCGCCAGCGGCACGGAAGACCTGATCTCGCACGACAGCGTCGACCAGACCACGGTCACCGCGAAATATCGCTGGACCCCGGACAATCCCTTGCTGGACCTGCGTCTCAACGGATTTTACACCGACACTCAGCTTGAGGAACGGACCCCGTCCTTCGTCGCCATGACCAGGGCTCCGGCCAACACCACCCGGTACCATCTGCCGACCGTCGGGTTCGACACCGGAAACGTGTCCCGGTTCGCGCTGGGGCCGGTGGCGGCCAGCATCGATTATGGCGGTGAATATTTCGACGACCGGGTGTCCACGTCGGATCAGGCCGGCAACGCGGGTGCCACCCCGGGCGGCAGCCGCGATGTGGGCGGCGTGTTCACCCAGGCAACCTTCGCCTGGAAAGGGATGGAGGTCATCCCTGCCCTGCGCTATGACCTCTATTCCCTGAGCGGCAGCGGCTTCAATCGGACAGGCGGCTTCACCGGCGCCCGGGTCGGGGCGTTCGATATCGACAAGACCGATGCCAAGCTCAGCCCGAAACTGACGCTCGCCGTCACGCCGATCACCGGTGTGCAGCTTTATGGCAGCTACGGCCTGGGATTTCGCCCGCCGTCGACCACGGAAACGCTGTTCTCCGGCGCCCATCCCGGCCTCAGCTTCCTGCGCTTCGTCCCCAACCCCGACCTGATGCCGGAGAGGACCCGGGGTGGCGAAATCGGCGCGAAAATCGAAACCCGCGACATCCTGAAGGAAGGGGACAGCCTGTCCTTTCAGGCGGACATCTTCGATACCCGGATCCGCCATTACATCAATCAGACCCTGGTCCGGGGAGCGCCCGACCCGGCCTCGCGCAGCCCCATTCCGCTGCGCGGCTATTTCTATCAGAACATGCCGGGCACGGCGAAAACTCAGGGAGGAGAAGTCCAGGGAAGCTATGACGCCAGGATCGCCTTCGCCTCGCTGTCCTACACCAGCACCATGACGAAACTGGGGGCCCCCGATTACACCGGTTTCGACCATATCCTGACGACACCGCCACACACCGTCGTCGCCGCCACCGCCGGCATCCGCCTTCTGGACGAACGGTTGACCATCGGCGAGCGCACCAGGGCGGCATCGGCGTCCTGGGGGCAACCGGCCAGCGGGGGCAAGACCACCGCGATCCCCGGCTATGTGGTCGCGGACATCTTCGGTTCTTACCAGGCGACACAGGCCTTCCGGGTCTTCACCTCGATCGAGAACATCGGCGATGTCCGCTATGTGATCGATCAGCAGGCGACCACGCCATCGCCGGGTCTGACGGCGAAGGTCGGGTTCACAGTCTCGTTCGGAGGATGAGATGACGACCGCCCAGGCCGTCGCGATCCCTTTGCCGAAGCGGGATCGTCCGTCCTTTTCCCAGGCCGGATCACCAGGGTCGTGGGCGGTCTCCCTGGCTGTGGCCGCGTTCCTCCACGGCGGGGTCATGGTGTGGCTGTCGCATGCCCGGGATCCGGCCGCGGCCGTTCCACTGCGCCCGACGGTCATGATGATGCTCGATCTGCCACCATTGCCGGTGGCACCATCCGTCCCGTCGCCCTCCCTTTCCCCTACGCCCGTCCCGCCCCCCACGCCCGCGAC
>WASQ01000108.1:33351-46932 GCA_009712185.1 Telmatospirillum sp. | reverse complement strand
GGTTCGCGTCCTTCAGCCGGGACGGGGGTGGCCGGGATGGGGACGGTCCGCCCTTATCCGCTCGCGACGGACGCGGGCCGAGGACGCCCGTTCATTTCGCCCTGTGCCAGACACCGTTCAAGTTCGATCCGGCGTTCGACGGCCTCTATGTCCGCATTGCCCGCGCCGTCGGGGTCTGCCGGTTCTGGCTGGTTCGCGACGCGTCCTATCCCTGGGCGTCGGAGCGGTTGCTGGACCGGCTCGCGGCCCGGTTCGCGGCTGACGGGCTCGATCCCGCCCGCCATCTGCGGATGGTGCCCTGGTTGTCGCCCGGCCGTTTCGCCGGTTTCCTGGACGCGATGGATATCTCGCTCGATTGTCCGGCTTTCTCGGGATATACCACCGCATGGGCCGCGTCCCACCGTGGCTTGCCGACCGTCACTCTGGAGGGGGCGTTCCTGCGCCAGAGGCTGGCGGCCGGGCTGTTGCGGCGGATCGGCATGACCGGCGCCGTCGCCCGGAGCCTCGATGACTATGTGTCGATCGTGGTCGGGTTGACCGGCGCCTGCCGCCGACCCGACCGGCGCGATGCCCTGCGCCGGCGCTGGCGGACCCACGCCGGCCGTGCCGATGGCGACGTCCAGGCGGTGCGGGCAATGGAGAAGGCGTTGGCCGACGCCGTCTGGGAAAGGACCGGCCGCTGATGACACGTTTCCCCATGGCGCCGTCGTTCGCGCCAGTTATGCTGTTGCTTCTGGTTCTGCTGTCCCCGGCCGGGGTCGTTCCGGCCGCCGCCGTCGACGGATCGGCTGCCCTCTCCAGAATCCTGACCGATCCCGACGAGCAGAAAACCGTCCTCGATGCCGCCGGCCGGTCCGCGGTCGTGGTGAACAACCCTTGCCCGACCGCCCGATATGACCTGGGCGGCACGGTTGTGATCTATCGCCAGCCCGCCTTCGGCGACGAGGGCGGCATCGTCTCCGGCGCCTGGAAGCAGGTGGTCCGCGAGCAGGGCTGCGGCGCCAGCCGCCTCCTCAATGTGCTGGTCTTTGTCCAGTCCGAAGGATCCGTGTCCGCCGCGCCCATCCTTCCGGGGACGACCCGCGCCGATCCGCAGCTTCAGAAGGACGGGGTCGGCCATGCCCTGGCTGCCGCTGGCGGGCGCGAGGAGAACTGCAAGGTCGGCTATGTCTCCGACACACGCTTCATCGATCAGGAGGCGTCCGCCGTGGAAGGAGGGCGGTCGCCGCCCTGGCGTGAGCTGTGGACCCTGATGTCCTGCACCCGCTGGATGGAGGTGCCGATGCTGTTCATTCCCGATCAGGGCGGCACCACCATCGTCGCCGGTCCTTCAACCGCCGTGCGCATCTATCCCCTGGCGCCCGATCGCCGTTAATGCGTGGCTCGCCACCGGCGACCGGTCCGGCAGATCCGTCCCTGGGATTACCGGGGCGATGTGGCGCCAGGCGCCGGCGGCAGGTACGGATAGGCCCCCATTCCCGCGGCATCCCGCGACGGGAACCACTGGGCCGCCCCGGCATCCTGGTGTGTCCCGCCGATGACCTTCGTGGCGGACAGCGAGGGGGCGACATCGCCCAGAACCAGCCGGGCGTTGCTCCGGTCCTTGATGACGATGCTGGTGTCGATGGTGAGACTGTTGGCGGAGTGGGTGAATCCCTCGAGGCCAAAGCCGATCAGTTGGTCATTGGCGCTGGCCGGGCCTTTTTCGAGGACGCTGCCGGTGATCGTGACGATGCCGCCGTTCGATGCGTCGATCAGACGGCTGTCGACCCCGCCCAGCGAGGCGATGACGCAGCCGTCGATGGTCGTGCGGGCGGCGCGGCTCTTGACCTCATGCCCCTCGCCGGTCGAGGCCAGAACGCTGGTCCGGCGCAGGATCAGGGCATCGCTGTCGCCGATGTAAAGGCCATGTGCCCGTCCGCCGGCCCCCAGCCGCTCGAACAGACTGTCCTCGACGGTGACGGTTCCGGTGCCGCCGCCGGTCAGGATCCCTTCCTCGCTGTCATGGAAATGCACATGGCGGAGCGTCAGATTGCGGCCCTCCAGCCGGACGCAGGCGCCGTTATGGTCCGGAACGGAAATGCCGGAACAGTCGATGCCGGTGATCACCGTGTCATTGCCCGTCACCACCAGCGCCGCCTTGCCCTGCACTGCGCCTCCCTCGATTCTCGCGCCGTCCTCCCCGGAAAGGGTGATCGCGTTGGGGGCGATGACGGCGCCCTGCCGGTAGACCCCAGCGGCGAGGACGATGGTGCTTCCGTTCGGAGCGTCGGCCAGGGCCGCGGCCAGCGAGGTCGCGTCGCATCCCGGCCCCGCCGTCGGGCAGACCCGGATCGGGCCGCCCTGTCGCGTCGCGACAATGGATCCGTCGCCGCCGCGATGCACCGGCCCCACCGGACCCGGGGCCGGAGGAAGCGGGTCCGCCATGACCTGGAGGGAACCGGTCAGAGTTATCACCGAAAGTAGAAGAGATGCCAGTGCATATATCCAGAACGATCGTTCGGGAAGATGGGGGAGCGGAGACATCTGTCTGAAAATATTTGTGAATTTCATGGAGGCGGTGCTCCTTCCGGAAAACGCGGACCGAACGCCATCCCAGTGTCCCGCCGGGTGCCGGTCCGCCACGATCATGGGGCGTTTTCCGTCGCCGCGCCACTGGACGGCCGTCCCCTGCCAGGTGATCTATCCGGCCCGGGACTGCCACGGTCGGGACCCTTGACGCTCCCTTATGGTCAATCGAATATAGGCGCCTTGCCGGCGGGGATCGGAACGGGGTTTAAAAAGGCCCGTCCGGACCCCGGGACCGGCTTCAGGTCTGGAGAGGAATGCCATGCGATTTATGACACGGATGGCGGCCGCCGCCGCCCTGGTGGGAACCGTTCTTTTCGCCGGGATTCCGGCACGGGCGGATGTCGTCGTTTTCGCCGCGGCCTCGGCGACGGACGCGTTGAACGACATCGGCAAAGCCTTCCAGGCTGCCGGCGGCGCGGCGATCGTGCCGTCCTACGCCTCCAGTTCGACGCTTGCCAAGCAGATCGAGAACGGCGCTCCGGCCAGCGTCTTCCTGTCGGCGGACGAGCGCTGGATGGATTATCTGGGGGAACGCAATCTTCTGGCGCCGGGAACGCGGGTCAATCTTCTGGGCAACCGGGTGGCCCTGGTGGCGCCCAAGGGCGGCGCGGCGGCGGTCGAGATCGTGCCCGGATTCCCGCTCGCCAGGCTCCTGGGCGACGGGCGTCTGGCGGTCGGCGACCCGAGCCATGTGCCCGTCGGGGCCTATACCCAGAAGGCGCTGGAGAGTCTGGGGGTGTGGGACAGCGTGAAGGACCGTCTGGCGCCGGCGGATTCCGTTCGGGCCGCACTCGCCTTCGTCGAACGGGGCGAGACGCCGTTCGGTGTGGTCTATTCGACCGACGCCGCGATTTCCGACAAGGTTGCGATCGTCGGCCTGTTCCCCGAGAGCAGCCATCCGCCGGTGGTTTATCCGGCGGCCCTGATCGCCGGAAAGGACAGTGCCGAGGCCAAGGCCTTTTTTGCCTTCCTCCAGGGGGCTGAGGCGAAGGCCATCTTCCGCAAATACGGCTTCTCGGTGAAGTAGGGCATCGGGGATGCCGGTGCTGACGCCGCTGGAGATCGAGGCCCTGCGCCTCAGCCTCTGGGTCTCGGTCTGGGCGGTGGCGGCCAGCCTGCCCCTGGGGATCGCCTGCGCCTGGATCCTGGCGCGGTTGCGGTTTCCCGGCAAAAGTCTGCTGGACGGCGCCATCCATCTGCCGCTGGTACTGCCGCCCGTGGTGGTCGGCTATGCGTTGCTGGTGTTGTTCGGCCGTCAGGGGGCGATCGGCAGGACGCTTTTCGCCCTGACCGGATTTTCCTTCGCCTTCAATTGGAAGGGGGCCGCCCTCGCTTCCGCCGTGGTGTCCTTCCCCTTGATGGTCCGCGCCATCCGCCTGTCGCTGGAAAGCGTCGACCGGGGCGTGGAGGCGGCTGCCGCGACCCTGGGCGCGGGGCCGGTGCGCGTGTTTTTCACCGTGACCCTGCCGCTCGCCATGCCCGGCGTGCTGGCGGGTGTCATTCTGGCCTTCGCCCGCAGCCTGAGCGAGTTCGGCGCCACCATCACCTTCGTGTCCAGCATTCCGGGTCAGACCCGGACGCTGCCGCTCGCCCTTTATGCGTTGACCCAGGTACCGGGTGGGGAGGCGCCGGCCTTCCGGTTGTGCGTCATCTCGGTGGCGATCGCCTTCGCCACCCTGGTGGCGGCGGACGCGCTGGCCCGGCGTATCGACCGGCGGATGCGGGGGTAGGCATGCTGGACATCAGACTGACCCACCGGCAGGGGGCTTTCGGGCTGGATGTCGCCTTCGAAAGCGGCGACGCGATGGTCACAGCCCTGTTCGGTCCGTCGGGGTCGGGCAAGACCTCGGTCATCAATATGGTGGCCGGGCTGGTCCGGCCCGACCGGGGGCGCATCCTGATCGACGGCCGTGTGCTGTTCGACAGCGCCGATGGAACCGATCTGGCGCCGGCCCGCCGTCGCGTCGGCTATGTGTTCCAGGAGGGGCGCCTGTTTCCCCATTATTCGGTTCGGGGCAATCTGACCTATGGCATGCGGCTGACGCCGCCGGCCGAGCGCTTCGTCCGTTTTGATGAAGTGGTCGATGTGCTGGGCATCGGTCCGCTTCTGGAGCGCCGTCCCGCCAGCCTGTCGGGCGGAGAGAAGCAGAGGGTGGCGATCGGCCGCGCCCTCCTCGCCAGTCCCCGCCTGTTGCTGATGGACGAGCCGCTGGCCGCGCTGGACGGGCCGCGCAAGGCGGAGCTTCTGCCCTTCATCGCTTTGCTGCCCCGCCGTTTCGGGGTGCCGATCCTTTATGTCAGCCACGCCATCGGCGAGGTTCTGCGACTGGCCGACCGTTTGGTGCTGATGGACGCCGGCCGGTCGGTCGCCAGTGGACCGGTCGAGGAGGTGATGGCCGGGCCGGCCTTCGCCGCCCTGTCCGGGGAGAGCGCCGTCGCCAATGTGGTCGCCACCCGGGTGGCCGGGCATGACCGGGCCGACGGCGTCACGCGCCTGGCCTTCGCCGGCGGCGAGATCCGTGTTCCGCTGATCGAGGCGCCGGAGGGGGCGGCGCTCCGGGTCCGCATCGACGCCGGGGACGTGATGCTGTCCCTGGCGCGGCCGGTCGGACTGTCGGTGCGAAACATCCTGCCGGCGCGGGTGAGGGAGCTGCGTCCGGACGGCGGGATGGTCGATGTCATCCTCGATGTCGGGTCGTCCGGACCGGCCGCCACGGTCTGTCCGCTGCATGCCCGGATCAGCGTTCAGGCCTGCCGCGACCTGGATCCGGCGGTGGGACGCGACCTGTTCGCGCTGATCAAAAGCGCCGCGATCAGTCGTGCCGATATCGCGCTTCACGAACCCGCCGGCCGGATCTCGTGATCGAACCAGGAGATGATTTCACCGTTCGGGGAGATGATTTACAGTAAGCGCGGGGTTGATCGCCCCGAACGCCATGGATCCAAGTCTGATTATCCCCAAGGGAGATCTTTCATGAAATTGAGCGCGCGCAACGCCCTGCCCGGCAAGGTCGTCGATGTTCTTCGCGGTCCCACGACCGCCAAGGTCAAGATCGACATCGGTAACGGCGTGATCGTCACCTCCTCGATCACCACCGAGGCCGCCGACGATCTGGCGATCAAGGTCGGGGACGCGGTGTCCGCCATCATCAAGTCCTCGGATGTGATTATCGGCAAGTAACAGGACTATGGCGGGGGCGGCCCGTCCGCCCCCCGCCAGAAAGCCGGCATTTCCGCCGCTTTCGCGTCGGAGGCGGGCAGGATGCTTGGCCCCACTCGCAAGGGATCCAAATGTTAGATACCGACCACTAAGTCGCATCCGGCGGGCGTGTGTGGCTGTCGAGCCAGGCGATGTCGTCTGCCAGGACCTTTTCCAGCGTTTCCATCATATGCCGGTACCGGCGCAGGACCTCCCGCCCGAGCGGGGTCAGGCGGGCGCCGCCGCCGTGGCTGCCGCCGAAGCGGCTTTCCACCACGGGTCCGTCCAGATGCCGGTTCATCTCGTCGACCAGTTGCCAGGCCCTTTTGTAGGACATCCGCATGGCCCGGGCGGCCGCCGAAATGGACCCCGTGCGGTCGATGGCGGACAAAAGCTCCGTCTTGCCGGGACCCAGAAGAACCACGTCCCCGGCCTTGAAGCGCAATCTGGTCTGAATGGTTCCTGTCATCGATGACCCCGCTGCGACATCCGGCGGCGAGTCTACGACCGGTCGTCCGGGGGTGCCAGCGGTCAGCGGAAGACGCGATCCTATCGCCGGGTCGTGATGGGCAGGGGACGGCCGGTGCCCATGTTCGAGGACGGGGTCTTGCTGGTCATCTGGGGTGGCTGGCAGACAGTCGTCTGGCCGGTGTAGATCAGCTTGCCGCCGATCTGGTTGCAGACCGCGGGCAGCGCCGCCTTGGCGCGATAGGCGTCGAGCGACATCGGCTGCTGCGGAGACTCGTCGGCCACCGCCGGTCCCGAAAGGACGGCACAGGTCATCAGGGCGAGGGGCAGCAAAAGGACGCGCATCGGATTTCCTTTCCATCGTCTGGAGGCGGGGTTTGTCTGCCGTGATGCAAGGACCACGCCAGCGGTGCCTCGCGGAGCTTTCCTCCGCCGGAAGGGGATTGCCGGGCGGCAGGGGCTGCCACCCGGCATTTCCTGCCGGTTCCTTCCTTCCGCCCTGGTGCTTTCCGGGGCTGGGCCGGACCGTCGTGCCGGGGCCGCCGATCGATGCCGCGGGACGGGGCGAAAGGCGCGGAAATGCTCTGCCCCGGGGGGCGTGACGGGGGTTGGCGCTGTCGGCGGCGGGACTTGGCCCGGCCCTTGCAATGCTTCCTCCCGGTATGTCCAGCCGGGGAGAAGCGCAATGGCTCATTCCATTCCTGCAAACGAGTATTACGAGGTTCCGGGCAGTCGCATTGCCGATGTGCGTCCCGTCTGTGTCCATGACTTCATCGAGCAGGATCTCGGACGGGCGGAGCTGTCCGCCCTGCGCCGGACCTGCCTTGCCGACGACAGCCGGTACGAACCTCCGGAATCGCAGGTTGACCGGCTGATTTCCGATCTGATGGACATCATCGTCAAAGCCTCGTCCAACGAGGCGCCGGTTCCCGATTGCCAATCCGATGACGGCGTTGCCGAAGTCGTCGCGCTGTCGATGATGCAGGCGCTTCTGCAAAAGCAGGTCTGCTCCAGCTATTGAGCGGGCGTTCAGCGCGTCTTCCCACTGACCGCCGCCCGCCCGCACCGGCGCTGGCGGCGGTTCGCGTGGCCGCGGACCCTCAGCCCAGCCGCCGGATCAGTGCGGCGACCGTCCGGAAGACCGGACCGTAGGGCGGGGACAGCAGAGCCAGCGGACTCCAGCGCGCCTGCGTGAAGACCGGCTTCTCCTTGCTGAAGGCGCAAAATCCCCATTCACCATGATAGGCCCCGTGGCCTGAGACACCGACACCGCCCAATGGAACGGTGTCCTGCCCCGCCTGCCAGACACAATCGTTGATCGCCACCGCGCCCGAAACCGTTCCCGCCAGGACGCGGTCCCGATGGGCGGCGTCCGAACCGAACCAGTAGAGCGCCTGCGGACGGTCGCACCGGGCCAGACTGGCCCCGACCTCCTCGATGGTGTCATAGGGAAGGATCGGCAGGATCGGCCCGAAAATCTCTTCCTGCATCAGGCGCATGTCGCCGGTCGCGCCGAGGACGAGCGTCGGAAACAGCCGCCGTTCCGCGGGGTCCGGGGTTTCCCGTCCGGGATTGATCTCGATCAGCTCCGCCCCTTTCGCCCGCGCATCCTCCAGCAGCGCCAGCAGGCGGGCGAAATGGCTGTCGGTCGCGATGGTGCAATAGTCCGGATTGCCGACGATCCGGGGGTAAAGCCGTCCCACCGCCCGGCGCAGCAGATCGACGACATGGTCCTCATATCCCCTGGGAACCAGGACATAGTCGGGCGCGACCGAGGTTTGCCCGGCGTTCAGCAGCTTGCCCCTTGCCAGCCGGCGCGTCGCCTTCGGAAAATCCGCGGAAACGTCGAGGATGGCCGGCGATTTTCCCCCAAGTTCCAGCGTCACCGGGGTCAGGGAGCCGGCCGCCGCCGCCGCCACGTCGCGGCCGGTGGCGGAGGACCCGCTGAACAGCAGGTGATCGAAGGGCAGGGCGGAGAAGCTTCGCCCCATCTCGACCCCGCCGGTCAGGACCGCCATTTCCTCCTCGGGGAAATAGGCCTCGACCATGTCGCGCAGAAAGGCGGCGAACCGCGGTGCCTGATCCGACGGCTTGATCATCACGCGGTTGCCGGCCGCCAGGGCGCCGACCGCCGGACCAAGGGACAGCAGAAGCGGCGCGTTCCAGGGGGCGATGACGCCGATGACGCCCAATGGCTGGCGCAGGATCTGGTTGCGCGCGGGGCGCATCGGCCAGGGTGTGGGAAGGCGCCGGGGTTTCATCCAGCGGGCCAGATGACCCCTGGCATGCCTGATTGCCGCCAGAAGGGGCAGCAGCTCCAGCATCCGGGTTTCCTCGACCGGGCGGTGGCCGAAATCGGCCGAAATCGCCTTGGCGATCTTCCCAGCGTGCCGGGTGATCATCCGGTGGAGGCGGTCGAGCCGGTCCCGTCGCTTCGCCGCGTCGGGCGCCGGATCGGTCTGGAACGCCTCGCGCTGACACAGAAAAATGCGGTTCAATTCGGAAGGATCGAAGGACGGCGTCATCGGAAGGTCATCACGCGGGAGGCAGTTTCAGGAGGGGCGGGAGAACCGGGGCCCGGCGAAAGCGCGTCAGTTTCCACCGTGACCGTCCTGATCGCAAGTTTCCTGTGGCATTGGTGCCGGTCCGCTTCATCCGCGGATCCCGTCCTGACCGGGGGATCGGAGCGCGCCCGGGCGCCCGTGGCGCGGGGCGCGGGGGCCTCATGGCGGCTGGAATGGGGCGTCGGCCGGATGGAAAAGGGGCGCCGCCATCCCCTGGCGGCGCCCCATCCGGTTCCCTGGCGGGACGGGCTGTTTGCGATCAGTCCTTCTCGGCCAGGGTTTTCTCCAGCAGATCGACCAGACGGTCCATGCGCCGGACCAGGGCCTTGTAGGGCTCCGGCGTGGCAAGATCGGGACCGGCGCGCTTGACGATCAGATAGGGATCGTCGGATCCACCGGCCTTCAGCATGTCGAAATAGCGGTCCCGCAGGGTCGTGTCGCCCTTCTCGATCCCTTCCGCGAAATAGGCGGCGGCGCTGATCGAGGTGGCATACTGATAGACGTAGAAGTCGGTGTAGAAGTGGGGAATGTAAGCCCACTCGACGCCGTAAAGGTCATCGACCTTCATCACGCCCTCGGCATCGCCCATGTAGGTGCGCAGCAGCTTCAAATAAAGCTTCGACAGGCCCTCGCCGGTCAGCGGCTCGCCCCGCTCGATGGCGGCATGCGCTTCCGCCTCGAATTCGGCGAACATGGCCTGACGGAAGAAGGTCGCGCGCAGCAGTTCCAGAGCCTGGCTGATGGCGTAGACCTTTTCGGCCTTGGTCTTGGCATGATCGATCACATAGTCGGCCAGCAACATCTCATTGGCCGTCGAGGGGATCTCGGCCACGAAGATCGCATAGTCGGCGGTCTCATAGGGCTGCGCCCGGTTGGCGAAGACCGAATGCATGGCATGCCCGAACTCGTGCGCCAGGGTCGACACGCTGTTGTAGTTGCCGGAATAGCTCAGCAGCACATAGGGGTGCACGTCATAGGCGGCCCCTTCCATATAGGCGCCCGACCGTTTCCCGCGCTGGACCAGGGTATGGGCCCAGCCACCCTGGAAGCCGGCACCGATGTCCTTGGCATAATCCGGGCCCAGCGGCTTGACCGCGTCCAGGGTCAGTTGCTCGGCCTCGGCCAGGGTGTACTGGCGGGGAGGCTTGGCAAAGGGCACATAGACGTCGGAATAGCGGTAATCCTTGATGCCCAGGATCTTCTTGCCCAGCGTCAGATAGCGGTGCAGCGTCGGCAGGCCGGCATGGGCCTCGGCGATCAGGGTCTTGTAGACCTCGGGCGGGACATTGTTCTGCGCCAGGGCGAAGGACACCGAGTCCGGATATTTCCGGCTTTTGGCGACGAAGGCGGTGCCACGGACATTGGCGGCGTAGACGGATCCGAAGGTCCGCTCATAGGTCTTGTAAACATGCCAGAAGGTGTCGAACACCTTGGCGCGGACCTTGGGATCGCGGTCCTCGCGGTTGGCGACATATCCCTCCTGATCCAGGACGACCTTCTTGCCGTGGATATCGAGGGTCGGCCAGGGAATATCGGCATTCGACAGCAGCCCGTAAATCGACTGCGGCTGCGACAGCGGCGTCTGCGCCGCCGACATCACGCTCTCGGCCTCCTGGCCCAGGGTATGGTCCGCCTCACGCAGGATGCTTTCCAACTGATAGCGATGGTTGGCCAGCGACGGGCGTTCGGACAGGAAGGCGGCGACTTTCTCACGGCCCAGGGCGATGACCTCGGGCTTCACGAAGGAGGTGGCCTCGTCCAGCCTGTTGCTGAGATCCTCGGCAAGCTGGCGGCGCACCTGATTGGCCTCGACCCGGGTGTCGACGTCGGAGGAAAGCTGCGCATAGGTCGCGAGCCGCGCCAGACGGCGCTTGACCGCCCAGATCTTGTCAAGTCCGGCCTGCAACGACGCGCTGTCCTTGAAGCTGCCCTTGAGGGCGGCCAGGCCCGGCAGTTCCGCATCGATGGCTTTCTGCTCGGTATCCCAGTCGGCGTCGGTGGCGTAGAGAGGACGCAGATCCCAGACCGCCGGCGGCTGCTGCGGCGCCGCGGCCGCGGCCGGCGCGCCGATGCCGGCGAGGCTGAGGACGGCGGTCGCCGCCACGGTTCGTACAAATCCTTTCATGCAGATATCCCCTGTGAAGTGGGCGGGATGCCCGGCTTGCCACCGAACATAAGCCGGCGGGGCATTTCAGGGAAGAGTGCCGCAAGGATTAAAAGCGCCGGGCAAGGTCACCGTCCGGACCCCGCCCGGCGGTGGGACCGGGACGGCGGTATCGCGCCAAACGTTCAGCGGGCGGCGCGGACCTCCGCGAACAGGGCGGTCAGGCTGGCGCGGGTGACGCCGTCACGGTGCATCAGGATCTGGCAGATCGGGGCGGCCAGCAGGTCGCGCAGGGGCGGTTCGCCGAGAAAGGCGCGGCAGATCCGCCGGCCGCCCTGGCGGACGCTTTTTTCGCCCGCCGCCAGGGCGGCACGGACCGAGGCCATGGCGCGCCTGACACCCTGAGAGGAGGCATGGGGCCGGATGTGGATCGGAGTGTCGTTCATCGCGTCATCCTTTTGACTGGGGGCGATCGGGGGGCTGACGGGGCGCACTATCGAAGGCAAAAACGGCAAAAATTGGGCCTTTCGCGGTTATTTTCGCCGATTGACAAGAACCACGCCGGCCAGGATCAGGGCCAGGGCCGCGCCCAGGACCGGGTCCGCGGCCTCCCCCAGGACGAGAACGGCGAAGGCGGCCCCCAGCAAGGCCCCGACAGAGCCGATCTGGCTGAGGTAAACCGGCCCGGCCAGCTTTTGCAGAATGAAATGGAAGGCGTAGGCGCCGGCAAAGACCACGGTCTGCGCCGCCAGCAGTCCCCCCGCCGTCCCGTCGAGGGCCGGGGGCCGGAAGGACACCATGCCGGCCATCGGCAACAGCAGGAGGGCGCCCGCCGTCAGCATGCCGGGTGCCAGGGAGAGGGGGCGCGCCCCGGCCGGCCAGTGGCGGGTCCGATAGATATTGCCCATGGCGAGGAACACCGGACCGGTCAGGGCCGCGGCGACCCAGACGGGGGAGGAGGAGCCCGCGCCGCCCTTGCCGAGCGCCAGAAGCACGGCTCCGCCCAGTCCCGACAGGATGCCGAGGCAGCGATGGGCGCGGATCCGTTCCATCCCCAGCAACAGCGCCAGGACATAGGTGAGCATCGGCGGAAACGCGAGGCAGAGCGACACGAATCCGGCGCCGACATGGGGGACGGCCAGGAAGGCGAGGGCGTTGGGCAGCGTGATGCTGATCAGTCCGGACATCACATAGTAGCGGAGATGCGCCCGTTCCGTGGCCGGCGGCGCGCCGGTCGCCACCGCCAGCCCGAGCAGCAGCGCCGACGCGCCCAGCACCGACCAGAACAGGAAGGGAAGGGGATGCCAGCCGCTTGCCGCCGCCAGTTTGACGAGGGTGGTGGTGAGGCCCAGCAGGCCACCCACCAGGATCAGGCAGAAAAGAGGCGCGAGGGCGGCGGGGGAGCGGGCGGCGGTTGGGCGCTCGACAGACGGGGAGACCAGGGACATGATCGTTCGACCTTGCGGAAACGGGGGGAGGGAGCGGCATCGGCCGCTGGACAGGACATTTATCTAGGCGTAAAGAAACTTTATATCAAGACAAATGGAGAGTCCCATGTCCGACCGCGCGGCCCATGCCGCGGCGCAATGGCGCCGTGAACGCCAGGATATCGATCCGGTCCCCATGGAGATCCTGGGGCGTCTGGCAGAGGCCGCGAGTGTGATCGGCCGCGACTACCTGGGGCCGCTGTTCGTCCGGTTCGGTCTCCATCCGGGGGAATTCGATGTGCTGGCGACCCTGCGCCGGTCGGGATCCCCCTATATGTTGAGCCCCACCGCCCTCTACGAAAGCGCCATGATTTCGTCGGGGGGCATGACCAACCGTCTCGACCGCCTGGAAAAGGCCGGGTTGATCGGCCGGCATCCCCACCCGACCGACCGGCGCGGGACGCTGGTGGCGCTGACGCCCGCGGGGCTTTCGCTGATCGAGGATCTGCTTCCCCGGCATGTGGAGAACGAGCGGGCCGTTCTGGCGTCGCTGTCGCCGGCCGATCAGGCCGACCTGAACCGCCTTCTGGAGAAATTGCTGGCCGGTCTTCCGCCACCGCCCGACGGAGGGGACGCGCCCGGACGGCATCCGGTGTCCGCCCGGGGAAAATCGGGAAAAGGAGCCCGGCCATGACCGCCGACGAGATCATCGCCCTTCTGTCGCTCGCCCCCCATCCCGAGGGCGGCCATTTCGCCGAGGTCTGGCGGGACCGGGCGCCGGATGGCGGGCGCGGCGCCTCCACCGCCATCTATTTCCTGCTTCGCGCCGGGGAACGGTCGCATTGGCACAGGGTCGACGCCACGGAGATCTGGCATTGGTATGCCGGCGCTCCGCTGGTTCTGTCCCGCTCCGCCGACGGTGTCGCCTCCACCGGTCTGGTCCTGGGGCCCGATCTTGCCGCCGGGGAGAGGCCGCAGGCCGTGGTTCCCGCCCATCACTGGCAGGCCGCGCGGTCGCTGGGGGACTGGACATTGGTCGGCTGCACCGTGTCGCCGGCCTTCGATTTCGCCGGTTTCGAGATGGCCCCTCCCGGCTGGGAACCGGGACGCTGACGCGGCACGCGGCCGGATTCGATGCAACCGGGGCGCGCGCGATGGTTGACCTGTTTTGCCTGATGCCTCGCCGCGTTGGTGCGTTCTGCGCCCCCGCAGCGAAGCGGAGGAAAGCCAAGGTGGACGGATGTCCGC
>WASQ01000108.1:3415-33341 GCA_009712185.1 Telmatospirillum sp. | reverse complement strand
GCGTTCTGCGCCCCCGCAGCGAAGCGGAGGAAAGCCAAGGTGGACGGATGTCCGCCGCCCGGCGATTGAGGGACAGCCATAACCTGACCGGGCAACCGGGGCGCGCGCGATGGTTGACCTGTTTTGGCTGATGCCTCGCCGCGTTGGCGCGTTCTGCGCCCCCGCAGCGAAGCGGAGGAAAGCCAAGGTGGACGGATGTCCGCCGCCCGGCGATTGAGGGACAGCCATAACCTGACCAGACCAGAAAAGCATTGCCCGGAGGGCGGGACGGGATCACAGTCGGGAACACCGGTTCCATCCGTTGAATGATCCGGTCGTTCAATGTTAACGCTGTCAGCGCCCCCGGAGGCGGTTCCGGGACCACCATCGCGGTCGATCCATGCCTTCTGCCCTGTCCACCACCTCCACGTCCCTGTCGCGCGGTATCGCGTGGCTGCTGGCGGCCGTCACCCTGTTCGTCTGCATGGACAGCATCGCGAAATTTCTGACCGTCCAGGTCCCGGTGCTTCAGATCGTCTGGGCGCGCTACGCCTTCCATCTGGTGGCCATGGTTCCGGTGATGCTGTGGTTCGGGCTGCGCCGGATTTTCCGATCCAGGCGACTGGGGTTGCAGGTGGTGCGGTCCATGCTGCTTCTGGCGATCACCTTCCTGTTCAACATGGGGTTCCGCCATTTGCCGCTCGCCACCGTGACGGCCATCGGTTTCGCCACGCCCATGATCGTGACGGCGCTGGCGGTGCCGCTGCTGAAGGAAACGGTGGCGCCCCGGCGGTGGCTGTCGGTGGTGGTGGGGTTCGCGGGGGTTCTGGTGGTGGTGCGTCCCGGCAGCGCCAGCTTTGATCCGGCCCTGCTCTACCCCCTGGCCGGCGCGGTCTGCAACGCCTGCTATCATCTGGCAACCCGCGAACTGGCCGGCCATGACAATCCGCTGACCACCATTCTCTGGACTGGCCTTGGCGGCTGCATCGCGACCAGTCCGCTGATGGTGTGGGAATGGCAGCCGCCCGACGCCCTGTGCTGGGTCCTTCTCGTCCTTTACGGCGTCATCGGGTTTCTGTCCCATTACATGCTGATCCTGGCCTTCCGCCACGCGGACGCGTCCGTTCTGGCGCCCTTCACCTATGCCCAACTGGTCCTGGCGATGATCTCTGGGTGGATGTTCTTCGCGAATATTCCGGATTTCTGGACCTTTGTCGGCACCGGCCTGATCTGCGGCAGCGGGCTCGACGTCTGGTATCAGCAGCGGCGGCCGCGGAAACCGGCCTCCGACTGAGGACAGGATCCGTTTGTCTCCCCGGTACGGTCGGGCGAAACCGGTTGCCCGGCTGTGCCATTGCGGAGGACTGTCTCCGTGGTCGGGTTTCCACTATCATGCGGACCCTGATGGAGCGGGACTGTTTTTCCCTGGGGGGCGAATTTTCCTCCCGGGAGCGCGAGAGGGATTACCGGGCGGACTATCTGGCGGAGGGGGCGAGGCACGTCCGCCGGGCGTTTCTGTGCGCCTTCGCGATCAATGTGATCTTCTACATCAATGACTGGAGCATGGAGGGGCGTCCGGGGTTTCTGTCCGGGCTGGCCGCGCGGACGGTGATCGTCGTGCTGTCCCTGCTCTGCGCGCTTCGGGCCCGCCATATCGCGCAGCCCCGGGATCTCGACCGGCTCTGCCTGCTCTGGAGCGTGCCGGTGATTCCCGCCTGCGCCGTCCTGGTGATGCCCCATACCGAATCGGCACTGTTCATCACCTTCGTGCTGCCCAACATTTTCTATCTGCTGTTCCCGACGTCCTTTGCCACCACCCTGGCGACCGGCATCGCATGCAGTGTTGTGGTGGGCGCCGGCTATATTCTGCCGGCGCCGCTGACCGAAACCAGTTTCGGGCTGCTGCTCGGCATGACGACGATCAATGTGGTGCTGATCCTGGTGGTGATCCGGGGCAACCGGCTCCGGCGGTCGGAATGGGCGGCGGCGCGGGCCGAGCGGCAGGCCAATCGGGCGCTGACGGCCCATCAGGGGATGCTGGATGCGATTCTGCGGGCCGTTCCGACGCCGTTGCTGATCACCACGCGCGACGGCGCCGTGCTGATCCGCGCCAATGACGCGGCGCGCGGCATTCTGGGCGAGGAGGCGGTCAAAAGCTGGACGGGGCTGGCCGGGATGCTGGGCTGGCGCGACGCCACGCGCCTGTCGGTGACGCTGGAGCTTGACGGACAGGCGGCGGAATTCGAGACCCGGCTCAGGGTGCCCGGGGGCGCGTCGCGGGACGTGCTGCTGAAGGCGACCGTCACCGATGTCGGCGGGACGGAGACCCTGGTCATCGTCATCGTCGACATCAGCACGCGCAAGGAGATGGAGACCCGGCTGGAACATCAGGCCAACACCGACCCGCTGACCGGTCTTGCCAACCGGACGAGCTTTTTCGCCGCCGCCGAGCGCGAGGTGCGGCGGGCGGAGCGCTATGCGCGTCCGCTGGCCGTGGTCATGGTCGATATCGATTTTTTCAAGCAGATCAACGACGCCCATGGCCACGAGGGCGGCGACCAGGCCCTGAAGGCATTCGCCCGGCTGTGCCGGTCGCTGTTGCGCGACCAGGACGTCGTCGCCCGCCTGGGGGGAGAGGAATTCGGCCTTCTGCTGCCGGAGTCGGATCCGGCCAGCGCCTTTGCCCTGGCGGAGCGATTGCGTGAGGCGGTGGCGGCTTTGTCTCTGGCGCCTTTGCCGGTCCGCATGACGATCAGCGCCGGGGTCGCCGCCCTGCATCCCGGCGAGGACGCGGTGGACCCGGCGCTGTCCCGCGCCGACCGGGCGCTTTATGCCGCCAAGGGCGGGGGGCGCAACCGGGTGCTGCACAGCGACGTTCCCGATCTGGGCGCCACGCTGGCCGGATTGGACGGATGACGGGGCCGGGGGCGGACCCCGGTCAGGGCGTCGCGATCTCGTGGTGCGTCTTGCCATACTGGATGACGCGAACCTTCTCCAGCGTGACCAGAGTACTGACGAGAAGCGGCTCGACGGCCTCCAGATAGGTTTCGATCTTCTGTCGGACGTCCACGATCTCGACGATCAGCGGCAGATTGGAGGACAGATCCAGGATTTTCGCGCTGTGCAGCTTTCCCGAATGGCCGTATCCCAGGGGCCCGCGCAGCACGGTGGCGCCCGCCAGTCCCATGTCGCGGGCCTTTAAGACCAATGTTTCGTAAAGCGGCGCCTGTCCGGCGCGTTCGGCTTCCCCGAGATAAATCCGAAGCAGAAGGGCGGCATTCGGCAGGGTCATCGCATCAGGCTCCTTCAGCCGTTCAGCAAGGTCGCGGCGACGGTTCCGGTCCAGGCCCCGAAAAGGCACAGAACCACCGACAGCACGATGTTCAGTCCGGCCCCCAGCCACTCGCCGCCCTGCGCCAGGGCCAGCGTCTGCATGCTGAAGGACGAAAAAGTGGTGTAGCCGCCGCAAACCCCGACCATGAAAAACTGACGCCATTCGCCCGGCACGTAAAGGCGGGCGCCCGGCGCCGTCAGGGCCGCGAAGAAGACGATGGCGAAAGACCCGGTCACATTGATGATCAAGGTGCCCCAGGGAAAGGTCTGGCCGAACCAGTTGGCGATCAGGCTGGACAGCCAGTATCGAAGCGTCCCGCCAAGCGCACTGCCGACGGCGATGAGCACATAAGTCATACCTTCCTCTCTCCAGGGCCGATCCGCCATCGGGCAATAAAAAACCCGCCTTGGCGGCGGGTTGGCACACACTCCCACCGCGCTTCAGGAACGCAGCAGGAGTCATCAGCCTTTCGGCGGTTCCGGGGGAACTCCATCCCCTGTCAATGAACGTAAGGGTAAGGGCTTCGCCGATGCCGGTCAACCATGGAAAAGCGCGCTTCCCGGGCAATCGGGTGAACCCGGTTGGCGGGGCATCTTATTCATGTCCCTCGCTCGCCGGGCGGGGGTCTCCGCCCCGCCCGGGATTCCTCCCCTTCTTTCCTCCGCTTCGCTGCGGGGCGCAGAACGCGCCAGCGCGGTGAAGGCTCCGGCGGACAGATCAACCGTCGCGCGTTCAGGCGATTGTCCTGCGTGCGCTCCGGGAGGGAAGCCGACCGGAGCCGTGCCTTTCGGCCGGGGTGGTATGACGGTTGTCATGTTGATCGCCGATCGTAATTGGCGATGTTAATGGCGGACCGTCCGAAGGGCTAACCTGCCGATCGGCCGGGTTCTGCCGCCTGTCGACAAAAAGGATGCCATGCCGATGCCCGCGACACCGATCCCCCTTTCCAACAGCCAGTGGAGCCCCCGATGAAGACCGTGGAGGAACCCGACGTCCTTCACCAGCGACTGGTCCGCTGGCAGGATCCCGCCCCGATGATCGCGGCGGTGCAGGAGATGAGCGGCCGTGACTTCCTTGAGGCGGTCCGTGACGGCAAGGTGCCGCCGCCGCCGGTCACGGACCTGGTCGACTTCGTCTTCGACGAGGTGGGCGACGGCACCGTGTCCATGGTCCTGACGCCCAATGAATCACACTACAATCCGATCGGGGCCGTCCACGGCGGCATCATCGCCACCGTCCTCGACTCGGTGATGGGCTGTTCGGTCCACAGCCGGTTGCCGGCGGGAACCGGCTACACGACCCTTGAGATCAAAGTGAATTATCTGCGGGGCGTCACCCGCGCCACCGGTCCGGTCCGGGCGACCGGCAAGGTCCTGCACCTTGGCCGGCAGACGGCCATGGCGGAGGCCGCTCTCGTCGATGGCGCGGGCCGCCTGCTGGCTCAGGCCACCACCACCTGCCTCATCTTCACGTTCGAGGAGATGCGCCGCCGCTGAAGGCGCTTTCGCCAGGGGGCGACGGCGACGTCCGGGCTCCGGATCATCGTCCGGTCCCGGACGGGGACGTCCCCGGAGCCATCAATGCCGGCAAGAATAGATGAAAGTGATGGTTGTAGAATCATTGTCGCGCCTTGGCTGGTCGGCGTTGCCCCGGCGCCCGGATGAATACTCCGGAATTCAGTCATAATCCGCCTCGATTTCCGCAAGGATACTGGCGTTGGCGCCGGGATTGGCGTCACCGATTGAGCGGGGCCGGCGGGTATCTGAACCCGGACAGAATGAATTCTTTTGGTTTTCCTTCTAGACTCATCAAATTGATTCGTAATACTAATAAAAGGCGGTTTGTTTTCGCCGGAAGGGGGATTTTAAGGTGGGGGTCGACGCTCCAAGTGCGGAAGCGTTGCTGGCCTTGGCGCGGGATCGCTCCGCCGAGAGACGGAACCTGTTATCCCTGACCCTGGTCGACCTTTTCCGCGACGGCAATGCGGCGCTGACGGATCGTGAGCGTGCGATCATGACCGACATCCTGCGCCGGCTGGTGGGCGAGATGGAGGTGGAGGTCCGCCGCACCATCGCGCACCGGCTGGCCGACAGCCCGACGCTTCCCCGGTCCCTGGCCCGCGACCTCGCCAATGATGAGATCGAGGTCGCCTGGCCGATCCTGCGCCGCAGCCGCGTGCTGGAGGACCTGGACCTGATCGAGGTCATCCATCATCGCAGCCTGGAGCACCGCCTGGTGATCGCCCAGCGCGGCGTTATTTCGGAATCGGTCGCCGATGCCTTGATCCGCAGGGACGAGGAAAATGTCATCGTCACCCTGCTGAACAACCCCGACGCCCGCCTGTCCCAGGCGGCGATGGACTATCTGGCGGAACAGTCGCGGCGCGTCGACACCTTCCAGGAACCCCTGCTGCACCGGGCCGAATTGACCGCCGATCTGGCCGTCCGGATGTTCACCTGGGTTTCGGCGGCGTTGCGCGACCATATTATCGAGCGGTTTCAGCTTGACCCGGCCGCGGTCGATCAGCTTGTCGAGTCCTCGCTGGCCGGGCTGTCGGCGGAGACGGCCGGGGAAGCCCGCGACCGGCCTCTGATCCGCGAGATGGACCATGCCGGCATGGTGTCGCCGGCCCTGATGCTGCGCGCGCTTGCCGCCGGCCAGGTCCAGCTTTACGCCGGCATTGTGGAAAAATTGACCGGCATCCGCCCGCGTCTGGCGCTGCGCCTGCTGTTCGAGGCGGCGGGCGAGGGGCTGGCCGTGCAATGCCGCGCGCTCGATCTGCCCAAGCCCGATTTCCTGGAGCTTTACACCATCGCCCGCAAGGCGCGTCCGGCCGATCCGGAACAGGTGAGCCGCGATGTCGAGCGTCTGGACCAGTTCTATTCCACCATCACCAGCGACGCCGCCCGCGCCGTTGTTCTGCGCTGGCGGCGCAATCCGGACTATCTCGCCGCCCTGCGCGCCATCGACATGGTGACGCATGTCTAATCTGCCGCCCAATCATCTGTTGCAGGAGGAGCCGGCCGCCAATCTCCGCGCGACGCTGGCGCCGACCGAAATCGATCTGCGTCAGCGCCTGTCGGATATCGTGCGGCTGGTGTCCGACATCATCCTGGAGATGGACCGCAACCTGATCCTGACCTATGTGTCGGCCCGTTCGGCCGAGGTGCTGGGCTATCAGCCGTGGGAGATGGTGGGGCGTCCCCTGTCGGTGTTCGGCCGGTTCGCAGGCGGGGGAGAGCCCCTGAAAATGCCCGACTGGCGGCATCCGTTCCGCGACCGGCCGTTTCTGGCGGTGGCGCGCGACGGGTCGGCCCGCCATCTGCTGATGAGCGCGCTGCCGGTGTTCGATCCCCTGTCCGACGCCTTCGTCGGCGTGCGCGCCACGGCGGAGGACCTGACCCGGCGCAAGGCCGACGAGGAACGGCTGCGCAAGCTGTCGACCGCCGTGGAGCAGAGCCGCGCGGCGGTGATCATCACCAATCGCGACGGCGTCATTGAATATGTGAACAGCCGCTTCGTGCAAAGCTCGGGCTATACCGCCGCCGAGGCGCTGGGGCGAACGCCCTCCCTTCTGAAATCCGATCATATGCCGCGCAGCGTCTATCGCGAGCTGTGGAAGGCGATCACCGCCGGATCGGAATGGCGCGGAGAGCTTTATAACCGCAAGAAGACGGGGGAGGGCTATTGGGAATACACCGTGATCACGCCCATCCTCGACGAGGCCGGGATCATCACGCATTTCGTCGCGATCAAGGAGGATCTGACCGAGCGCAAGAAGCTTGAGGAGAACCTCCTGCGTCAGGGCAACGAGGACAAAGTCACCGGTCTGCCCAACCGCGTGCTGGCCTTCGACCGGCTGGAGCAGGCGCTGGCGCGCGCCCGGCGCAGCAGCAACAGCGGCGCGCTGCTGCTGGTCGATCTCGACGACTTCAAGCGGGTCAATGACGTGCTGGGGCATTTCTCCGCCGACAAGATCCTGCGCGAGGCCGGAAGCCGTCTTGCCACCATGGTCCGGCCGGAGGACACGGTGGCCCGGCTGGGCGGCGACGAGTTCGGCATCATCGCCGGCGACTGCCACCCCAGCGCCATCGAGGGGCTGGCGCAGCGGATCCTGCGCGCCTTTTCGAGCCCTTTCACCTCCACCGGCCACGAGATTTTCGTCACGCCCTCGGTCGGCGTCACCATTTTCCCGGAGGACGCGGAGTCGGCGGCCGAACTGATGCGCAATTCCGACGCCGCCGTCAGCCGGGCCAAGGAGATGGGCGGCAACGCCGTCCAGTTCTTCACGCCCGGCATGAACGAGCGCGCGCGGGAGCGGGCGAAGCTGGAGGCGGCCCTGCACCATGCCCTGGAGCGGGGCGAGTTGCAGATGCATTACCAGCCGATCGTCGATCTGCGCGCCGGCCGCGTGACCGGAGCGGAGGCCCTGATGCGCTGGAACAGCGCCGAATTCGGTCGCGTTCCCCCCGATCAGTTCATTCCTTTGGCGGAGATGAGCGGCCTGATCGTCCGCCTCGGCGCGGGGGCGGCGCCCCCCGCCCGCCGGCCGGCGGCGACCTGGAGGAAGCAGTTCGGCGCCGACTTCCGCATGGCGGTCAATGTCTCGACCCGGCAGGTGCGTCAGGTGGGCTTCGCCGATCTGGTGCTGCGCGCCATGACCGACAGCGGCATCCAGCCCGCCAATCTGGAAATCGAGATCACCGAAAGCCTGCTGCTGGACGACACCGCGCCGGTCGGCGAACTGGCCCGCCTGCGCGAGGCGGGGATCCGCCTGTCGATCGACGATTTCGGCACCGGCTATTCCTCGCTCAGCTATCTGAAGCGCTTCCCGGTCGACACCCTGAAGATCGATCGCTCCTTCGTCAGCGGGCTGGCCGGCGGCGGCACCGATGTCACCCTGGTCGAAACCATCATCACCATGGCCCATTGCCTGGGGCTCGACGTCGTCGCCGAGGGGGTGGAAAGCCTGGACCAGCTTGACATCCTGAAGGGCCGGTCCTGCAACTATGCCCAGGGTTTCCTGTTCGGCGGCGCTGTCAGCGCCGGCCTGTTCGACCAGAAGCAGCCCGTCCTCTGATCAGCCTGTCCTCTGATCAGCCGGGCCCCTGCCGGTGGCGGGCCGCCCGGGGCGGGATCATCGCGGCCCCGGTCATGACGGCCAGGGAGGCGACGGCGGACAGGGCCCCCACCAGGGCCAGTCCGGTCCAGCCGGCGCGGGCCGCGGCCCCGGTGCCCAGCGCCGAACCGATGGCGCCGCCCGCGAAATAGAAGCCGAGAAACACCGCATTGAGCCGGCTGCGGGCCTCTCCCCGAAGGGCGTAAAGGCGGGACTGGTTGGCCACCAGCCCGGCGCGCCCGCCAAGATCCAGCAACGCCACGGCGGCCACCAGGGCCGCGGTGGACCGGGGCGCCAGCGCCACCAGGGCGAAGGCGGCGATCACCAGCAGCGCGCCGGCCGTTGCCACGAAACGCCCGCCCCGGCGGTCGACCATGGCGCCGATGACGGGCGCGGACAGCATGCCGAGAAGTCCCACCAGTCCGAACAGCCCGGCGATGTCGGCGCCCCAGCCGAAGGGCGGCCGGGCCAGCAGAAAGGCGAGCGATCCCCACAGCGCGGACACCGAGGCGAACAGCAGGAAGCCGGCGGCCGAGACCTCGCGCAGCAACGGTTCTCGGCGGATCAGGCCGCCCAGGCTGCGGATCAGCGCGCCATAGGAGACCCGGGCGCGTTTCGTGGGGAAGGCGGGCAGCACATGGTGGAGCAGCACCAGCAGGGCGAGATCGAAAAGGGCGGCGACGACGAACATCGTCCGCCAGCCGCCGTGACCGCCGATCAGGCCGCTGACGGTGCGCGCCAGCACCTGTCCGGCCACCAGCCCGCTGACCAGCCGGCCGACGGTGGCGCCGCGCCGGGCGGGATCCACCAGACCGGACACCGCCGGGATGATCACCTGCGCGGTGATCGCGGTCAGGCCGAGAAGCGCCGAGGCCGCCAGCAGGACCGCGAAGCCGGGCGCGGCGGCGGCCAGCAGCAGGCCGGCCACATTGACGGCGAGCAGGCGGCGGATCAGCAACGCGGGCGCCAGGGTGTCGCCCAATGGCCCGAACAGGACCAGACCGGCGGCGTAGCCGATCTGGGTCGTCATGGCGATCCAGCCGAGATCGGCGCCGCCGCGGCCGAAGCTTTGGCCGATCAGGGGCAGCAGGGGCTGGTTATAATAAAGTGTCGCGACCGCGCCGCCGCAGGCCAGCGACAGCCAGCCGACCGCCAGCGGCGGCGGGGCCGCCCGTTCCTTCCCGTCCGGACCGTCCGGGTGCGGGGATGGCGAAAAGGGGGACATCGGGAACCTTTCCTGCAAGGGCGGCGCGTCTCTGCCGGGTATCGGAGGACCATCGGGCGCCGCCGGGACCATGAAACCGGGCGGCAGGGTAGGGGGAGGGCGGCGGTGGAGGAACGGACTGCCCGAACCAAACAGTTTTGCGTATAATGCAAAAATGAGCCGGTCCCCGATGAGCCTTGTCCGCTACGCCCAGTCGCTCGACCTGTTCGTGGCGGTCGCGCGCGCGCGAAGCTTTTCCGCGGTGGCCCGCCGTCGCGGGGCCGCCCCTTCGTCCGTGGTGCGCCGGGTGGACGCGCTGGAGGCCGAGTTGGGGGCGCCACTGTTTTTGCGTTCGACGCGGGGCCTGACCCTGACCGACGCCGGACAGGCGATGCTGGAGCGCGCCAGCCGCATTCTGGACGATCTGGTCGACACGCGGGCGGAGATCGCGGCGCTGGCCGGCCTGCCGCAGGGAACGCTCCGGGTCAGTTGCCTTCCCACATTCGGCCGGCGCCACATCCTTCCCTGGCTGCCCGGATTTCTGACGCGCCACGACCGGCTGGCGGTGGAGATGGAGTTCACCGAACGGCTGGGGCATCCGTCGGAAGACCGCAAGGACGCGGTGATCCGCATCGGCGACCTGCCGGACAGCGGTCTGTTCGCCACCCGCGTCGGAACACAGCGCTGGCTGGCCTGCGCCAGCCCCGCCTATGTGGCCGCCCATGGCGCGCCGGAAGACCCCGCCGGACTCTCCGGCCACCGGCTGGTCGACAAGACGCGGGGCATGATCGGCTGCTGGCGGCCCCTGCTGGGCGACGGCGTGGCCGCGGTCCTGCGCTGCGACGATTTCGAGGCCCTGCTTCAGGCGGCGGAGGCCGGCATCGGCATCGCCTTCCTGCCCGACTGGGTGGCGGAGGAGTCCCTGGCCCGGGGGCGGCTCCGCATCCTGTTCCACGACCCCGCCGGCCGTGCGGATCCCATCCACGTCCTGCGCGCCCTGGCCCGCGCTTCGGTTCCGGTGCGGCTTTTCACCGACGCCCTGCGGGACCGTCTCGCGGAACGCGGCCTTGCGGGATAGGACGCCCGGATCCGGCTTGCCGCGACGGGACCCGTCGCCGATGATCGGCCCCGCAAGGCCCGGATGTCCTTCCGGTCCCGGTCCGGCGATCCCCGTCCCGATCCCTCCCGCTTGAAAAGGATGGCCCGTGAGCACCGATTTCCAATCCCGCGTCGCCCCCTGGATGCAGGCCTGCTTCGGCCCTGACATCAGCGCCGACCCGGTGGAACGCAATCACCGTTTTCTGGAGGAGGCCCTGGAACTGGTCCAGGCCAACGGCTGCACGCCGGACGAGGCCCATCGGATCGTGGACTATGTGTTCTCCCGCCCCGCCGGAGACCTGAAACAGGAGGTCGGCGGCGTCATGGTCACTCTCGCCGCCCTCTGTCTTGCCGCCGGCACCGACATGCAGGCGGACGGCGACGCCGAACTGGCCGCCATCTGGACGATGGTGGACCGTATCCGCGCCAAACAGGCGGCAAAACCCAGGTTCCGGACAATGACCGACCGCCCGCCGGACGGCGACGCCTGACCCGGGGCCGGCTCTGGATCCCGTCGTCCCATGGCGGTAGAGTTCCGGATGCGCCCGGACCGGAGTGCGGGCATGCCGGGGTCTTTCTCATTGTAAAACAAAATGTTGATGGCCGGGGGTTCCCCCGCACGCGCGGGGATAGACCCTTATTCCGGTCCAGAGGGATGGTTTTTGCGGGGGTTCCCCCGCACGCGCGGGGATAGACCCCCTGTCTATAAGTGCTGGTGCGTCGCTAATGGGGTTCCCCCGCACGCGCGGGGATAGACCCAAGACGCGATTGGTGACCACCTCCCAGATTGAGGTTCCCCCGCACGCGCGGGGATAGACCCGGATGCTGTCGCGGTCGGCAACGTACAGGCAAGGTTCCCCCGCACGCGCGGGGATAGACCCTACTATGCTGGGGAGCTGGAGACACAGAAAAAGGTTCCCCCGCACGCGCGGGGATAGACCCCTCAATTCCTTACAGGGAAGACCGGAAGAGGAGGTTCCCCCGCACGCGCGGGGATAGACCCCTGTGGAGCCGCAGCCTTGCCAGCGAGTACCCGGTTCCCCCGCACGCGCGGGGATAAACCCCTGCCGTGCCTGTCCCGTCGCCGACCGTTCTGGGTTCCCCCGCACGCGCGGGGATAGACCCTGGAAAATCCCTTCCGAAGACCCCAGCCAGCCGGTTCCCCCGCACGCGCGGGGATAGACCCGGGATTCCTTCTCGATGAAGTCGCGGATGTCAGGTTCCCCCGCACGCGCGGGGATAGACCGTGGAGAAGAAATCATTCGGCAAGTTCCATTTTGGTTCCCCCGCACGCGCGGGGTATAGACCCCAGACAAAGAGGCATTCTGGACCGGTTGCAGCGGTTCCCCCGCACGCGCGGGGATAGACCCTTGGGCGGCGGCGGGCGGTGGCTCCCCTTGGGGGTTCCCCCGCACGCGCGGGGGTGGAATCCCGGCACGATCGGGATATTGACAGCGACCCCGGCTGGTTCTCCCGCATGGGCGGGGATCGTTCTGGATTGTTGGCGAGGCAGCAAAAAAGTGTGTGCAGTCCGTCCTTCCATCCGGATGAAGGGAGGGACAGGGGATACGCACCGCGGGGACGGATCGGGCGGAACATCACGCACAGCGCGACGACCATCCTTCAGGCCGGATCATGGCTCTCAATTGAATTCCATGGTATTCATTAGTACTTCGACATTTCTCTATTTTTCTTTGGGATGATTGCAAGTAATTTTTTCTAATATATTATTCAATTTTCCGGATATCTGGTTCGGATCCTCTGGTTTGCCGAATATATATTACGTCATAACCGGCGGATCCCGAAGACAGGCCGACAGGGACGGCTTATCATGACCGGATATCGATTTCGGCGTTTCAATAAAAATCAGAAGAATGCGTGATCGTCCGTTACAGCCTCCTTTCCTGCCAATTCGGTTGACCGGTTCCCCTTGTGTTGCCCGTTGGCGGGCATTGCCATCCAGGGGGTGGCATGGCTGACGGTCGGTGGACGGAGCCCTGGGGCAAAACCGATGGGGAGGAAACCCATCATCTGGCGCACCATTCCGCCGATGTGGCCGCCTGTTTCAAAGCGCTGGTCCGGCTTCCCGTTATCCGGGACCGGCTGTGCCGGGCGGCAGGGCGATCCCTGACCATGGTGGATCTAGCCCGCCTCGCGGTCCTGGTCTTCCTTCACGATGCCGGAAAACTTCATCCGGGTTTTCAGGCCAAGGGATGGCCGGAAGCGCATGGTCTGCCGCCCCGGCACGGCCATCTGGCGGAGGGCGCCGCGATTTTTCTGCGGGGAGAGCCGCCCGGGATCGCCGCCAGTCTGTATCTGGACGATCTTATTTCATGGGGGCTGGATCCCGATCTGCTGATGGCGGTGATCGGCCATCACGGGGAGCCGGTTCCGTCCGAAAGCCGGGCGATGGACCATTGGGATCCGGTGCCGGCGATGGGTTACGATCCGGTTGCCGCCGCCGTTGTCATGGGCAGGATGATCGCGCGGTGGTTTCCCGAGGCATTCGTGGCGGGCGGCGACCGCCTTCCGGGCCGGCCGGCTTTCGCCCATCTGTTCTGCGGTCTGGTGTCATTGGCCGATTGGCTGGGATCGACGCGGGCCGCTTTTCCTTTCGTCAGCCGGCTGGATCCGGATTATTTGCTGCGGGTGGACGTCACCGCGCGGGACATCGTCACGGCGGTCGGTCTGGATGTGTCGGCGTTGCGATCCCTCGTTCCGGATGACGGGGGGTTCTCCCTGTTTTCCGGCCGTGACCGTCCGCGTCCGCAGCAAAGCCTGATCGGCCGACACTCACTGGAGGACCGGTTGCTGATCCTGGAGGCGGATACCGGATCCGGCAAGACCGAGGCCGCGTTGTGGCGCTTTTTCCAACTGTTTGCCGCCGGAAAAGTCGATGGTCTCTATTTCGCGCTTCCGACCCGGGCTGCCGCCGCGCAGCTTCATGGCCGCGTTCAGGCGGCGTTGCGGCGGATGTTCGCCGACGATGCGCCGGAGGCCGTCCTTGCCCTGCCGGGATATTTAGTGGCTGGCGAGCATCGGGGGCAGGCATTGCCGGGTTGGGAGGTCCATTGGGACGACGACGATGGTCGGGCGGAAGGTGCGCTGCTGCGACGATGGGCCGCCGAACATGGCAAGCGCCGCCTTGCCGCCACGGTGGCGGTCGGAACGGTGGATCAGGCGATGCTGGCCGCCATGCAGGTCCGCCACGCGCACCTGCGGGCCGCGTCCCTGGCGCGAAGCCTGCTGGTCATCGATGAGGTTCATGCCTCCGACCGCTATATGACCGAGGTCCAGTCGCATCTGCTGTCCCTTCATCTTGGCTGGGGCGGGCATGCGCTTCTGATGTCGGCGCCGCTGGGGTCCGTCGCACGCGGTCGATGGTTGGGGCAGGGTGCCGTCCCCGCCGTTGACGAGGCACGGGCGGCCCCCTATCCCGCCTTGTGGGGAGGGAAGGCTTCGGTCCCGGTCGGGCTGGCCCCCGCCGATCAGGCCCGTCTGACCTCCAAAGCCGTCAGCATGGTTGAGATTCCCCGCTGGTCGGCGGAGACCGCGGCCGGCCTTGCGTTGGAGGCCGCGCGGGCGGGCGGGCGCGTTCTGGTGATCCGCAATACCGTGGCGGCGGCTGTCGCGACCTTTGCGGCGGGCCGGGCGGCAGGCGGGACATCCCTTTTGTTGACTGTCGCCGGGGGGCCGGCGCTGCATCACAGCCGCTGCGCGCCGGAAGACCGGGCGCTGCTGGACCGGGCCGTGGAGACGGCCCTGTCTCCGGAGGGACGTGTTCCTGGCGGTGTCATCGTGATCGGCACCCAGACTCTGGAACAGAGTCTCGATATCGACGCGGACCGTCTGATCACCGATTTGTGCCCGGTCGATGTTTTGTTGCAGCGTCTCGGAAGGTTGCATCGGCACCCGCTTTCCCGGCCGGACGGTTTTTTCGATCCCGTCTGCCAGGTTTTGTGCCCGGAAGGCGGTTTGGAGCGGCTTTTGACCTCCGGCATGGAAAATGGACTGGGCATTTTACGCCGCAAGAATGGAGATCTCGTCGGGGTCTATCGGGACCTGTCCGTTCTGGAACTGACGCGTCGTCTCATCCTCACCCATCCCTGTTGGCGGATCCCCGACATGAACCGGTTGCTGGTCGAAAGCGCGACCCATGAGACCCCGATTGACGCCCTGCACCAGGATCTGGGGGCGGCCTGGAAAAAGAACCGGTCTGATGTGATCGGGCGGGACGTGGCCGACGCGGGCGGCGGACGGGCGATCGTCCTGCCGGTGCAGACACCACTGGCGTCGCTCCGGTTTCCGGGCGACGGGGAACGGATTCGCACCCGCCTGGGGGCGGAGGGGGCCAGGATCGACTTTGCGCAGCCGGTCGTCGGGCCGTTCGGAACGGCAATTTCCGGTGTGACCCTGCCGGGCCATTGGACCCCGGGTACCTGGAACGGGGACGAACTGTCGCCGGAAGTCCGCGAGGGGGCTTTGAGGATGACCGTAGGGACGCTGGTGCTGGGATATGACCGCAATGGACTAACAAAACATAATGGGTTATCTTGAATCGATAGGCTGTTCCCTTATATCGTTGAGCACCTCAAACTTCTGGAGCCACGATTATGGATTTCGCTATTCTGCTGCGGGCCAGGATGAAGGCCGTGTTCCAGCGCCCATGGGCTTCCCTGGTCGTCGGATTGCAAGCTGAAGCATCCGCCGTTGTCAAGGTTTCCCGGAAAGTAGCGTCCTGGGATAGACCTCCATTGTGTTTGGTTGATCACCAAAATCAATCCGTTTCCCCGCTTTTGCGGGGTCCTTCTTTGGAAGGAATGAGAAAAGATGGGTGAGGATTTTAACCTCCTCACTCATCCTTTCCTCGGTACGACTCCGGGCGGAAACAGGACTTTGCCCGGGGTCCTGGCCGCGCTCTCCCGCGATGGCATCGACGACTTCCCGGCCTTGCGTCCACATCAGGCACCGGCCTGGCATATGTTTCTGGTCCAGCTCGCCGCCCTGGCCATGCATTGCGGGGGGCGTCAGGAATGCCCGGTGGAGGAGGAGGAATGGGCCGTCCTGCTGCGCGGCCTGACCCCCGACGCGGGCGGCGACGGGCCCTGGTGTCTTGTCGTCTCCGACTGGACCCGCCCCGCCTTTCTCCAACCGCCGGTTCCGGACGGCGTGACCCTGGGAAATGCCGTTCCCACCGCGGATGCGCTCGACCTGTTGATCACGTCGCGCAACCATGATCTGAAACAGGCCGTGGCCCGGTTCGGGGATCCCGCCGACTGGCTGTTCGCTCTGGTCTCCCTTCAGACCGGGGAGGGCTATGGCGGCGCCGGAAATCACGGAATCGCCCGGATGAACGGCGGGTCGTCCTCGCGCCCGATGCTGTCCCTGGCGCCGTTGCCCGCAAAGCCGGAAAAAATCATGGTTCCCCGGCCGGGGGCGTGGTTCCGCCGCGATCTGATGGTGCTTCTGGAGACCCGGACGCAGGTCTTGTCGCGGTGGTCCTATCTTGGCTATCCGGATCGGGGCGGGTTGGGGCTGACATGGCTGGCGCCCTGGCCCGAGGACGGGCAACTGGCGCTGGATCAGCTCGATCTCTGGTTCATCGAGGTCTGCCGGCGGGTGCGGTTGGGGATTTCGGACGGCGGGCTGGCGGCCTGGAAGGGCACGTCGAAGGCGCCGCGTATCGCGGCGAAGCAGGTGAACGGCTGTGTCGGCGATCCCTTCGCGCCTGTCCACAAGGCGGAAGCCAAAGGACTAACCCTGTCGGATCGCGACTTCGATTACCGGATGCTGACCGAACTTCTGCTGTCCGGGAAATGGGACTTGCCGTTACTGGCGGAACCTTCGCCATCCGATCCGGAAAGCGGGCGTTCCGTCCTGGTGTGCGCGGCCCTGGCGCGCGGCAACAGCAAGACGGATGGATTCAAATCCCGCCATCTGCCGCTATTGGGACGGATATCCCGGGAAATGGGACGCCAGCGCCAGAGTCTCTTCGAACTTGCCCAGGCGCAGATCAGCGAGATTGCCGTGTTCGAGAAGGCCTTGTCCTTCTCTCTGGCCCTGGCTGCCGCCGGGGGTGATTCCGATCGGGTGGGCCGGGATCGCGGCCCCCACGCAGCCCTTGCGTGCGAGCGTCTCCGACAGGCGGCGGACGGGCTGTTTTTCGAACATCTCTGGGACCGTTTCGATGCCGGGGACCGGGGACGGGAGGCCGTCGCGGCCGAGGAGGCGCGGTTCGTCCGGGTGCTGTCCGACCATGCCGGAAGGATTTTCCGCGACACCCTTGCCGCGGTGTCCTGCCCCGGTCTGTTCCGGTTCCGCGCCCAGACCCGGGCGGAGAGGGCCTTCAACGGTATCGTCGGCAAAGCATTCCCGGACCTTCGATCCGGAACGACGGGGAGGAACGATGAGCGACATGCCTGAGCCCGTGAAACTGAATTTCGGCGCATCCGTTGAGGAGGTGGCGATGTTGCTGCCCCGGCTGACCCCCGGTGAACGGGCCGCCCTGCGCCGCATGGACGACAACGGGGCCGGGTGTCCGGCGTTCTGGCATCTGGCCGCGAAGGGCGGGTTCCTTGAGGACCGGCGGACGGGCGTCTGGATCCGGATCGTCCGGATCATGGCGTCGTTGTTTCCCAGAGGCGAGGTGTCGCCGACGCACTGTCTTCATGACGTCCGGCGGGGGCTGGGCACGGCGCTTTGCGACGGCGGCGAGCCGGGTTGGGGCGCGGGGGAGAACCCGCGTCCGTTCCTGTCCGAAGCCCGGCTGGAGCGGTTTCTGGCGACCCCGGACGACCGCCGTGGCGATGCTCTGGAACGGATTTTGCGCCCTCTCGCCGCTCATCGGGCGCCCGACTGGGGAGTCAATTGCTGCGAAATTGCGCAGTTGCTGTTGTTTCCGGCCACGAACGACAAGCTGCGCGCCATCGCCCGCGACTATTACCGGCGGAAGGATACCGCCCGACCGATTGCCAGGCAGGAGGACGTTTCGGCATGAGCACACCCCGCTTTCTGCAAATTCACACGCTGCATACCTACGCGGCCGCGCTTCTGAACCGCGATGATACCGGACAGGCGAAACGCCTGACCTATGGCGGGACCAGCCGGACCCGCATTTCGTCGCAATGCCTGAAACGGCACTGGCGCCGGGCGAAGGACGAGCAGGCGGGCCGCGACGACCCGCATGCGCTTCAGCATCTGGCGGGATTTGTCGAGTCCTACCGGTCCCGCGATCTGGTCCTGAAAAAAGTGATCGACCCCCTGCGCGACCGCTTTTCGCAAGAGATCGTCGATGCGCTGGAACCGGAGTTCCAGAAAATCGTCTATGGGGAGAAGGCCGAGACGGGAAAGAAGGGGAAGAAAAGCCGCCAGACCCTGTTGCTGGGGCAGCCGGAGCTTGATTGGCTGGCGCGGGAGGCGGCGGCGCTCGCCGCCTCCGCCGACAGTCCGGAGGCCGCGGGCAAGGCCGTCGCGGAATGGCGAAAGGGCCGGAATTACAAGGCGATGAGCGAGAATTGCGCATTGCCGGGAGGGATCGTCGCGGCCCTGTTCGGACGCATGGTGACGTCGGACCCCGACGCCAATATCGACGCCCCGGTCCATGTCGCGCATGCGTTCACTGTCCATGCCGAGGAGGCGGAGGCCGATTATTTCACCGCGGTCGACGATCTGGCCGGCGATGGCGATGCCGACAGCATGACGGACACCATCCAGGAGACGGAGCTGACCTGCGGACTGTTTTACGGTTATGTGGTGATCGACCTTCCCGGTCTGATCCGCAATTGCGGTGGCGATCGGGATCTGGCCGCCCGGATCGTCCATAATCTGGTCTATCTGATCGCCGAGGTGTCGCCCGGCGCCAAATTGGGATCGACCGCGCCCTATGGACGCGCCGACCTGATGCTGGTCGAGGCGGGTGACCGTCAGCCGCGCAGTCTGGCCGCCGCTTATCGCACCGCGGTCAAACACGATCTGGACAGGGCCGTCGGCGCCCTCGACCGTCATCTTGCGGCTTTGGACGGCGCCTATGAAACAGGCGAGTCCCGGCGTTATCTGTCGCTGGCCGAAACGCCGTTGCAGAGCCCGCCGGACAGCGGTCTGGCCCGCCTGCCGCTGGGCGGCCTTGCCCAATGGGCGGCGGACCGGGTCATGGATGCGCCCGATGAGTGATCATCCCTGGCTGGTTCTGCAGTTCGAGTCGCCGCTTCTGGCCTTTGGCGGCGTGATGATCGACCAGCGGGGAGAGACACGCGACTTTCCGGCTTTATCGATGATGACCGGGTTGTTGGGCAATGCTCTGGGATGGCGGCGGACCGACCGGGATCTCCATCAGCGGCTTCAGGATCGGCTGGTTTTCGCCGCCTGCGTCGATCCGGAGGGTGATCCATCGGTCCTGACCGATATCCAGAACGCCCGGCTGGAGAAGACCGACCGGGGGTGGACCAGCCTCGGGGAACCGGAGGGGCGTGGTGGCGCAAGCTATGGCGCGCCGCACCGGCGCCGGCGCGATTACCTGGCGGACGCGCGCGTCCTGGCCGTCCTGCGCCTCGCCCCGGGGGACGGTCCGGGGCTCGACCGGGTGGCCGACGCCCTGGCGCGTCCGGCGCGTCCTCTGTTTATCGGGCGCAAATGTTGTGTGCCCGCCTGTCCGGTGTTGCGCCCGGTGGGAGTGCCGGCCGCGACGGCCTATCAGGCTCTTTCCGCTCTGGTGCCGCCGAAAAAGGCGTGGCGCGCCCAGTGGCCGGTGGGGGAGGGTCCGGTGGACGGCCCTCGGGTTCATCGCGTCATCGATCTGGCCGACCTGCGCAACTGGCGGTCGGGCCTGCATGGCGGCAGGCGCCGCGTGGTCGAGGGCTGCGTGGAGGCCGCCCCGGAACCGGCGGAGGAGCGGTCATGACCGGAGTGCATCTGATCTGCCTGCCGATCGACATGGTCCGGTTCCATCGGTGGTCGGCGGCGCGGTCCCTGGCCCTGGACGAGGGGCGGGCGCTTCATCACCTGTTGGGGGAAAGCTTTGGCAAGGGCGTGATGCAGCCCTTCCGGCTGATGGTGCCGCCCGGGGCCGTCACCGGCTCGCTTTACGCCTACAGCCCGGACGACGCCGCTACCTTGACGGAGACGGCCGCCGCCTGCGGTCTTCCCGACGCTCTGGCGGTCTGCGATCCCGCGGGTCTGGCGTCGAAGCAAATGCCCCCGACCTGGACAGAGGGGCGGCGTCTGGCGTTCGACCTGCGTGTCCGGCCCGTGCGGCGACTGCGCTCGGCCGCCGGAGTCTTCCCCAAGGGGGCGGAAGTGGACGCGTTTCTGGCCGAGGCTCTGCGGAAGTTCCCGGACGGCCGTCCCCGGGACGACGCCCCCGATCGCGCAACCGTTTACCGGGAGTGGCTTGTCGGGCGGATGGCCGGCGCCGCCCGGATCGAGGAGGCGCGAATCGCGCGCTTCGAACGCCGGACGGTGTCGCGGGGGGAAACAAGGCGCGAGGGACCGGATGTGACCTTCCACGGGGAACTCACGATTCTGGACGCTGCCTTGTTCACGGAGCGGCTGGTGAAAGGGGTTGGTCGCCACACCGCCTATGGATACGGAATGATACTGTTGCGCCCGGCGCGGAGGTGATCATGGCGGAGCCGGCATGCTGAGGGGCCGCCTGGGCCTCGAAAAGGCGCGCATTCCCCATGCCGACCGGCATGGTCTGGTCTGGCTGGACCGGGGCCGGTTGGAGGTCGAGGACGGCTGTCTCCGTTTCGTGACCGCCGGTGGCGGCGAGTTGGACCCCGGCGACTATCAGATTCCCCATCAGTCGGTTTCGATCATCCTGTTGGGGCCCGGGTCCAGTGTGACCCATGACGCCCTTCGGCTTCTGGCGCGCCATGGGGTCGCCCTGGCGGCGGTCGGGGAGGGCGCCGTCCGCGTTTATACGGCCCCGCCCTTGATGCCCGACAGTTCTGAAGCCGCCCGCGCCCAGGGGGCGCTTTGGGCCGATCCCGACAGCAGAATGGAGGGCGCGCGCGCGATGTACGCCATCCGGTTCGGCGAAATCGTGCGAACCCGGGATATCGACGTTCTGCGGGGCCAGGAGGGCGTGCGGATCAAGCGCGCCTACCAGATCGCCGCGGAACGCCACGCCATCCGCTGGAACGGGCGGCATTATGACCGCGCCGACCCCGATAAGGGCGACCTGCCTAATCAGGCTCTCAATCACGCCGCGACGGCGATGGCCGCCGCCGCCTCCGTCGCCGTCGCGGCGGTGGGCGCCATCCCGCAACTGGGGTTCATTCACGAGGACTCCGGCCAGTCTTTCGTGCTGGATGTCGCGGATCTGTTCCGCCATGACGTGACCCTGGAGATCGCTTTCGGCGCCGCCCGCGAGGCGGCGGCGTCGGCGGATTCGATTGAACGTCTGACCCGTCGCAGAGCGGCGCAAGTGATGCGCCGCCGCGCCGTCATTCCCACGATGATCGACCGGATCAAGACCCTGCTGCGCCTGCCATCCTCCCCACCGGAGACCGGGTGATGCCGATGGTGGTGGTCGTCACCCGGGATGTCGAGGGACGGTATCGCGGGTTTCTGGGATCGGCCATGCTGGAAATCGGCCCAGGTCTTTACGCGCATCCCCGCATGAGCGCCGGGGTGCGGCAGCGGATCTGGGGTGTCCTTGCCGACTGGCATGGCTCGCTGGGGCGCGGCAGCATCGTTATGGCATGGGCGGAAAGCGCCGCGGCCGGCGGGTTGGGCCTGCTGACACTGGGCGACCCGCCAAAGGAAATCGTCGGGCAGGACGGGTTACTCCTGGTCCGCCGCGCCCTGCGCGCCGACGCCATCTAGCCGGCCGCCAAGATCTTTATCATTGTGAATCAGGATGTTATAAGCGAGGGGTTCCCCCGCACGCGCGGGGATAGACCCTTTCACCCTGACGAGTTTTTGACCGGTCGACGGGTTCCCCCGCACGCGCGGGGATAGACCCCTGCCCAGTCAAATATTGGCAGCAGTCGTCGAGGTTCCCCCGCACGCGCGGGGATAGACCCGTGGTCCCGGATCGATCAAGTGTACGTCGAAGGGTTCCCCCGCACGCGCGGGGATAGACCCGATATTCGCGAGAGTTATCGTCGTCGCATGAAGGTTCCCCCGCACGCGCGGGGATAGACCTTGTTGACGCGCCAGGCAGTCCGACGATTGGCGGGTTCCCCCGCACGCGCGGGGATAGACCCTACATCTGCAAGTGCCACGATTGCGGCATGGAGGTTCCCCCGCACGCGCGGGGATAGACCCTGGCTTTCGGACCGCGAAAAGGCGCCGAACAAGGTTCCCCCGCACGCGCGGGGATAGACCCCGATACTCCAAATCGGAACAGCGCAACCGGACGGTTCCCCCGCACGCGCGGGGATAGACCCCGACTCAAGGTCGAGGACGGCGAGCTGGTCGAGGTTCCCCCGCACGCGCGGGGATAGACCCACGGCCCGGCATGGCATGTACGATGCCGACCGGGTTCCCCCGCACGCGCGGGGATAGACCCTCGGACCGGATCGTCCGGTCCGGCACCATCACGGTTCCCCCGCACGCGCGGGGATAGACCCATGGATCAAGGGCACGACCAGATGAGGTCGGGGGTTCCCCCGCACGCGCGGGGATAGACCGAAATTCCAGTCTCTGCTCGAAAATGACACTGGGGTTCCCCCGCACGCGCGGGGATAGACCCCAACCCCTGGGCCGGCCACTACATCCCGATCGGGTTCCCCCGCACGCGCGGGGATAGACCGTTAAGGTCGACGCCGCCCTGGTTGGAGATCTGGGTTCCCCCGCACGCGCGGGGATAGACCCAAGATTGAGACGGCGGAGCTGTTGTCGAAATAGGTTCCCCCGCACGCGCGGGGATAGACCCTCCTCGTTTGTTTCGAAATCATATTTCTTCGGCGCACGTGGGGGGCGCTCCAGTATTGTATCGGGAACACGGGGTGTTCCCATTCCTGGCTCCACTTCACAGCAATATTACAGGAGAGGTAATCGTCAATGAGATATGACACGCGTAAAACGTGAGATGGAGCCCGGAATGACGTGGCAGTACAGTCAAGCACGGGAGATCTGAGTCTGAATGGTGTGGCGGTGGCGCGGGGTTACTCCGGACGCGGGGCGGGCAAGAGCAATCCGGCTTTACAAACGGCCCCCAGCATCGGTCCGATCCCACAGGGGCGCTATCACATTGGCGCGCCTTTCGTTCATCCTCACGCGGGCCCGTTCGCTATGCGTTTGACGCCGCAGCGGGATACGGGAACCTTCGGTCGGTCAGGCTTCATGATCCATGCCGATAGCATGAGCCATCCCGGGGAATCCTCCAACGGCTGTATCGTATTGATGCCTCAGGTCCGTCAAAGGATCTGGGGCAGCCATGATCATGTCATTGTGGTCGTGCCATGAAAGCCTGTCGCCTCATTCTGCCGCTGCTGATTTTGCCGGGAATTGCCGCCGCCGGTCCGGCGAAGCGATTCGACTGCCCCGGTTGGTCAACCAACATGGCCATCGCCACCCTGAAGAATGCGGGGGTCACGGATCCGGCCAAACTGGACGAATCGAAGACGGAAACAGTCCTTCTGGCGTCGGAAAAGATCGGAAAGGACGCGATCTACAGGAAAGATCTGTATCAGTTGGTCTACGAAATCACCTTCCACGAAAAGTCGGGAGCCGCCATCCAGGTCATCACCTCCAGTCAGGCCGGACCGGTAGAGTGTTCCATGGGGGAGGTTACGGTCTATGTGGTGTCGCAAAAGCTGAAGTAAGGCAGGGACACCGGGATATTCTCGAATGTCGCTTCTTCTCGCAAGGCAGGGGAGAAGAGGTTCTGGCGGTTGATCGAATTTTGTCGTTTTTTATACTTGATATGTGGGAAAAGCGTTTCTCATCTTTTGAGTAAAGAGAGTGGGGCGGGCGAGAGAGGCTGTGAATTTTCCGCCCAAATGCTCCTGAAGGTTCAGGCCCACTCCGGAAGGCTCAGACCTTCTGGGTAAGGACACGATAGATAAGGGGCTGCTCCTGCCGACGGGCAGCCCTCCTTGTCGTTGGCTTTGGGCGAGCGGAGGCGGGATCTCCCTCCCGTTTATCCGATCAGGCGGTGATCGCGATGAGCGCTTTGGTGTGAAGAAGGAAATTGGTGGCGATGGCAAACCACAGGGCTAGCGTCTTCGCTTTCTCCAGTCCGCGCACGGGGATCTGAAGAAGCCCGTGATTTCGCATCTGGGCATGAAGGTGCTCCGTTTTGATCCGGTTTGCGTAGATGCTCTGAGCTTCGCTGCCGCTCATGCGTTCCTTCCATTTGCGAACCCCTGAGCCATCCTTGGGCTTTGGCTTGCGATCTTTCTCTTTCTTGGGCAACGGCACATGGTCGGCGGTTCCCTTGGTCTCAACCGCTTCGATGTCGGTCTGTCCGTCGTACCCGGCATCGGCAAGAACGCTGTCCGGCAAGACATCGTAGCGCTGGTGGATCTCATCGACGGCGGGTTTCAGTTTTCCCCGGTCGCTGCCGTTGTTGGTCACGTCAACGCCGATCACGGCTGCCGCCTTGGGGTCAGTCTTGATCTGGACGCTGTAGGCCGGTGCAACCCCTCCATTGGCCAAGGCCATGCGCCTGGCCTCCGGATCAGTCGTCGAGGCGCGCGCCTCTTGGCGCTTCTTCGGGGTTTTGCGTCGATTGGCCTTATCTTCGGCCACGCGCGCCGCTTCGATCTCATCAACGGCTTTCAGTGCCGCTTCGACGCGTTCCTCCCGCTCGCGTGCAGCCCGCTCGCGGCGCGCTTGCTGGCGCCGGTTGGCCGCCGTGGGATCCGCCGCATTCTCGGCCTTCAACTGCTCAATCCGTTCCCTGGCCAAGCGTCGCAGTTCGAGCAACGTCTCCTTCCGTCGAAAGCTTGAACGGCCAGCGTTTGCACGAACCCGCACGCTATCGACCGCGATGCAGGACAAATCGACGATGCCTGCCGTGACGAGGGCGGCCACGCTCTTGGTCAGCAGGTCGTCGAGGAAAGGCCCGGCGTTGTTCCGAAAATCCGACAGGCTGTGGCAGTTGACCGTGACTCCGCCGCAAATCCACTGATAAGCGTGGTCCCGCTCGCACAGTCGGGCAAGCTCACGCGCGGATCCGATACCGTCGAGAATGGCAAACAGCCACAGCGGCAGAAAAATCCGCGGATCCGTCGTCGGGGCTCCGCCGCTGCCAGCAAAAGAGCGCACGCTCACCACAAAGCTGGAAATGTCTAATTTTTCCACATATTGCCACATCAACCGTGCACGGATGATCTTCCGGCAAGAGATCGTCGATAGAACCCACTCAGAACTCGACCTGATTTCTTACAGGTTGGCGAAATCTGAGTGGCCACATGGTGTATTTCCCAACAAGTTTGTTGGGAAATACAATACGTCATTTCGATAAATTTTCATAGATATTACAGGAGGTTAATTCACAGGCTCGGACGCCCGCCCCACTCCGCCGGGTTGGGGAAAGCCTTCCGATGGGCGGAAAAGAAAGGGATCAAGGGGATTGCGCCGGGCGCCGGAGGGGGGCTTATGCTCCGCCGTAAACCGCTCCCTCAAGGCGTGCGTGCGGGAGGCGATGTCGATAGATGTCAAACGCCATGATGGGAAATCATGGACGTTATGTTTCCATTTTGTCAACTTACTGCGATCGGATGTCCGGCCTTGCGGGCGGTCGGCATGCGAGGAACGCCGCTTTTGCGGAGTGGGGGAAGGCCTTCCGATGAGCGGAAAAACAAAGGGTCAAGGAGATTGCGCCGGGTGCCGCTGTCGATTGGTATCAGACGTCATGACAGGGATCTTCCGGTTCCATTTTGTCAAGGTGCCGGCGTCCCTGTCCGGGTCGCCCGCCCCAGGGCCTTCATGCGGGGCGATTTTCAACTAATAGTTGTTAAGCCAAAGTAGAATTTCAAACATCGGGATGTGTGGCGAAGATGGCAGGGATAGCCGCCGCTGTCCCTGCGGAAGGGTGGTCGCGGATGTCGAGGCGAGGAAACATCTGGAGAAGATCACCATCATGTCGCAACGAACCTTCTACATTCCCAATGTCAATCTGATGGGGGCCGGCTGTGTCGAGACCGCCATCGAAACCCTGTCGCATTACGGCTTCCGGCATGCCCTGATCGTCACCGACGCGGGGCTGGCGAAAATGGGGCTGGCCGCCAATCTGGCGGAGGAGCTTCACGAGAAGAACATCGCCGCCACCGTCTTCGCCGGTGTCCAGCCCAATCCCACCATCGGCAATGTCGAGGCCGGGCTGGCGTTGTTGCGCGACAACGGCTGCGACTGCGTCATTTCCTTAGGCGGCGGGTCGCCCCATGACTGCGCCAAGGGAATCGCGCTGTGCGCCACCAACGGGGGGCATATCGCCGACTATGAGGGCGTGGACCGGTCGGCCAAACCGCAGTTGCCGCTGGTCGCGATCAACACGACGGCCGGCACGGCCAGCGAAATGACGCGCTTTTGCATCATCACCGATGAGGCGCGCCATATCAAAATGGCCATCGTCGATCGCCATGTCACGCCGCTGATGTCGGTCAACGATCCCACCATGATGCTGGACAAGCCGCCGGCCCTGACCGCCGCCACCGGGATGGACGCCCTGACTCACGCGGTGGAGGCCTATGTCTCGGTGGCGGCCACGCCGGTCACGGATGCCTGCGCGGTACAGGCGGTCACCTTGATCTTCGCCAATCTGCGCGAGGCGGTTCGCAACGGCCGCGACCTGCCCGCGCGCGAACAGATGGCCTATGCCCAGTTCCTGGCCGGCATGGCCTTCAACAATGCCTCGCTGGGCTATGTCCATGCCATGGCGCATCAGTTGGGCGGTTTCTACGATCTGCCGCATGGCGTCTGCAATGCCGTGCTGCTGCCCCATGTGCAGACCTTCAACATCCCCGCCGCCGCGCCCCGCCTGTCGGCACTGGCGGGCATCATGGGTGTCGATGTCCGGGGGCTGGGCGATGTCGAGGCGGCGGGCGCCTGCATCCAGGCGATCCGCCGGTTGTCGTCCGACGTCGGCATTCCCGCCGGCCTGTCGGAACTGGGGGTGAAGGCCGCCGATATCCCGCTGCTGGCCGCCAACGCGCTGAAGGACGCCTGCGGCCTGACCAACCCCCGCAGCGCCATCCAGGAGGACATTGAGCAGATTTTCCACGCGGCGCTTTAGGGGGCACGCCAACAGGCCGGGGACGCGTGACGCCCCCGGCCTTCTCCCGCCCCCAGTTTTCTCCCGCCCCCAGTCTTCTCCCGTCAGGTGGGCGGGAGAAGACGCGGCGGCGGTTAAAAGAATCCCAGCGCCTTCGGGCTGTAGCTGACGAGCAGATTCTTGGTCTGCTGATAATGATCCAGCATCATCTTGTGGGTCTCGCGGCCGATGCCGGACTGCTTGTATCCGCCGAAGGCGGCATGGGCGGGGTACAGGTGATAGCAGTTGGTCCAGACGCGGCCGGCCTGGATCTCGCGGCCCATGCGGAAGGCGGTGTTGCCGTCGCGGCTCCACACCCCGGCGCCCAGGCCGTAAAGGCTGTCGTTGGCGATGTGCAGGGCCTCGTCCAGGGTGCTGAATTTGGTGACGGAGACCACCGGCCCGAAAATCTCCTCCTGGAACACGCGCATCTTGTTGTCGCCGATGAACACCGTGGGCTCGACATAGTAGCCGCCGTCCAGTTCGCCGCCGGGCTTGGCCGCCTTGCCGCCGGTCAGGCATTGGGCGCCCTCGCGGTGGCCGATGTCGATGTAGGACAGGATCTTTTCAAGCTGGTCGAGGCTGGCCTGGGCGCCGATCATGGTGTCGGGATCCAGCGGATTGCCCTGTTTGATCCGCTTGACCCGGTCCACCGCCTTTTCCATGAAGCGGTCGAAGATCGATTCATGGACCAGGGCGCGCGAGGGGCAGGTGCAGACCTCGCCCTGGTTCAGGGCGAACATGGCAAAGCCCTCCAGGGCCTTGTCGGCGAAGTCGTCGTCGCGGTCGAGGACGTCGGCGAAGAAGATGTTGGGGGACTTGCCGCCCAGCTCCAGCGTCACCGGAATCAGATTGTCCGACGCATATTGCATGATCAGCCGGCCGGTGGAGGTTTCCCCGGTGAAGGCGATCTTGGCGACGCGCGGGCTTTGCGCCAGCGGTTTGCCGGCTTCCAGGCCGAAGCCGTTGACCACATTGACCACGCCGGGTGGCAGCAGGTCGCCGATCAGGTCCATCAGCACCATGATGCCCATCGGCGTCTGCTCGGCCGGCTTCAACACCACGCAGTTCCCCGCCGCCAGCGCCGGGGCCATCTTCCAGGCCGCCATCAGCAGCGGGAAGTTCCAGGGGATGATCTGGCCGACGACGCCCAGGGGCTCGTGGAAATGATAGGCCACCGTGGTCTCGTCGATCTCAGCCAGCGATCCTTCCTGGGCGCGCGCGCAGGCGGCGAAATAGCGGAAGTGATCCACCGCCAGGGGCAGGTCGGCGGCCAGGGTCTCGCGGATCGGCTTGCCATTGTCCAGCGTCTCGCCCAGCGCCAGCGCGCTTAAGCGTTCCTCCATGCGGTCGGCGATGCGGTTCAGGATGCGCGCCCGGTCGGCCACCGGCATTTTTCCCCAGGCGGCGCGGGCGGCATGGGCGGCGTCCAGGGCCAGCTCGATGTCCTCGGCGGTGGACCGCGCCACCTCGCAAAGCGGCTGGCCCGTGACCGGGGTGACATTCACGAAATACTCGCCTTTGACCGGCGGCACCCAGCGGCCACCGATGAAATTGTCATATCGCGGGCGGAAGGACACCTGCGATTTCAACTGATCCAGGCTTTGAGCAATCATGGGGTTCCTCGCTTCCGGTTGTCTCTGGTCCCCCTTGGAGGGCCTCCAGGCGGGTTGCGAGCGATCATCGCGAGAGGGCGGGACGAAAAGAAATTCGACTTTAGTGCACAACTGTCGCGGGCATCAGCTGTGATAGAGTGACGGAGAGCACGGGTTGTCCGGCTTGGGATGTCCGGCTTGGCCGCGTGTTCGCCGTCACCGACAGATCCAGGGAAACGCCTTTGTGATGACCGGTCCCGATCCCCGCGGCCATGTGCTGATCGCCGACGATCATCCGCTGTTCCGCGATGCCTTGCGTCAGGTGGTCGAGGCCGCGCTGCCCGGCCACGCCATTGCCGAGGCCCGGGATTTCGATCAGGCGCTGGCAGCCGCCGCCGGGGACGGTCCGGACCTGATCCTGCTCGACATCAACATGCCCGGCATGAACGGCTTTTCCGGACTGATCCGCCTGCGCAACCAGGTTCCGGCCACCCCGGTGGTGGTGGTGTCGGCCGACGACAGCCCCGACACCGTCGCGCAGGCGCTGACCCTGGGGGCGTCGGGCTTCATCCCGAAATCGATGGACCGCGGGGACATGATCGGCGCCGTCGGTCTGGTGCTGAACGGCGGGGTGTTCGTGCCGCCGCCGGGCGGGGGCGAGGCGCGGTCCGCGCCGGACGCCGGCGACCTGAGGTTCCGAGAGGGATGGCGGACCCTGACCTCGCAACAGCGCCGCGTCCTCGAAATGCTGGTGGCGGGCAAGTCGAACAAGATCATCGCCTTTGAAATGAATGTCACCGAAAGCACCATCAAGGCGCATGTCTCGGCGATCCTGCGCAAATTGCGGGTCCACAGCCGCACCCAGGCGGTCCTGAACGCCAGCCGCCTGCTGCCCGGGCTTTACGGCCGGCCGACAGCCTGACCGCTTCCTTTCTCCCCCTTCTCCCCCGCCCGGATATCCGGCGAGGCCCGCCCGGAAAGGAGATGGGCGACAAGGCTGCGCAACCTCGCCAGCCGCACCGGCTTGTTCAGCACATGGCAGCCGGCGGCGCGCGCCCGGGCCTGAAGCTCTTCCGAATAGTCGGCGGTGATCAGCACCGCCGGCACCGACGGTCCGGCCGCCGCCCGAAGGCCGGCCACGGCGTCGAGCCCGATCTCGCCGCCATCGAGATGATAGTCGGCCAGGATCAGGTCGGGCACCTTCCCGGCCAGCCGGTCGGCGAGTTCCCGCCCGGAGGCCGCGGTGACGGTGCAACATCCCCAGGCGCCCAGCAGGCTGTCCATGCCGGCCAGGATGTCCCGGTCGTTGTCGACGATCGCCACCAGGGCGCCGGTCAGCCGGGCCACGGCCGCCGGCGGCGGCGGCGGGGCGGGGGGCGGGGGGGGGGGGGGG
>WASQ01000108.1:0-3405 GCA_009712185.1 Telmatospirillum sp. | reverse complement strand
GATGGCCGCCAGCGGCAGACGGACGCCGAACAGACTGCCCCGTCCGGGCTGGGACCGCACCACCAGGTCATGCCCCAGGACGCGGGCGATGCGGCGCACGATGGCTAGTCCCAGTCCCATGCCGCGCTCGCCGTCGGCCCTGGGATGCAGGCGGCGGAATTCCTCGAAGATCTCGTCCAGCTTGTCGGACGGAACGCCCGGGCCGTTGTCCCAGACGCCGGCCAGGACCCAGTCGCCCTGACGTCGGCAGCCCAGCAGCACGCGCCCCCCGGGGTCGGTGTAGCGCAGCGCGTTGGAGAGATAGTTGCGCAGGATCCGCGCCAGCAGGCGCTGGTCGCTCCGCACCGCCAGCCCGGTCGGTCCCAGCCGCAGCGTCACCGGCCGGGCCTTCGCCAGCAGGGCATATTCCTCCGCCAGGGTCGCTAACAGCGGGGCGAGGGGGACATCCCCGATCTGCACCGGCTGCACGCCCGCGTCCAGCTTCGAGATGTCGAGCAGCGCGGTCAGCAGCTCGTCCACCGAATCGAGCGCCGTCAGCGTGCTGTGCACCAGACCGCGGTTGGCCGGGGCCAGACGCCGTTCCGACAGGGCCGAGGCGAAGACCCGCGCCGCGCTCAGGGGTTGGAGAAGGTCGTGGCTGGCCGCCGCCAGGAACCGGGTCTTGGACAGGTTGGCCTCGTCGGCAGCGGCCTTGGCCGCCGTCAGGTCGCGGTTGGCGTCGCGGAGGGCCTGGGTACGTTCCTCGACCCGGCGTTCCAGGCTCTCCTTGGCCTCGACCAGTTGGCGCGCCGCCTGCCGGCTTTCCGTCACATCCTGGATCAGGGCGAAGAAGCCGAGGACCGCGCCGTCGGACCCGATATGCGGGACATAGCTCGCCAGCATGGACCGCCCCCCATAGCCGCGGTCCCGCGCGGGGGGCGGGCCGGAGGCGGGTCCGGCCGGCATGACGAATTCGAACACGCAGGGCTCTCCCGCCAGGGCGCGGGCGACATGGCCGGACCGCAGGGCGTAAAGTTCGGGCGCCAGCACCCGGTCCATGGGCTGGCCGTCGATCTCGCCCCGCGCCCGTCCCAGCCAGTCCTCATATCCCTTGTTGGTGAAGCGGTAGCGGAGGTCGGCGCCGACATAGGCGATCATCGCCGGCATCGCGTCCGTCACCAGCCGGATCCGGCGTTCGGAATCCCGCAACGCCTCCTCCGACCGTTTCCGTTCGGTGATGTCGGTGTAGGTGGTGACGAAGCCGCCGCCCGGCATGGGATTGCGCCGCACCTCCAGGACGCTGCGGTCCGGCATCTCCACCTCCGCCGCCAACGGCCGGCCGGCCGGCACCGCCGCCTGGACCCGCATCGGCGGCAGATCGGCGAAGTCGTCAAAGGGCGTTCCGGCCCGCGCCTCTCCCAGCAGCGCGACCAGCCGACGGTTCCAGGCCACCAGCCGCTGGTCGCCGTCGAACACGGACACCCCCTGTGTCAGATGGTCCAGGGTGGCCTGAAGCAGAACCGATTTTTCCGCCAGCTCGCGTTCGCGGCGGCGCTCCTCGCTCCGTTTGACCCCGGTGATGTCGGTGTGAAGGCTGACCACGCCGCCGTCCAGGGTGCGCCGCTCGCTGATCTGGACCCATCGGCCGTCGGTCATGCGGACCACCATGGCCTCGCCGGGGGTGCTATGGTGGGCCTGGCGGTGATGGGCCAGCCGGCGGCGGATCCATCCGTCCGGGTCGTCGACGGCATCCTGCACCGCCCCGGAGGCGGCGGCCCGGCGGATCAGGGTCTCGAAGGGGATGCCGGTCTGCCAGTCGTCCAGCCCGGCCATTCCCATGTCGCGATATTTGCCATTGACCAGGACGACCCGGTCCTGGGCGTCGCACAGCAGAAATCCCTCGTTGATGCTGTCGATGGCCTGATGAAGAAAGCGCCGGATGGTCTCCGCCATCCGGTTGGCGCTCTCAAGTTCCGCCAGGGCCGATTGCAGTTCGCGCGTCCGGGCGCGCACCCGGCTTTCCAGCAGGATCGCCGTCTGGAACAAAGAGAAGGCATTGCCCTGAAAATCCATGCTGCGTTCCATCCGGTCCATCAGGACCTGATTGATCCGGCGCAGCTTGGCATTGTCGCGTTCCAGGGCCGCGAGCCGGTCGTCGGGTCCATCCGGTCCGGTCATTCCCGCCTCCGCCGGCCGATGGCGACGCCGGTGAAGGTCTGATTGACATGCATGGACTGGAACTGTTCGCCATAGGTGGCAAAGCCGAATGCGCCATTGACGGCCAGCAACGCGCCAACCCGGTCCCGCACCCCGGTCTGATCCATTTCAAGCCCGCGCAGGATGCAGTCGAACGCCAGCGTCAGGACCGGGACGCCCAGAGGCTCCCGCAGGTCCTGGAACAGGTCCTCCAGATTGGCGACCAGATCGATGCCGCGCGCCACCCGCAACACGATGCCCTCGTCGATGGCGCAGAAAAAGGTCAGGCTGCCGTCGTCATTGACCTTCTGGATCGATCGCACGAAGTTGGCGCCCCCGACCCGCACCACCATCGGATGACTGGCGAACACCATCGGTGTCAGGGGGGCGCGGTCCAGCCCCACCACCCGGGCATATTCGCGGGCCGCCGGCTCGGCATTGATCTCCGTGACGACACGGTGGCGAGGGTCGGCACCGGTGATGACCACCCGTTCCTCGTCGACGATGAAATGTTCCGTCTTGAACACCCGGAACGGCAGGGGTGTCGCCACCACCACCAGGACCGCGGCATTGTCGTGCCAGCGGCCGCCGTGAAGAACCGCGGTCCGGGCGAAACGCAGGCAGTCGCCGGCCGATCCGCCGCACAAGGGGACCTCGCCCAAAGCATTGTGGAGGGCGCTGACCACCACCTCCTCGCCGCCGGCAAGGCCGTCGAAAAGGGTGAAGGCGAACATCTGGCCGGGCGGCAGGCCGCGCGCGGCGCGTCCCGCCGCCTGGACCGCGTGCCGGGCCGAGGCCGCGATCCGGGTCAGATGCGGGTGGTCGACCTCCTCCAGCAGAACCGTTTCCGCCGCGAAATCGGGGGCGGCCAGCCCCAGCGCCATCACCGTTTCCAGCCGGTAGCCGTCGGGTCCGATCTCTCCCGCCGTGGTACAGCCGACGACCGGAACCGGACCGAACACCTCCGCCAGCCCGGCCGCCAGCGCATCGGCGTCCAGGCGCGCCGATGTGAAGACCACCACCAGGCAAAGCCCGGGCATGTCCAGTTCGGTGCGCAACCGCGCAACGATCCGCGCGGGATCGGTATCGACGACAACGGCCCGTCGGATGGTCGGGAGAACGGTCAGCGTCGGCCTCGGACGGCAGGATGAAACGGGGATCGATGGTGTCCTGTCCGCCGGGGTTTGTCATCTTGCCGGATGGCAGGGGGATGCGGAGGGAGGGGAGGGG
>WASQ01000118.1:42063-47292 GCA_009712185.1 Telmatospirillum sp. | reverse complement strand
CCGCAAGCGGGCGAGGGAGTCTATTGGTCGCCGTTACTCGGACAGGCTCCTCGCGGTCGGAATCCAACACCTGGTTCCCTCGCGAGCGGGGGCCGGCATCCGGGCTTATGAAAAAAATCGGGGACACAGGCCGCCTCACAGAATCTCCGGGCCTGTGTCAAGCAAAGCCGACGTTCGGAAATTCCGCCGCTTTCGCGGCGGACTCCGGCAGGGACACCGGAACCACCAGTGGATTCCTCCACACGCTCTCCTGCCCGCTTCCGGCGCGAAAGCAACGAAAATACGGATCTTTCGGCTTTGCCGAACGGCGGATTCAATCCCGATAACCCGGCAGACAGCCATTCCAAAAATGTTCCGACATTTTTGGATAATCCGACGTGAGGAGTGGATTGCGCGGAATAGATGGACAGAGTGGCTGGGGCGGGAGGATTCGAACCTCCGCGTGGCGGGACCAAAACCCGCTGCCTTACCGCTTGGCTACGCCCCAACAGAGAGGGAGGGCAACATATTCTATGGCGCGTCCCGATGCAACTGCCCAAATAGGACGCGCCGACCTGTCAGGAAAGGACAGGCGCGGCGGCGATCCACCAGCCCGGATGGTCCTGAGTGAGGGCCCGGGCCGCCGCCCCGGCCGACGCCTCGTCGGCGAACAGACCGAAGCAGGTGGCGCCGCTGCCGGACATGCGGGCCAGCAGACACCCGGGCGTCGCGTCGATCGCCGACAGCATCTCTGCCACGACCGGCGCCAGAGAGATCGCCGGCGCCATCAGATCGTTGCGCCGGTCCCTCAGCATCCGGGCGAGGTCCGATGCGGTCGCCGGCGCTTCGTCCAGCGGCGCCACGGGTGAGAAGTTCCCGCTGCGCGCCTTGAAAACCGCCGGAGTCGACAATCCCACCCGGGGATTGACCAGGACCAGCCCGGCCGACGGCAGGGGCACCGCCGGCGCCAGGATCTCGCCGATGCCCCCCATCTGCGTCGGGCGGCCGCCAAGACAGACCGGCACATCGGCGCCCAGGGACAGGGCGATGGAGGACAGAACCCCGGCATCGGGCGACAGGTTCCACAACCGGCAGAGCGCCCGCAATGTGGCGGCGCCATCCGCCGATCCGCCGCCGATGCCGGCGGCGACCGGCAGGCGTTTTTCCAGGACGATGTCGGCATGTGCGGGGATGCCGGCGGCCTCGGCCAGCCGTTCCGCCGCCTTCAGAACGACATTGTCCCCCATGCCGGAGAGGGCGGCCGCCGTCGGCCCCTCGATGGCGAGGGACAGCCGGTCGGAGGGACGGACACGGATGGTGTCGCCGACGCCGGCAAAGACCACCAGGCTGTCGAGCAGATGATAGCCGTCGGGCCGGCGTCCAACCACCTGGAGGTACAGATTGACCTTCGCCGGGGCGAAGTCGTCCATCGCCGGAACGACGTCGGCGGCAGGCTTGCAAGAAGAGGTCATGGTCATGGTGTCGTGCTGATCTTGTCGGGAGGAACGGCCAGCCCTTGCGGGTTTACCGGGAGGGCGGGGGGCGGGTTGGCGGCCAGCTTAGCCTCGATCTGCTGACGCAGATCGGGCTCGGGATCGAAGGTCAGGGCGCGCTGCCACTGGAACCGGGCCTCCTCGGCGCGTCCCACCTTCCACAGGGCATCGCCCAGATGGTCGTTGATCGACGCATCCTCGGGATGCAGTTCCGCGGCCTGTTCGAGGACCTCGACAGCCTTGGGAAAGTCGCCGGACCGGTAATAGGCCCAGCCCAGGCTGTCGACGATGTAGCCGTCCTTCGGCAATTGCGCCACCGCCTTCTCGATCATCTGCCGGCCGGCATCGAGATTGACGCCCTGTTCGATCCAGCTATAGCCCAGATAATTGAGGACATGCGGCTCGTCCGGCTCCAGCTCCAGCGCCTTCAGGAAATCGCTTTCGGCCCGGGTCCAACGCTTGTCGCGTTCCAGCGCGATCCCGCGCGAATAATAAATTCCCCAATGGTCGCGCCGGGCCGGCCCCAGGTCCTGAAGGGCCCGGTCATAGGCGGTCACCGCCTCGCCCCAGCGCCGATGACGCCGGAGCACGTCCCCCAGGGTTACCAGCGCCTCCGGCCGGTCATGGTTCTGCGCGGCCAGATCCTCAAGCGTCCGGATTGCCCCATCGACATCGTCCATATCGTCCTGATTGGCCGCGACGCGCAACTGGGCGGTCCAGTAGACCGGAGAACTCCGGTTGATCTGACGGAACACGGCATTCGCTTCCCGCAGGCGCCCCAGGCCCTGCAAGAGATCGCCGACCATCACCTGGGCCAACGGAAAGTCCGGTTCCAGATCCACCGCCATGCGGGCGAAGATCAGGGCCAGTTCCGCGGCGCGCCCCTGGCGCAGCGATCCCGCGGTATCGAACAGGGCCTCCGCCATTCCATCCGCCGCGCTGGCGACCGGCCGGGTGTTGGGCCGGTCGCCATCCAGCATGGTGCCCTCGGGGTGGTTTCGCCGATAGGCGGCCACCAGTTCCGCGGCCTTGGAGTCCTGGCCGGTCCGCCTCAGGAAGGCAATGGCGGCCTCGGTGGTCCGCAGGGTCGACCCGCCGGCACCGGTCAGGGTGTTACGATAGAACTGCCCGGCCTCCTTGCGGCGATCGGCCAGATCGCAGACCAGCGCCGAATGAAAATCGTAGAGGGTCGCGAAACTGCTGTTCTGGGAAAGCGGCTGAAAGGCTTGCAGGGCCTCGTCGAAACGGCCCTGTCCGGCGCGCGCCCAGCCCGTCATCAGCGGAATCATGAAGGTGTTGAGACCGCGATTGGGCAACAGCGCGATGGTCGCCTCGACCGCCGGCCAGTTTCCCGCCTTGGCCTCCTGCTCGGCGACCAGCAAGGCTGCAATGGCAGCGTCGCCGTCAAAGGTCAGCAAACGTTTCGCGACCGTCGCCGCATCCTCGATCCGGCCGTCGGCGGCCATCGCCAGATAGGTCCGCTGCAACAGTTCGGTATTTTCCGGATCGCGTTTCAACGCGCGCGACAGATAGTCCGAGGCGATCTCCAGGTCGTTCTGATTCTGGGCGAACCGACCGGCCAGATAATTCCCGAATCCGGACACCCCCGGTGACATGGCACCGCCGAAACGGGCGCCGTCATCGGGTGAGACCCCGCCCCCCTCGGCGATCAGATCGCTTGTACAGGCGGGCAAGGTCGCCACAAGGAGGACGGCGAGCCCCCGCCGCCAGCCAACAGACAGGCGGTTCGCCGGTCCACGCATCACCATTTCCAAACTCCCAAGGCGCCCTGCCGTTGGGCGGGTCCCCGTCTTCCCAGCGTCACATGTTGGGATAATTTGGGCCACCGCCCCCCTCCGGCACCACCCAGTTGATATTCTGAGTGGGGTCCTTGATATCGCATGTTTTGCAATGGACGCAATTCGCGGCGTTGATCTGCAGGCGGGGCGATTGTCCGGCGTCATCTCTTACGATCTCGTAAACGCCGGCCGGACAATAACGCTGCTCCGGCGCATCGTACAGGGCAAGATTGAGATCGATCGGAACATTGGGGTCCTTCAACTGGAGATGAATCGGTTGATTTTCCTCATGCGCAGCATTGGACATGAACACCGATGACAACCGGTCGAAGGTCACAACACCATCGGGCTTGGGATAGGCGATCGGGGTCGACCGCGCCGCCGGACGAAGCTGATCATGGTCGGCGTGGATCGGAAGCGTCCAGGGCGCCTTACCCCGAAACAGATAGGTATCGATCGCAGCATAGGCCAGACCCGCCCACAGGCCTTTGTGAAAGGCCGGACGGATATTGCGCGCGGCGCGCAACTCCTCCCACAGCCAGGACGCCTTCAGCCGGCGGGGATAGTCCGTCACCTCCCTGAGGGCGTCGCCGTCGGCTCCGGCCAGCGCGGCAAACACGGCCTCGGCGGCCACCATGCCCGACTTCATGGCGGTATGGACGCCCTTGATCTTGGGGGTATTGAGGAATCCGGCCGTATCGCCGATCAGCAGCCCGCCCGGAAAGGTCAGCTCGGGGATCGACTGGAACCCTCCCTCGGACAGGGCGCGCGCGCCATAGGCGAGACGGCGCCCCCCCTCGAAGATCGGACGGATCGCGGGATGGGTCTTGAAACGCTGCATCTCCTCGAACGGAGACAGGAAGGGGTTGCGATAGTCGAGACCGACGACGAAACCGACCGCCACCTGATTGTTCTCCAGATGATAGAGAAAGGAACCGCCGTAGGTCTCGCTGTCGAGCGGCCAGCCGACCGTATGGATGACCTGGCCCTGCCGGTGCTTCGCCGGATCGATCTCCCAGAGTTCCTTGATGCCGATGCCATAGGTCTGCGGCTGGCAATTGCGACGAAGGGAAAAGCGGTCGAACAGAGTCTTGGTGAGTGAGCCCCGGCATCCCTCGGCAAAGATCGTCTGGCGCGCCAGCAGTTCGACGCCCGGTGTGTGATTGGCGGTGGGCTGGCCGTCGCGACCGATGCCCATGTCGCCCGTGGCGATGCCCCGGACCGCTCCGCTTTCGTCATAGAGCACCTCGGTGGCGGCAAATCCGGGGAAAATCTCGACACCGAGTTCCTCGGCCTGGGTGCCGAGCCAGCGGACCAGATTGCCGAGACTGATGATGTAGTTGCCATGATTATGCATCTGTGGCGGCGTCGGCAGCCGGATGGCGCCGCCCGCGGTCAGGAACAGAAAGCTGTCGTCGCCGGCCGGCGTGTCCAGCGGCGCGCCTTTCTCTTTCCACTCGGGAATCAGTTCGTTCAGGGCGCGCGGTTCAAGGACGGCGCCCGACAGGATATGGGCCCCAAGCTCCGACCCCTTTTCGATGACGCAGACCGAGAGCTCCCTGCCACTTTCGATTGCCTGCTGGCGAAGCCGGATCGCCGCGGCCAGACCGGAGGGGCCACCGCCAACGATCACCACGTCGAATTCCATTGATTCCCGGTCCATGTGCGCCCTCTCTATCTTTTTGATTTCCATATATTTTATAGGGCCAATGATGCCATCCTGGCCCATGATTCAAGGAACCGTCATTCTGGTCCTCTATAGCATAGCCTCCGGTCTCTGCCGACAGGGCAGACATATCCCGAGAGGCCAGGGTGAACCTACATTTAGAAGAAAAATAAGAATGATCAGACAATCTTTAGGATGTCTTTCATCCGTACAATCAGCCCATAAGGTGTAAAACCCCGATGCGGGCCGGGGGGGGGGGGGGGGGGCGCCGCCGCCCCCCCCGCGGGGGCGC
>WASQ01000118.1:0-42053 GCA_009712185.1 Telmatospirillum sp. | reverse complement strand
CCCCCGTTGCGGGCGGGGGCCGGCTTTGCCGGCCGCCCCCTCTCACCCGGGGGAAGACTCTGACGTCCATCGCGGCTATTTATAGGGTCACACAGTTGTTCAAGGCAGCTCCATGATCCTGGACCATCCCCTGGAACCGATGACACCGGCACAGATCCTGCGGTGGTATCTGGAAGCCGGCGTCGATGAGACGATCGGGGAAAGCGCCGTCGACCGGTTTGCCCTGTCGTCGCGGCCGGCCGCCCCCGCGGCCGTTGCGACGGACGGAGCGTTTCCGGCCGGCCCCGGAAGGACGCCTCAAGGGGAGCGCCCGGCCTCGTCCCTCGCCGGCATGACTGCATCCCTTCCGGGCAGCGCCCCGCTGCCGGAGACCGGACTTTCGGCGGGCGCCGCGGCCGCGCGCGAGACGGCCCGGCGGCGGGCGGCCTCCTGCGACAGCCGCGACGCTTTGCGGACCGCGCTCGAATCCTATGACGGCTGCCCTCTGAAGCGGACCTGCCAGCGGACCGTGTTCGGCGACGGCCGTCCGGGGGCGGAGTTGATGCTGATCGGAGAGGCGCCGGGCGCCGACGAGGACCGGCAGGGCCTGCCCTTCGTGGGCGCCAGCGGCCGTCTGCTCGACCGCATGCTGGCATCCATCGGGATCGAGCGGACCGCCGCCTACATCACCAATGTCGTTCCCTGGCGCCCACCGGGCAACCGGAAGCCGGAACCGACGGAGGTCGAGCTGTGCCTGCCGTTCATCGTCCGCCACATCGAACTGGTGCGCCCCCGGCTGCTGGTGTTTCTGGGCGGCGCCCCGGCCACCGCGCTGCTGGCGCGGACCGACGCCATCAGCCGCCTGAGAGGCCGCTGGTTCGATTACCGGTCGGATGGACTGGACCAGCCGGTCCCGGCGATTCCGACCTACCACCCCGCCTATCTCCTCCGGACTCCGATTCATAAAAGGGAGGCGTGGAGCGACTTTCTATCTATCCGCAAGCGTCTGAGCAGCCATGCTGAAATAGCATGATAACACCCCATTCCTAACACCTTGAGTTTTAAGGAAACTGAGGAAAAGTTTGGGGTTATTGGCCATCAAGGCTTGCCCCGCCCGTCAAAGTCGATTTATAAAGCTGAAGACGTTCATCGGCGAAATCGATTACGGGTGGGAGAGACGATGCTGAAAAGCAGGCTTCTCCAGGCCTTTCTGGCCCTGGGTTTGACGACCGCGACCGCGCAGACAGCGTGGGCGGCCGATGCCCTGCAGCCGGAGGACGACTCCGCCAATATGGTCGCGGCCATCACCGGGGCCGCCGGAAAGTTGGGGCGGCGCGCCGCCATCCCCACGGTCCTGTCCGAACAGGACGCCCAGCTTTACACATCCGCTTTCGAGTCCCAGAACCGGGGCCAGTGGGCCGCCGCCGATCGCGATATCGCCCGGCTGCACGACCCCCTGCTGGTCGGCCATCTGCTGGCGCAGCGATATCTGTCCGCCGGCTATCGCACTCAGGCGGAGGATCTCGCCGACTGGATGGCCCGCTTCGCGGACCTTCCGGAAGCGCAAAGCATCTACGCCCTGGCCCGGCAGCGGACGGGCGCCCGTTTCTCCAATATCAAGCCGCCAGCCCAGGCGCCGCGCACCGCCTCGACATCCCATGACGACGATCCCGTCTGGGAAGAATTTTCGGTCGAAAGCAGTCGCGATCTCAGCACTGCCGATCGCCGCCGTCAGCAGGATCTCAAGGAACGGTTCCGCGGTCTGGTGCGTCAGAACCGGTTCGATGCGGCCAATGCCCTGTTCGACGGAGCCGATGCGCAGCGCCTTCTCGATCAGGTCGATGTCGACGAACTGAAGACGGTCATGGCGATTGCCTTTTTCGGGCAGGGCCAGGACGGGGACGCCCTGCGTCTCGCCAGCGAGGCCGCCGACCGGTCCGGTGACGTCCTGCCGGAGGCCCATTGGGTCGCGGGACTTGCGATGTGGCGCAGCGGCAACCGATCCGTGGCCGTCGCCCGCCATTTCGAGGCGGTCGGTAACGCCACCGATATTTCCAACTGGCTGATTTCGGCCGGGGCTTATTGGGCTGCCCGGGCCAATCTGGCCACCCGGCGGCCGGAACTGGTAAATCACTGGCTCCAGCGCGCCGCCGCCTATCCCCGGACGTTTTATGGCTTGCTGGCCCGCCGGGCGCTGGGCGAAGACCTTCAGTATTCGTGGGACGCCCGCCCCTTCACCGATCTCGACGGCGACGCCCTCAAACGGACTCCGGCCGGACGGCGCGCCTTGGCGCTTCTGCAGATCGGCGACCGGGGCCGTGCCGAGGACGAGTTGCGGCGGATTGCCGACAGCGCCGGACCGGCTCTGTCCCAGTCGATGCTGGCTTTGTCCAACACTGCCGGCATGCCGGGGGTCGCCCTGTCGCTTGCCAACCGGGTCGAAGCCCGCGATGGCCGGTTCCACGACAGTGCCGACTATCCGCTCCCCGACTGGCACCCCACCAGCGGCTGGTCGATTGACCGTGCCCTGGTTCTCGCCATCGCGCGCCAGGAATCCTCCTTCAATCCCCGGGCCAAAAGCCCGGCCGGCGCCATCGGCCTGATGCAGCTCATGCCCCGGACGGCCAAGTCGGTCGGCGTTGGCGTGGGCAAGCTGACCGACCCGCAGGTCAATCTGGAACTGGGGCAGCGCTATGTCCGCCGTTTGCTGAACGACGACGCGATCAAGGGGAATCTGCTGGCTCTGGCCGCCTCCTACAACAGCGGCCCCGTGAACGTCGCCCGTTGGATGCAGGCGGTCCAGCACAACGGCGACGCCCTGCTGTTCCTGGAAAGCATCCCCGTCCAGGAGACCCGCGCCTTCGTCCAGCGCGTGATGACCACCTTCTGGGCCTACCGCAACCGTCTGGGACAGACCTCGCCCTCTCTCGACGCCATCGCCGCCGGCGACTGGCCGTTGTATGATGGCGCCGGTTCCAAATTCCAGACGGTGAAGCATGTCGAAGATTGACGGCGATCGGGCGTTTCTTCCGGTCAATATCGCGGTACTCACGGTTTCCGACAGCAGGACACTCGAAAACGACACCTCCGGGCAGACTCTGGTCGACCGCATCACGGCGGCCGGACACAAGGTCGTTGACCGCCAGATCCTTCCCGACGACAAGGACCGTCTGATCGTCCAGCTTCGCGCCTGGATTGCCGACCCGGCGGTCGATGTCGTGATTTCCACGGGCGGCACGGGGCTCACCGGGCGCGATGTGACGCCCGAGGCGTTCCACGCGGTTTACGAAAAGGAGATCGCCGGCTTCGGTGAACTGTTCCGGCAGCTCTCCTATCCGAAGATCGGCACATCGACGATCCAGAGCCGCGCCACCGGCGGGCTGGCCCACGGCACCTATCTTTTCGCGCTTCCGGGATCCCCGGGGGCCTGCCGCGACGGCTGGGACGATATCCTCTGCCACCAGCTTGATGCCCGGCATCGCCCCTGCAATCTGGTGGAGCTGATGCCGAGGCTGATGGAACATCTGAAACCCGCGGACTGATCCGGTCGCGCGTCATCCCGGGGGGGGCGGCCACCCCGGGATGCCCGGTCAGACGTGCGGCAACGGCAGAGAACGGCGCAGCAAGGCGTCGATTCCGGTCTTCGGCAGGGGATGGCTGTAATACCAGCCCTGAGCCAGATGGCAGCCGTTGTCCGTCAGGAAGGCGGCCTGCTCGGCGGTCTCCACCCCTTCGGCCACCACCTGCTGCCCCAACCGGCCGGCCATCGCGATGATGGCCTTGACGACCTCGGCGCGGCGGCGGTCGGAGGTCGCGGCCACGATGAAGGAGCGGTCGATTTTCAAGGTGTCGATGGCGTAGTCCGCCAGATAGCTGAAGGAGGAATAGCCGGTCCCGAAGTCGTCGACGGCGATGGTGATGCCCATCCGACGCAAGGCCAGCAACATTTCCTGGATGGGATCGTCCATATCGAGCAGCAGGCTTTCGGTGATCTCCAACTCGATCCAGTCCGGCCGGCACCCGGTTTCGTCGAGGATCCCCCGAATCGTCTGAATGAGGGTCCGGTCGCGGAATTGCCGGCCCGACAGATTGACGGCGATCCGGTGGGACCGGCCGGCGCCCGGCAGATTCCAGTCGCAGGCCGCGTGGCAGGCTTCGCGCAGAACCCAGGCGCCGATCTCGCCGATCATCCCGGTGTCCTCGGCGACCGGGATGAACTCCTGGGGTGGAATCGCGCCCAGATCGGGCGACGTCCACCGCAACAGGGCCTCGGACCCCGTGACCCGCCCCGACCCCATCTCCACTTTCGGCTGGAACAGAACCTGGAGTTCCCCTTTTTCGAGGGCGCGGCGCAAGCCGTTCTCGATTTTCAGGTTCCGTGCCGCAACCACCGTCAGTTCCGGCGTGTAGAAGCGGAATTCGTTCCGGCCCGACCGCTTCGCCTGGAACATGGCCGCATCCGCGTTCTTCAACAGATCGTTGGCGTCGATTCCGTCATTGGGATAGACGGCGATGCCGATGCTGGCCGTCACCACGATTTCCTTGCCATCCAGATGCACCGGATCGTTGATCGCCCGCAGCAGCTTGCCGGCAAGGCGGCCGAGATCTCCGCAGTCCCGGATGTCCGGCATCAGAATCACAAATTCGTCGCCGCCAAGACGCGTCACCGTGTCATAACCCCGTACCGCGGCGGACAGGCGGACCGCGACCTCCCGCAGAAGCCGGTCGCCGACGCCCAGCCCCAGGGTATCGTTCACGGTCTTGAAGCGGTCGAGATCGATCATCATGACGGCCACCACCCGGCCATGCCATGTCGCGTCGGCGATCGCCTGTCCCAGGCGGTCGGCCAGAAGGGCGCGGTTCGGCAGACCGGTCAGCGAATCGGTGGAGGCCAGCTCATGCAGTCTCTGCCGATATTCCGAGATTTCCGTAATGTCCCGGTAAATCCCCAGAACCGCGGAAATCCTGCCGGCCATGTCCCGCTCGGGAATCAGGGTGGCTCGCCCCAGAATGTACCGGCCGGCCGGCGCTTCCCATCGCGTCTCGAACCCGATCGGCTTGCCGGTGGCAAAAACGTCACTGATCCGGCGCTCGACCAGGGCCGCCTCGCCCCCGCCCGGTATGTCGGACGGGCGCTGCCCGATCAGATCGCGAATTTCCCGCCCCCATGTTGCCGCAAAGGTGGCATTGACAAAGGTCCGGCGCCCGGCACGATCATACCTCACGACCATATCCGGCCACCGTTCGATCAGATTGCGGTAACGCCCCCGCCAAAGGGCGATCTCGCGCTCCGCCAGCATCCGGGGACCGTCATCCCGCGCGACATAGACCCGGTTGCGACCGGACCGGTCCGCCCCGGAAACCACCTGGACCGGAAAGGTGCTGCCGTCGCGGCGCTGATGGACGGCGCCGAAACGCCGCTCGTCCGTCCCGGGGGTCCGGTAATCGGGATCCGGCGGGTTGGTGACACCGACGACATCGCTCATGGTCATGGACAGCAGTTCGTGGCGGCTGTAGCCCAGGGAGGAGCAGGCGGCGTCATTGACATAAAGAATTTTCATCGCCGCCGACAAGGCGAATACCGCGTCCGCACACCGGTCAAGCGCGTCTTCCAGCAGGTCGCATTTCCCACGCACATCGGGATGCCCGGAAAGATCGCGGTTGACCGACAAAACCAGAATAATCTCGCCCGTCTCGTCGTGCAGCGGCAGGAAATGGGTGACTTCCCAGGGATGGTCCCCGGATTCAGTCCCGGTCCCCCTCCGGGCCAGCACGGCCCGTCCGGAGTTGACCACCCTCTGGACCTGGGTCATCAGAAAATCGGCCCCCGGAAAGCCGGGCAACGCCGCAGGGGTCTGCCCCAGACTATCGGACAGACGGTATCCAGCGGCTTTTTCGAAGGCCGCGTTGGCGTAGCGGATCGCTCCCACCCTGTCGAACAGGATAACAACATCCTGCGACAGTCCCGCCATGAGATTGAACAGATGATTATCAATCGGCTTGATGCTGTCTCCACCAGTTGACACCGGCATGGTTCCTTTTCCCGTCAAGAGTCATCGTTTTTTGCTGCTTATTTTGAAATATGGGACCGGCGCCCGTTCGCGGACTTTTCCGGTCAAGGATTCATATGGTCAGGAATTCATATGGTCAGGCCAATTTCGGGCCGGTTGACGATCCGTCCCCGCGTCGAGGGATCAGTCAGGAGGCGTGATCCGCCCGGACCTCGCTCAGGAACCGGTGGATTTCGCCTGTCAGCGTCTCCGAATTTTTCGTGAGCCCTTCCGACGCGCCAAGCACCTGCCGCGACGCCGCCACGGAGCCCTCCGCCGCCCGTGAAATCTCCTCGATATTGGAGGAGACATCCTGGGTTCCACGGGCCGCTTCCTGCACATTGCGGGCGATTTCACGCGTGGCGGCCCCCTGCTCCTCGACCGCCGATGCAATGCCCGACGAGATCTGACGGACCTGATCGATCACCACACCGATACCACGGATGGCATCGCCCGCCCGCCGGGTTTCGTCCTGGACGGAGGCCCCCTGGGCCGAGATTTCCTCCGTCGCCTTGGCCGTCTGATTGGCAAGCCCTTTGACCTCGCCCGCCACCACCGCGAAGCCTTTGCCGGCATCGCCCGCTCTGGCGGCCTCGATGGTCGCGTTCAGGGCCAGGAGATTGGTCTGGCTCGCAATATCGTTGATCAGACGGACGACCTCGCCGATCCTGGCCGCGGCCTGGGCCAATCCCTCGACCATCTCGTTGGTTCGGGCGGTCTCCTCGGACGCGGTCTGGGAAACCTTGGCCGCCTCGACCACCTGCCTGCTGATTTCGGCAATGGAGGCGGCCAGTTCCTCCGATGCGGAGGCCACGGTCTGAACATTCGCGGTCGCCTGCTGGGATGCCGCCGCCACGGTGGTGGAACGGTCGGATGCCCGGCTGGCGCCGTCATAGATGTTATGGGCTGCCTCTTCCAGTTCCGCGGCCTGATGGGACACATCCTTGACGAGTCCGATCACCGCCTCCTCGAACCGGTCCGCAAGCCCCAGCATCGTCTGACGCTGGGCTGCCTGGGACCGGGCCTTGGCCTCGGCCTGATCGGTCTCCATCTGGCGCATGCGGAGCGCATTGTCCTTGAACACCTGGACGGACCGGGCCATGTCGCCGATCTCGTCCTTGCGTCCGACTCCCCCGACCGCCGTGTCCAGACGGCCTTCGGCCAAAGCTTCCATGACATGGCGCAATCCCGCCAGGGGTCCGGTCACGCCCGCTCTCACCACCCACAGAACGATCAGAATGACGACGACGACACCGGCAATGCTGCCGATGGTGAGGATGTTTGCCGTGCTGTCGGATCGGTCATCGGCCTCCTTCACATGCTGGGCGGCATAGGCCGCCAGGGCGGTGGTCAGCTTGGCCATCTCATCAATCGAGGTGTTGATGGCCGGTTCGCAGGATCCCTTGATTGTCTCGCCGACCGACTTGATCTCTTCCGCGGAGACCGTCCGGGCGGCGGCGTCGACAATCGGATCGCAGATCCGGAACACACCGCGAACCCCCTGGAAGACGGTGGCGATATCGCCGGTCTTTTCCGGCAGCAGCGCCGATATCTCCGCCTCCCGGTCCAGAATGCGCTTTTTGCCGTCCTCGATACGCTGGCGCCCCTGGGCGTTGCCCTGATCGGTGGTTTCCATATTCAGGGAATAAATGTCCTTCTCATATTGCACGAGAAGCCGCCCCGTCCTGGCAAACAGGAATGCCGCCTTGTCGTCGTTGGAGATGATGTGGTCATAGATGCTGCGCGACGTCCGCAAGGCATCCGATGCCGCGAACGTGCCGGCCAGTTGGATCACCGTGAACAGCGCGACGACGATCAGAATCTTCAGATTGATCTTGAGATCGGAAAACAAGGGAGGGCTCCTCTTGCTCAAAGGCATGCGAAGCATCGTAAGGGACCCCTCATCAGGAAAAAGAACCGGACCTTCACTCTCAGTGCCGTTTTTCTTTCCCCTCCGTGCAACGCAACATAAAGTTGAAATATAAAATTTATAAATACTCTTATGATGCGACAATGATGATACTTAAATTCAAATTTTATAGGTCGGACCGGTAGGCTGAGGGGGTCACGCCGTATCTTCTTTTAAACAGCGTACAAAAACTGCTGACACTTCCGAATCCGGACGCATAGCAGATCTCGGAAATGGTTTTGGTCCGGTTGAACGGACTTCCCAGCAGATCGGCGGCCCTCTCCAACCGCATCGCCTGCAACTCCTGTTCGAAGCTACCGCCGGACTGCGCGAACAATGAAAACAGTGTCCGGCGTGACATGCGATGGTCGGCGGCGATGTCCTCCGGCGACAATCCTGTCTCGGCGATCCGTTCCAGCATGGTGAGGCGGATCCGGCTCAGGGTTTTGCGCTGGGCGCTTCGCAGGCCGCCCTCTGCCCCGCTCAGGGCCAGGGACGTCAGGGCCAGGACATGGGCCGGTATCAGGGACTGCGGCAGGGCGAAGGAATCCAGGTCCGATGCGATCAGCGACCGGAGATAGGACTCAAGAGTTCGGGACCAGCAATTAAAAAAAACTGAGGGATCGAACGCGGCCCCATGATCATAATCAACCGCGTTTTCGAACATTTTTCTGTCAACTTTAAAAATAATCAGGCGAGATTTAGAATAAGCCATTATTTCATCGACGAGATAACTATCATGTATGTAAATATCTCCTTTAGAATAAATAAATTTTCGTCTTTTTGAAGATATAGACATGGTGCCGTCTGCCACTAATATTATGGAAATTCGATCACGATGGTCAGAATAGGTTCCTCTAACGATCGATATGATGTGATGCGGGGGCAGATTGGCGTCATGTAATTCGAATTTTCTAAAAAAATCGTACTTCAGCCACGTTGTTGCCCAGTCGGCGCCTTCCGGAAATGAAATTTTTGAATTAAAAACGTTCTCATTAAAGTATTCCTCGAAGAGATACTCGGATCTTTGTGGTGATATGCCCGAAAAATTGTAATAATTTTTCATAGCTAAACCGCTAGTTATGATCATATGTATGATTTGATTATCATAATAGCGGCACGAATTCCTATCGAATTGCCAGCGGCAACCCGATTGGCGGTCCTCGGCGGAAATATGGAACGGGTTGTCGCGTGGGTAGCGGCCGATGGGGAGGGGAAGCGGCCGATGGGAGAAGGGGCACCCGGGCGGGGACCGGCCCCGCGTCAGGACGTGAACCGGAAGGGGATGCGCGAACGGGACCGGATGCCAACCATCCGGCCGGCGATGCGCCGCGCCCATCGCCGGTTGGACTCATCGTCGTCTTCGCGGATCGGAAACGACCAACGCCCCCAAAGACTGCGGGGCGACGCGACCGGTCAGCGACGGATCACACGCATAAAGGCATCATATTCGCGGTGCGGATGATCGCGCCCATCCCGTCCTGCATATCGCGGATGCCCCTCCTCCGCCACCGCGTCGGCCGGCGGACCGCCTGTGGGCGCGGCATCGCCGGGACCAACGGCCGTCTCGCGATTTTCTGCGTCCTGGAGCCGTTCGTTCATTCCCTACCTCCCGGATCCTGTTTCCGGCCGGCCTTTTGTCTTTATGGCCGGCTCGACCTGATAACTTGAATTAAATACTCCGGAGACATTTTTGAATAGAACTTTCGGCCATACATGCGCATCCCGATAAATTTCCTATACATCAGGAACCAGTGATGCATATTATATTTCTACATTTACCCATATAAATATAATGGATTTTCATGACCGCAATATAACTGTCTGCATCCTGAATGTTCTTGTTTTGTTCAGCACTTTCCTGATACGATTTGTAATGCCTGTTCAAACCCCACATCACCGCGGCGCCATCAGCAATCCCGATGGCCGCTTTGAGCGCCACCGGCGGGACCGGATCGACGACGGCTGGCACAGCGGGACTTATGGTGCCGTGACCGAAGACACAGGCAATGGGACCCCTCAATGCGACGGTGACGGGGAGAGCCCGCCGCTCCCCACTGTGGTCACGACCGACCATGCCCGGACGGTGATCACGCGCAACAGCTCTCCCGACATTCCCTTCGACCGGTCCATCAATCCGTACCGCGGCTGCGAGCATGGCTGCATCTACTGCTTCGCGCGCCCCAGTCACGGCTATCTCGGTCTTTCGTCCGGTATCGATTTCGAAACACGGCTGTTCGCCAAGCCCGATGCCCCGGCCCTGCTGGACCGGGAATTGCGTCAGCCCGGATACCGCTGCCAGCCGATCGCCATCGGCACCAACACCGACCCTTACCAACCTGTCGAACGCCGCCTGGGTATCATGCGCGGCATTCTTGAGATCCTGGCAGCCTTTCACCATCCGGTGACCATCACGACAAAATCGGCGCTTATCCTCCGCGACATCGATATTCTGGCGGCCATGGCGAAGAATGGACTGGTGTCGGTGACGCTGTCGATCACCACGCTGGACCGCCCCCTCGCCCGCCGTCTCGAGCCCCGGGCCGCGGTTCCGGAAAAACGGCTGGAGACCCTTGGCGCCCTGGCCGCCGCCTCGATTCCCGCCGGTGTCAGCGTGGCTCCGCTGATCCCGGGCCTGACCGACCATGAGATGGAACGCATCCTGGAGGCCGCGACCGGTCGCGGCGCCAACTCGGCAAGCTGGCTGCTGCTGCGCCTACCGCTGGAGGTCGCCCCGCTGTTCGATCAATGGCTGGCGCACCATTTCCCCGACCGCCGCGACCGGGTCCTGAACCTTCTGCGTCAGTGCCGGGGAGGACGCCTCAACGATCCCAGATTTGGACAACGCTTTTCGGGAAGCGGCTCTTACCACGCCATGCTGTCCGGACGCTTCCGGATCGCGACGGAACGCCTCAGGCTGGGGTCCCGCCCGGAGCTCAGGACCGATCTGTTTCGGCCGCCACCCCGTCAGGGGGACCAGTTATCGTTGTTCGGGTAAGACCGGCGGCCCCGTCGGAGGCCTGGCCGGCGTGGCCCCGCGCCCCCGCTCAGTAACGTGGCGCGACCCGGGATTTCCGGAAAACGGCAGGGACGTCAACAGAGCTTGCGGATCAGGGGCGGGCCGACAATGATGGCGGATCGTTGACCCGCCGGAGCCCCTTTACGCCCATGCCTCCCGATTTCAGTTTTGAACAGGCCCTTCCCGGTATCGTCTGCGGCGTCGACGAAGTGGGCCGCGGCCCGCTGGCCGGCCCGGTGATCGCCGCCGCCGTGGTCCTGCCGCGGACACTTCCGGCGATTCTCGCCGACACGCTGGACGATTCCAAAAAGCTGTCGGCAAAAAAACGCGACACACTCTATGACGTCATCCTGGAATGTGCCCAGGTCGGCCTCGGCCGGGGGGAGGTGGAGGAGATCGACCGGGTGAACATCCTTCAGGCCACCTTCCTCGCGATGGGACGCGCGGTGGCGGCCCTCAGGGAAAAAACGGCTATCGACCACGCCCTGGTGGACGGAAACCAGCGCCCGCCTTTGCCCTGCCCGGTTCAGTGCATCGTGAAAGGAGATTCCCGCAGCCTCTCCATCGCCGCCGCCTCGGTGGTCGCGAAAGTGACCCGCGACCGTCTGATGACCGCGCTTTCCCAGGATTTTCCCGGTTACGGATGGGACCGCAATGCGGGATACGGGACGGCGGAGCACCGCGCCGCCCTTGGTCGGCTGGGCCTGACCCCCCATCACCGAAGGAGCTTCGCGCCGATTGGCGATCTCTTCGAAAAGACAGCCATTTCAACCCATTCTTGACGACGGTTAAACTTTGACTCAAAGTGCGGAAATGGTGTCGCTGCAAACGAACGTCATTCTTCCCGGGGACTGCCTCACCTCGCTCAATGCCTTGCCGGAGCGATCGGTCGACCTCGTCTTCGCCGATCCACCCTATAATCTGCAATTGGGCGGCGAGCTGCTCCGGCCGAACAACAGCCGCGTCGACGGGGTCGATGAGGACTGGGACCGCTTCGGCGACCCCCATACGCCGGCGGACAGCTTTGCCGCTTATGCCCACTTCACCCGCGGGTGGCTGGCCGCCGCGCGCCGGGTCCTGAAGGACGCCGGGTCGCTCTGGGTCATCGGCAGCTATCACAATATTTACCGCGTCGGCGCGATTCTTCAGGATCTGGGATTCTGGATCCTGAACGACATCGTCTGGATCAAGTCCAACCCGATGCCGAATTTCCGCGGCACCCGCTTCACCAATGCGCACGAGACCCTTCTCTGGTGCGCCAAGTCGCCGGATGCGCGCTACACCTTCAATTACGAGGCGATGAAGAACCTGAATGAGGGACTGCAAATGCGCAGCGACTGGATGCTGCCGCTCTGCACGGGCCCCGAACGCCTCAAAAACAATGGGCGCAAAGCCCATCCCACCCAGAAGCCGGAGGCCCTTCTCTACCGCATCATTCTGGGAGCCACGAGGCCCGGCGACATTGTCCTCGATCCCTTTTTCGGCACCGGCACCACCGGCGCGGTCGCCAGGAAGCTGGGGCGACGCTGGATCGGTATGGAACGCGATGAAAGTTATATCGCCGCCGCCCATGAACGGATTGCCCGCGTCGCCGATCCGGGCGACCTGTCCCTGATCGCGACGCCGGCCAAGCGCCACGAACCCCGCATTCCCTTCGGCACCGTGCTCGAACGCGGCTATCTCGACCCCGGCGAAACCCTCTGGGGCGGCAACCGGCGCCGGTGGTCGGCCCGGATCCGGGCGGACGGCACCCTGATTTCCGCGGACCACCAGGGATCGATCCATCAGGTGGGCGCGGCCGTGCAGGGCGCCCCCGCCTGCAACGGGTGGACGTTCTGGCATTTCGAGCGGAACGGCGAGTTCCACGCCATCGATCTTTTGCGCCAGAAAATCCGCGCGGAATTCCGTTGACGAACGCCGGCCCCGGCCATACCGGGCGACACAGGCCTTCGGAAAGCCTTGAAACTTTCTTTCAATTGGTGCAATTCCCGAGGTCAGCCATGGGAGCGTCCAGGTTGTCCGGTCCCCGGTCGACCGCGAACCGACATGGCCCGGCAGGCCGCGTTCGACCGACACCAAAGTCCGGCAAGGACCAAGCATAAGGAATCCGCCCTTGAGTCAATCGCCCCCACTGACGGCAACCGGCGACGCCGTCCCCCAAGCGGCCGCCGCGGCGACCTGGTTCGGCCATCCCAAAGGCCTGACCTTCCTGTTCGCCACCGAGATGTGGGAGCGCTTCTCCTATTACGGGATGCGGGCGCTGCTCACCCTTTACATGGTGAAATATCTGTTTCTCAAAAACCCGGACGACAACGTTCTCGGCTACACCACGCTGAAGTCCGCGCTGGAATGGATGTTCGGCCCCCTCGGCGTCCAACCCATGGCGTCGCAGGTCTACGGCCTTTACACCGGCCTCGTGTTTCTGACCCCCATCCTGGGCGGTCTGGTCGCCGACCGGCTCCTGGGACGCAGCCGAACCGTCATCGTCGGCGCCATCCTGATGGCCATCGGCCACTTCATGATGGCCTTTGAAAACCTGTTCCTCCCGGCCCTTCTGATGCTGATCCTGGGAAACGGGGCGTTCAAGCCGAACATCTCGACCCAGGTTGGCGGTCTTTATCAGCAAGGCGATCACCGCCGGGATCGCGCCTACTCGATCTTTTATGTCGGCATCAATCTCGGCGCCTTCTTTTCTCCCCTCGTCTGCGGCACGCTGGGTGAGGACGTCGGCTGGCATTACGGCTTCGGCACCGCCGGCATCGGCATGGTGATCGGGCTTTTCATCTATCTCTACGGCCAGCGCCACCAGCCGCCCGAGGCCCGGATCACCCGCAAGGCGGTGGTCCATGAAAAGGTGCCCTTCACCCGGCAGGAATGGAAGGCGGTCATCGCCCTTCTCATCCTCTGGATTCCCAATGTTCTGTTCTGGGCCACCTACGAGCAGCAGGGCAACACGATCGCCCTCTGGGCCGACGATTTCACCGATCGCTCCATTTCGCTGTTCTCCTGGACCGCGGAAATTCCGACGACCTGGTTCCAGGCGTTCAACCCCTTCATGATCTTCAGCTTCACGCCCTTCGTCGTCGCACTGTGGGCCTGGCAGGCGAAGCGGGGGACGGAACCATCGACGGTCACGAAGATGGCCATGGGCTGCTTTGGCGTCGCCATCGGCAATCTTCTGATGGTCCTCGCCGCCCAGCATGCCGGCGTCGACGGCAAGGCGAGCTGGCTGTGGCTGTTCGGCTATTTCGCCTTTGTCACGACCGGCGAGCTCTATCTGTCCCCGATCGGCTTGTCGCTGGTCTCGAAGGTGGCCCCCGGCCGCATCCTGTCGATGATGATGGGTATCTGGCTGGCCACCAGCTTCGCCGGAAATTTCATGTCCGGCTGGCTCGGCAGCTTCTGGAGCAGCATGGACAAAGGCACATTCTTCCTGATGATCGCCGCGATCGCCGGAGTGGCCGGCGTCATCATCTGGCTGTTCAACAAACCGCTGACACCGATCCTGGGTGAGTGACGCGCGGCCCCCCCGCGCTGATCCCATCCGATCAGCGCGGGGAGAGCTGTTACCGTCCGCCCTGCCCCGTCGGGCAGGCGCGCTTCTGGTCACGATCGTCGCAGAGGACCACCTGACGCATGAAATCCAGCCACTCCGTGGTCTTTTCCGCGGGAACCGGCAGACGGTCCTTTTCAAAAGCGGGACCGCGCCAGGACCGCCAGATCACATAGGCGCGGTCCCTGCCACTGATCACTTTATAAAGACTGAGTTCCCCATCGCCCCATTGCTTCGACTTGGGACAGACGATCGCCCGAAGCCCGGTCTCATAGCCATTTTCGACGCCGAGGCTCAACTGGCCGACGCCGATGTCCTCGCAGGCGTTGCGGACCACATCGACCTGCTCCTTCAAAAGATCCTGAGGCGGCTTGACCGGCTGGCCGGAGATCATCTGGACGGTCAACATCTCTGTCCAGGCCTTCAGGGTCTGCCCCTGGGGCAGGACCTCCGTCACATCGACGGCCCCCTTGGTGTCATGGAAGGCCACCTCCCCCCCCTTCGGCGGCATGAGGTAGAGCTGTTCCCCGCCTCCCGGCTGCGCGGCGGCGGCGGCCGCGGCAGGAAGCAGACAACCGGCCAGCAGGGATAAAGGGACGAGGACAGCGGAAAAACGCATCAACTTCTCCAAAACAGACGTCAATAGGCCTTCGCCAGGGCGTGGTGGACCACTTTTCGCATCAACGTCGGCAGCGCATGGTCGCCCAACTGGTCGAGGGGACACCAGAGCCCCCGCGCCAGCTCCGGCACCTTCGCCCGCCCGGCGGCCACCGTCAATTCCAGATGAAAATGGGTAAAGGTGTGACGGACCATGCCGGGCAGCAGCCGCCAGGGGGCCTGAACCGGAGCTTCGCCGGCGGCATCCTCCAGCGTCCAGGGCTGATCGCGCCAGGGGGTCGACGGGATTTCCATCATGCCGCCCAGAAGGCCGGTTTCCGGCCGGCGGCGCAACAGCACCGCGCCGTCCTTGCGCACCGTCCAGAAGACGATTCCGCGCCGGGTCGGACGGTCCGCTTTCGGCTTTTTCGCCGGCAATCCCTCGGCAATGCCCTGGCGGCGGCCTTCACAGGAATCGCGCCAGGGACAGAGAACGCAGGCGGGCTGCCGCGGAGTACAGACGGTGGCCCCCAGATCCATCGCCGCCTGGGCGTAATCGCCCGGCCGATAATCGGGGGTCAGCGACCCGGCAAGGGATTTAAGCCGGGGCTTGGCCCCCGGCAGGGGCTCGGTCACGGCAAACATCCGGGCAATCACCCGCTCGATATTGCCGTCCATCACGACCGCGCGCCGGCCATAGGCGATCGCGGTGATCGCCGCCGCGGTATAGTCGCCGATGCCGGGAAGCTGACGCAGCGCCTCCTCATCGTCCGGGAAGACGCCTCCCCGCCATTCCGCGACCGTCTGCGCGCATTTGTGCAGATTGCGGGCGCGGGCATAATAGCCAAGGCCGGCCCAGGCGGGCAGCACCTCGTCCAGCGGCGCGGCGGCCAGGTCGCCCACGGGCGGCCAGCGCTCGATAAAGGTCCGGAAATAGGGAGCGACCGCGACCACGGTTGTCTGCTGGAGCATGACTTCCGACAGCCAGACATGGTAGGGATCGGGTCGTCCGCCGGGCAGCGTGCGCCAGGGCAGCGTGCGGGCGTTGCGGTCGTACCAGGCAAGCAGCCGGTCGGCCAGATCGGCAGGGGAGACATATGGCATGACGGACAGAATAGCATAAAATGACGGCCATGCCCGACCAGCCAGAAGAGAAGCGTGGCAGCGCCGGCCCCCGCGCCATCGCGGAAACCACCGCCCGCTTGACCCGCAAGCAACTGGGGCGGCGCGGCTTCGCCGAAGGCGCGCTGGTCTCCGAATGGCCGCTGATCGTGGGCAGCGCGCTGGGCGACGCAACGCTGCCGCTGCGCATCCGGTTCCCGAAGGGAGAGCGGACGGGCGGCACCCTGATGCTGCGGGTGTCCTCGGGCGCCTGGGCCACCCAGATCCAGCATCAGGAACCGTTGATGGTCGAACGGATCAACAGCTATTTCGGTTATCGCGCCGTGGCCCGCCTCGCCATCTCGCAGGGACCGATCCCGCCCAGGGTGCGCAAAATTCCGCCGGCGCCCCCCGTCCTCACGGACAGTCAGACCCGCGATCTGGAACGCACTCTGGGCGCTGTCGAGGATCCTGATCTCAAGGCCGTTCTCGCCGCCCTTGGACGCCACCTTGCGGCAAAACCGTAATGCGCCCTAATATCCGCCGAATCCCACCGAGGAGGACCCGCGTGAAAACCGTTATCAAGACCGTGATCCTGGCCGCCACCCTGCTGCTGGGCGGGCTTGTCGCCGCGCATGCCCAGGACAAGCCCTGGGCGATCGACAAGATGGTCGGAAAGGCGGATGCCCCGATCACCATCATCGAATATTCGTCGCTGACCTGTCCCCATTGCGCGAAATTCCATAAGGAGACCTTCCCCAAGGTGAAATCCGACTGGATCGACACCGGCAAAGCAAAGCTGATCTTCCGCGATCTGCCCTGGGATCCGCTGGCCCAGGCGACGGCCATGATCTCGCACTGCTCGGGCGATCGCTATTTCGCTTTCCTCGACACCTTCTTCCGGACCCAGGACCAGTGGGCCCGCAACCCGCAGCCCCTGGCGGCGATCAAGACGATCGCCAAGCTGGGCGGCATGGGCGAGGAACAGGTCGACAAATGCATCGCCGACAACGGTCTGTTGAATGAGATCAACACCCGCAAGGACGACGGCATGAAGCGTTATTCAATTGATTCCACGCCCAGTTTCGTGATCAACGGCAAGCTTGCCACCGGCGATATGTCCTACGACGAGTTCGCCAAGCTTCTCGCTGCGGCCAAGTAAGCAGGGCCCGAGAGCCGGTCACGCCGTGATTCACTTTCTTCGCCTCCGGCTCTCGGGTTTCAAATCCTTCGTCGATCCGACCGAGGTCGTGATCGAACCGGGCATGACCGGCGTGGTCGGCCCCAATGGCTGCGGAAAATCCAATCTCGTCGAATCGCTGCGCTGGGTCATGGGCGAGACCTCGGCCAAGCAGATGCGCGGCGGCGAGATGGACGACGTCATCTTCGGCGGCAGCGCCAACCGTCCCCCCCGCAATCTGGCCGAAGTCTCCCTGGTCCTCGACAATCGGGCGCGCAGCGCCCCGGCACAGTTCAACGATGCCGACGAGCTGGAGGTGGTCCGGCGCATCGAGCGTGGCCAGGGATCGCTTTACAAGGTGAACGGTAAGGAGGTCCGCGCCCGCGACATCCAGGTGCTGTTCGCCGATGCCGCCACCGGCGCCCGGTCCACGGCGATCGTCAGTCAGGGGCGCATCGGCGCCATCATCAATGCCAAACCATCGGACCGCCGCAGTCTGCTGGAGGAGGCGGCCGGCATCGGGGGGCTGCATTCCCGCCGTCACGAGGCGGAACTGCGGCTGAAAGCGGCGGAAGGGAATCTGGAACGCCTGGTGGACGTCCTCGCCACGCTGGACACCCAGTTGCAGGCGCTGCGACGGCAGGCGCGGCAGGCCGCCCGTTACCGGGCCCTGTCGCAACAGATCCGCGACATCGAAATAAAACTGCTGGCGGCCCAATGGAACCGGGCGATGGTGGCGCTGGACGCCGCCCGGGCGGACGCCGCCGAGATCGAGCGGCAGGTGGAAACGCTGACCGGACTGGCGGCCGAGGCGGCAACCCGCCAGGCGGAAGCGGCCGCCGGCCTGCCGGGACTCCGGCAGGCCGAGGCCGAGGCCGGTGCCCGCCTGCAACGCCTGACCCTGGCGAGGGAGCAGCTTGACGCGGAGGAAGGGCGGATCGGGGCGGCCCGGCGCGACATGGAGATGCGGCTGGAGCAGATTGCCGCCGACCTCCGGCGCGAAACCGCCCGCGCCGCCGATGCCGAGCAGGCGCAGGCCCGGCTTTCGGAGGAAAAAGACGCCCTGATGTCGGCGATGGCCGACGAGACCGACCAGCAGGAGGAGGCGGCCGGGACGGTCGAAACCGTGACCGCCGAGGCCGCCGCCCTCGAAGCGGACCTCAATCAGGTGATGGAGGATCTGGCCGCCGCCGATGCTGACCGCGCCGCCGCTCTGCGGGCCGTCGGCGAGGCCGAGACCCGCCGCGAACGGCTGACCCGGCGCCGGGAGGACGTCGCCCGGCAGCATGCGGAAGCCAGGGCCGAAACGGTCGACCAGGCGGACCTGACATCCGCCGAGATGGACCTGGAAGAGGCGCTGGAATATCTGGAGACCTGCCGCGAGCGGGCGGAAAGCGCATCGCAGCGCCGCCAGGACGCCCAGACCGCCCGCGAACAGGCGCGCGACGCACTTCAGGAAAGTGCCGCTGCGCGTGCGCGCCTCTGCGCCGAGGCCGACGCTCTGAGGGACCTGATGTCCCAGGCGGCCGGCGGTTCAGAGCACAGCCCGGTTCTGGACGACATCACCGCGATCAGCGGCTATGAGATCGCACTTGGCGCCGCGCTGGGGGAGGATCTGTCGGCACCGGTCGACGCCGAGGCCCCCTTCTCCTGGCGGACGCTGCCGCCCCCTGCGTCGCTGCCGCCGCTTCCCCCCGGCGTCGATCCGCTGTCCCGCCATGTCACCGCCCCGCCGGCCCTTGCCCGCCGGCTCGCCCAGATCGGGATCGTCGCGAACCGGGACCGGGGCGAGGCCCTGCGCCACGATCTGGCGCCCGGACAAAGGCTGGTCACGGCGGAGGGCGATCTGTGGCGCTGGGACGGCTTCACCGCCCGCTCCGGGGCGCCCAGCCCCGCCGCGGTCCGGCTGCGTCAGCGCAATCGCATGCGCGAACTCGATCTTTTGATCGAGGACGCGGAGCTGGGCCTGGAGGAGGCGCAAGGACGCGCCGAAGCCGCCGCCGCCGAAGTGGAACGGGCGGCCGGGGACGAACGGCTGGGGCGCGAGGACGTCAAACGCGCGGAGGCCGAAACCGGCCAATTGCGCGAGGCCCATGGCCGGCTGGCGCAGAAGGCCGCGGCCGCCCAGTCCCGTCTGGCCGCTCTGGCCGAACAGCTCGGCGCCGTGGACGCCGATCTTGAGGAGGCGGCGCAGGCCGAGGAGGAGGCGCGCTCCGTCGTGGCCGGATTCTCCGACACCGACGACCGCCGCGAGAGAATTGCCTGCCTGCGGGCCGATCTGGCGGAAAAGAGAACCCATCTGGTCGAGGCGCGGAGTTTCCTCGACCGCCTCCGGCGCGAGGCCGGCGACCGGCGCCGGAGGCTGGACGCCATCGCGGTCGAGGAGGCCTCCTGGTCGGAGCGCATGGAAACCGCCGATCGTCATCGCGAGGAACTGGAGGAACGCCACGCGGCGGCGCTCGACGAACTGGAGCGCTTGGCCGCCCTTCCCATGGAGATCGGACAGCGACGGGATGCCCTGATCGGCGAGATCGCCATCGCCGAAACGGAGCGACGTCAGGCCGCCGCCCTTTTGACGGACGGGGAGCAGGCGCTGGTCGCCGCCGACCGCGCCGCCCGCGAAGCGGAGCAGGCCCTTGCCCAGGCGCGCGAGGAGCGGGTCCGCCGCCAGGGCGTGATCGGCACCGCCGCCCAGGAGGCCCGGAGCATCGCCGGGCGCATTGCCGAAAAGCTCGATCTGACGCCGACGGAACTGGCCGCGCAGGCGGGCGACGTGGCCGGTCTCGACATCGGGGAGATGGAGGCACGCCACGACCGTCTGGTCCGCGAGCGCGAGGCGATGGGTGCCGTCAATCTCCGGGCGGAGGACGAGGCCGCGGAACTGGAGGAGAAGGTCAACGGCCTGACCGCCGAGCGTGACGACCTGATCGCCGCGATCGCCAAGCTGCGCCAGGCCATCGCCGATATCAACCGTCAGGGACGCGAACGCCTTCTGGCCTCGTTTGAAGCCGTCGACCAGCATTTCCGGGGCATGTTCGTCCGGCTGTTCGGCGGCGGCCGCGCGCATCTGACGCTGACCGAATCCAACGATCCCCTGGCCGCCGGACTGGAGATCATGGCGAGCCCGCCCGGCAAACGCCTTCAGGTGCTGTCCCTTCTGTCGGGTGGAGAACAGGCTCTGACCGCGCTCGCCCTGCTGTTCGCGGTGTTCATGACGAACCCGGCGCCAATCTGCGTGCTGGACGAGGTCGACGCCCCTCTGGACGACGCCAATGTCGACCGGTTCTGCTCGATGGTGGCGGAAATCGCAAAAACTACCAAAACGCGATTCCTGGTCGTCACCCACCACCGCATGACGATGGCGCGCATGCACCGGCTGTTCGGCGTGACGATGGCCGAGAGAGGAGTATCCACTATGGTTTCTGTGGATTTACAAACAGCTGAGGCCTTGCGCGAGCCAGCCTGAGGAGGAAAAAACCTCGCCGGGAAGTAGCCTTGACAGCTTTGGACGCAAATCATATGGTGCCCGCGCCTTGGCCTCCGGTGGAGGTCGAACGGGGACCGGGAACGGACGAAAATGACGGACGACTCCAGGGAACCCCACCCGCTCGATGACCTTGGCGCCCGGTTGCGCGCAGCGCGCAGTCAGGATGATCGCGAGGGTCGGAGGGCAACGTCGCGTGGCGGTAGTGCGGGCACGGGCATGGGCCTGGGGTTCCGGATCGCCACCGAGCTGGTTGCAGGTATCGCCGTGGGCGCCCTTATCGGGTACGCCCTCGATGGGTGGCTCGGCACCCGGCCGTGGTTGATGGTGGTGTTCCTGTTTCTGGGCGCTGCCGCCGGAACGATGAACGTCTATCGCGCCGCAAAGGGGCTGGACGACGCCGTCGGTCTTGGTGGAGCCCATCAGCGCAAGGAACAGGGTCGGTCGAACGATCAGTGAGAGGGGCAGACGTTGGCTAATCCGGTCGAACAATTCAAGATTCAACCCTTGGTGCCTATCGAGATCGGTGGCACGAATCTGTCGTTCACCAATTCCGCCTTGTGGATGGTGATCGCGGTGGTGGTCGCCACCGCTTTCCTGACCCTGTCGGTCCGCAGCCGCGCCCTGGTTCCGGGCCGCTGGCAGTCGATGGCCGAAATCCTTTACGAATTCGTTGCCAACATGATCCGCGACAATGTGGGGACGGAGGGACGCAAATATTTCCCCTTCATCTTCACGCTTTTCATGTTCGTCCTTGTCGGCAATCTTCTGGGGATGGTCCCCTATACCTTCACTTACACCAGCCACATCATCGTCACCTTCGGGCTGGCGATCGTGGTTTTCATCGGCGTCACCATCATCGGTTTCGCCCGCCACGGAACGCATTACCTGCGGATGTTCTTCCCGCATGGCGCGCCCCTGGCGACGGCCATCATTCTGGTGCCGATCGAGCTGATCTCCTATTGCTCGCGCCCCTTCAGCCTGGCGATCCGTCTGTTCGCCAACATGACGGTCGGGCACATCATCCTCAAGGTGATGGCCGGGTTCGTGGTGGCGCTTGGCGTCTTCGGCATCGTGCCCATGGCCTTCCTGGGCGGCGTGACGATCCTGGAGTTCGGCATCGCCGTCCTGCAGGCTTATGTCTTTACCATCCTTTCCTGCATCTACCTGCACGACGCCATCCATATGCATTGATGGCGTCAGCGGGCCAACGGCCAGCGGGCCGACGGGCTTTTTCGGTGTTTATTGATTTCTAGAAAGGGAAAATCCAATGGATCCTCAAGCTGCGAAGATGATTGGTGCTGGTCTGGCCGCCATTGGCATGATCGGTTCGGGTATCGGCGTCGGTAACATCTGGGCCAACCTGATCGCCACCGTCGGCCGCAACCCCGCCGCCAAGAGCCATGTCGAGCTGTACGGCTGGATCGGCTTCGCGGTGACCGAAGCCATCGCGCTGTTCGCCCTGGTCGTCGCCCTGATCCTGCTGTTCGTGTAAGCCTGTCCGGTTTTTCGGGGCTCTGCCGGCCGGCCGGGCACCCGAAACTCCGTTTCATGGCCGCATTTCGCGAACAGGAAGCTACAGGCGATGCCTCAGTTCGATCCGACTTTCTACACGACGCAGCTTTTCTGGCTGTTCGTCACCTTTGTTGTCCTCTATCTGCTGCTGTCGACGCTGGCGATGCCCAAGATCGGCGCGGTTCTGGAGGAACGTCAGCGCAAGATCGACGACAATCTCGACAAGGCCGCGCAACTGAAAGCCGAGGCTGAACAGGCCATCGCGCTCTATGAAAAGGCCTTGGCGGAATCGCGTGCCCAGGCGCAGACGCTGCTGCGAGAGGCGGCCGAGGCCATGGCCCGGCAGTCCGAGGAGCGGCAGAAGCAGCTCAACGACCGTCTTTCCCAGCAGGTCAAGGCGGGCGAGGCGCGGATCGGGGCCGCCAAGGACGAGGCCCTGGGCCATGTCCGCGATGTCGCCGCCGAAGCCGCGCGGTCGATTACGGCTAAATTGACCGGCGCCACCCTCGACGATGCCCGCATTGCGGCCGCCGTCGCGGCCGCGCTGGAGGAGGGCCGCTGATGTTCGTGACCATCGCACAGGCCGCCGAGGCCGCGGGCGCCCATGCCGAGCATGGCGGCTTCTTCTCCGAAGCCGAGACCTGGGTTGCCATCACCTGGCTCATCGTGGTCGCTCTTCTGGCCCGTCCGGTGTTCCGCGGCATTACCGCGGCGCTCGCCCTGCGGCGGGAAAAGATCCGGGCGCGGATCGAGGAGGCCGAACGTCTGCGGGCCGAGGCCCAGGAGATGCTGGCGACCTATCAGAAGAAACAGCGCGACGCCCTGAAGGAGGCCGAGGCGATCATCGCCAACGCCAAAGCGGAGGCGCAGCGCCTCTCCCAGCAGGCGGAGGCGGATCTGGACGATCTGCTGAAGCGGCGGGAGCAACAGGCCGTGGAACGGATCGCGCAGGCCGAGAGCGAAGCCCTGCGGGAGGTTCGCAACCAGGCCATCGACATCGCCATCGGGGCATCGCGTCGCCTGATCAGCGACACGCTGTCGGCGGAGCAGGCTTCGGCCCTGGTCGATGCGGCCATCACGGATCTTCCGAACCGACTTCACTGACGGACCCATCCATCCGCCGGATCGGATGACGACGCCGGGCTCCCCAAGGGGGCCCGGCGTTTTCTTTGGTGCCGCCTGCCGCCGTCTCCCGGACCTTTTTCTCGCCCTCCCCCGTCAGGGGGGATCGCGATGAATCACCTCGCCGCAATGCGGGCAATGCAACTGCACCCCCGTCGCGCTGTAATGCAGGATGCTCTGCGCCTCTTCCGGGGACAGCCCCAGGGCGATCCGGGTCGCCTCCAGCAGGCGCTTTTCCCGCGGTCTCAGGGGGCCGTCCTGAACCACAACCTTGTCGACGGTTTCCAGATATTCCTGGCGGCGACGGCGCAGACGTTCCGAGAAACCCGACGCCAGGACACCGGCTGGCAGGGCGATCACGCCGACCCCGATGACCGCGGTACAGCCGCCGACGACACGCCCGAGAGCGGTCGACGGCACCATGTCGCCATAGCCCAGCGTCGTCATCGTCACCACCGCCCACCACATGGCGGAAGGAATGTCGGAAAACACCTCCGGCTGCCGGGGATGCTCCAGCATATACATCAGGCTTGCCATGAAGATCAGGATCACCACAAAGACGAACAGCATGGCGCTGATCGATCGTGCCTCCTGGCGCAGCACGTCGACCATGATTCCCATGGCCTGGGAATAGCGGGTCAGCTTGAAGACGCGCAACAGCCGCAGCACCCTCATGGCGCGCAGATCGACGTCGACGAAGAAGCCGAGATAGAAGGGAAGGATCGCGACCAGATCGACGATCGCCATGGCGGTGAAGAGGTAGCGCAGCCGCCCCCAAAGGGGATGCTTGTAGACCGGCTGATTGATTTCAACCGCGGTCCAGACCCTCAGCACATATTCGATGGAGAAAACCGCGACCGAGAAATGGTCGAAGGCGTGGAAGATGTGACCGTGAACGATGGACAGATTTTCGACCGACTCCAGGATGGAAAATATGCAATTGATGGTGATCAGGGTAACCAGCGCGTAATCGACCAGTTTCACCCACGGATCCGAATGCCCCTCGCCACCGAGCATATGGTAAATCCGCCGCCGCAACCGGAAATAACGCCGTTGCGGCCGACGACCGGTCTTGCCGCTGGATGCTGCACTCATTCATGGGCCTTTCGCGAGGGGGGGATCCCTACCGGCGGATGTTATACTGCACGATCCCCCACCCGCGAAATCCCGGACCTCAGACTTTTTTCTCCGGCCGCCACCGCAATTCCGGCGTCCTGGCCGCGGCGGTCTCATCGAGGCGCCGTCGCGGTGTATGGGCCGGAGCCGACAGGAATTCCGCGGCATTTCCCTGCTTCGCGCGCTGCGCCAGCCCCCTGACGCTGTCGATGAAGCGGTCCAGGGTCTCCTTGCTTTCGGTCTCCGTCGGCTCCATCAGCAGGGCGCCGTGCACAACCAGCGGAAAATACATGGTCATGGGATGGAAGCCCTCGTCGATCAGGGCCTTGGCGAAATCAAGAGTGGTGACGCCGCTGTCTTTCAGGAAACGGTCGTCGAACAGCGCCTCATGCATGCAGGGGCCGTCGAAGGAGGGCGTCAGTTCGCCGGACAGCCGGGCCTGAAGATAGTTGGCATTGAGGACCGCATCGGACGCCGCCTGCCGGAGGCCGTCCGCCCCCATGGACATCATATAGGCGAGCGCCCGCACGAAGACGCCGAACTGACCGTGGAACCCTTTGATCCGGCCGCAAGGCTTCAATCCGGACCCTGCCGCATGCTCGACGAGATGGAAGCCGCCCGCGTCATGGACCACAGCCGGCAATGGCGCATAGGGGGCCAGGGCATCCGACAGCACAGTCGGACCGGCACCCGGGCCACCGCCGCCATGCGGGGTCGAAAAGGTTTTGTGAAGATTGATGTGCATCGCGTCGATCCCGAGATCGGCCACGGTGACACGTCCGACGATGGCGTTGAAGTTGGCGCCGTCGCCGTAGAAAAAACCACCGACACCGTGGATCGCCTCGGCGATCTCCAGGATGTCGTTTTCGAACAGCCCGCAGGTATTGGGATTGGTCAGCATCACGGCCGCGACGTCGTCACCCAGCTTCGCCTTCAGCGCCCCGACGTCGACCCGGCCCCGGGACGTTGCCGGGATGGGATCGACCGTGAATCCGCAGGCGGCCGCGCTCGCCGGATTGGTGCCATGGGCCGATTCGGGGACCAGCACGCGGGTCCGCCGCTCCCCCCGGTCCTCCAGAGCCGCCCGGATCGTCATCAGGCCGCAGAATTCGCCATGGGCGCCGGCGGCCGGGCTCATGGCGATGGCCGGCAGTCCGGTCAGCGTTTTCAGCCAGTGGGCTGCCAGGTCGATCAGGGCCAGCGCCCCCTGGACCGTGCTTTCGGGCTGGAACGGATGGACGTCGGCAAATCCCGCGAGACGCGCCAATTTCTCATTGAGGCGGGGATTGTGCTTCATGGTGCAGGATCCCAGCGGATAGAACACCGAGTCGATCCCGAAATTCTTCTGGCTGAGACGGGTGAAATGCCGCACCACCGTGGGCTCCGCGAGCCCCGGCAGGGCGGCCGGCTGGCGCCGGCGCAATCCGCCCAGATGGTCCGGCAGGTCCGGTGGTGTTTCCAGATCCACGCCGCACTGGCCGGGACTGCCCTGCTCGAACAGCAAAGGTTCCTCGATCGACAGGCCGCGGCTGCCGCTGATGGTTTCCGTCACAACGCACACTCCTTCAGGGCCGCCACAAGCTGGTCCATATCCTCTTCACGGGTGGTTTCCGTTGCCGCCAGCAGCAGCACGGGCGCCAGCTCGGGATAGGACGGATAGAAACGGGAGACCGGAACACCTCCCAGGATCCGCCGGTCCGCCAGTCGGGCTACGACCTCGGCGGCCGGCCGGGGCACGGTGATGGCCAGCTCGTTGAAAAATGTCTGATGCAGCAGTCGCGCACCGGGAACAGACCGCAGCTTCCCGGCCAGTTGAACCGCCTTCGCGTGATTAAGTTCGGCCAGGCGGGTCAAACCCTCACCGCCCAGCAGGGCCATATGGACGGTGAAGGCCAGGGCGCAGAGACCCGAATTTGTACAGATATTGCTGGTCGCCTTCTCGCGCCGGATATGCTGTTCGCGGGTCGACAGCGTGAGGACCCAGCCCCGGCGGCCGTCGGCGTCCACCGTCTGGCCGGCCAGCCGGCCCGGCATCTGCCGGACATATTTGTCCCGGGTGGCGAACAGGCCGAGGCCCGGGCCGCCGAAGTTGAGAGCGTTGCCGATCCCCAGCCCCTCCGCCACCACGATATCCGCCCCCATGGCGCCCGGCGGCTCGATCAGCCCCAGCGACACGGGTTCGGTGACGGCGACCACCAACAAGGCACCGGCGTCGTGGCAGGCGTCCGCAAGGGCGCCGAGATCCTTGATCTTGCCGAAGAAGCCGGGATTCTGGACCACCACGCAGGCCGTCCCGCTGTCGATCCGGCCCAGCAGATCCTCAAGATCAAGCGGATCCGGATCCAGCGCGTCCACCGTAAAGCCGCTGTATTGCAGGGAGGTGGCGGTGACGCTGCGGTAATGGGGATGAAGATTGCCCGACAGGAGAATCGACTTGCGCCGGGTGATGCGGCAGGCCATGGCCGCCGCCTCGGCACAGGCGGTCGCGCCGTCATACATCGAGGCGTTGGCCACATCCATGCCGGTGATCATCGCCACCTGGGTTTGGAACTCGAACAGATATTGCAGGGTTCCCTGGGCGACCTCCGGCTGGTAAGGCGTGTAGGATGTCAGGAATTCGCCGCGCTGGATGATGGCGTCCACGGCGGCGGGAATATGATGGCGGTAAGCGCCTGCCCCCAGGAAAAAGGGCACGGAGCCGGCATCGAGATTGCGCCCGGCCAGGGCTGAAAGCCGTCTTTCGACCTCCAGTTCCCCGGCATGGCGGGGCAGATCAACCGGACCGTCCCGGCGCGCCGCGGGCGGCACGTCGCGGAACAGATCATCGACGCTGGAGACGCCGATGGCGGCCAGCATGTCCCGCCGGTCCGCCTCGGTCAGCGGCAGATAACGCATCGACGCTTACTCCAGACCCGTCAGGAACTCGTCATAGGCCGCGCGGTCCATCAGCTCGTCCAGTTCCGACGGATTGGAGAGCCTGAGCGAGAAGAACCATCCGCCCTCCTCCGGCGCCTCGTTGATCAGACCCGGCTGGTCCACCACCGCCTGATTGGTGGCGACGACCGTGCCGCTGACCGGAGAATAGACATCGGAGGCCGCCTTGACGGATTCCACCACCGCGGCCTCGGCGCCCTGCGCCAGATCCAGCCCGATGGCCGGCAATTCGACGAAGACCACATCGCCCAGCGCCTTCTGGGCATAGTCGGTGATGCCGATCACACCCTCGTCGCCGGTGACCTTGACCCACTCATGATCCTTGGTGAAATAGACTGTGCTCATGAAAAATCCCCGTAAAAAAGCAGTAACCGATGACCCGGTCCGGTCACACCTTGTGATAACGATGAGGAACGAAGGGCAGCGCCACGACCTCGGCGTCGTGCCGGACCCCGCGGATCAGAAGGCCCACCGCGCTTCCCGGCCGGGACAGCGGATCGGGCACATAGCCCATGGCCACCGGCCCGCCGACGGAGGGGCCGAAGCCGCCGCTGGTGACAACGCCGATCTCCACGCCGCCATCGTCCACGATCGCGGTATGGGCCCGCGCCGGGGCCTTGCCCAGGGGCCTGATGCCGACGAGGCGGCGGCCGACGCCGGTGGCAAGCTGCTCCTGGACCACCGCCGCCCCCGGGAAACCGCCCCCGGCGCGCCGGCGTTTGGAAATGCTCCAGGTCAGGGCGGCTTCGACGGGCGATGTGGTTTCGTCGATATCCGAACCGTAAAGGCAAAGCCCCGCTTCGAGACGAAGGGAATCGCGCGCTCCAAGTCCCGCGGGCCGGATCTCGGGCTCGGCCAGCAGGCGCCGTGCCAGCTCCTCCGCCCGGTCGGCGGGGACCGAGAGTTCGAAACCGTCCTCGCCGGTATAGCCCGACCGGCTGATCAGGCAGACGATCCCCCCGACATCGAAGGTCCCGGCGGTCATGAAGGAGAGCTCCGCCACGCCGGGGGCAAACCGGGCCAGGGCGTCCGCCGCCTTCGGTCCCTGGAGGGCGAGCAGCGCCCGATCCGTCAGCAGGACGAGGTCGGCACCGCCCCCCAGATGCGCGCGAAGATGGGCGATATCGGCGTCCTTGCAGGCCGCGTTGATCACCAGGAACAGATGATCCCCGGCATTCGTGACCATCAGGTCATCCTTGATGCCGCCCTGGTCGTTGGTGAACTGGGTGTAGCGGATCCGCCCCTCGCCCAGGGCCTCGATATCGCCCGGGACAAGGGCCTCCAGCGCGGCAACCCGGCGATCGCCGCGGATGACGACCTGCCCCATATGCGAGACATCGAAGAGGCTGGCCGAGGTGCGGGTGAACAGATGCTCGGCCAGAATGCCGGACGGATATTGCACGGGCATCTCGTAGCCGGCGAACGGCACCATCCTGCCCCCGAGGTCGAGGTGCAGACGGAACAGGGGCGTGCGCAACAGTTCAGGAGTCAAGGTTCAAGGACCTCCCTGGGGTGAGCCGATCCGCTTTCCCGATGGAACGCGGCTTGCCCCCCTCTGTCCTGAGACCTGAAAGATTCCCCGCCGTCAACCGACAGGTTTCATCTTCGGTGAGACCTCGGCCGATCAGCCGCTGCCTGCTTTCCAGAGAGTCATCCCCCCGCGGTCCTTTTGCCTGAGAGTTTCCAGGGGCGGTTGCTCCTTCGGCGCCGGTCGCGCGACCGGTCTCTCCCACGGGGATCGTCTGAATATGGCGCCAGTTTACCTGCGCCGGCCGGAAGGTCAACCTCCGCGGTAAGGTATCGTACGGCAACCGGCTGGACGCGCTAAAACCGCATCGGGACGAGCCGGGGCGTATCGCTACCGGAGTCGCAACGCGTCGACGACCAGTGAAAATGCCGGCGAAGGCTGCCGCCGGCTCGGATAATAGAGGTGATAACCAGAAAACGAAGGGCACCAGTCTTCAAGCACGCGGATCAGGCGCCCCTCCTCGATATGCGGCGAGAACTCGTCTTCCGGAAGATAGGCGATGCCCACCCCGCCCACCGCGGCGGCGGCAACATGGGTCGTGGTATTGAAAGTCAGCGGGCCGTCGACGCGAATTTTCTGCTTCCGGCCGCGACGCTCGAATTCCCAGACATCCAGCCCCCCATAGGTCGGAAACCGGATATTGATGCAGCGGTGCGCCACCAGATCGCCCGGCACCTTCGGTACCGGAGCCGTGGCAAAGTAAGCGGGCGAGGCGACAGCGGCCATCCGCAGGTCGGGACCGATGGGAACGGCAATCATGTCCCTGTCGATCGTATCGCTGAACCTCACGCCCGCATCGAAACGGTCCGCGACGATGTCCCGGAAACCGTAATTGACGTCGAACTCCAGCTTGATGTCGGGATACTCAAGCAACAAGGCCATCAGCTTCGGCAGCAGCGTCGTCCTGATGATGTGGTCGCCGCAGGTGATGCGCACGGTTCCGGCGGGCTTGTCGCGCAACGCGGTCAGCGCGTCCACCTCCGTCTCGATCTCGTCAAAGCGATAGCCGATGGCCTGCACAAGGCGTTCCCCGGCCGCGGTCGGGGAAACACTGCGGGTGGTCCTGGTCAGCAACCTGATGTCAAGGCGCGCCTCAAGACCGGCCACCGCCTGACTGAGCGCTGACTGGGTCACACCCAGCCGGGCCGCGGCGCGGGTGAAGCTGCCTTCCCGCGCGACGGTCACGAACGCCAGAAGGTCGTTCAGGTTATGCCTTGGCATCAGACGAGCCCCGCGAATGATTGATTAACCCCGCTTATAGGGGATGTAAGCATTAAATTACTTATCAATTAAGAATAATTACGCAAAAATTCTAAACAGTAAAGCGACGGACGATGGCGTGATCGACACCCGCCCTGAACCGGCTGAAGACCCCTTACCCCGGAGAAATCACCATGACCAAGCCGATGGAAGCCGGCCATACGATCCCGCGCCAGGAAGCCCCCGAACCGGGACGCCGCGCGTTGCTGACGATGGCGGGCGTGGGCATCGCCGCGGTGGGAACGGGAATGATGCCGGCAGGACAGGCGTTCGCCCGGTCGACAGCCCCGTCGCAAAGACCTCTCCAATTTATGGATAATGGTATGTTGTGGGACAAGACGTTCGCGAAAAGCGACAAGGTTGACCATGACAAGGTCACTTTCCGAAACCGCTATGGCATCACCCTGGCGGCGGACCTGTACCGGCCAAAAAATATCGACGGCCAACTGGCGGCGATTGCCGTTGGCGGCCCCTTCGGCGCGGTGAAGGAACAATCATCGGGCCTCTATGCTCAAACGATGGCCGAACGTGGATTCGTCACGCTGGCGTTCGATCCGTCCTTTACCGGGGAAAGCGGCGGCGAGCCGCGCAATGTCGCCTCACCGGACATCAACACCGAGGACGTCAGCGCCGCGGTGGATTATCTCGGCCTTCTGCCCGTTGTTGACCGCGAACGGATCGGCGTCATCGGCATTTGCGGTTGGGGCGGAATGGCGTTGAACGCCGTCGCCGTGGACAAGCGCGTCAAGGCCGTTGTCGCCAGCACAATGTACGACATGACCCGTGTCATGTCCAAGGGCTACAATGACAGCCTGACCCTGGAGCAGCGCACGCAAAAGTTGGCTCAGTTGAGCCGGCAGCGTTGGCTGGATGCGGAAAAGGGCACCCCGGCCTATGGCCCGGTGATGAATGACCTGATAGGCGGGGAAGCACAATTTCTGGTAGATTATCACGTCTACTACAGAACGCCACGAGGCTTTCATCCGCGAGCGGTCAACTCGAACGGCTCATGGACCCTCACGACACCGTTGTCGTTCATGAATATGCCGATCCTGACCTCTATCAGGGAAATCTCGCCACGCCCGATCCTCTTGGTTCATGGCGAAAAGGCCCACTCGCGCTATTTCAGCGAAACCGCCTATGCGGCCGCCGCGGAACCGAAGGAACTCCTGATTGTCCCGGGCGCCGTCCACACGGATTTGTATGACCGCGTGGACGTGATCCCTTTCGACACACTGGCCGCCTTCTTTCACGACAACCTCAGGTAGGACGTCCGTCGTGCCCCCGATCAGCCCCCCGCCGGCACAGCGCAACTGCGTCCTGTGCGCGCCGCGGGTTGCCACAAACATGGTGCCGCCCGCACCGGATTCCCCCGCACCGGATTCCACGGAGCCCCCCTCTGCCCGATGTGGTTTGGTTCCCGCCAGCGAGGGATCACCCCCCATGAGCATCTGCATAACCCTCGGCCTGGCAAGCATCACGGCAACGATGGAAGACAATCCGACGGCACGGGACTTCCTGTCGCTGCTGCCGCTGACAGTGACACTGCGCGACTTCAGCCCGGCGGAGAAGATCAGCGGCGGATTGCCACGGCGCCTTTCGGAAGAGGACGCGCCCGCCAGCGGCGCCGGCGCGATCGGCGACATCGCCTATTACGCGCCATGGGCGAACATGGCGTTCTATCGAGGGCGCGGGCCTGTCGCACGCGGCGTGGTCAAAATCGCGACAATCACCGCCGGTATCGAGGCGCTCAACCAACCCGGGTCACAGGACGCGACAATCTCGCGGGCAGACGCCGGAGCGCGTGACGGCAGGCCTCCCGTCGCCGGCGGGACGGCGATATGCCGATGACGAAGCCCCCCTCGTCATCGGCGACCGGGAGCCGTCAGCAGTGGGGGGCGGTTTTGGCATTGTCTCTCGCGGCATTCGTTCTGGTCGCCTCCGAATTCATGCCCGTCAGTCTGCTGACGCCCATCGCGGCCGACCTTCACATCAGCGAGGGGCGCGCGGGACAGGCAATCGCCATCTCCGGGGCGTTCGCCTTGCTGACCAGTCTGTTCATTTCCCCGGTGGCCGGATCGCGCGACCGGAAGGTTGTTCTTCTGTGGCTGACGGTTCTGATGATCCTGTCAGGCACGGTCGTCGCCGCCGCCCCCAATGCCGTGGTCTTCATGATCGGCCGGGCGCTCATTGGCGTGGCCGTCGGCGGTTTCTGGTCCATGTCGGCCGCGACAGCCATGCGACTGGTATCGGACTGCCACCTGCCACGCGCCCTGGCGATCGTGAACGGCGGCAATGCGCTGGCATCGGTGCTGGCGGCTCCCCTGGGCAGCTTTCTCGGTGCCATCATCGGTTGGCGATGGGCTTTCTTCTGCGTCGTTCCCGTCGCTGCCATCGCATTCGTCTGGAAGTTCATCGGAATGCCCCCGATGAAGGCATCGCGGGGAGAACGTCCCGGCAGCATCACAGGGCTGCTGACACAGCCTTCGGTTGCCCTGGGCATGACGGCGTCCGCGCTTTTTTTCATGGGGCAGTTCGCGCTTTTCACCTATCTGCGGCCATTCCTCGAAACGCAGACCCGGGTTGGCCCCGCCATGCTTTCCTTCCTGCTTCTCATCATCGGTGTGGCCGGATTCATCGGCACAACCCTGGTCGGCGCGTTTCTCGCCAAGGGTCTCTTCCGGACGCTGGCGATCATCCCGGCGATGATGGCGGTGACCGCCATCGCCCTTCTCTTCTTCGGAGGCTCGATCGCGGCGACCGCCATCCTGCTGGCGATATGGGGACTGGTCGCCACCGCGGCTCCCGTCGGCTGGTGGACATGGATGGCGCGAACCCTGCCCCGGGACGCCGAAGCCGGCGGGGGATTGATGGTGGCGGTGATCCAGCTTTCCATCATGCTTGGCGCAACGGCGGGAGGCATCCTGTTCGACATGCGCGGATATCGGGCAACCTTCGCGGTGAGTTCCGCCCTCCTCATTCTGGCTGCGATTTTCGCCGTCCTGACGGCGCGTTCCGGATCAGGAAACAGGATCGCCCGCCTCAATCCGGTTTGCGACCGGACCTCCGGGCGCTGTCGGCGCCGTCCCTCGTGACGCCCGCTCCGCTTTTTTTGTAACGCCGGTCAGGCGCGACGGCCCGCCCCGCGCGCCCCGCTTTGGGAAGCGCGGGGTGATGCCCGGGACCGCCGGCATATGCCGGTGATCGCCGCCCCGCCGGCCCGGATCAGTGAAGCCCTGGTCAGTGACGCCCCTGTCAGTGACGCCCTGGTCAGTGACGGTCGCGCTTTTCCCGGTTGTAGGCCAGTTCATCGGCGGTGAGCTGCAACCCGATGAACACTTCATATTTCGCCAGGTCCTTGAGACTGGGGGCCATGGGAATGGCGATCTTCAACCCCTCGTCGGTGACATGGAGATGCCGGGAATCGGAAAAGTCGAGCGACAGGGGAAACTGGGCCTTGCCGGACGGGTTGGGATAGAAGGCCGGAATGGCGACATAATAGGCGATATCCGCATGCTGTCCCTTCATCGCCGGGAAGCGATCGGCATCGATCCCGACATCGATGGTGAACCTCATCTGCTGCTCTTCCGGATCATAGCGGCAGGTGCCATGGAAACTGGTCAATTCCACCGTCAACAATTTGTTGTTGTCGTCACGCGCCGCGCCCGGCGCGAACCGGGTCAGAACGGCGGAATCGGCCAGGACGGACACGCGCGGACAAAGCGGCGGCTCCTCCTTGTCCAGCGCCTTGCAGGCGGACAGGGCCAGAAGGGAGGAAAGCAGGGCAATACTGCGGCTGGCAAATTTCATAATGTCTGTTCCGTCCTCATATCGAACATCCGGCGGCGGGAAACGCATGGTCCGGCAGGCGTCGCCCCCTTGTCGCACTTGATCAGTCACACCAATTTGAAGGACCGGAACCCCGGCGGCCGCGGCGCAAACCGCGGGTCTCCGTCCCTTTTGCAGAACCCGCCGGCCGGATCGCCGACGGCGCCTGCGCGAGTTCACCTTTTGCACGCGGCGCAATTCTGCTATTGCTGGCGACTGTAGTGAACCACGGGACGGCACACAAGCCGCCGTAATCGAGTTCCGTCGTTCCACCCCAATCATCCGGGGATCATGACCAAGAGAGCCCTTACAATCCTTCTGGCCAGTCCGCGCGGTTTCTGCGCGGGGGTCAATCGCGCAATCCACATCGTCGAAGAAGCCCTTCGCCGTTATGGACGGCCGGTCTATGTCCGCCACGAGATCGTGCACAACCGCTACGTCGTCCATTCGCTGGAGGCGCAGGGGGCCGTTTTCGTCGAGGAACTGGACGAGGTTCCGAACGGCCGTCCTGTGGTCTTTTCGGCCCATGGGGTACCCAAAACGGTTCCGGCGGCCGCAGAGGCAAGGGGGATGTTCTATCTGGACGCCACCTGCCCGCTGGTGACCAAGGTTCACCATGAGGCGGCCCGCCACGTCATCGATGACCGGCAGATCATCATGATCGGCCATTCCGGCCATCCCGAGGTGGTGGGAACCATGGGGCAGGTGCCGGCGGGCAACATCATCCTGGTCGAAACGCCCGAACAGGCCGCCGCGATCGTTCCCACCCCGGGCAAGCGCCTCGCCTACATCACCCAGACGACGCTGTCGGTGGACGACACCGCGGGCATCGTCACGATCCTGCGCCGGCGGTTCCCGGATATCGAGGGGCCGCACAAGGAAGACATCTGCTACGCCACGACCAACCGCCAGCAGGCGATCAAGGCGATCGCCCCGAAATGCGAAGCCGTGCTGGTGATCGGCGCCCCAAATTCGTCGAATTCCCGGCGGCTGGTGGAAGTCGCGGCCAGCGCCGGATGTCCCCGCTCCTATCTCGTTCAGCGGGCCGACGAAATCGACTGGTCCTGGCTTGACGGCATTACCCGCCTCGGCGTCTCGGCCGGGGCGTCGGCGCCGGAAGTCCTGGTGGATGAGGTGCTGGACGCCTGTCGCGAGCGGTTCACGCTCACCATCGAGGAGGTCTCGGTGACGCGGGAGACCGTGACCTTCAAACTGCCGGCGGAGCTCAGCACCTGAGATGGCCGTCTACACCGAAGTATCGGACGGGGACCTTCGAGCCTTCGTCCAGGAGTACGACATTGGCGAGGTGATCAGCTGTAAAGGCATCGCCGAAGGGGTCGAGAACTCCAATTATCTTCTTCAGACCGACCGGGGCAGCCACATCCTCACTCTTTACGAGAAGCGGGTGGACCCCGGCGATCTGCCGTTTTTCATCGGCCTGATGGAGCATCTGGCGGATCAGGGTCTGCGCTGCCCGACACCGCTGGCCGGCCGCGACGGCCGGCGCCTGCGGTCCCTGTGTGGCCGTCCGGCGGCGATCATCTCCTTCCTCAAGGGACTGTGGCCGCGCCATATCACCGCCGGCCACTGCGCCCGGTTGGGAGCGGCGATGGCGGACCTGCATCTGAAAGGCTTGTCCTTTCCGGGGTCCCGGCCGAATTCGCTGGGGCCTTCGGCCTGGCGACCGTTGTTTCAACTGGAAGCCCATCGCGCCGACGAGGTGAAGCCCGGGCTGGCCGATTTCCTCACGGCCGAACTCGATATCCTGGACTCCCGCTGGCCCGCCGGCCTGCCGACCGGCATCATCCATGCCGACCTTTTCCCGGACAATGTGTTTTTCCAGGATGAAGAGGTCTCGGGTCTGATCGATTTCTATTTCGCCTGTACCGACTATCTCGCCTATGACATCGCGGTCTGCCTCAATGCCTGGTGTTTCGAGGAGGACGGCTGCTTCAACGTCACCAAGGCCCATCTGATGCTGGCCAGCTATCAGCGGACCCGTCCGTTGTCGCGGGAGGAGTTCGAGGCCCTGCCCATCCTGGCCCGGGGCGCGTCGATGCGATTCCTGCTGACCCGTCTTTATGACTGGCTGAACACGCCGGCCGGCGCCTTCGTCCGCCGCAAGGACCCGCTCGAATACGAACGCAAACTCCGGTTCCATGCCAGCGCCGGCGGCACCGCCGCCTATGGCATCGACTGGATTCCCGCGCCGGAAGCCGTTTAGTGGCCGACATCGAACTGTTTACCGACGGCGCCTGTTCGGGCAATCCGGGACCGGGCGGCTGGGGGGTGATTCTGCGTTGGCGCGGCACGGAAAAGGAGCTGTGCGGCGGGGAGCGCGGAACCACCAACAACCGGATGGAGATGATGGCGGTGATTGAGGGGCTCCGCGCCTTGAAACGCCCCTGCACCGTCGATGTCTACACCGACAGCCAGTATGTCCAGAAAGGCATCACCGCCTGGATCCACGGCTGGAAGAAGAAGGGACGCCTCGATCCCGACAGCGCCAATCCGGTCGCCAACCAGGATCTGTGGAGAACGCTCGACACCCTGGCCGCCGGACACCGGATCACCTGGCATTGGGTGCGCGGCCACGCCGGCCATCCCGAGAACGAGAGAGCCGACGCGCTGGCCCGCAAGGGGCTGAAGGAGGCGCTGGAGGCGCGCGCCCTCGGCAAAATCGACGTGACCGCCCCCCGCGACTGACACTGGCGAACGGAGCCGGCGAACGGGACGGGAAGCCCCTGCCCCGATTTCGCACGATCGTATCCGCCGTCGGCATGGAAGGAGCTCCCGGCCGGGGGCATGAATAAAACAGTGGCGCCGGCGTCCCTGCCGGTGCCACTGGTGGATTTCGTTCACACGCTTTCCCGCCCGGACAGGCGTAGAGGGGAAACCCGGACGGCTGCGCCGCCGCGCGCGCCACGGCCATTGAAACGCCCGGAATGGCATTGGCGCCAAGCCGCGCCTTGATCGGGGGCCCGTCGAGCGGCGGAGAAAGACTGTCGATCTCGGCCTGTCTGGCCGGATCCGGGCCCTTGAGGCTGGGGGCGATCGCCGTGACCGCGGCGTGCCTCCGGCCGATCGGGTGAGCCCGATGGCCCGCAAAGACGTTCCCGGAGGTCAGGACGCCTTGCGGGCCTTGGCCAGGGCCGTCATCACCGCATCCTCGGTCAGCAGTTCGGGAAGGGCGATGCCATCCGGGGCGCCCGGCCCATAGACGGCATTGAACGGGATGCCATAGCGGCCGAATCCGGCCAGATAGGCGGCGATCGAGTCGTCCGGCCGCGTCCAGTCGGCCTCCATCGCGAGGATGCCCCCGCCGGCCAGGGTCTGGGCGACCTTGCCACGATAGACGACGGTGGCCTTGTTCACCTGGCAGGTGATGCACCAATCCGCGGTGACGTCGACGAACACAACTTTCCCCTCCGCCACCGACCGGGCCAGAAGGTCGCGATCGAACGGCGTCCACAGCCCCTTGAGATCGGACGGCGGCTGGGTCGCGGCCGGCCGGGGCGCCTGCCCCGACGCCAGGACGCCGGCGCCGAGGACACCGACAACCACCAGGACGATCCGCAACGGGACGGCAAGTCGGCCGCCCAGCCCCAGAATCGCCAGCATCGCCAGCATGACCATGCCGATCAGAATGGCCGCCTGCGTCCCGGCTTCGGAGGAGACCACCAGCAGCAGCCAGCCGACGGTGGCCAGCATGACGCCCCCCAGCAGCCGGCGCAGCAGCAGCATCCAGCGCCCGGGACGGGGCAGGCGCTGCGCCGCCTGCGGCCAAAGCGCGATCGCGAAATATGGCAGGGCCATGCCGACGCCGAGCGCGGCGAAAATTGCAAAGATTTCCAGGGCGCCCTGCGCCAGGGCGAAGCCGACGGCGGTACCGAGGAACGGCGCGGAACAGGGTGTCGCCAGCAAGGTGGCGAAGGCCCCCGAAGCGAAATGGGCCGCCAGACCATCCGGATCGCTCCGCCCGCCCCCCAGCCTGGAGGCGAACGACGGCAGACCGATCTCGAAAAAGCCGAACAGATTGGCGGAAAACAGAGTGATGATCGAGATCATCGCCACCAGGAACAGTGGCTGCTGAAACTGAATCCCCCAGCCCACGGCCGAACCGGCGGCCTTGACGCCGGTCGCGGCGGCGGCCAGAACCAGAAACGAGGCGATGATCCCCGCGGCTGAGGCCAGGAAGCGGGACCGGATGGACGACCGGGCGGCGCCCGCCTGACCGATCAGACCCAGGATCTTGATCGACAGCACCGGCAGAACGCAGGGCATGAGATTAAGAATGAACCCGCCCAACAGAGCCACCCCCAGCATGGCGATCACTTTGGGCAGGCGGGCTCCGGGCTCCGCGGGGGAGACATCGCTGACGACCTCCATGCCACGATTGCCGTCCACCACCGTCAGCGTCAGAGGTTTGTCGAACAGATCGCCCTCGCCGGTATTGGGAACCGGATTGGCCTCGAACTCGATGCGCCGCCCGCCCTGCAGACGACGGACCACCGGCCGCGAGAACTGGAACTGGTCCGCCCGCTCGATAAACAGGTCGGGATCGGCAAGCGGCGGGTTGGCCGCCACCACGACCTGGAGCGCGCCGCTTCCGGTCGCCCGGGCCGAGACCAAAGACAGTCCCTGACGGGCCCCGTCGCCGGGAACCTGGGCCTGGAACCGGCTGATCAGATGCGCATGGGACGTTGCCTCCGCCGGCCCGGCGGGCAGATCAAGCTGCAATTCCGCATGCTGGGGAACACAAAGAACGTCGCAGGTCAGAAAATCGACCGCCGCCCGCAGCGACGCGGCCTGTCCCGACTCGTTGAGCCGGACGATCAGGGGCAGCACCACCTCGTCCTTGTAGCCCATGGTCTCCAGGCCGGATACGCTGAACCGGTGAGGTGCCGGCCAGCTCATCACGGCCTCGGCCAGATTGTCCGATCCCTTCCAGTCGATGGACGGGGGAAACCCCGCGTCGCCGGGCGAGCGCCAATAAATCTTCCAACCGGGTTTCAACTTGAACTCAAGACCAAGCTGAACGTCGGCGCCTTCCCCGACAGCCGTGACCGCGGACAGAAGGCGCACGGCCCCCTGCTCGGTACTCTTCCAGTCCGACGCGCCATGGTCTCTCGCCGCGCTGTCCGGGCCGGCATGGTCTGGGGTCGGCGCCGGGGTCGGGACGGCTGGCGGCTGGACGGCGGGGGCCGGACGAGATGTCTGGGAAACCCGGGCGGCCTGCCCCGACGCGACCGGGACCAGAAAGGCGAGGCACAGCGCGGCCATTCCGATCGCCACCATTTTCCGTCGAAAGCCTGCCTGCATCCCTTTACCTCCCGGCTTGCCGCCCATCACTGCCCGCTCGGCCGCCCGCCTGTCAATCTTTTGGTCTGTCCACCCCTTGAATTCCATCCCCTTTTCCCCGGAACAGGGCCGGGATCGGACATCGGATGACGGGAGGACACACCATTTTGCATCCGGTGGAGGAACCAAGCCTTGCGCTGCGCCGGTGCTCGGCATATGTGATCGTCATGACGCGCATTCACGAGTCCACGGGCTACCTGCACGGCCAGATGCTGGTCGCGATGCCGCACATGGAGGATGTGCGTTTCGCAAGAACCGTCGTCTATCTCTGTGCCCATTCGGCGGAGGGGGCGATGGGGCTGGTGGTGAACCGGCTGTTCAACACGCTGAGTTTCCCCGATCTCCTGAAGCAGCTCGACATCGAACCGACGCCGCTTTGCGATCCGATCCGCATCCATTTCGGTGGCCCGGTCGAGGCCGGTCGGGGTTTCGTGCTTCACTCCACCGATTATGTCCAGGACACCACCCTGGTCGTGAACGACCGGATCGGACTGACCGCCACCATCGACGTCCTGAAGGCGATCGCCCGGGGCCAGGGTCCGCGGCACAGCATGCTGGCCCTGGGATATGCCGGCTGGAGCGCGGGCCAGCTCGACCACGAACTGCGCCAGAATGTCTGGCTCAATGTCAGCGCCGATGAGGCTCTGCTGTTCGACACCGACGTCGGTCACAAATGGGAACGCGCGATCGCCAAGATCGGCGTCGATTTCGGCATGCTGTCCGGAGACGCGGGGCACGCCTGAAGGGGCCTGGCGTTTGGGACAGAGATCGAGGATCCGCGGGACCGCCTTCGGCCGTTCGGTTCTTGCCAAGGCTGCCCGCCCGGGTGAACAATTCCCCGGACCGTTTTTTTTGGGCCGCGTCCATCCGCCCCGGCCCCACCGCCCGCCAGGAGCTCCCATGTCGCACAGCGCCATCACCGACGAACTTTTCTTCGACCGCACCGGGCTCGACCGAGACAGGGTCGAACAGATCGTGCGCGACTCTCTTTCCGGCAGCGACGACGGCGAACTGTTCCTGGAATACCGGCAGTCCGAAAGCATCGGTCTCGACGACGGCCGGATCAAGAGCGCCAGTTTCGATACGCCCCACGGCTTCGGGCTGCGCGCCGTGTCCGGTGAGGCGCCCGGCTATGCCCATGCGAGCGAGCTGTCGGAAGACGCTCTGCGCCGCGCCGGAGCGACGGTCCGGACCGTGCGCGACGGCCATGGCGGCGTGCTGGACCTGGATCGCCCGGCCGGCACCAACAGCCGCCTGTATACGGATGCCAACCCGCTGTCCCTCGTCCCCTTCGCGGCCAAGGTTTCGCTGCTTGAGGAGCTCGACGCCTATGCCCGCGCCCGCGCCCCCAGGGTCCGGCAGGTGATGGCCTCTCTGTCGGGATCATGGCAGGCGGTCCGGATCATCCGCCCCGATGGCAGCGACGCCGCGGATGTCCGCCCGCTTGTTCGCCTCAGCGTATCGATCATGGTGGCTGAGGGCGACCGCCAGGAGACCGGATCCCATGGCATGGGCGGACGCATCACCTATGACGGACTGATGGCGCCCGACCAGTGGAAGGCGGCGGTGGAGGAGGCCCTGCGGCAAGCCACCATCAATCTCGGGTCGATCGCGGCACCCGCCGGCGACATGACCGTGGTCCTGGCTCCCGGATGGCCCGGCGTTCTGCTCCATGAGGCGATCGGGCATGGACTTGAGGGGGATTTCAACCGCAAGAAGACCTCAGCCTTTTCCGACCGGATCGGACAGCGCGTGGCGGCGCCCGGCGTGACAGTGGTCGACGACGGCACCATAGCCGACCGGCGCGGCTCCATCTCCATCGACGACGAGGGCACCCCCTCCTCGCGGACGGTCCTGATCGAAGACGGCATTCTCAAGGGATATCTGTTCGACCGGCTGAATGCGCGACTGATGAACACCCGGTCGACCGGAAACGGCCGCCGCCAGTCCTATGGCAGCCAGCCGCTGCCCCGGATGACCAACACCTTCATGCTGGCCGGAGCCCATCCGCCGGAGGAGATCCTGGCATCGGTGAAGAAAGGACTCTACGCCGTCAATTTCGGCGGCGGGCAGGTCGATATCACCAGCGGCAAGTTCGTCTTCTCGGCCACCGAGGCCTATCTGGTCGAAAACGGCCGCATCGGCCCCGCTGTCAAGGGCGCCACCCTGATCGGCAACGGTCCGGATGTCCTGACCCGGGTTGCCATGGTCGGCAATGATCTCAAACTGGATCAGGGCGTCGGCACCTGCGGCAAGGACGGCCAGAGCGTTCCCGTCGGCGTCGGCCAGCCGACCCTTAAAATCGAAGGACTGACGGTCGGCGGGACGGCGTTGTGACGGACGTCCTGGACGGACGCGGCCTCAACGGCCGATGACTTTTTCTTAAAATGCCCTCGCCGGGCGCAGGCGTCCGCCTGCTGGGCCGCGGCCTCAACGGCCGATGACTTTGTCTTAAAATGCCCTCGCCGGGCGCAGGCGTCCGCCTGCTGGGCCGCGGCCGCAACGGCCGATGACTTT
>WASQ01000049.1 GCA_009712185.1 Telmatospirillum sp. | reverse complement strand
CTTCCGTCGCCGCAAGACCTGCCCGTTCTCGGGCGAGGGCGCTCCGAAGATCGACTACAAGGACGTCAAGCTGCTGCAGCGGTTCATTTCCGAGCGTGGCAAGATCGTGCCGAGCCGGATCACCGCCGTGTCGGCCAAGAAGCAGCGTGAACTGGCCCGTGCCATCAAGCGCGCCCGCTTCCTCGGCCTGCTGCCCTACGTGGTGAAGTAAGGCCAAACGCCATGGCGGCCCGGTTCGCCGGGCCACCACGCGTCCGTCCCGGGGGACCGTGATGTCCAAGGACATTGGCCTGTCGGTGGTGGCGGGTCTGGCAAGCGCTCTGGTTCTTCTGTCGGTTTCGACCGGCGGTGGAGCCGGGCTTCTGCTGGCCTATCTGATGCCTCTGCCGCTGGTCATGATCGGCTTCAGTCGCGGTCTGGGGCTGCTTTTGCCGGGCGCTATCGCCGCCCTGGCACTGGTGGCCGCGGTGTCCGCGTCGGCCGTGCCGGCGTTTGCCGTCACAGCTCTGCTGCCGGCCGTCGCCCTGGTGCCCCTGGCGTTGCGCCGCCAGTCCGGTCCCGGCTCTCTGTGGAGCGGGTCCGGGGACATCCTGGCGGGGCTTGCCGCGACAGCGGCGGTGGCAATGGTGGCGGGATCGCTGCTGTTCACCGGGGGAGAAGCCGGGATCGAGGAACAGGCCAGGGCTTTCGTGGCCCAGGCTTTCGGTCAGGTGGCTCCGCAGGTGGCGCCGGAGATGCAGGGCAGCGTCATCGCCCTCTGGTCGGCCCTGTTCCCGGCAATGCTGGGATGCGCATGGCTGATCATGGCGGTCCTGAACGGCGTTCTGGCACAGTGGATCGTCGCCAGGGCCGGACAGGCGATGCGACCGACGCCGGCTTACGCCGGGCTGGATCTGCCGTCCTGGCTGGCCCTTGCCCTGGTTCTGGCCGCGGTGGCCGGGATGACGCTGGGCGGAAGTGCCGGGTATCTGGCGCGCAACGCGGCGGTGGTGCTGATACTGCCGCAGACGTTGGCCGGACTGGCGTTTGTGCATAAGACATTGCGGGGACGGCCCAATGGAGGGCTGCTGCTCGCATTGTTCTATGTTGTGTTTTTTGTCATGTTCGGCTGGTCCCTGGTGGCCGTGGCGGGACTGGGATTGGTTAGGCATTGGACGAGGCTGCGTCGGCGTCAGGTCGAAGGCAGCCAGGAGGAAAAGTGATGGAAGTCATCCTGCTTGAGCGCATCGAGAAGCTGGGCCAGATGGGCGATACCGTTAAGGTCAAGCCCGGCTTTGCCCGTAATTACCTGTTGCCGCAGAAAAAGGCTCTGCGGGCCAACAAAGAGAACCAGGCCCGTTTTGAGGCGCAGCGCGCCCAGCTCGAGGCCCAGAATTTGCAGCGCCGTGACGAGGCCGAGGCGGTTGCCGCCAAGCTGAACGGCCTTGCCATTCTGATCATCCGGCAGGCCGGTGAGGGCGGAATGCTCTACGGTTCCGTCAGCGGCCGCGACGTGGCCGAGGCGGTCAAGGATGCCGGTTTCACCATCGAGCGTCGCCAGGTTGCCCTTGATCACCCGATCAAGAGCATTGGCACCTCGCAGGTGCGGGTGTCCCTGCACCCCGAGGTCGCGGTGATGGTCAAGGTGACGGTCGCCCGTTCCCAGGAGGAGGCGGAGCGTGCCGCCAAGGCCGAGGCCGAAGTGATCGAGGAAGAGGTCGAGGAGACGGTCGAGGCCGCTCCCGAGGCGACGGAGCAGGCGGACACCGCCGAGGCCTGATCGGGCCTGTCCAACGCCTATTGCCTGACCGTGGGCGCGCCCCTTTCTCGCGAGAAGGGGGCGCGTCGACCGTTATTTGCCTGAAAATGGCACCCCCAGACTGGCAACCGGCGGCCTTGCCGCCTATGTTAAGGTTGTCATGCTGTTGTTCGTGCCATTTTTAAACCGCCTCGTGCGGTATGGCCGCCTGACGGTGATCGACGCCCTCGGACGGTCCCATGTCTTCGGCGGAACTCCTCTGCCGGACCTCCCTCCCGTCATATTGCGGCTTCACGATCGAAGATTGCACTGGAGAATAGCGCTTCAACCGTCGATCGCAGTTGGAGAAGCTTATACGGACGGGACTCTGACCATCGAGGGCGGGACCCTCGATGATTTCCTGGCGCTGATCGCCGAAAACATGCGACGGGCCGATCCCCGATTTTCGGTGCAGGAACGGCTCGGTTTCCTGCTGCGCCATCTTCAGCAGTGGAATCCGGTCAAAGCCAGCCGGCGCAACGTCGCCCACCATTATGACCTTTCCGACGATTTCTACGCTCTGTTTCTGGATCCCGACCGGCAATATTCCTGCGGCTATTTCGCCGATCCCGGGATGACTCTCGAGCAGGCGCAGGAGGCCAAGAAGCGCCATATCATCGGTAAACTTCTGCTGAAATCCGGCCAGCGCGTTCTCGACATCGGATGCGGCTGGGGCGGCCTCGCGCTCAGTATCGCCCGTCAGGCGGATGTGAAGGTCACGGGAATCACCCTGTCGGAGCATCAGCTCGCCATCGCGCGCCAGAGGGCGGAGGCCGAGCAACTGTCCCACCGGGTCACGTTCGAACTGGCGGACTACCGGCAGATCTCGGGCGGCTTCGACCGCATCGTCTCGGTCGGCATGTTCGAACATGTCGGCATCGGACAATACGGCACCTTTTTCCGGCGGGTCGGAGAGCTGCTGAACGACGGTGGCGTCGCCCTGCTGCACGCCATCGGCCGCAGCCACGGCGCCGGAGCCACCAATGCCTGGATCCGGAAATATATCTTCCCCGGCGGCTATTGCCCCGCCCTGTCGGAGGTCACCCGGGCCATCGAGGGCAGCGGCCTTGTCGCCACCGACATCGAGATCCTGCGTCCCTCCCATTACGCCGACACGCTGCGCGGCTGGCGTCAGCGCTTCAACCAGCACCGGGCCAGGGTGGCGGAAATCTATGACGAGCGGTTCTGCCGGATGTGGGAATTCTATCTGGCGGGATCCGAAACCGCCTTTCGCCGCCAGGGCATGATGACCTGGCAGATGCAATTTGCCCACAGGGGCGACGTGGTCCCGGCCACGCGGGACTACATGTCCGCGGAAGGCTGCCCGCCCAGGTTATCCCCATAATCCACAGGCCACTTTCCCCGTTATCCACAGGCCGGCCCGGCGTTTCCCGCTGCCGGGCGCCGCTGTCATCTGCTAGCATGCCGCCATGCTGAAACCGGTGCCTCCCACCGAGATGCCCGCCGAGGGCGTCATTCCCCGCACGCCCCCGCTCAACTACGAGGCCGAACAGGCCCTGCTGGGCGCCATCCTGATGAACAACCGGGCGCTGGAACGCGTTTCGGAATTCCTGCAGCCCGAACATTTCGCCGATCCGGTCCACGGCCGCATCTATGGCGCCTGCCAGCTTTTCGCGTCGCGCAACCAGATCGCCAACCCGGTGACCTTGAAAACCTTCATGGCCGCCGATACCGGCCTGCAGGAGCTGGGCGGCGACTCCTATCTGGCCCAGTTGGCGGCGTCGGCAGCCACCATCATCAACGCCGAGGATTACGCCCGGCTGATCTTCGATCTCCATCTGCGGCGGGAACTGATCGCCGTCGGCGAGGACATGGTCAACGACGCCTTCGAGCCGGAGCTCGACATGGACGCGAAGACCCAGATCGAGGTGGCGGAAAAAAAGCTGTTCGATCTCGCCACGGCCGGTCAGGCCGACGGCGGATTGAAGGAGTTCAAACATGCGTTGATCGAGGCGATCAGCCAGGCGGAAGCCGCCCACAAGCGCGAAGGCAAGCTGTCGGGCGTGACCACCGGCCTGCGCGACCTCGACCAGAAGCTGGGCGGACTGCACCCTTCGGATCTTCTGATCCTGGCCGGACGCCCCTCGATGGGCAAAACCGCTCTTGCCACCAACATGGCCTTCAACGCGGCCAAGGCGTTCCGGACCGAAATCCAGCCCAACGGCGAAAAAAAGGTTGTCGAAGGTGCCATCGTCGCCTTCTTCTCCCTCGAAATGTCGTCCGAGCAGCTTGCCAGCCGAATTCTGGCCGACCGGGCGGAGATCTCGTCGCATAAGATCCGGCAGGGCGAACTGACCCATGAGGAATTCGAACGCCTTGTGATCGCCGCGCAGGAGCTGCATCAGCTTCCGCTCTACATCGATGACACCCCGGCCCTGTCGGTGTCCGCGGTCCGCACGCGCTGCCGCCGGCTGGCGCGGACCAACGGCCTTGGCCTGATCGTCATCGACTATCTGCAACTTCTGGCCGGCACGACGGGACGCAAAAGCGAAAACCGTGTGCAGGAAATTTCAGACATCACGCGAAGTTTGAAAGCGCTCGCCAAGGAGTTGAACGTTCCCGTCATCGCCCTGTCCCAGCTTTCCCGTCAGGTGGAAAGCCGCGAGGACAAACGCCCGCAGCTTTCGGATCTCCGCGAGTCGGGATCGATCGAGCAGGACGCCGACGTTGTCATGTTCGTTTTCCGCGAGCAGTATTACCTGGAGCGCGCCGAACCCGGCCGCCGCCCCGACGAGGCCGAAGACAAGTTCAATACCCGTTATGCCGACTGGCAGAAGCGGTGCGCCGAAGTGTTCAACACGGCCGAGGCGATCATCGGCAAGCAGCGCCACGGCCCTGTGGGCTCGGTCAGGCTGTTTTTCGACGGGCAATACACCCGCTTCGGCAACCTTGATAACTGGCACGGAACCGAGATTCCCACCGAATGACCCAATTCCCAGAAGCCGGAGACGCCCTGCGCGCCGGAGCCATCCTGACTGTTGACCTTGATGCGATCGTCGCCAACTGGCGATACCTCGACAAGCGGGTGGGTCCGGGCGCCCGGGCCGCCGGGGTGGTCAAGGGGGATGCCTACGGACTGGGAGCGGCCCGGGTCGCGGCGGCGCTGGCCGACGCCGGTTGCCGGCGCTTTTTCGTCGCCACGCCGGACGAGGGTCTGGCTCTCGGCGCGCTGCTGTCCGGCCGGAGTGACCGGGTCGCCGATATCATCGTTCTGAGCGGTCCCTTCGATGGATCCGAGGCCGATTTTGCCGGCGCCGGCCTGATCCCCGTCCTCAATTCGCTGGAGCAGATCTCGCGCTGGAGGAGCCTTGCCGGCCGGCTGGACCGCCCTCTGCCGTCGGTGATCCATGTCGACACCGGCATGTCGCGCCTCGGCCTGCGCTACGCCGAGGCAGAATCCCTGTCGGAGGACGCCGACACCCTGGCCGCCTGCGCTCCGGTGCTGGTGATGAGCCATCTGGCCTGCGCCGACGACCCCGATCACCCGATGAATCGCCGGCAACTTGCGGCATTCCAGGCGGCGCGGCGGCTTTTCCCCGGCCTCCCGGGAAGTCTCGCGGCGTCATCGGGGATCTTTCTCGGTCCCGACTGGCATGCCGACTGGTGCCGGCCAGGCGCCGCCCTTTATGGTCTCCGTCCCCAGCAGGGGAAAGCCAATCCGATGAGGCCGGTGATCCGGCTGGACGCCCGGATCGTCCAGGTCCGTGACATTGACGCTGGAGAGACCGTTGGCTATGGTGCGACGCACCGGGCCTCGCGGCGGGGGCGGCTTGCCACTGTCGCCGTGGGCTACGCCGACGGACTGTTCCGCTCGCTCGGCAATCGCGGCTGGGGCCATTTGGGAGAACACCGGGTGCCTTTGGTTGGACGCGTGTCGATGGATCTCACGGTATTCGACGTCACCGGTCTTCCCGACGGACTGGCGCGGCCGGGGGACATGATCACCCTGGTCGGCCCGGACAGCGGTGCCGACGATCTGGGCGAAGCCGGCGGCACCATCGGTTACGAAATTCTCACCGCCCTTGGCCGCCGCTATCATCGCGTCTATCTGGACGGTGCCTCCTCATGACCCTGCTTGCGGCCGTCGGCCGGGTGTTCCTCGCGTTTCTGGAGCGTACCGGGCGCTTTACCATTTTCACGCTGACGGCGCTGTCCCACTGCGTCCGCCCGCCCGTTTACGGCCGGCTGATCGGTCGCCAGATGATCGAGATCGGCTATTTCTCGCTGCCCGTGGTCGGCCTGACCGCCATTTTCACCGGTATGGTGCTGGCGCTTCAGAGCCATACGGGATTCGCCCGGTTTTCCGCCGAAGGCGCGGTCGCCACGGTGGTCGTCCTGTCGGTGACCCGCGAACTGGGCCCGGTCATGGCAGGACTGATGGTCGCGGGCCGGATCGGTGCCGCCATGGCAGCCGAGATCGGGACCATGCAGGTGACGGAACAGGTCGATGCCCTGGTCACCCTGTCGACCAATCCCTTCAAATATCTGGTCGCCCCCCGCATCATCGCCGGCCTTCTGATGCTGCCCTGCCTGGTGCTGGTGGCCGACATCATCGGCGTGTTCGGCGGATTCGTGGTCGGCGCCTATCAGTTGGGCTACAATCCGGCGACCTATCTGCACAGCACCTGGGAATTCCTGAAACCGATCGATGTGGTGTCGGGTCTTGTGAAGGCCTCGGTCTTCGGCTTCATCATCTCGCTGATGGGCTGCTACAACGGTTATTACTCGAAGGGCGGCGCCCAGGGCGTCGGCCAGGCGACCACCAATGCCGTGGTGTCCGCCTCGATCCTGATCCTGACCACCAACTACATGCTGACAGCACTGTTTTTCAACAAATGACAGCGCATCCCAAAATCCAGTTGGTCGACGTCCATAAGAGTTTCGGCCCGAAGCGGGTGCTGGACGGCGTCACGCTCGACATTGCGGCCGGCGAATCCTTCGTGGTCATCGGAGGGTCGGGCACCGGAAAATCGGTGATGTTGAAATGCATCCTGGGGCTGATGCGTCCCGACCAGGGCAGCATCCTGGTGGATGGCGAGGAAACGGTGGGACTGGGCGCCCGGGCGCGGGAACGCATCCTCGGCAAGTTCGGCATGCTGTTTCAAGGCGCGGCCCTCTTCGATTCGCTGACGGTCTGGGAAAATGTCGCTTTCGGCCTGATCCAGGGACGGCGGATGGACCGGCGCAAGGCGCGCGAGGCAGCGATGGAGCGCCTGTTCCAGGTCGGGCTCGGGGCCGACATCGCCAATCTGTCGCCGGCGGAGTTGTCGGGCGGCATGCAAAAGCGCGTCGCGCTGGCGCGCGCGATCGCGAGCCAGCCCGAAATCATTTTTTTCGACGAGCCGACCACCGGACTCGATCCGATCATGGCCGACGTCATCAACGATCTGATCGTCAAATGCGTCAAGGAGGTCGGCGCCACCGCCGTCTCCATCACCCATGACATGCATTCGGCGCGCAAGATCGGCGACCGGCTGGCCATGCTCTACCACGGCAAGCTGATCTGGGTCGGCCGCACCGCCGACATCGACCGGTCCGGCAACGACTATGTCGACCAGTTCATCCATGGCCGGGCCGAGGGCCCGATCAAGATGGAGCTGCGGCGGTAACCGGGCACCCGCCGCAGCGTTCCCCGGGGCAGTGGCGCTCTGGCGAACTCCCTGCTTTCAGCCCCGCGAAGGTCTGGATTTTTGGCTAAGCCATCCTCCCGTTTCGTTTGCCAGGAATGCGGCGCGGTTCATCTGCGCTGGGCGGGCAAGTGCGAATCCTGCGGCGCCTGGAACAGCATTGTCGAGGAAGCGGCGCCGGAAGCCGTGCCGAAAGGGCTGGGGTCGGGGAAAGGCGGGCGGCGCATCGATTTCGTCGGCCTCGACGGCGGTTCCAATCCGCCACCGCGCCGGCAGACCGGAATCGAGGAGCTGGACCGCGTCTGCGGCGGCGGCCTGGTTCCAGGGTCCGCCCTTCTGGTGGGCGGCGACCCCGGTATCGGCAAATCCACCCTTCTGTTGCAGGCGGTCGCGGCGCTCGCCGCCGGGGCGGACTGCGTCTACATCTCGGGCGAGGAGGCCGTCGAGCAGGTGCGCCTCAGGGCGCGGCGGCTTGGCCTTGCGGGGGCACCGGTCCGGCTGGCCTCCGCCACCGCCTTGAGGGACATCGCCGCCACCCTTGAACATGGCGAACCGCCGGCGGTGGTGGTGATCGATTCGATCCAGACCATGTATCTCGACAGCCTGGATTCGGCGCCCGGCACGGTGGCCCAGGTCCGCAGTTGCGCCTCCGAGCTGATCCGCATCGCCAAGCGGCGGGGCATCACCCTGTTCCTGGTGGGCCATGTCACCAAGGAGGGGCAGATCGCCGGCCCCCGGGTTCTGGAACATATGGTCGATACGGTCCTTTATTTCGAAGGCGAACGGGGCCATCCTTTCCGCATTCTGAGATCCGTGAAAAACCGGTTCGGCGCCACCGACGAGATCGGCGTTTTCGAGATGAGCGACAAGGGGCTCGCCGGGGTGGTCAATCCGTCGGCGCTGTTCCTGGCCGAAAGACGGGGCAATGTCAGCGGATCCTGCGTTTTCGCCGGCATCGAGGGAAGCCGGCCGATGCTGGTCGAGATCCAGGCCCTGGTGGCGCCTAGCGCGCTCGGCACGCCCAGGCGCGCGGTGATCGGCTGGGACAGTGGCCGCCTCGCGATGATTTTGGCGGTACTCGATGCGCGTTGCGGTCTTGCCTTGGCGGGAAATGACGTTTATTTGAACGTCGCGGGCGGTCTTCGCATCGGCGAGCCGGCCGCCGACCTCGCGGTCGCCGCGGCGCTGCTGTCCTCGTCCTGCGACGTGCCGGTGGATGCGGACCTCGTGGTGTTCGGCGAGATCGGACTGTCGGGCGAGGTCCGCGCCGTGAATCAGATGGATGCCCGTCTCAAGGAGGCGGGCAAGCTTGGGTTTGCCCAGGCCCTGCTGCCGGCGGTACGGCACCGGGCGGGCCGGGCGGGATCCGCCGGACAGGGGACCGGCGAGGGGGAAATCGTGATCCGGCGCATCGGACATGTGCAGGATCTGGTGTCCTTGTTCCGCGTGGGCGGCAAGGCGTGAGGACGGACAGGACAGAAAAACCGTGAACGCTGTCGACATCGGGGTGGTGGTCGTGCTGCTGTTGTCAGGGGTCTTCGCCCTGATGCGCGGCTTCGTCTACGAGGTCCTGGCCATGGCGGGATGGATCGCCGCCGCGCTGGCCGCCCTTTGGGGCGTGCCGGTGGTGCGCCCCTTCGTGCATCAATATATTTCGAGCCCGACGCTGGGAGATATCGCGGGGGGCGTCGCCATTTTCCTGGTGGCGCTGCTGGCCTGTTCGGTGGTGACCCACGCCATCTCCCGCCGGGTGCAGAAAAGCTCCGTCAGCTCCGTCGACCGGTCGCTGGGATTCGCGTTCGGTCTTTTGCGCGGGCTGGTGTTGGCGAGCCTTTGCTTCATGGTGGTCACCAAACTGATGGCCCCGACCGAACCGCAGATGCTGACCTCGGCCAAGACACGGCCCCTGCTGTCGGCTGGCGCCCAGATGATCCAGTCCCTGGTGCCGTCCTACCTGAAAGGCGTCGAGGACTCCGCCAAGGATGCCGCCAATGCCGTCAATCAGGCGCAGCAGGCCAAGGAAATGTACGAGCGTCTGGCGACCCCAAAGCCAAAAGCCGCCGACCAGCAACAGAACGATAAGCAGCCCGCTTACGACAGCCACAGTCTCGAACGGCTGATCGAATCGACGAATGGCAAGTAGTCAGGAGTTTGCCGCCCCCATGCTCACCACCAATCCCTTCGAGGACGACCACCTGCACGAGGAGTGCGGCGTATTCGGCATTTACGGCCACCATGACGCGGCCTCCCACACCGCGCTCGGGTTGCACGCCCTCCAGCATCGCGGCCAGGAGGCGGCGGGCATCGTCACCTCCGACGGCGAACATTTCCACAGCCATCGCGGTCCGGGTCACGTCGCCGACAATTTCGGCTCGGAAGCGGTGATCAAGACCCTCGAGGGCCACATGGCTATCGGCCATGTCCGCTATTCGACCACCGGCGAAACCATGCTGCGCAATGTGCAGCCGCTGTTTGCCGATTTCGAATTCGGCGGGCTCGCCATCGGGCATAACGGCAACCTGACCAACGCGCTCACCATCCGCAAACAGCTTGTGCGCCGGGGCTGCCTGTTCCAGTCGACCACCGACACCGAGGTAATCGTTCATCTGATCGCGATCAGCCTCTATGCCACGGTCGAAGAACGCATGATCGATGCGCTCCGTCAGGTGGAGGGGGCCTATTCACTGGTGGCGCTGACCCAGACCTCGGTCATCGGCGTGCGCGACCCGCTGGGCATCCGGCCGCTGGTGCTGGGACGGCTGCCGGGCGGCGCCTGGATTCTGGCCTCCGAGACCTGCGCCCTCGACATTGTCGGCGCGCAGTTCGTCCGCGATGTCGAACCCGGCGAAGTGATCATCCTCGACCATACCGGCCTGCGCAGCATCAAGCCCTTCGCCAAGTCGCATTGCCGTTTCTGCATTTTCGAATATATCTATTTCGCCCGGCCGGACAGCGTTCTGGAAGGCACCAGCGTCTATGGCGTGCGCAAGCAGATCGGACGCGAACTGGCGAAGGAAAGCGCGGTGGACGCCGATGTGGTGATCCCGGTGCCCGATTCCGGCGTGCCGGCGGCGCTGGGCTATGCCGCCGAGGCGAATATCCCCTTCGAACTGGGGATCATCCGCAACCATTATGTGGGCCGCACCTTCATCGAACCCACCGACACGATCCGCCACCTGGGCGTCAAGCTGAAGCACAACGCCAACCGGCTTCACATCGCCGGCAAGCGCGTCATCCTGGTGGATGATTCGATCGTGCGCGGCACCACCTCGACCAAGATCGTCGAGATGGTGCGTCAGGCCGGCGCCACCGAGGTGCATATGCGCATCTCCTCGCCGCCCACCACCCATTCCTGCTTCTACGGCATCGATACGCCGGAGCGGGAAAAGCTGCTGGCGTTCAAGCATGACGTGGCGGCCATGGCGAAGCTGATCGGGGTCGATTCGCTGGCGTTCATCTCGCTCGACGGTCTTTACCGCGCCGTCGGCGAGGAGAAGCGGAACAACCATCAACCGCAGTTCTGCGACGCCTGTTTCACCGGTGATTACCCGGTGGCGCTCGCCGACCAGAGCGGCGGTCAGGGACAGGATGGCCTGTCCGCCATGACCGAAGGCAACTGACCCCGATGACGGAGAAGGCTCTTTCGGGGCGGATCGCCCTGGTGACCGGTGCCTCACGCGGCATCGGCGCAGCGGTCGCAAGGCGTTTCGCGTCCGAGGGGGCCCATGTCATTGCCCTGGCGCGGACCCAGGGCGCGCTGGAGGAGTTGGACGACCAGATCCGGGCCGACGGAGGGCAGGCCACCCTGGTCACGCTCGACCTGCGGGATTTCGACGCTATCGACCGTATGGGCCTCGCGCTCTATCAGAGGTTCGGACGCCTCGACATCCTGGTCGGCAATGCCGGCGTCCTGGGTGGTTTGAGCCCCGTCGGTCATTACGCCTTCAAGGACTGGGATCAGGTGATGGCGGTCAATGTGACGGCCAACTGGCGCCTGATCCGCTGTTTCGACGCCGTCCTGCGCCAATCCGACGCGGGCCGCGCCCTCTTCGTCACCTCCGGCGTCACGGGCGGATATCCGCCCTATTGGGGGGCCTACGCCGCCAGCAAGGCGGCGCTGGAGGCGATGGCGAAGACCTGGGCGGCCGAAGTCGCGCAGGTCTCTCCTCTCAAGGTCAATCTGATCGATCCCGGCGTCGTCCGCACCCGCATGCGCGTCGAGGCCTTCCCCGGAGAGGACCCCGCCAGCCATCCGGCGCCGGAGGCGATCACCCGGGCGTTCGTCGACCTCGCCTCCCCCGCCTGCGCCGTCACCGGCGCCATCGTCCGGGCGACGGTGGAGGCGTGACGGCGGTGCCGCCGGGCCCCGGACCTTACCGGTAAAGCCAGCGGCAGATCGCGACCGCGCACAGCAGCGCGCCGGCGTCGGCCAGCAGTCCGGCCAGCAGGGCATGGCGGATGCGCCGGACTCCGGCGGCGCCGAAATAGACCGCCAGCACATAGAAAGTCGTCTCTGACGACCCGTAAACCGTGCTCACGAGAAGGCCCAGATAGCTGTCAGGCCCGATGGCGGGATCCTTCAGCAGAGAGGCCAGAAAACCGAAGGACGCCGACCCGGACAGCGACCGCAACACGGCCATGCTGAGCGCTTCCGGCGGAAGACCGAACGGTCCCAGCAACCGCCCGAGGGGCGCCAGCGCCAGATCCATCGCCCCACTGGTCCGGAACATCCCCACCGCCACCAGAATCGCCACCAGATAGGGCAGGATCCGGATACTGACCGCCAATCCCTCTTTCGCGCCTTCGACGAAGGCCTCGTAAATGGCAACGCCCCGCCAGAGGCCGTAAGCCGGAATGCCCGCCAGCAGGACAGGCAGAACCCAGGGGGAGATCTGCCGTCCCCACAACAGCGTTACCGGCAGCAAGGAGAGAATCATCAGGGCCGCCAGGACACCGGCCCAGGCCGGATAGGGCGGCGGGGGCGCGTCCTCCGCCGGCGCGGCGGAGCTGTTCCCGTCCGATGCCTCTGCCTGTGACCCGATCGCGGCGCCGTCCGCGGGGATCGCTCCGGCAGGAAAGAAACGCGCCCCCCATTTCGCGACGAGAACGGCCATGACGGTCGATCCCAGGGTTGCAAAAAGGGTCGTCGGAATCACAGCCGCGGGATCGTGCGATCCGACCGCCGTTCGCAGCGCCATGACATGGATCGGCAGCAATGTCACATTGGCCGTGTTGATGGCGAGAAACAGCACCATGGCATCGGTGGCGGTGCCGGGATGCCGGTTCAGCGCGTTCAGTTGCCGCATGGCATGGACGCCGAACGGGGTGGCGGCGTTCGACAATCCCAGAACATTGGCCGCGACATTCATCACCATGGCGCCCATGGCCGGATGATCGGCCGGAACATCGGGGAACAACCGCCCGAGCCATGGCCGCAACAGGCGCGCCAGGACCCGCATCAAACCCGCCATTTCGGCGATCCGCATCAGCCCCAGGAACAGAGCCATGCCGCCGGCGAGACCGATTCCCAGCGTGATCGCTCCGTCGGCGGCGCTCAACGCCGCCTGTCCCAGCACCTCCATGGGGGACGCGCCCCCATCGGCCCCGGATCCGAACTGCCGCCAGCCCGTCACGACGACCGAGCCCGCGATCAGCAGAAGAAAGACGACATTCACCCGCGAGGCCCCTTCGTTCACCGGCAATGCGGGGGATCATCGCACGATGTCCCGCCCCGGAAAATGGCCCCGGAGTGATCACCTGCGGCAATCCGCCCCCTCGATTGCCGGAGGTTCATCGCCGAAGAAAACCTCAGAGGCTCCCGCCCAGCGCCCCGTTAAACTCTGACGTTCAGTTCGTAAAAAAGGCCTCCTGTTGATTGCAAACGCCCCGGCGACAACGGTAGTGTCGCAACAGGCGACAATGGTCTGCATCGTTATCGCCGCCCTCCAGGAGCGTCCCTGATGCCATCTGCGCCCCGTGCGGTCTCCGAACCTCCGTCCGCCGATCTGTTTTCTCTTCTGCCCGGCGCCGATTTTGCCGACTGCTACGCGGTGACATGGCCCGAAGCCTCGCTCGACGCACGGGCGGGGGCGGAGCGCATTTTCGGACGCCCGCCCGCCCCGTGGGTTGCCATGCTGCTGTCGTTGCGCGACGCCATTGCCGCCGGTCTGGGCCTCAAAACCGCCGCGGACGGTCGCGGACGGCCGGGAACGATCGGCATGTTCCCGGTGATCAGTTCCTCACGGACAAGGGTCGTCCTCGGGATGGATGACGCCCACCTCAATTTCATCGTGGTCGTCGACGCCGCCCACCCCACCGCGTCGGAGACAACCATCAGGATGTCCACCCTGGTCCGCACCCACAATCGTCTGGGGCGGGCTTATCTGGCCGTGATTTTGCCTTTTCACCGCCGGATCGCGCGGCATTTCGCGCAGCGGGCGACCCGTCGCGATGCGCCCGGCATGTAATCGTAAAAATTGATACACATCATTGCGAAACGGTTACAAGCGCGGCACGGTAGCGAAGCTTGAGGGTACCGTACCAGCGGTATGATAAAATAAAACCTGCGGGTAAACGGGAAACCGTTGATCGTTTCCCGCCGGAATATTGGGAGGAACCGTTGCTGGAAACCGGTCTCGCCTGGTGTCTCGGCATCGTGCGGGCATTCCGTCCGGAAGCCCGCGCTCAAACCCCGGTGTCCCTGGCGGATGACGATCTGCCCGCACTGGCGCGCAGAGTCCTGTCCGACAGTCCTGGTGGCGCCCAACTGGCTCCATCGCTGGCGGCTCTGTGGCGAACGGTGATCAACGGCCGGTCTGGCCTTGACGAGGCCGCGACCCTGATCCGGACCTGCCAGGCGAACGGCTGGCCCATGACGATTCTCATCAGCGCCAATTTTGCGATGGTCCGTGATCATCTCGATCGCGTGGACGGTCGCCGGGACGCCCGGCAACAGCCTCAGCCGCCGCACGCCGCGACGATCGGAGCCCGGGTCAGCAGCGCCCTGATCGACGCCCGGCTGGCCCTGGCGGACAAGGAAGCCGCGGAAGCCGTGGCCGCCGCCGCGACGGTCGCCCCCCCTCCCGTTCCCGCCACGTCGCTGTCGTTGTCCACCGGCCTGACGTCGGTGATCGACGGGGCGCGGTCCATTAATGAGGAGGCCCAGGCCGCGTCGGGAAATGCCTCTCTGGCCGCAATGAATGTCCGCATGGTCAGCGGCATGATGGGCGAAATCATGCGCGGCGTCGGTGAAGTGAAGGAGCGGGTGGTCAAGTCTCAGGACCGGGCCACCACGGCGATGGCCGAATCCCGGAAAACCAACGAACGGATCACCGAGTTGCTGGCAACGGTCGGACAGATCGCCTCGGTCGCGAAGCTGATCAAGGATATCGCCCATCGCACCAATCTTCTCGCCATGAATGCCACCATCGAGGCCGCCCGGGCCGGCGAGGCCGGAAAAGGCTTCGCCGTGGTCGCGGGCGAGGTGAAAAATCTTGCCAACCAGACGTCGAAGGCCACGGAGGAAATCGACGCGCGCCTGTCCACCATCCGGGACGCCACCGGCGAAGTCGTCCGCATGGTGACGACCGTCAATGACGGCTTTGTCTCGATTCACGAACTGGTGGACGGCATCGCCGCCTCGGTTCAGGACGAGGGAGGATCGTTCGACACGATCATGAGTTGTATCGAGGAGGCCGCGACGAGCGTCGAGGGCATTGCCCAGGCGCTGGACCGCTTCGCCTCGATTGCCAGCAGCACCGTCGATCAGACGGAAAGCCTGCGCGATGCCGTCGGCTGATCCGGAAGACAATGTCTTCCGCCAGTCCCCCGTCGCCGCAGCAAAGGGAAGAGAAGAGGCCTGTGCAATTTCTCATGAGAAAGAAAAGGGGATTCCAAGATGCCGTTGATGACCTGGAACAACGCCATGAGCGTCGGAGTGGCGGTGATCGACGAGGATCACAAGAAGCTCGTTTCGCTGGTGAACGAACTTTATGACGCCATTCAGGGCGGCCATGGAAAGGATGCCCTGGGTAAGATTCTGGACGGTCTCGTGAGCTACACGGTGATGCATTTCGCCCGCGAGGAAAAATTCTTCCAGGAAACCGGGTATCCTGATGCCGCCGCGCATAAAAAGGAACATGCCGACCTGACACGTCAGGTTCTCGATGTGCAAAGCAAATACAAATCCGGCGCCACCAGCACCCTGTCGCTGGAGGTCATGAACTTCCTCAAGAACTGGCTGGTCAAGCACATCCAGGGCAGCGACAAGAAATATGGCCCGCATCTGAACGCCAAAGGCATCAAATAGCCGCATCACGCGGCGGAGGAGACCGCCCCCCGGGACAAGGGACGCCTGTGCCACCGAAAGAGACAGTGGCTCCGGCGTCCCTGCCGGAGTCTTTTCCCACAGGCGGGGACGCCGGAGCTACTGCCTCTCGGTGCCGATAATTCCCGGAACCTCCTCCAGGTTGAACCAGACGGGAATGCCCCTTTTCCGGGCCAGCACGACATCATTGTCCGCCCCCTTGGAGGCCCCGGGCAGCCGCAGAACGCCCTCGCAGATCGCCAGCAACCGGCCGGCCACCGGATGAAAGATCTCCTCATAGAGGTCGTCGCCCACGCCCCGGCCGCCGGCCGCCGCCCCTACCGGCAGGGCGACCCATTCTCCGCTCATCGGCACATGGCCCGCCTTGAACAGGGCATAGGACGGTTCCTCGAGCCGCTTCAGATTTTCGGCCATCCGCACCGGGTCGTCGCCCGTTCCGGACCGATAGGGACCCGCGATCAAAATCAGCATGACTTCCCTCGCTGCACGAAGTTACACGAAATCGATTTATGTGGTGCAAAATCCGCCATAAATCAGTACATTCATTTTGTTACGTGCAACTTCGTGCAGAGTCAAGACATCATCATGCTCACCAGCGAACGCAAACGCCTCCTCCTCGAACGGCTGCGGCGGGATGGTCGCATCGTCGCCAAGGATATCGCCGGGGATCTCGGCCTGTCGGAGGACACGATCCGGCGCGACCTCAGGGACATGGCCGCCGAAGGATTGCTGGCCCGGGTGCACGGCGGCGCTCTGCCCCGTCAGCCGGACCTTCCGGATTTCGCCACCCGCCGGACTCTTTGCGAGGACGAGAAGAGATCGCTGGCCGACCGGGCGGTCGCCCTGTTGAGGCCGGGAATGCTGGTTTTCGTCGACGGCGGCACGACCAACGAGGCCGTGATCCGGCGCCTCCCCCCGGACCTCCGCCTGACCATCGCCACCCACAGCCCCACCATTGCGTCGGCGCTGGAAGATCATTCCGGAATCGATGTCTGGCTGATCGGGGGGCGCCTTTACCGGCATTCCATGGTGACGGTCGGGGCGGAGGCCGCCGGCGCCATTTCCCTGCTGGCTCCGGATCTGTTCCTGATGGGCGTGACCGGCATCCATCCCCACCGGGGATTCACCACCGGCGATGCCGAGGAGGCGGCGATCAAACGCCTGATCGCCCGGCAGTCCCGGGAAACCTGGATCCTGGCGACCACGGAAAAGCTGGATCAGGCCTCTCCCTTTACGATCCTCCCCCTTCACGGGGCCACCGGCGTGGTGCTGTCCGGCGGGACAACGGACGAGCAGACACAAGCGCTGCCCGCGGCCGGCCTCCGCCTTCTGTGACCGCTGGGGCATTGCGCCCTTGGGGACCGGCGTCCCGCCTTGTGTTAGTGGGCGGACTCCAACATTTGGTTGCCTTGCGGGTCGGGCCGGGCATCCTGCCCGCCTCCTCCTGATACATGGGCTCCTCTGTCAGATTTGACCACGGGGACCGCGACGCACCGCCGTGGGGGAAAACGCCGACAGTCACAAGGACATCCCTGATCCGATGAAGCCACGCCTCCGACGCTTAGTTCCGATCACCGCGATCATTCCACTGCTCGCCGCCTGTGCCGCGGATCAGACCGACGCCCCGGCTCCCTGGCTTCGCATCACTGCGGCGGAGGGCGGAACCGCGGGTGGAAGCGGCGATTGCATCGGCAGCCCGGTCAGTCCCCAATGCGCCGTCGACACTCTTCTGGCCTGCTTTCAACGGAACCGGCCGGACCTCTGCCGCCTGGTCGACGCCGGCTCAGACCAGTATGCGGAGGTTTTCGCCGGTCCTTCGGGGCCGGCCAGGGACCTCGCCTACCGGTTTGTCACGAGCCGCCCGGACCCGGCCGCCCCCGCCGACGGATGGGAACTGGCGATCGAACAGCAGGAGGTTGATCCCGGCGGGCCCCCGCCGACGGCCGCCACCGGTCAGGTCAGCCTGTTCCGCCTGCACCGCGCCCCGGATGGACGGTGGAGCGTCACGGCCTGGGATGATCCGCCCGCCGACAACTGACCGGAACGCCCGCCAGGGCGCCCGTCATCGCCCCTCGCGCCACCAGGCGAGGGCGAGGCCGCCCAGGGCCAGGATCAGCAGAAGCGGCCCCGGAATCAGCGCGCTGTCGCGCACCGCGGTCACCACTTTGTCGTCGTTGGCCCGAAGCCCGAACCAGTCGGACCCGGAAGCCGCCCGATCGGCTCCGACGAACCGGATCTCCGGCAGGCCGTCATCGATCCAGCGCCATCCGCCGCCGGAGGCCTCCAGAACCGGCTTCACCTTGTCCGGTGTCGCCCGGAGATCGGACATCTCCACCGGATTGAGCGCTCCCGCACCGGCCAGGGCGACATGCGTGCCATCGGAAACGCGCCACAGACCGGGCTGATCAACCGTATCGGCGCCGCTTTCGCGCCCCTGCGTGCCGGCCGTCAGATGCAGCGTCCGGGTGGCTCCGTCGGGGGCCGTCACCGTCACATCCGCGTCTCCCGGGGTCAGGCTGCGCCGTTCCACGAACAGCCGTCCGCCACGGATTTCGGCGCCAAGCTGCTCTTCCTCCAGTTCCGGTTCGCGCATCAACCAATGGGCCAGCCGGCGCGTCAATTCGGCCTGCGGCCCGCCGCCGTCCCAGCCCCGCCCCCACAACCAGACCGTGTCACTCATGACCTGCGCCACGCGACCCTCCCCGACCCGGTCCAGCACCACCAGAGGCAGCCCCGACGGCGTCTGCAGAAGCGTGGTGCCGTGTCCCCGCACCTCGCTCGCGATCGCCCGCATCCCTCGTCCCCAGTGCGGCGGATCGGCCTCCGCCCCCGGAAGCCCGGCGGTGACGGGATGGCGATGGCCGACGTCTGTCAGCGTCGGCAGGAAAGGGTCCTCCTCCATCCGGCCGCGCGGCGCCGCCGGCAGCACATCGGCCAGCGCGGTGTTGAAGGGGGAATCCGGGAGGACGAATTCGGGTCCGGCGGCCACCAGCAGGGCGCCGCCGTCGCGGACATAGGTCGCGATGTTCTGGTAATAGACCGGCGGCAGAACGCTGCGTCGGCGATAGCGGTCGAGGATGATCAGGTCGAAATCGTGCAGTTTCTCCTCGAACAGTTCGCGGACCGGAAAGGCGATCAGAGCCAGATCCCGAAGCGGCGTGCGGTCATCCTTTTCCGGCGGGCGCAGGATCGTGAAATGCACCAGATCGACGGAGGGATCGGCCTTCAGAAGATTGCGCCAGTTGCGCTCTCCCGCATGGGGTTCCCCCGATACCAACAGCACGCGAAGCCGGTCGCGGACCCCGCTTAACGATACCGCAGCACGATTGTTGACCAGGGTCAGTTCTCCCGGAACCGGGGCGGCCTCCAGTTCCACGATATTGGCGCCGGCATGCTCGACCGGCACCTCCACCGAAGTCGAATGGTTCAGCGGGACGCTGACATGCGACGGCGCCCCGCCGTCACGCCGGACGGCGAGGTCGGTCGATCCCGATTGTCCGGGGTCGTCCACCCGGAAGGTCACAGTGGCGGTGCCGCCCACGATCCCGAATCCGGGGGCCTGCTCGATCACCAGACGGCGGTCACGGTCATTGCGATGGCCCGCCAGCAGAAGATGGAACGGCACCGCCGCGTCGGGACGGTCGGGAACATCATGGATCTCGCCGTCGCTGATCGCGATCACGCCCGCCAGCCGGCGGCGCGGCACATCGGCCAGCACCCGGTCCAGCGCGGCGAACAGCCGCGTTCCCTCGTCATGGCCGGCGGCAGGCCGGTAATGCTCGACCCGGACCGACAGATGGGGCATCCGCCCCCGCCGCTCCAGGACCCCGGTCAGCGCCGCGGCGCGTTGGGCGGGCCGGTCTCCCGCGCCCATGCTGGAGCTGTCGTCGACCAAGACCACCGCGATGTCGTCCTGGGCGGTGGCCTCCTCCCGCGCCAGCCGCGGATTCGCCAACGCCAGCAACAGAACGGCGAAAGGCAGCAGACGCCACCACATCCGGCGGCTTCCATGCCCGCCCCACCACAGCAACGGCGGAACCAGCGCCGCCGCCAGGGCCAGCGCCCACCAGGGCAGAAGCGGCGAAAACAGAAGATGGAGCGGGCTCATCGCTTGAGGCGCTCCAGAATGGCGGGCAGATGGACCTGATCGGCCTTGTAGCTGCCCGTCAGGGCATACATCACCAGATTGACACCGAACCGGAACGCCATCTCGCGCTGCTGCTCGCCACCCGGCACCACCGCGAACAACGGGTCGCCGCGACGGTCGACCGCCCAGGCCCCGGCCCAGTCATGGGCGCCGATCACCACCGGCGAGACGTTGTCATTGGCGGGGTCGCCCTCGGCGGCGACATAGACCGGCGCCCCGTCCAGGCGCCCGGGCATCGATCGCAGGATGTAGAAGGAATGGCTGAGCACATGCTCCTCGGTCACCGCCGCCAGTGGCGGAATATCAAGCCCCTGGGTCAGCGTTCTGAGGCGTCCGGGCCCCGCCTGGCCCAGGTCCCGGGTATCGAACAGGATCATGCCCCCCTTGCGCATGTAATCGTTCACCCTGTCCCGCGCCGCCGCGGTCAAAGCGCCCTGGCCGTCGGTCACCGGCCAGTAGAGAAGCGGAAACAGCATCAGGGGATCGCGCGCCACATCGACGCCGGCCGGCTCCCCGAAGGAGGCCGTGGTCCGTCGCTGGATCAGTTGCGACAGGCCGAGAAGGCCGGCGCGACTTTCGTCATCGACCTGCGCCTGACCGGTAAGAACATAGGCCAGCCGGGTCTCCAGGGCCGCCTGACGGTCAAGATCCGCGGCCCGCGACGGGCCGTCGCCGGCCATCACCCCGATGGCGGCGACAATCGCGACCATCATCCCCAGCCCCCGGCGGGGCAGCCGGAGATGGCCGCGCAGGGCCAGCACGATCAGAAGATCGATGAACAGCAGGAACAGCGCAGCCATCAGAAGGGGCGGCTGAAGATCGATGTCGGCGGCCCGGCTTCCGAGGACCGACCGGGCGATGCCGGAGGGAACGGCCAGGGGCGTCAGGGCCGCCACCGCCGGCCCCAGATTGAGAGCCCGCCGGGCCGAGGCGTCGCCGTAATATCCCGGTGGGTGGGCCGGGCCGATGGCGACCGGCCGGCCGTCCGCGCCGGATGGAAGCAGGGCCTCGACGCGGCCTCCGGGAGGGCCCAACCGGCCGAATCCATCGAGAACTTCGTCGGGAGCCAGCGGATGGTCCCCCATCTGCCCGGCAAAGCCGCGCGACAGCGCCAGAAGGCGCTGCGCCATTCCGGGCAGGAGCCCCGTCAATCCCAGATTGCTCCAGGCCGGCCCGACCGTCGTATGGATCAGGACGAGCCAGCCCTTTCCCCGCTCCGTTCCGGTGACGAGGGGCGTCCCGTCGGCAAGGCGCGCCCAGGCATGCTGATCGAGGTCGGGTCCGGGCTCTGCCAGAAGCTGTGTCGCCACTTTGAGATCGGACGGCACCGGCAATCCGGAAAAAGGACTGTTGCCCTCGATCGGCGCCAGCGCCATCGGACGGGTCCAGCTCATCGCGCCGCCCAGCATCCGCCCGCCGCCCCGCAACCGGACAGGCAACAGACCGTCCGGGTTTTGCGCCAGTTTCGGGCCCGCCAGCCGGAGCAGCACGCCCCCGCCCTCGACCCAGGCGGACAGGGTTTGGGCATCCTCATCGGACAGCGCGCCATCGTCGGGCAGCACGATCATCGCCAGATCGCGGCGCACCAGGTCCGCCACGGTCCCGCGGTGAAGATCGGAGAAGGGCTCCAGGGCCCGCTCCATGTAAAACAGGTCGTCGAGCAGGGGGGAGGCTCCGCCGCCCGCCTTGTCCTCGACCAGTCCCACCGGGTGGCGCCGCCAGCGGTCGTCGAGAAGAACCGTCGCCCCGGCGCTGTCCTCACCGTCGATATCGATGCGGGCGGCGCGGTTGCGCAACTCATCGGGCATGGCGACGGAAACCGTGGCAGCCCCCTCGCCAGCGGCGAAACGGGCCGTCGCCAGACCCAGCGTCCGCCCCGCGCCATCACGGACCCGGACGGTCGCCTCGGCCCCGGGGCCCTGGACACGCAGCAGCCGGACCTCGACCCCGCGCGCGCCGGGCGACGGCGGCAGCAAAACCTTGGCCTCCGCGCCGGAGGGCGGCGACACCATTTCCAGGCGACCGGCCGACCGGAGGCGGGAGATCAGCGCCCGGTCGTCGGGCGAAGCCAGCCCGTCGGTGATCCAGACCACCCGCTGCGGCCCCGGCGGCAAGGCCGCCAGAGCGCGCGCCGCTCCGCTCCGGTCCACGGGCCAGGGCTGAGGGCCGGCCGCCTGAAGCTGCGCCCTGGCATCGGCGGCGGCCATCGGCGGGGACAGGGTCACGGGGGATCCGTCGGCGGGCGGTGCCGTCCGCAACAAGCGGACGGAACGGCCGGATCTTTCGGCGTCGGCCAGCAACCGCTGAAGATGCGTTTCGCGCCCCGCCCAGAACCGGGCCGCCGCCCAGCCATCGTCGATGACCAGCAGAAGCGATCCCCCGGCCGGAGCCGGACCACCGTCGATCACCGGATGCGAGGCCGCCAAAATCACCAGGATCGCCAGCAGAATCCGCAAAGCCACCAGCCAGAGAGGCGTCCTGGCAGCGGTCCGTTCGGCGACGGAAAGCCCCGCCAGCAACCGGATCGCAGGAAAAATCTGGCGCCGTGGAGACGGCGGCGTGGTTTTCAAAAGCCACCACAGCAGCGGCAGGACAATCGCGCCCCCCAAAGCCCAGGGCAAGACGAAGGTCAACGGGCCGATCGTCCACATAGGCCTTAGCGTCCCGACAGCATGCGATGCAGGGCGGCCAGGGCCTCGCCCACGGGTTCGTCCGTGCGGTGGCGGATGATCCCCCACCCCAGCGGCCGGGCGATGGCGCGGAGATCCTCGCAATGCCGGGCGAACCGGTCCCGGTAGGCGTCGCGCAACGCCTCCGCCCGGGTGGCGAGATAATCGGCTTCCCCCTCCAGCCCCGAGAACCGGACCCGTCCCTCATAGGGGAGTGTTTCCTCGGCCGGATCGATGACGTGAACCAGATAACCCGACACCCCCTGTCCCGCCCAGGTGGTCAGGGTTGTGGCCAGGGCCTCCGCCTCCACCAGGAAATCGGACAACAGCAGCACGCGGCTTTGACGTGGCGGTGTCGCCGCCACCGGCCAGGAAGGGCTTTCCGCCTGGGCGACGAGGGCTCCGGCCAGACGCGGCAGCAAAGGGTGTCCCCCTACCGGCGCCAGCGCGTCCCCCAGCAGCCCCACCCGTTCCCCGGCATCGACCAGCAGCACCGCCAGCGACAGCGCCAGCAGCAAGGCGCGGTCGCGCTTGGCCGGCAGGGGCTTCCGCGACGACCATTGCATCGAAGGAGACGGATCCGGCCAGATCATGACGGTCTGGGCCGCGGCCCATTCGGTCTCACGGACATATAGGGCGTCGGAACGCGCCGACTGGCGCCAGTCGATCGAGGTCGCCGGATCACCCGGCTGATAGCGTCGGAATTGCCAGAAACTGTCGCCGGGGCCGCTGCGCCGGCGGCCGTGGGCGCCCTGAAGGGTCGCCTCGGCCACCCGCAGGGCCTCGACCAGCAACGGCGGCAACGGGGCGGCCTGGGCTTGCGCCCGTTCCAGCAGGTCCCGCCCGGACAAGGCCATCACGACACCAGGGCGACCAGGGCGGCAATGACGTCGGCGACCGAGACACCCTCGGCCCGCGCCGCAAACCCCAGCGCCATGCGATGCTGCAAAACCGGCTGGGCCAGCGCGATCACATCCTCCACCGATGGCGCCAGACGGCCATCGAGGAGGGCACGGGCCCGCACGGCCAGCATCAGGGCCTGGGCGGCCCGGGGTCCCGGGCCCCAGGCGACATGGCGGCGCACCAGATCCAGCGGACTATCCTCCGGACGCCCGGCCCGGACCAGGGTCAGGATCGCCCCGACCACACTGTCACCGACCGGGACCTGCCGGACCAGATGCTGCGCCTGCGCAAGATCGGCGGCGGAAAAGACCGGATGGGGCCTGTCCTCGGCGACGCCGGTGGTCGCGATCAGCATCCGCCGTTCGGCCTCCAGGTCGGGATAGCCCACATCGATTTGCAGCAGGAAACGGTCGAGCTGCGCCTCCGGCAGAGGGTAGGTCCCCTCCTGCTCCAGCGGATTTTGCGTCGCCAGGACATGAAACGGCGCCGGCAGATCATGGTATTGCCCGGCAATGCTGACTTTGCGTTCCTGCATGGCCTGCAACAGGGCCGACTGCGTGCGGGGACTGGCGCGGTTGATCTCATCGGCCATCAAAAGCTGGCAGAACACCGGCCCCGCAATGAAGCGGAATGAACGGCCGCCGTCGGCCGCCTCCTCCAGCACCTCGGACCCCAGGATATCGGCCGGCATCAGATCGGGGGTGAACTGGACGCGCTTCGCATCCAGCCCGAAGACGACGCCCAGCGTCTGGACCAGCCGGGTCTTGGCAAGGCCCGGCACCCCGATCAGCAGCGCGTGACCCCCGGCCAGCAGCGTGATAATGCTTTGATCGACAACTTTTGTCTGGCCGAAGATCACGCGTCCGATCACTTCGCGCGCTTCCTTGAGACGGCTATTGAGCCGGTCGACCTCCTCCACCACTTTAGTAGACAGGTCCGGCGGGACGGTATTGACGGAAGGCTCTATCGCCGCGGATTGGGGACGGGAAGTCACGCTGATCACTCCGGGAACTTATGCGAAATGGCAGAGGCATGAATCGGATCCAATCGGGCATCGACCAGGCGGGCGGAGATACGGGAACGGACCGGGTCAACCACGGACGGATCGATATGAAGATCGCCCGTGACGGTAAATGGTTTTATCACGGCACCCCGATACCCCGCAAAGAGATGGTGTGCCTGTTCGCCTCGACGCTGACCCGCCGGTCCGATGGATCCTACTGGCTGGTCACCCCCACCGAGGAGGGCGAAATCGAGGTCGAGGACGTCCCGTTCCTGGCGGTCGAGCTGTTCACCTGTGGATCGGGACGCGATTGCGTGTTCAGTTTCCGCACCAACGTTGACGAAATCATTCCACTGGACCGGGATCATCCCTTGAGGATCGTCTGTAACAGGGACGGAGCGCCGCCCTATCTGACGGTGCGCGAAGGATTGGAAGCCAGACTGACGCGTTCGGTCTATTATGAGCTGGTGGGCCTTGGCCTGGAAGAGGCCGTCGGGCAGGAGCGGTTGTACGGAGTATGGAGTACCGGACTTTTTTTCCCGCTGGGCAGGCTGGACACAGTGATCTGACCCGCGACACCATCGCCCGCGCGCTGAACGGCCGCAGTCCCCGTCCACACCCCCGCTCGGACGCGGAGACATCCTCCCGGCTGGCACAAAGCCGGGACGGAGGATTGCCGCCGGCCGCCGTGACGCCGGTTCCGGCCGCCGTCCTGGTGCCTCTGGTCCGCCGTGACGATGGCCTGACCATTCTTCTCACCCAGCGAACCGCCCATCTTGCCCATCATCCCGGTCAGATCAGCTTTCCCGGCGGACGCCAGGAGGAGGCGGACGCCGATCCGACGGCGGCGGCCCTGCGCGAAACCGAAGAGGAAATCGGCCTGCCGCCCGGAGCGATCGACATTCTGGGACGGCTTGACGATTACGTGACCGTCACGAATTTCCGTATCGTCCCGGTGGTCGGCATGATCACCCCCCCCTTCACCCTGGCCCCCGACAGTTTCGAGGTGAAGGACGTTTTCGAGGTCCCCCTCTCTTTCATCCTGGACCCGGCCAACCATCAGCGGCATTCGCGCGACACGCCGTCGGGTGAAAAGCGATTCTTTTACGCCATGCCCTACCAGGACCGCTATATCTGGGGCGCCACAGCCGCCATCCTGGTCAATCTCTACGAGGCGCTCTGCGATCGATGCGCATCCTGATCGAATATATCCTGCCGATCTTTCTGCCGACGGCGCTCTGGCTGCTGTGGCTGATCTTCGCGCAGAGCCGGGCCAGACGGCTGGGCCAGACGGGCCCCGGCTGGCAAAGCGTACCGATCAGTTGGCTTCTGGCGGCGGGCGTGGTCCTGACGCTGGTCATCACCATCGGCGGCGCCATGCGCGGCGGCTATGCGACAGGTAGTTATCAGCCGGCGCATGTCGACGAGCAGGGACATCTGGTCCCCGGCGGAATCCGCTGACATGGGCGGCTCCCCTCTCGACGGGCTTCCTCCCGATACCCCGGTCGGCCAGTTGTCCCCGCAGGACTGGATGGAGGCCCCGGCCACGCGGGCGGTCATCGCCGCGCTGACCGCCGACGGATCCGAGGCCCGGTTCGTCGGCGGCTGCGTGCGCGACGCCATCCTGGGCCGCCCGATCCGAGACATCGACATCGCGACCCACAGCCCGCCGGACCGGGTCATGGAGCTGCTGGCCGCCGCCGGCATCCGCGCGATTCCAACCGGCATCGCGCATGGTACGGTGACAGCGGTCATCGGGCGCGCCCATTTCGAGATCACGACCCTGCGCTGCGACGTCGAAACCTTCGGCCGCCACGCCCGGGTCGAATTCACCGACGACTGGACCGCCGATGCGGCGCGGCGGGACTTCACCATCAATGCCATGTTCTGCCGCCCCGACCGCATGATCTACGACCCCTTCGGGGGGCTGGCGGATCTTGGCGCCGGGCGGATCCGCTTCGTCGGCAATGCCCTGCAGCGCATCGAGGAGGACGTTCTCCGCCTGTTGCGCTATTTCCGCTTCTACGCCCATTACGGCCACCCCCCCGCCGACATCGATGCCCTGGCGGCCTGTCGCGCCCAGGCGCCGAAGCTGGCCGGACTGTCGGGCGAGCGATGCTGCGGCGAGGTCATGAAGCTGTTGCAGGCGCCCGATCCGGCGGGCGTTCTGGTGCTGATGCGGGGCGAACGGGTCCTGCCCCATCTGCTGCCCGAGGCCGGTGATTTCGGCCGGCTGCGGGTCCTGGTGTTCCTGGAGACGCGCGGTCTGGTGCGCCCGGGGATCGCCGTCGATCCGCTGCGCCATCTGGCGGCGATCCTGGGACCCGATGCCGATGGCGCGCATCGGGTCGCGGACCGGTTGAAGCTGTCGAACCGCGATGCCGCCCGGCTCGTCGCCATGGCGGCACCGAAAATCGCCCCCACGCTCGATATGGATGACAAGGCGGCGCGGCGTCTTCTGCACCGAACCGGGGTGCCGCTGTTTCGCGATCTGGTCCTGCTCGCCTGGGCCGCCAACCGGGCCTCGGGCGCGGCGGTGCAGAGCAGAGAAACCCGTCACTGGACCGGACTTCTCGATCTGGCCGACACCTGGCAGCCGGTGGATCTGCCGGTCCATGGACAGGATCTGCTGGACCTTGGCGTCCCGCACGGCCCCGCCATCGGCGCCCTCCTCGACCGTCTGGAACGGTGGTGGGAGGAGGGCGACTACCGCGCCGGCCGCGAGGAAACTCTGGCGCGCCTCAGGGACATGCTGGCGGATCCGTCCGCCGCCTGAGGGCCTCGGACCGGATGCTTCCACCGGGGCGCGAGCGGCATTCCGGAGCCCCCCGGGTCAGGAAACCGCGGCCTCCAAGGTGTCCCAGGCCCGGTGAAGATCGGCCGGCTCCAGGCAGTAGGGCGGCAGGAAATAGGCCACCGGCCCCATGGGCCGCATGATGAAGCCGCGCTCCAGAAAGAACCGCTTGATCCGGGGTCCGTCGGCGCTGTCATAGCCGCCGTCACCCAGATCGACCGCCGCGACCGTCCCCGCAAGGCGCGGCCGGAAAAATCCCCAGCGCCCGCCGAGCGCCGCCAGCCGATCGCGATGGATCGCTTCGATTTCGGCCCTCCGGCGGGTGCAGTCGGGATCCAGCAACAGCGCGAGCGACGCCAGACCGGCGGCGCAGCCCAGGGGATTGGCGGTATAGGAATGCCCGTGCAGAAACGCCTGACGCAGGCTCTGTCCCAGAAACGCCTGATGGATCGGCTCCCGGACCACGGTCGCCCCCATCGGCAGGAACCCGCCGGTCAGGCCCTTCGACAGGCACACCATGTCCGGCTGAACGCCGGCCTTGAGGCAGGCGAACAGGTCGCCGGTGCGGCCGAACCCCGTCATCACCTCGTCGAAGATCAGCAGCGCGCCGGCGGCCCGCACCCGCTCCGCCAGCCCTTTCAGGAACTCCGGCCGGCACATCCGCATGCCCGCGGCGCCCTGGATCAGGGGTTCGATGATCACGGCGGCGACATCGTCCGTCAGCTCCCGCTCCAGCGCCTCATAGGCCGCCGCCTCGCGGCTTTCGACTTCCCCGTCGCCCAGGAAGGTCGCCGGATAGGGCAGCATGTTCACCGGGAACAGCAGATTTTCCCAGGCCCGGAAATAGCCGGAACTTTTCCCCACCGACATGGCGCCGACGGTGTCGCCGTGATAGCCGCCCTCGAACGCCAGAAGCCGGGTCCGGCCCGCCTCGCCCCGGTTGGCGAAAAATTGCAACGCCACCTTGAGCGCCACCTCGACGGCCGTGGAACCGTTGTCGGAATAGAACACCCGGTCGAGATCGCCCGGCAGGATGGCCGCCAGACCCGCCGCCAGCCGCGCCGCCGGAGCATGGGTGAAGTCGGCGAAGATCACCTGTTCGAGACGCGCCGCCTGCTCCGCGACCGCCCGCACGATCTCCGGATGCGCATGCCCGTGCAGATTGACCCACCAGGAGGAGACGAGATCGATCAGCGGCCGGCCGTCCCCTAGAACGATCCGCGCACCCTGGCCCGACGACGCCACCAGCGGCTCGGGGGCAGTGTATTCCTGCGTGTAGGGATGCCAGACATGGCGCCGGTCAAGGGCGACGATATCGCTGTCGGAAAGGGAATCGGACAAGGGGACTACTCCTTACAAACAGGAAAGCGGCCGACCCGTGAGGGGCGGGCCGTAATGGGGCCGGCCGCCGGTCAGTTGGCGGGAAACGGCCGCCAGGCCAGCGGCGGATACTCCCTGAGCCCCTCGGCCCCGTCCAGCAGCGGCAACTGGCCAACCACGGTCTGACTGGAAAAATGCTCGATCGCCTTGCGGTTGGCGTCGTTCGGGGTCCCGCTCATCACCACGCCGATCACCGGCACCGACCGCCGCGCCAACGCCTCCAGCGTCAGCAACGTATGATTGATGGTGCCAAGACCGCTGCGCGCCACCACGACCACGGGAAGGCCGAGGCGGATCATCAGGTCCGCCATCAGATCGTGGTCGTTGAGCGGCACCAGCGCGCCGCCGGCCCCCTCCACCACCAGCGGGCGGTCGGTTACCGGCAGATGGAAGTCGTCGAGCGACAGCGTCACGCCGTCGAGACGGGCCGCCTCATGCGGCGACAAAGGTTCGGTCAGCGTATGGGCGCTGGGATGGATGACCGCCTGCGGCGCCACGATCCTGACCACATCGGCATCCGCACCCTCGGCGATGCCGGACTGCACCGGCTTCCAGTAGTCGGCATTCCAGGATTTCACCAGCCAGGCCGACACCATGGTCTTGCCGATACCGGTGTCGGTCCCGGTCACAAATACACCTTTCACGATTGTCCTCCGGCGATCAACTCGCCATATAGTATGTGATACGTTGCGGCGAATCCGCCCTCCAGCGATGCCAGCAGGCGCCGGAAGGCGCCGGGCGACAAGGGATGGTGTCCGGGAGCGGGTTCTCCGGCTCCCAGCGCCTTTAAGGTCTTCACGAAGTCGTGGCCATCGTCATAGGGCTGACGGATCAGTTCCTCCTCCATGCCGTGGCGGGACCCGGCCGGCCAGGGGAAGTCGCCTGCCCCCGGATATTCGGGCGTGCCGCAGGTGAGCCCCAGGGAATCATGGGCATCGCGCCATTCGCCGAATGTCTTCTGCCCCAGCGTGGCGAACATGATCCGGCCGCCGGGCGCCAGCAATTCGCTGAGGCGCGCCAGCCCTTCGCGGATATCGACAAACCACTGAAAGGCGAGATTGGAGGCGATCAGGTCGAACGGTCCATCGAGACCCTGGGGCCGTTCGCCGTCGAGCACGCGATAGCGGGGCCGGTTGCCGACCTTGGCCCGGCACCGTTCCAGCATCGAGGGCGCGATGTCGGTCAGCACCAGTTCCGCCTCGGGAAAGGCTTCGGCCAGACGGGTACTGAGGAACCCGGTCCCGCAACCGATTTCCAGGATGCGGCAGGCGGGGGGAAGAGGAAGGGCCTTGATCCGCTCCGCCAGACGCATGGAGACCAGCCATTGCACGTCGGCCGCGGAGTCATAGCCGCCCGCCCGCGACGAGAAGGACCGGGCGATGCGATGTTTACGCTGTTCGGAATTGCTGTCGTTCATTCAACCCTCGCCCGGCGCCGCCGGCGCCGGTCCGATCTCCTCCAGAGTGAGGCACAACCGGCGGAGATGCCCGGCGCACCAGACGGGATCCTGACTGGGCAGCAGATGGCCGCCGTCATGCCAGGCGATGTCCCGGGCCGGGAAGGCGGCCCGGCTCATGGGCTCCGGCACGATAGGATCATGCGTGCCGGCAAGAACCAGGGACACCTCCCCAAGACCGGCCATCCTGCCCCGCCCGTCCCAATGTCGCAAGCCCCTGAGCCCCTCCATCAGACGCGGAGGATCAAGTCCGTCGCAGCCGGGCTCGCCGCTGCCGCAACGCACCATGAAATCGCGATAGACCTCCCGGGGGGCCTGATCGAAACGGGCGATCATCCGGTCAAGAAGACGCGGCGCGACACCGGCGGGAAAGTCGGAAGCGGCGGTAAAGCGGGGAAATCCGTTGATCGCCACCAGCCGATCCCACGGCCGGCCCCACGGCCCGTTCGAAGGCCGGCCCAGGGTCTCCCGAGGGCATTGCGTCAGCAGCCAGAGGAAGCCCAGGGAATGGCCGACAGCCACCAGCGGGCGACCCGGCGGCGGGACGGGCATCGACGGGACGCCCCTGAATCCCAGGTTCCAGGCCAGGGTTTCGATCCCGTCCGGCCCCGCCAGCGCATCGCGTAACGGATCCCAGAAGGTGGCGTCGAAACCCCAGCCGTGAACCAGAAGCAGAACAGGCCTCACCCGGCCCTCCCGGCGAGACGGATCACGGCCCGGATCAGCCGGTCGACCTCGTCCCCGGTATGTCCGGCCGAAAAAGCGAGGCGGATGCGGCTGCCCCCCGGCGGCACGGTCGGCGGACGGATCGCCACCCCCAGCAATCCCTCCTCCTCCAGCCCGCGCGCGACGGCAAGCGCCCGGTCCTCGGCGCCCAGCATGACCGGAACGATCTGGGTTGAGGAGGCGCCGGTATCGAGTCCGGCCCCGGCCATGGCCTCGCGGAACCGGGCGGCGGTGGCCGCCAGCCGGTCCCGGGCTTCGTCCAGAGCGGGAACCAGATCAAGGGCCGCGTCCATGGCTCCCAGAACGGCCGGCGGCAGGGCGGTCGCATAGATCATTCCGGGACAGCGGTTGATCAGATAGTCGCGCAAGGCTGCGCTGCACGCCACATAGGCGCCGAAACCGCCCAGAGCCTTGCTGAAAGTGCCGAGAACCAGACACTGCGGCCCCGCCAATCCGTGGGCGAGCCCGAAACCGCCGGCCCCCAGAACCCCCGTGGCATGCGCTTCGTCCAGGAACAGGAACGCGCCATACCGGTCGGCCAGGGTGCGAAGCCCGTCGAGGTCCGCCCGGTCGCCGTCCATGCTGAACACCGTCTCGGTGATGATGAAACGCGGCCGGTCCTTGTCGGCGTCGGCGGCCAGCAGATCGGCCAGATGCTGGAGGTCGTTGTGGCGGAAGCGGATCTGACGCACCCCGGCGGCCAGACAGCCCTGGATCAGGCTGGCATGGATCAGGCGATCGCAATAAACCAGAGGCTCCCCTCCCAGCACACGGCTGTCGAACAATGCGGGCAACAGCGAGGAGTTGGCCTGATAGCCGGAGACGAACACCAGCGCGGCCTCCGCGCCCTTGGCTGCGGCCAGCTTCCGTTCGACAACGGCGAAAGGGGGAAGATCGCCGCACACCAGCCGCGAGGCGCCGCTGCCGGCGCCATAGCGCTCGGCGAAGGCGATTGCCCGGCCGATCAGCTCCGGATGACGGGACAACCCCAGATAATCATTGGAGGAAAAGTTGACGAGCGTCCGCCCGTCCAGCCCGACATGACTGCCGGCCCCCCTCTCGACGGGGCGCAACCGCCGGCGGCGCCCCTCCCGTTCCAGGTCGTCCAGCGTCCGGCGCCATCTGCCATCAAAGTCGTTCATTCGGCATTCCAATCTCGACCATGCGTTCTAAAGGCTTTTTTTTCGGGATGCAAAGATGGTATTGGACCTTTGTTCGGCAAATCGGGAATTCCGTCATGCACGTCTCAAATGTCCCTGCCACCAGCACCCCTTCCGCGACCGTCTCCGCCGCCGGCATGCCGGCCGACGAGGCCCGCCACACCTGGACGACCGAAGAGATCGAGGCTCTGTTCGAGCTTCCGTTCAACGACCTGCTGTATCGCGCGGCCACGGTCCATCGCAAGCATTTCGATCCCAACCGCGTCCAGGTCAGCCGTCTGCTGTCGATCAAGACCGGCCGCTGCCCCGAGGATTGCAAATACTGCTCGCAAAGCGCGCATTACGGCACGGACGTCGAGAAGGAGGATCTGGCAGAGGTCGAAACCGTGCTGGCCGCCGCGAAGGCGGCCAAGGAATCGGGCGCGACCCGGTTCTGCATGGCCGCGGCCTGGCGCGGCCCGGCGGCGCGCGACTTCAACCATGTCCTGCGCATGGTCGAGGGCGTCAAGGCGCTGGGTCTCGAAACCTGCGCGAGTCTTGGCCTTCTGGACGGCGATCAGGCCCACAAGCTGAAGGACGCGGGGCTCGACTACTACAACCACAATATCGATACCTCGCCCGAGAAATATGAGGAGGTGATCACCACCCGCACCTTCGAAAACCGGATGGAGACCATCGGGCATGTGCGCGATGCCGGGCTCAAGGTGTGCTGCGGCGGCATCGTCGGGATGGGCGAACAGCAGATCGACCGCGCCCGCATGCTGCAAACCCTGGCGAACATGGAGATGCCGCCGGAAAGCGTGCCGATCAATCTGCTGATCAAGATGAAGGGAACGCCACTGGGCGACATCCCCGACACCGATCCGTTCGACTTCATCCGCACCATCGCCGTGGCCCGCATCCTGATGCCGACCTCGCACGTCCGCCTGTCGGCCGGCCGCATGGCCATGAGCGACGAAATGCAGGCCATGTGCTTCTTCGCCGGCGCCAATTCGATGTTCTGCGGCGAACGTCTGCTGACCGCCGGCAACCCGACGGTCGACAAGGATCAGTCCCTGTTCGGCCGGCTGGGTTTGAAGCCCGAAGGCCTCTGACCGGAACCGGCCCCGGGGACGCCGTCCCCCGGGGCCGGACACCCGCCCCGGGCGAGGCGGCCCCCGGCCCCGCCCCCCCCGGGGCCCGGACAACGGCCCCTGACGATGCTGCCACCTTGTCCTGAACCCGGTCGGGGATTTTTGTTCGTCCGCCACGGCGAAAGCGCCGACAACGCGGCAGACCGCCATTCCGGCGGCGACGCCGATCCCCCGCTCAGCCCCCGCGGACGGGATCAGGCGGGCGCGACCGCCCGGCTGTTGAAGCAGCGCCTGGGCGACGATGCCGGCCGGATCCTGATCCTTGCCGCACCTCTCAGGCGCACCCGGGATACCGCCCGGATCATCGCCCGCCATCTCCGCATCCGCCCTGACGACATCGTCGCGGCCCCCGGATTTCTGGAACGCCGCCTGGGCGACTGGAACGGCCGGACCCCGACCGAAATCCCCCGGGAGCTGGTCGCGTCCGAGGCCACGCCGCCCGGGGGCGAGGACCGGGCCACCTTTCGCCTGCGGGTGATGGAAGCGGCCCGCGAAGCGGCGGCTCTCGCCGGCCCGCACTGTCTGCCGCTGGTGATCACCAGCCGGGGCGTCGGCCGGGTCCTGGGATGGCCGGACATGCCCAACGCCGGCCTGTTCTGGTGGCCCGCCACCTTCGCCGCCACCCTGCCCGGCGGCGACCCCCGGTGGCCGTCCCCCGGATACGTCCCCTGACCCGGCGTGCCGGAAGATCGCGATCCTGACGCCGGTCCATGATGAGAACCGCCGGGTAGACACATGACCGGTCGACATCCGCGAGGCGGCGCGCCATCATCAGCCGCCGTTCGGACGATCCGTCCCAGCCACCAGGGAGAAACAGGTGCCGCAAGAAAACACCCTGCAGGTTTTTGTCCTGCCGGTTACAGCCTTCGCCCAGAACTGCTCGCTGATCCGCGATCCGGAAACCGGGCGTGGCGCGGTGATCGATCCGGGTGGCGACATCGACCGCATCATCGAGGCGGTTCGCGCCCGGGGCACCGACGTCGAAAAGATCCTGGTCACGCACGGCCATATCGATCATGCCGGCGCCGCCGCCGAACTGGCCGAAAAGCTGGGGGTGCCGATCGAAGGGCCTGAGCGCGAGGACGCCTTCTGGATCGACGGCCTGCCGGAGCAGAGCCGGCATTTCGGCTTCCCGCCCTGCCGCGCCTTCACGCCCGCCCGCTGGCTGTCCGATGGCGATACCGTCACGGTGGGATCGCAGACGCTGGAGGTCCGGCACTGCCCGGGTCACACCCCCGGCCATGTGGTCTTTTTCCATTCCCCGAGCCGGATCGCCTTCGTCGGCGATGTGCTGTTCAACGGCTCGATCGGCCGCACCGATTTTCCCAGGGGCGATTACAACACCCTGATCACCTCCATCACCACCCGGCTGTGGCCGATGGGCGACGACGTCACCTTCATTCCCGGCCATGGCCCGGCCTCCACCTTCGGCGAGGAACGCCAGAGCAATCCCTTCGTCGGCGACGAGGTCCTGAAAGCCGGCCAATGATGCCGGATCGGGGGGATGGTGGCAGGATGGACGGATCACACGACATGACAGGCCCCGATCGAGAATGACCCCGCCCCCCCTGTCGAAGCTTGTGCGCGGCCTCGTGGCCCTGTCGAGTATCGCCGTCTTCGCGGCGGCTCTCTGGATCCTGCACCGGTCGCTGGCGCAGTTCAGTCTTGCCGATATTCAACGGGCCCTGCACCGGACGCCCTGGCCCGCCATCGCGCTTTCGGTCGGAGCCACGGTCCTGTCCTACTGGACCCTGACCGGCTTCGACAGTCTGGCCGCGCGCCACGCGGGGTTCAAACTTCCCTACCGCCGGATCGCCCTTGCCTCCTTCATCGCACAGGCGATCAGCCACAGCACCGGCTTCGCGGCGCTGACCGGCACGTCGATCCGGTACCGGCTCTACTCCAGCGCCGGCATCTCGGCGGGCGACGTCGCGCGGGCGGTCGCGTTCTGCGCCCTGACCTTCGGTCTCGGCGCCGCAGTGGTCGTCACGGCGGCCATGCTTCTGGAACCCCGACCGGTCGGGCTGGCCATTGCCCAGCCCGCCCTGCTTGTCCGCTCCGCCGGAGGCCTCCTGCTCGCGGCGCTCGCGGTCTACGCCGGCCTGACCATGAGCCGGCGCCGCCGGTTCACGGTCGGACGCTGGAGCGTGGCGCTGCCGTCCTGGAAGATGACCGCCGCGCAGACATTGCTCGCCGTGCTCGATCTCGGCCTCGCCGCCGCCGCGCTCTATCTGTTGATGCCGCCGACCGCGCTGCCGTCGTTCCTGGCCTTCGTCGGGATGTTCGCGGTCGCCATTTTCGCCGGGGTCGTCAGCCATGTGCCGGGAGGCCTCGGCGTGTTCGAGGGCCTGATGGTCCTGATGCTGCCGCAACTGCCGGTCAACCATGTGCTGGGATCGCTGATCCTTTACCGCGCGATTTATAATCTGTTGCCGCTTCTGGTCGCGGCGCTGGCGCTGGCGGTGATCGAGCTTCTCCAGCGCGGGCGGGCCTTCGCGGCGTCGGCGCGCTGGCTGGGATCCACCATCGAGGTTCTGGCCCCCAGCCTGTTCGCCTCCATGGCGCTGCTGGGCGGCGCCGTCCTGTTGTGGTCGGGGGCGACGCCGGCCGTTCCGGTGCGGCTGGAGCGGCTGTCGGGGCTGGTGCCGCTGCCGGTCATCGAGCTCTCCCATCTGCTGGGCAGCGTGGTCGGTGTCTGGTTGCTGCTGCTGGCGCGCGGCCTGTTCCGCCGCATCGACGGCGCCTACTGGCTGACCTGCGCCCTGTCGCTGGCCGGTATCGTGTTCTCGCTTTTGAAGGGTTTCGACTGGGAGGAGGCCTCGCTTCTGGTCGTCCTGCTCGCCGGGCTGCTCCCCGCGCGGCGCGCGTTCTACCGGCGGGCGCGGCTGACGCAGCAGCGCTTCACCCTGGGCTGGGCGGCCGCCATCGTCACCCTGGTGGCGGGCAGCCTGTGGCTCGCCGGATTCTCGTTCCAATATCACCGCTACACGCGCGAAATGTGGTGGCATTTCGCTTTCGCGTCGGAGGCGCCGCGCGCTCTCCGGGCCTCGGTGGCGGTCGCGGTGATCGCGGGCGTCGTGATGCTGGCCCGCCTGCTCGCACCGGCCCGGCAACGGCCCCAGGCCGTCGACGCCGGTCAGATTGCCGTCGCCTGCACCATCGCCCGGGCATCGCCCTCGGCGGAGGCGCAAATCGCCCTTCTGGGCGACAAGAGTTTCCTGTTCAACGAGGAAAAGACGGCCTTCCTCATGTACGCCATTTCGGGGCGGAGCTGGGTGGCGCTCGGCGATCCGGTGGGCCCCCGGGCGGAATGGCCGGACCTGATCTGGCAGTTCCGCGAGATGGTGGACCGGGGCGCCGGCTGGCCGGTGTTCTATCAGGGCAGCCCGGAGGCGCTGCCCTACTCCCTCGATCTCGGCCTGTCCTTCGTCAAACTGGGGGAGGAGGCACGCGTCCCGCTGACCGGATTCTCGCTTCAGGGCCCCAGCCGCAGCGAGCTGCGCTATGCCCACAAGCGCGCCCAGAAGGACGGTGCCAGTTTCGAGGTGGTGCCGGCGGAGGCGGTACCGGCGCTGCTCCCCGACTTGCGGGCGGTGTCCGACGACTGGCTGGACCAGCGCCACACGCGGGAGAAAGGCTTTTCACTGGGAACCTTCAACCCGGACTATCTGGCCCACTTCCCCTGCGCGCTGGTCCGCCGGCAAGGCAAAATCGTCGCCTTCGCCAATCTGTGGCTGTCGGGCGGCCAGGAGGAGATCGCCATCGATCTGATGCGCCACAGCCGGGACAGCGGCTATGGCGTGATGGACTATCTGTTCATCGAGGCGATGCTGTGGGGGCAGGCGCAGGGCTATCGCTGGTTCAGTTTCGGCGTCGCGCCGCTTTCCGGCATGCGCGACAATGCGCTGGCGCCCCTGTGGAACCGCGTCGGCGCCTTCCTCTACCGCCATGGCGAGGATCTCTACAATTTTCAGGGACTGCGCCGCTACAAGGAAAAGTTCCTGCCGGAATGGGAACCGCGCTTCATGGCGTCTCCGGGCGGTCTGGCCCTGCCCCGCGTCGCCGCCGATGTCGCCGCCCTGATCTCGGGCGGGGTGAAAGGTCTGGTGACGAAATGACCCTCCGACGGCCCCGCCGGCGCGCGCCGGGAAAGGCACTGAAGGCCCTGCTTCTGGCCCTGCCGCTGCTCGCTCCGCTGTCGATGGCGACGCAGGCCGCAACTGCCGGGACGCCCGGAACACCGGCGCTGCCGGCGGGAACCCTGATCGAGAACCGGACGCCCGACGATGGCAATCGTGATCTGGCGGTGATCCTGTCGGGGGACGGCGGCTGGGCCGATCTCGACCGCCAGCTTGGCACCGTCCTGGCGGCGCGCGGCATCAGCGTCCTCGGTTTCGACTGTATGAAATACTTCTGGGACACCCGCAGCCCCGACGCGACGGCGCGCGACGTGAACGCCACGCTGGCCGCCTATCTCAAGGCCTGGCACAAGGACCGGCTGGTCCTGATCGGCTTTTCCTTCGGCGCCGCCGTCCTGCCCTTCATCCTGGCGCGCATGGACGCCCCCCTGAAATCCCGGGTGGCGCTGGCGACGATGCTGGGCAGCAACACCTACGCCAACTGGGAAATTCACTGGGGCGACTGGCTGCATGACGAACCGCACAAGAGCGCTCTTCCGGTGCTTCCGGAACTCGCGAAGGTGCAGGGCGTGCGCACGTTGTGCGTCTATGGCGCGGAGGAGGAGGCGAACTCCGTCTGCCCCACCCTGCCCGCCGGCACCGCCGAGGTTCTGAGACTGCCGGGCGGCCACCATTTCGACGGCAATTACGAGGCCCTGGCCAGCCAGATTCTCCGCCGGGTCCCATCCGCCCGCTGACAGTGGGCGGATGGGAAGGCGAAATTCATCTCCCTCGCCCGCTTGCGGGAGACGCCGGGTGAATGTGCGCGTGGATAACCCAGAAATAGGTCAGGGAGGGAGAGGGATCTACCGATGGTTCGAATTGCGCGGGCGGTGATGCCGCGCACACCCCTCACGTCATTCAGCGCGACAATCGACGCGAGCCGATCTTCCTCAAGGACGTCGATGACCGGCTTGACCGAGCTTTGATCGCGGGGGCGGCCGGACGATCCGGAGTGGAGATGAGGACTCCTTTGCCTGATGTCCAGTCATGTCCATCAAGTAAACTGTCACCGCAATCCAATCAACAATGAACACCACTCATCACCGTTTGGCATTATTCGTCAAGTCACAAAATAAAATTTAAATTATGCCTTTAGCAAATATAAATATGTCATGAAGTCGGTTTTTCCATTTTTTGCAGTTCCACGTAACAATATCCAAGGAACATTAGATCAATTTTGTCGTGGCCGTCTGGAATTATGATCCAATCGATATAATTTATCCCTCTGTCGTCGAGCTGATTTCCATCTTCTGTCAAAGATTTACCGCAATTTATGTCCAGATAAGGAATCCACCCCGGTCTCGGAACCAGGCCAAACACCTCCGGCTCACCTGCAAGTCGCGATTTCACAAGATGGCGGATAGTATCGCGCTTCGCCCGGACGGCGAGATCAGTGCAGACTTCACCAGCCAGGGAAAGCCGGTCCGCCTCTACCGTCATCGTCTTGCCGCCCACCCAAATCGCTGGTTCGGCGCCGGGCACCAGATAGTGGGCCGTTTCAGGACTTTCCTGATAAACCCTGGTGACCATCCACCGCCCCAGCAACCAGTCCGGCAACCCGGCCGCCTTGGCGCCACCGCAGACCAGCAATGCCAAGACAATGAACGAGGCATAGCCGGCCTTCATGAGTATATCCCCCGTGTGAACAGGCGAATTTCGAGGGGGCGACGTCTCGTGTCCTTGCTGGGATGGTATTGATTGAAACCCGTCATGACCGAAACATCGTCCAATCGCCCCTGGTTCACCGCTCGTCCCAGCATTGTCCCACCTAAGTTGCCGTGGTTGTAAGTGAACGACACCAGCGCATCATACTCATGGGCAAACAGTCTTTGCTTAACATCGCCGCTGAGCGACTGATTCACCCTGCCCTCATATTCGGGAATCAGCTTTCCCAAAAGTTGCTCCTGCTGATTCTCCGTCAACGTGATTAAATTCCTATTTTCGCGAGCGAATTTGTCTGCCACTTCATTGAAAAGGTTTCTACCCTCCGCCGCTTTTCTCGCCGTCGCAGGATCAACGCCAATGGCGACCAGATCGGCAATAACCTTCTCCTGACTATCGGCGGCACCGTTCATGTCGTAACCAGGCCCAATGGTGACGCCGCTACGCCCGCCCGGCCAATAGAGATGCTCACTGACTCCCTTGAGTACTTCGCGTTGGAAAAGGAATCGAAATCCGGCAGAGGACATCGCCAAGCGACCACTGAATGTCGACGGCAGAACGACGCCCTCCTGCCGCGTCGAGCCGCGCAGGCCGATCAGGCCCTGGCTCAACAACGCCGCCCCGATCCGCGCCGTTTCGTCATTGCCATAGGAACGCGGCATCGTGAAACCGGCCGGTACCACCCTGGGACGCCGGCCATCCCGTTCATGAGGAGTTTGGCTGGCGATGTAGGCCCGCAGCTTGCGGGCCGTGTCTTCGCTCAACGAAAGGATCTGGCGGAGACGCTGATAGCGGTCCCGATCCAGCGCGGGAGAACGCCGCAGCGGACGCGCATTGGGAAACCCGACCAGTTGGAAACCGCAGGCGGAGGCAATGGCGACCTCCCTCACCGCGGCCGTCGAATAGGCGACGGCCCCGCCGGTCCGGCAGGCCTGTCCGTCCAGGACGTGATGACCGAAAATCATGGCGATCCCCACACAGGAAAGGCGTCCCGGGAGAGAGTGGTGCGGTGCCGGAAGCCCGCCCCCACGGCAAAACCATCCCGACCGGAAAACGCGATCCCGAGGCTCTTATCACGGTTGTATTTTTCTGGCCTGTGACAATTCTGAATGGTTTCTGTGACGGCCGGACCCGCCCTGTGACCTTGGGAGTGGCCGCCCGGTCCGTTCCCGCGGACGGAATCATACATCACGATAAATCCCATATATTGGGATAATGTCTTAAATATTGAGACTCCCTGCGAATTCTGCTACTGTGCCGGACAAGATCCCACAACAGACAGAGGACGCACCGACATGGCCGTTTCCGATCGCGGTGCCGCCCCGCAGGCGGCGGAGCCGACGTCCCCGTCCGCCACCCCACCCGCCCTGATCGCGCTCGACTGGGGAACCTCCTCGCTCAGGGCCTCTCTGATGGCCCGGGGGCCGGACGGTCACGGCCTGGTGGTGGAGGAGACCGCGTTTCCCTGGGGCATCATGGCGACACCGGAGGGCGATTTCGCCAAGGCGCTGGATATCGCGACAGGCGACTGGACCCGCCGCCACCCGGGACTGCCGATGATCGCGGCCGGCATGATCGGCAGCGCGCAGGGCTGGCAGGAAGTCCCCTATCTGCCCTGCCCCGCCGGGGCCGGCGATCTGGTTGCGACGCTTGCGGCGCAGCCGCCGGTTCCCGGCACGGCTCTCCGGATCGTGCCGGGCGTGAGGCAGGGTGGCGAGCTGCCCGATGTCATGCGCGGCGAGGAAACCCAGATCGTCGGCGCGCTGGAACTTTATCCGTCGCTCTGGCAGCAGTCGCTGCTGGTCCTGCCGGGGACCCATTCCAAATGGGTGCGGATCCGGCGCGGCCGGATCGAGGGGTTCACCACCTATCTGACCGGCGAACTGTTCGCGCTTCTGTCCCGCCATTCGATCCTGGGCCGCCCGGCGATGGAGGCCGGGGCGCCGCCCGACCGCCCCCTGTCGCGGGCCGCCTTCGAACGCGGCGTCTCCGTCACGCTCCGGGCGCCGTCCCGGGGCATCACCTCCCTGCTGTTTTCAACCCGCTCCCTGGTGCTGTCGGGCGGGCTCGATGCCATCGACAGCCTCGATTATCTGTCCGGATTGCTGATCGGGGACGAGATCCGCGCGGCCAGAACCGACGCCCCGGCCGGTGTCCCCATCGCCGTGATCGGCGCCAGCGGCCTCAGCCAGCGCTATGACTTTGCGCTGTCGCTTGCCGGCATCACCGGCGTCCCTCTCATTTCCGGCGCCGCCACCACCGGCCTCTGGCGCATCGCCTCCGGTCTTTCCTCAGACAACCCGTCCCGGGAGTCCCTGTCATGACCCTACTGTCCCATCTCGACCGTTTTCCCTTCGTCGGCATCCTGCGGGGCGTGACCCCCGGCGAGGTTGTCGCCATCGGACGCGCCATCCTGGCGGAGGGCTTTTCCGTCATCGAGGTGCCGATGAATTCCCCCGACGCCCTCGACAGCATCCGGCGCCTTTCCGACGCGTTGGGCAACGATTGCATTATCGGGGCGGGCACGGTGATGTCGCCGGATGCCGTCGCCCAGGTCGCCGCCGCCGGCGGCCGGCTGATCGTCATGCCCCACAGCGATCCTGCCGTGGTCCGCGCGGCCAAGGCGTCCGGTCTTTTCTGTCTGCCGGGCGTCGCCACCCCGACCGAGGGATTCGCGGCCATGGCCAACGGCGCCGACGGGTTGAAGCTGTTCCCGGCGGAACAGATCGGCCCGGTGGTGGTCAAGGCCTGGCGCGCGGTGTTCCCGCGTGAGATCCGGTTGCTGCCCGTGGGTGGCGTGACGCCCGCCAATATCGCCGATTACCTGGCCGCCGGCGCCAGCGGGTTCGGCCTGGGATCGGCCCTCTACAGCCCGGGCATCGACGCCGCCCTGGCCGGACAGCGCGCCCGCGCCTTCGCCGACGCCTGGCGCGCGCTGGGGCGATGACCCCGCCCCCCCCTATCCGCCTCCGCCGACAAGGAGATTGAGCCGTGAAAATCACCAAAATGACCCCCTATCTGGTGCCACCCCGGTGGTGCTTCCTGAAAATCGAGACCGACGAGGGCATCACCGGCTGGGGTGAGCCGGTTCTGGAGGGCCGCGCGGCCACCGTCGCCGCCGCCGTCGGGGAACTGTCCGACTATCTGATCGGCAAGGATCCGTTTCTGATCGAGGACCATTGGACGGTCCTGTACCGGGGCGGGTTCTATCGCGGCGGCGGTGTCCATATGAGCGCGCTGGCCGGCATCGATCAGGCTCTGTGGGACATCAAGGGCAAGGCGCTCGGCGTCCCGGTCCATCAGCTTCTGGGCGGACGGCTGCGCGAAAGCATCCGCGTCTATTCCTGGATCGGCGGCGACCGGCCGGCCGACACGGCCAGCGCCGCGCGCGAGGTGGCGTCCCGGGGCTTCACCGCCGTCAAGATGAACGGCACCGAGGAACTTCAATTCATCGACAGCCACGCCAAGATCGACGCGGTGCTGGCGCGCGTCCAGGCGATCCGCGACGCGATGGGCCCCGATTTCGGCATCGGCGTCGACTTCCACGGCCGCGTCCACCGGCCGATGGCGAAGGTCCTCGCCAAGGAGCTGGAACCCTTCAAGCTGATGTTCATTGAGGAACCGGTGCTGTCCGAACATGCCGAAGCCCTGAAGGAGATCGCCAATCATTGCGGCACGCCGATCGCGCTCGGCGAACGGCTGTTCTCGCGCTGGGACTTCAAGGCGATCCTGAACGCGGGCTATGTCGACATCATCCAGCCCGATCCCTCCCATGCCGGCGGCATCACCGAGACCCGCAAGATCGCGTCGATGGCGGAGGCCTATGACGTCGCGCTGGCCCTCCATTGCCCGTTGGGACCGATCGCGCTGGCCGCCAATCTGCAAATCGACGCAGTCAGCTACAATGCCTTCATCCAGGAACAGAGCCTTGGCATCCACTACAACAAAACCAACGATCTGCTCGACTATCTGAAGGATCCCAAGGTTTTCGACTACCGTGACGGCTTCGTCGCGATTCCGGAAGGTCCCGGACTTGGCATCGAGATCGATGAGGAGGTGGTTATCCGCCAGGCCGCCATCGGCCATCGCTGGCGCAATCCCGTCTGGCGCCACGCCGACGGCAGCTTCGCGGAGTGGTGAGGGACCGGCCGCCGGCCTGCCTGTTGCACCGTCAGACCATCCGTCCCGGCGTCACGCGGCCGGGACGGCCCGGCGGCGGGTGACAGCGCACCGCCTCAGATCCCGGCGTCCTTCCGGGATGCCTGTCCGGCCCGCAGCAGGCGGGCGGTATCAGGAATCACATAATGCCCCCGCGCCAGACGGACGATCAGCTTTTCGCGGATCAGGCCGCTGATCGCCGACGAGGTCGCCTGACGGCCTGATCCGATCAGTTGGGCAATCTTCTCCACGGTCAGCGACGTCCGGACCTCGATCCCGTCCTGTGTGACCTCCCCCGAGCGGGCGCAGTCCAGGAAAAAGCCGATCAGGCGCTGGCGGATGTCATGGAACGCCAGATTCTGGATCGTGCCGATGCAGGCCGTGATCGCCCGCCCCAGAATCGACACCAGGCTGTAGGCCAGCAGCGGCGAGGAGGACATCTTGCGCTGAAAGGTGACGATATCGGTGACGCGGACCGTCGAAGGCTCGCATGCCTCGATCAGACAACCGGAATGCAGGCTGAAAATGTCGCCCACCCCGAGATAGAACAGGGTGATCTCATTGTCCTCGCCGACCAGGAAGACACGCAACCGCCCGCCGGTGACGACGAACACGCCGTTGTCGTCGAGATCCCCCGAACAGACCAGCATGCCCTTGCCATAGTCACGGGCGGCGAAGCCCTGAAGGAAGTCCTCCCCCTCGGGCCCCGCCAGAACGTCTGCGATACTGAACCTGGGCGGCATTGTCTTTCCTGTCGGCGGTCGGCACCGGATATCCGGTCAGCTTTCCCCGCCTTCGGTCAACAGGTCAAGCAAAGCCTTGATCGACCGGTTCGACCGGTCCAGATCGGCCAGGGCGGCGGCAAAGCGGGCCGCCTTCTCGCCGTCCGTACCGATCATCCCGGAGAAAGCCGCGATCTCGGCCGCATGATCAGCATTGTGAGCGGCCATGTGGGACAACAGGATCTTCAGACGGAGAGGTTCTCCCGATGCGGTCATGGCGGTCACAGGCTGTCCTCCCTCGCCAGAAAAATGGTGTTGCTGCGGGCGTCGATCCGGGTGATGCGCGACGACGGACGTTGAAACGTTTCACCGAACAGGGTCTCGATCACGAGGTCGGGCCCGTCGACCGCGACGGCGACGACGTCGGCGATGTCGGGAAAGTCGGCTGTTGACGGTTGATAAACCGCTTTGGCAAGGCACATGGGATCACTCCTTTGTCGGATCGGGGCGCAGGTCGAGAATGGCGTCGCGCAGGGACGCGGCCAGATCCCGGCAGGCGGGGCTCAGGTCATAGGCCGACACTCCGCGCCGGTCCGCCGCGGCAATGTCCGGATCGAACGGCAGCGTACCGATCACCTCCCGGCCCAGGGCTTCGGCGATAAAGGCGCTGTCGGCGGCGCCCGTCACCTTGCTCGCCACATGGGCGATCCGGGTCAGGCCCAGTTGGCCGGCCAGATGGGCGATGCGACGCGCGGTCTCGATGCTGCGGGCGCCGGGTTCGACCACCACGATCAGCAGATCGACATCGCCCGCCGTCCCCCGGCCCAGGTGCTCGACCCCCGCCTCCATGTCGAGCAGAACGCATTCGCGGCGACGGTTCAGGATGTGCTTCAAAAGGCTGCGCAGCAGGGCATGCTCAGGGCAGACGCACCCGGCCCCGGCATGCTCCACCGCCCCCATCAGAAGCAGCTTCACCCCCTCGTGGGTGATGGCGAACCGGTCGGGCAGGTCGTCGACCCGGGGGTTGAGGATGAAGTGGGAGCCACCGGTGTCGGCGGCACCGGTCCGTTCGCGGGCCAGGGCGCTCATTGCCGATATGGGCAGAAGCCCGCGGGCCCGGTCCGGCGGCACGCCGATGGCCGATGCCAGATTGGCATCGGGATCGGCATCGATGGCAAGCACGCCCCAGCCGTCATCGGCGAAGGCGCGGGCAAGGAGGCCGGTCAGCGTCGATTTGCCGACTCCCCCCTTGCCGGTCACGGCGATTTTCATCCGTCCGCCCTTTCCAATAAGACGGCCAGGACTCAGAGGCCCAGCGCGGCGCGCCGGTCCTGGATCGCCTGATAAAGCTTGTCCGCAGCGCTGACGGGGTCGGTGTCGATCAGGAAATATCCCCCCACCAGATCGCGCACCGTCTCGGTCAGAAGGGTGGATACCACCGTCGCTCCCGTGACCGGCGGTACCGCGCCGAGATGGGTGGGAACGCCGATCGTCATCGCCCAGGTGCCGATGGCGACGGCCTTCTCGCTCATGCATTCGGGCGCGCTGACCACGATCGGAAGATCGGACAGGTCGACCCCGAGGCGGTTGGCCAGGGCGGTCGCCAGCGCCACGGCGCGGCTGTTGTCGACGCAGGAGCCGAAATGCAGGACCGGAGGCAACGGCCCATCGAGGCCGGCGGCGGCCCCGATGGCGGTCAGAACCGCCTTCAGTCCCTCGCCCGCATGTTCAAGTGTCGCCTCCGACGTCATCATGCCCATCTTGGCAAGCGCGCCCGCGCCGCATCCGGTCGCCAGCGCCAGGACATTGCGCTCCGCCAGGATCTTGGCGATCCGGAAATAGGAATTGTCCTGTTCGGTCTTCGGATTGTTGCAGCCCCCGAACAGAACCACGCCCTGAATGGCGCCCGAGGTGATCGCGTCGATCAGGGGCTTCAGCGGATCCTCCGGATCGACCGTCGCCAGGGCAGCCGTCACCGACTCCGCCCCGAATCCCACGGTCGCCTTCTGGCTGAGATCGGGAATGTGAATCTTCGCGTTGTCGCGCCGGCCGAACGCGTCGATGGCGAGGGCGACAATCCGCCGCGCGATCGCGACCGCCTCCTCCTCGCGGAAGGGGATATGGGTCGCACCGCTGATCCGGGCGTGGGGCATGGTGGTGATGATCTGGGTGTGGAAACACTCGGCGATGCGCGGCAGCGAGGGCATGATGCACTGGACGTCGAGCACCATCGCGTCCAGCGCCCCGGTCAGGATCGGCAGTTCCTGGGACAGATAATTGGTGGCCAGCGGAACGCCATGGCGGTTCATCACCTCATTGCCGGTACAGCAGATGCCGACGATGTTGATCCCCTCGGGCGCGCCGGCCGCCACGGCCTTTTCCGCCATCTCGGCGGCGACGTCGCAGACGACCTCGCTCAGCAGGGGATTATGGCCGTTGACCGCGATATTGACGGCGTCCCGTTTGAGAACACCGAGATTGGCCCGGGTGGTGACCGGCGCCGGGGTTCCGAACAGGATGTCCGACAGTTCTGTCGCCAGGATCATGCCGTCGAGATCGGCCATCGCGACCCGGAGCCCCCCCAGCGCCACATTGGCCGGGTCGGCGTCGCAGCCGATGTGGGTCCGCGCCATGGTCAGGGCCACGGTGGCGTCGATGTTGTGCGGCATGATGCCCAGCGCCGCCAGCTTCTCCACCCGGCGGGCGGGAAGGAAGGCCTTCAGCCAGGAACAGGGAATGCTGTCGTCCTGGCTCTGGAAATCGCCCAGGCTGATCCGCGCGATGTCGCCGGCAATGGCGGCGTTGTCGCGTCCGCCGGTGGAAATCCCGAGACGGGCCGCGACGCTCATCAGCTTCGCCTCGTCACGGATCTGATAATCCGCCAGATGACCTTCGGACAGATGCTTCAGAGCCAGCGCGATATGCCGGCCGTGATCGGAATGCGAGGCCGCGCCGGCCGCCATCATGCGCGCCATGTGACGCGCCACGATGGTGTGGCGGTCGGCGCCGCAGACACCCAGTTGACGGCTTTCCCCGGTGGGGGCGATCCGGCAGGGACCTTTGAGACAGATCCGGCAACACAGTCCCTGGGCACCGAAGCCGCAGCGGGGATTCTGGCTGGCGTGACGGTGAAAGGCGGTTTCGACGCCCATGGCGTCGGCGATCGTCACCATCTCGGTGGTGCATGGATCGACGGAACAGGTCGCGCAATCGATCTTGGTCATGTCGGGCATCCCTTGCATCGGCTCCCGCCGGTCCGGCGCCGCCGTCATGGAGCGCGGCCGGGAGATCCCGCCCGCCCGGTCCGAAAGGCCCGGCGGACTTATTGTTATGCGCAAGGGTTGCCCGGAGAGGGCTGGAACGTCTGTCGCCCAGGCGACAAACGGACAAAGGTTGGCCGCAAGGGCCGGAGCTGTCGCAAGGCGGGGGCCCCCGGTTTCCGGCGAGGTGCCCCCCGGTCCCCGATTGGAATCAGATGGCGGCAGACGTCGGAGGTATCGTCGTAGCCGCCGTCGTCATAGCTGTCCGGTTCGTAGGACGCATCCTGATATTGCGTATCGTCCTGCTGGCCACGGCCATCATCCTCGTAACGGGCGTCTTCGGTGCGGGGCTCCTGATCACCGTAATAGTTGTTGACCGTGACGTTCTCGACCGTGTTGCCCGTCCCGCCGCCCCAGGGGCTGCCGCCGGCGAGACCGGAACCACCGAAACCACCGCCCAGGCCGCCGCGATGCCCGCTGAACAGGCTGGAAATGCCTTCCGCGATCAGCGCCCCACCGGCGACGCCGGCGGCCATGGTCGCGGCATTACGCAGAAATCCGCCGCCGGCCGGCTGTTGAGGCTGCTGCGGCTGCCCCCAGGGGCCTCCCGCGGCGGGCTGAGGCGCGGCATAAGCGGGCGGCGGAGGGGCATAGGCGGGGGCCGGAGCGTAGGCGGGCGCCTGCGGCTGACCAT
>WASQ01000023.1:19091-49485 GCA_009712185.1 Telmatospirillum sp. | reverse complement strand
CATGGCAAACCTCCTCGTTTGCCAGAGTGACTCATATTTTCCCTATTTTGGGAATTCCCTGCGAGAGTCGCCGATACCGGGACTTGGTATAACGCCGTCCTTGGTCCTGAGCGCAACTAGATTGGGCGTCAGGCATTGCAGCTCGCGGGTATCCTCGATCAGCACCACGCGGTCTGCGGTCTTGGCCACTTCGGCCAAGAGGGCGTTGGTGAGCGTGGTCTTGCCGGTCGAGGTGCCGCCGGCCACCAGGATGTTCTTGCGGGCAGCCACGGCTTGGCACAGCAAGGCCGCCTGTCCGGCGGTCATGATGCCGGCGGCGACGTAATCGTCGAGGGTGAAGACCGCCACCGCCGGCTTGCGGATGGCGAAAGCCGGGGCCGCCACCACCGGCGGCAGCAGGCCCTCGAACCGCTCGCCGGTCTCGGGCAGTTCGGCGGAGACGCGGGGAGCGCCGACGTGGACCTCGGCGCCGACGTGGTGGGCGACGAGGCGGACGATGCGTTCGCCATCGGCGGGCGACAGGGTGGCGCCCGTATCCTCAAGACCTCCCGACAGGCGATCCACCCACAGCCGGCCATCCGGGTTGAGCATCACCTCGACGATGGCGGGATCTTCCAGGAAGGTGGCGATGTCCGGCCCCAGCGCGGTACGCAACATGCGGGCGCTTCGGGCGAAGGCTTCGGAATGGGTGGTGGCGACCGCCATGATCATCCCCGTTCAGGGCCGATCTGAGCCAATCGATCGGCGACGGGGATAATTAGAAGAAGCAGGAATTATTCGGACGCAACAAGCTTCTACGTGGCGTAGAGGCTCAGCGTAGGGGGAAGAGAAAATACTTGCCCGGTGCAGAAGCGGTCATCGGCAACACGTTTTTCCGGTGACGGGACGGCCCAGTCCCCGTGGGAGGTGGGCATCATCCTACCGGGATCACGATCCATATTTTGCCTGGAATTCGTCGTAGGTGGAATAGACCCGCCACCCTTTACTCATATTCGTTTTGGCAATCGATGTTTTCCTTATTCTTTCTTGTAGATACGCGATCAAATCGTCTGCTTTTCCGGCGGAGATGTTTCTTACAGTGCCGCCGAATTTAGTGGAGATGGTGTTGCGGATCGCCGCATGGCTGAATTTTCTGGATGAAAATGGGTCTTTCGATGCGTATTCGTTGTACTTCTTGATGAGGTACTCGACATATCGCACGAGTTCCTGGGCGGCTCCTATGGTTCCTGGCGCGGGGGTCACATTGATCTTCCGGACGACCTTCTTGACGTGTACAGGCCCTGTACTGTTCACATTCAGATCGCCGGCAACATGCCCGATGGTCAGCGCATCGGTGTAGACCTGGAGCAACAGTTTGGCGATGGCTTCGTCCCCAGCTTGTTCCTTGCGCCCAAAGTTGTCTTCGCGCACCTGTTTCATTCCCTTCAGGTCTTCCGCCGGGAATTTGTCTGGCCGCGTATCGACGAGTTTGTGGTGGGTGGCGCAAAGCAGGATCAGGTTGTCGTAACCGTTCCGTTCCTTTTCCGATTGCTGGGCAGCATATCTTGGCCCACCAGCGCTCTTCGCGTGGATGTGGCAGATTTCGCCAAGGATCACCCCGGTTTCCAGATCGACCACATGTTGGTTACATCCGGCGAAGGCGCAGAAATTGCCGGACAAGGCAAACAGCTTCCGAATAGCTGCCTGAGTGGGTTTCGCCACGGGTAACTCCTGGCGACGGTCTCGCCACGATTGTTGCGGTAGCCCTTCGAACTACAGGAACGGCTATTGGTTAAAAATCGTAGCCGCATCATGACCATGCGGCAAGAGCTTGGGAGCAAAGGGAAGGAATTGTTCCTCTTTCCGCAAGAGCTGTCGTCGTTGTGCGTGGACTTACGCTTCGGACTCGACATCCTGCGGGATTTCCTGCCGCAACTTCGGCCCCTGGGCCAGCCGCCGGCCCAGCGCCATGACGAATGCATCGTAGCGTTCGCCGGCCTTGGCCCGGGCCGCCTGGGCGACGGGCTCCGGTAAGGGCGGATTGGTGGTCAGCCAGAAGCGGATGAACAGCGCCAGGGTCTCGACGGCAATGCCGACATCGCGTTCGAGGCGCAATAGCCGCCGGTCCGCCTGATCGAGGCGCTTGGCGATGGCGGCTTCACGCTGTTCGTCGGCATCCGGCGACAGGAACGACGCGATGGCGGCTTCGGCGATCAGCGATTGCGGCTGTCCGCGCCGGGCCGCGTAAGCGGCCAGGGTCCGCATGACCTCGGGATCGAGGTATACCGATATCTGGGCTTTCTTCTTCGGCGCAGTCATCGGAACCTCACAAGCCCATGTCATCGGCGGGATCGAGGGACACCTGCCGGGCAGTTCTCCGCGTGATCTCGTTCACTCGGCTGAAACGCGCCGCATCGTCCTGCCCTTCGTCGGCCGCATCCGGAGTGAACTCGTTGTCGAGTGGCTCTTTCTTCTCGACGGTCTTGGTTTGGTTTAGTTCCGGTTGCAGGCGGTGCTCGGAGCCGGTCGGGTCTTCGTCGTCCTTCGCGCTTTCCGCCGTCGGTGGGTCGGCAATCTCCGGGCGTGGTGGCAGCGGCCGGGTGCTCCAATCGTCGGCACATGCTTTTTCCGGTCGGGTGAGCGTGGGTGGCGGAAGGACACGTTCCTGGAATCGTCTGTCCTCGAAATAGCGGGCCTTCTTTGCCCGCAACGGGTGAATGCCGGAGACCATGACGATTTCGTCGGCAGGCGGGAGCTGCATCATCTCGCCAGGCGTCAGCAATGGCCGCGCCGTCTCCTGTCGGCTGACCATCAGATGGCCGAGCCAGGGCGACAGCCGGCTGCCGGCATAGTTCTTCATCGCCCGCATTTCGGTGGCGGTGCCGAGCGCGTCGGATACCCGCTTGGCAGTGCGTTCGTCGTTGGTGGCGAAGCTGACGCGGACATGGCAGTTGTCGAGGATCGAGTTGTTGGGACCGTAGGCTTTCTCGATCTGGTTCAGCGACTGGGCGATCAGGAAGGCCTTCAGGCCGTAGCCGGCCATGAATGCGAGGGCGCTTTCGAAGAAATCGAGCCGTCCCAGCGCCGGGAACTCATCCAGCATCAGCAGCATGCGGTGGCGATGCTTCTGGGCCTGCAGATCCTCGGTCAGCCGGCGGCCGATCTGGTTCAGCACCAGACGGATCAGCGGTTTGGTGCGGCTGATGTCGGAGGGCGGCACCACGAGGTAGAGAGTGACCGGTTGCCGGCCTTCGACCAGATCGGCGATGCGCCAATCGCATCGGCTGGTGACCTTCGCCACCACCGGATCGCGATAGAGGCCGAGGAACGACATGGCGGTGGACAGGACCCCAGAACGTTCGTTGTCGGACTTATTCAGCAACTCGCGGGCGGCCGAGGCGACGACGGGATGAACGCCGGCCTCGCCGAGATGTCGCATGGTCATCATCGCCTTTAGGGTTGATTCGATGGGCCGTTTGGGATCGGCCAGGAAGGCGGCGACACCGGCGAGCGTCTTGTCCTCCTCGGCATAGAGAACATGCAGGATGGTGCCGACCAGCAGCGAATGGCTGGTCTTCTCCCAGTGATTCCGTCGCTCCAAGGAGCCTTCCGGGTCAACCAGCACGTCGGCGACGTTCTGGACGTCGCGTACTTCCCATTCACCCCGCCGGACCTCCAGCAGCGGGTTGTAGGCCGAGGAATTCGGATTGGTCGGATCGAACAGCAGCACGCGGCCGAACCGCGCCCGGAAGCCGGCGGTGAGTTGCCAGTTCTCGCCCTTGATGTCGTGGACGATGGCGGAGCCCGGCCAGGTCAGCAGGGTCGGCACCACCAGGCCGACGCCCTTGCCACTTCTCGTCGGCGCGAAGCACAGCACATGTTCGGGTCCGTCATGGCGCAGATAATCCCGTCGAAGCCGCCCCAGCACCACGCCATCGAGTCCAAGCAGTCCGGCGGCCTTGATCTCCTTCGGAGTTGCCCAGCGGGCGGAACCATAGGTTTCAGCGTTCCGGACCTCGCGTGCCCGCCACACCGACATGGCGATGGCCACGACTACCGACAGAATGCCGCCGGAGGCGGCGATATATCCGCCCTCGGCGAAAATCTCCGGGGCGTAGGCATCATAGGCGAACCACCACCAGAAGAAGATCGGTGGATGGTAGACCGGCCAACCGAGCAGGATGAACCAGGGTGGTCCCAGTTGTGGCTGGAACCCTAACCGCCAAGCCGTCCATTCCGTTGCTGCCCAGGTGGTGGCGAGCACGATCAGAAAGACGACGATGACTTGGCCCCACAGAATCTTGGTCGCGGACATGGAACGTTTCCCGAAAGCACAATTGCGCTTTCAAGGAAAGATGCGAGCGGATCGTGATCAAGCCCTTTGCGCCGGACCGTGTAACCAGGAGTACTGGGGCGCAAAAATACTGGCGCTTCAGGGAATTCAGAATCTGGGCAATGGCGGCAGGCCAAGCTCCTTGAGGAATTCGTTGTGCTTGTCCGTGGCTGCGTTGATTGCTTTTTCCAAGGCCACCAGTTTCCCATTTACCGCGCCAAGGTCGACCTCTTCCTCAAGCACGGCCGTGCTGACGTAGCGAGAGATATTGAGGTTGAACTCGTTCTCGGTGATCTCGTCCATCTCAACGCGGCGGGAGTAGCGCGGTTCCTCTTTACGGAATTGATAAGTCGAAACGATCTTCTCGATATGCTCATCCAGAAGATAGTTCTGGCGTTTGCCTTTCTCGAAGTGCTCGGCCGCGTTGATAAACAGCACGTCATCGGGCTTCTTGCACTTTTTCAGCACCAGGACGCATACCGGAATGCCGGTGGAATAGAACAGGTTGGCCGGCAGGCCGATCACCGTATCGATGTGGCCATCCTTGAGCAGCTTGGTGCGGATGCGGGCTTCCACGCCCCCCCGGAACAGCACGCCGTGCGGCAGGATGATGGCCATTACGCCGTCCTGCTTCAGATAGTGGAACCCATGCAATAGAAAGGCGAAGTCAGCGGCGGATTTGGGCGCCAGGCCATAGTTCTTGAAGCGCGCATCTTCGCCCAGTGCTTCCGTGGGCTCCCAGCGATAGCTGAAGGGCGGGTTCGCTACAACGGCGTCGAAGTGGGGCGTCTTGGCCGGGTTCGTCTCGCGCAGCATGTCCCATTCATTGATCAGCGAATCGCCGTGGAAGATGTCAAACTCCGAATCCTTGACCCCATGCAGCAGCATGTTCATGCGCGCCAGGTTGTAGGTCGTGATGTTCTTTTCCTGGCCGTAAATCCTGCCAATACCGTGCAGCCCCACGCGGTGACGCACATTAAGCAGCAGTGAGCCCGACCCGCAGGCGAAATCCAGCACGCTATCCAGACGCGAGCGCTGCCCGGTCGCGGGTTCCTGCCCGTCCAGCGTGACGATGGCTGACAGGATGCTGGAAACTTGTTGCGGCGTATAGAACTCACCCGCCTTCTTGCCCGAGCCTGCGGCAAATTGGCCGATCAGGTATTCATAGGCATCGCCCAACGTGTCGCTGTCCGTGGAAAATTCCGCCAGTCCATTGGCGATTTCGCAGACAATTTTACACAGACGGACGTTCCGTTCCGAATAATCCCGGCCGAGTTTTTCCGACCCCAAGTTGATCTCCGAGAACAGCCCTCGGAAGGTACGCTCGAAGGAGTCGTTTTCGATGTAGCTGAACCCTTTTTGCAGGGTGTTGAGCAACTCGCCGTTCTGGATGCGGGCAAGCTCCGTGATGCTGCTCCAGAGATGGTCCGGGCGGATCACATAATGCACCTTGCGCCGCATCTGCTTTTCAAAAACAGCGGTATCGTCCGGGTTTTTCAGATACCAGATGGCCAGCGGTGCACGCCGGTCTTCGTTGTCCGGAACCGGATAATCCGGTCCCAATTCCTTGCGGGCAGCGATTTCATAGTTGTCCGACAGGTAGCGCAGGAACAGGAAGGCCAGCATGTAATCGCGGAAGTCGTCCGCGTTCATGGCTCCGCGCAACTGGTCGGCAATGGCCCAAAGGGTCTTGCCAAGTTGTTGCTTTTCGTAGTCAGTCATTATGCGTCCACCTGTTCGGGTTCTTTTACAAGAAGTTCCTGATTGAATGGGTAAAAATTGAGAAAGTCAGTGAGTAATTTTTCAAAATGCTCCCGATTTTCTGGCAACATTTCAACTGGATCATGAAAAGAGTAGTTCCCATGACTTAAGATGTTAACGAGTCGTCTATAAAGAGTTTCGTCAGGATCTCCGTCTTCTTTTCTGACGCAAACAAAAAAGTCTTCATATCCGTGAAAGATGGCCGATTTTTCGAGAAGGCTGCGTAACGCATTGAAATGATAAGTGTGAAGCTGCCCGACTTCTTTTGCCCGCCAAATTTCCTGCAGCAGCGCTAAATGGTAGAAAAAAGGCGTATCGTTCGTACGGGAGAAACTGTATTTACCCGTCTTGCGGCTATGAGATAAAAAATAATGTGAGGCCTTTTTTAGCTCATTCCACAACACATTGAAAAACAACGTGTGGTGGGACGAGACAACTGTTTTGATCTCGTTATCTTTTCTCTTCAGAAATTGGGCCAGATGGTTGCCCACCAAGATGGCATTTTCCTCATCCAGGGACGAGATTGGATCGTCGATATAGATGTATTTGACCCACCGATAGGCTTCGGCCCCATCCAGGACCAGTTGGACGATGGCGAGGAAAAAGCACCAGATGAAGATGTTTTCCTCACCCCGCGACACCTTGATATTATCAACGGTTTGGCCGTTAACGGTGCGGGAGAAACGGATCACCCATTCCTCTGTATCGATCCGGAAGTCGAAATCCGCATAGCGCTGCAGGAGCGGGCGGATACGGGTATCCATTTCCAACTCTGCCAGACCATCGAAAAAATGGGAATCTGAATTGATCTTCAGCTTGCGGTCGCTATCACCGTCAAGGTCGTTGTCCCAGGTGAACAGATCTTCGGTGAAGGCGTTGAAATAGAGCGTATCCTGACTATCGTCTTGTTTGCCGAGGTTCTTGAATTCCATTGAGAGACGTGTCTTGCCGGTCCCGTTGAAGGCATAAAGGAGGACGATGTTCTTGGTTTCCAATTCACGTCTCAGATATGCCGCCAAGTCCGGCAGAGAGGTGAAAGCCGTCTCTTTGGTCATTCCTCTGCCTCATCCAGATCTGGGAAAAGTTGCTGCATCAGGCCTTTTTTGTGGGCTTTGAGTCTGTCGAGCTTTTGAGTTTGCAGTTCAATAAGATCTGCTATGGAAGAAAGGCAATCAGAAATCTTCGTCTGTTCTTTCATATCGCCCGGAATTAGCAATTCCAGATTCTCGAATTCTTTCTGGCCAAGCGTTTTATTCCGTCCGGCGCCCCCCGGAGAAGCCACACCCAAAAGCTCCTTCCCTTTGTTGGTCATAAAAAAATATTTGATGAAATTAACATCAGCCTTATTGGACAATGATTTATACATCGGGAATCGATGAGATGCGATCATCCCGCTTTCGTTTTCCGTTGTCACAGCGACAGCTTGCTCCCAGGCGAACACAATATTTAAAATAAAGCAATCATTCTGAATATAGTATACTTTTTTATTTCCAAGATCAGTTCCACTAACGACGTCTTTATGAAAGATACCTTTTCCATGAGAACGGATACCAATTTGGGTATACATTCTATCTCGTTCTATTTTTACTGGTTTTGAAATTCTCTTAAGAATTTCGGACACTTTCTGTTTTTTCCAGCCCACCGCCCCCCGGAATTTAGGGAAACGCAGGCAAGGGGTGGCTTCACCTTCGGCAGGAAAAAACTGTTGCATCAGGCCTTTTTTGTGGGCCTTGAGAGCGTCGAGCTTCTGGGTTTCCTTCACAATCACATCGTCGATGGAAGACAGGCAGTCAGCGATACGTTTCTGCTCTTCATAGAGTGGCAGATGTGGGGAGAAAGTGCGGAGAACCTTTAGGTAAAGCCTCGTTCTAGTGCCACCTTTTTTCTGCGCAATCGCGAATTCTTTGAATTCTCCACCCTCATTGAGAAGATATTGCAGAAAATTTGAGTCAATCTGTTCTACAGAGAAAACCGGGTACTCTTTGCTGACGGCGATACTTCTTCCAAATCTATTAATATTAAATTTGAAAGTTCCGTCATCACTCATGTGGCGATAAACGAAGTGTCCAGTAGGTACAACCCCATATTCCCCTTCGTTAAAAAGCTCTCTGTCGTCAAAATATTCCTTCTGAAGCTGCAACCCATTCCTAGAAGAACTATAGATCGGAAGTTTCGTGCTTGATGGAACTCTCTTGGAGAGTTCCCGCAAGAAGGGAGACAATTCGACAGGCTTCCACGCCCCCGCACTTCGAAATTCGGGAAAGCGCAGACGGGGCATCAGCGGGATCGTATGGCTCCGCTTGTCGTTTGTTGGTTTCATTTCCTCATTGCTCATAGGCGCTCAATCCCGAAATCTCCCGCCCCTGGGCGAGCTTGTGTAGCAGCGGCGCCAGATCTTCCATCAGCGCCAGCTCCTTTTGGGTACGGGCTTTCCAGCCCAATCCCAGCGGAGCCATCAGGTCGCTCAACTGCTCGCCATCGAAAATATGACGGTTCAACACGTCGTCGACGAAGGCTTGCAGCGCCCCCGCCTCCAATCCGTGCTTTTCGGCGACGGCCGTCAGGTTCCGGGCTTTTTTCTCGGCTTTGAAGCGATCATACCCGGCGCGGATATCCTTTTCGTCCAGAGCCCGGTTGGGTTCCAGGCTGCGGATGTATTCGGCGATATCCTCGCGCTCGTCGAGGAATTTGGCGTCGGACTGGATCAGGCCGATCAACTGCTCGCGGCTCAGCTTGAGCTTGTTCGGTCCTTTCTGCGTGTAGTGGGCGATCAGGCCCATGATGTAGTCATAGTCGATGATGGCGGAAGCAAAGAGGACGAACTCGAAATCAAGCTGGTCCACCTCGGGATTGGGGACGACATCCCCCGGCCGGTCCTGCTTTTCCTTGAGATCGCGGGCGGTATCCAGATAGACCCCCCGGAAGGCTTGCAGCGTATCCGGCGGCACGACCTGCACGATTCGGTCTTTTTGATCGTCGTTCAAGTCCGTGTACTGGTCGAGCTGGGTCTTGATGCGCTGGACTTCCTTGAACAGGTTGACGAACTGGCCGCGCGCGGCGTCACCCTTAAGGTTGGGCACATCCTCCGGCGCATCGGTCAGCCCTTGCGATTGCATGAAATCGCTGAGGTTCTTCATGGCGGTTTGCAGATTGTCGATGACCTTGGGCGCGGCATCGACCAGCCAAATTTCCTTGGCGCGATCCTTGTGCTCGCCCGAGAACATTTCGATGGCTTCGTCCACCGGGCTTTGCTGCTGGCGGAAATCCAGGATGTTGCCATAGGGCTTGGTATGGTTGAGGACGCGGTTGGTGCGCGAAAAGGCCTGAATCAGCCCATGATATTTGAGGTTCTTATCCACATAGAGGGTATTGAGGTACTTGGAATCGAAGCCGGTGAGCAGCATATCGACCACGATGACGACGTCGATCTTCTCCTGGCCCTTGCGCGGCAGGTCGGCATTGGGGAACTGCTGGTCCTTGATGCGCTTTTGCACGTCCTGGTAATAGAGATCGAACTCACCGATGCGGTGATTGGTGCCAAAGCGGGCGTTGTAATCCTCGATGATGGCTGCAAGCGCAGCTTTCTTCCCCTCGGGATCCTGCTGGTTGTCGGCCTTTTCCTGGGGCAGGTCTTCCTGAATTTGCTGCACCTCCTTGTTCCCCTCTGAGGGTGGCGAGAAGACGCACGCGACCTTAAGGGACTGGAAATCCGGATCATCGGCCTGCTTTTGTGCCTGGATCTCCCTAAACTTCCCAAAATATTCAATGGCATCGTTGATCGAGCTGGTGGCCAGGATGGCATTGAACTTGCGGCCAGCGGTGGCGGCGTCATGTTTGGCCAGGATGGTTTCGATCACCTTCTTTTTCTGAAACCCCTCGCCGGGCTTGGGCAGCCGACCACCTTCGGGTTTGAAATAGTCGATGTGGAAGCGCAGGACATTGCCGTCGTCGATGGCGTTAGTAATGGTGTACTGGTGCAAACAGCGCTGGAACAGATCCTCCGTGGTCCGGTAGCTGGCTTGCTGTCCCTCGATCTGCTGGTAGCTGGCGTTCTTCTCAAAAATGGGCGTGCCGGTAAAGCCGAAGAGCTGGGCCTTGGGAAAGAACGCCTTGATGGCCTTGTGGTTGTCGCCGAATTGCGAGCGGTGGCACTCGTCGAAGATGAACACCATGCGTTTGCCGCGCAGTGGCTCCAGCCGTTCCTTGTAGTTGCGCGCGTTGCCCCCATCCAACGCCAAGCCCAGTTTCTGGATCGTGGTGACAATGACCTTGTCGGTATAATCGTCAGAAAGCAGGCGCCGCACCAGGGTTTCGGTGTTGGTGTTTTCCTCTACGCAACCTTCCTGGAAGCGGTTGAATTCCTCCCGCGTCTGGCGGTCCAGGTCCTTGCGATCCACTACGAACAGACACTTCTCGATGTCCGGGTTGTCCTTGAGCAGGGTCGAGGCCTTGAACGAGGTCAGGGTTTTCCCGCTGCCCGTGGTATGCCAAACATAACCGTTGCCGCAGTTTTGATGGATGCACTCGACAATGGCCTTGACTGCATAAATTTGGTACGGCCGCATCATCAACAGCCGTTGCTCACTGGCGACCAACACCATGTAGCGGCTGATCATTTCCCCCAAGGTGCACTTGACGAGGAAGCTTCCGGCGAATTTATCAAGAAGGTTGACCTTCTTGTTGTCCTCAGAAGCAAACTGATAAATGGGTAAGAAGCGTTCGTCAGCGTTAAAGCTGAAATGACGTGCGTTATTGTTGGCGAAGTACCAGGTCTCGGTACGATTGCTGACGATGAAAAGCTGGATGAAACACAGAAGCGTTTTGCCGTAACCGTTACCCGGATCGTTCTTATAATCGACGATCTGTTGCATGGCCCGACGCGGACTTACCGCCAACGCCTTTAGCTCGATCTGTACCGCAGGAACGCCATTGATGAGCAGGATCACGTCATAGCGATGATGGCTGTTGTCGGTGTTAATGCGTAGCTGGTTGATCACCTCGAAGCTGTTTTTGCACCAGTCCTTGATATTGACCAAGGTGAAGTTGAGAGGCGTACGGTCATCGCGCTCGAAGCTGTTCATTTCGCGCAAAATATGCGCGGCCGAGAACACATCTGGCGTCGTAATCTGCTCAAGCAGACGCTGGAATTCACCGTCAGTGAGGTGAACGCGATTGAGAGCCTCGAATTTCTCGCGGAAGTTCTTTTCCAGGGCGGTGCGGTCGCGTATGTCAGGACGATAGGCGTATTTGAGATCCTGAAGTTTCGTTATTAGCTCTTCTTCGATGCCGCTTTCTGCCGTCGTCATTGCCCCGCCCCAAGATATGCAAGTGGTGAAATTTTGTAGTCGTCTAGTTCACAGTGGGCGGAGTAAGTCACGATTTTTGTCCTTGGTCGGGAGTATCTTCGGCACCCCCCGCCCTGACCCATTCATCAACTTCGGAAAGCTGAAATTTCCACAACCGGCCGATCTTGTGCGCGGGCAGGTTTTTCTGCTCGCGCCAGCGGTAAATGGTATCTTTCGCCACGCCCAAATGTTGGGCCACGTGCACGGCAGTTACCCACGGTTCGGCTGTCATCGTCTAGATCACTGGCTCACAGGCTTAGAGTCGGCCTCACTCGTTTAAAGCCTATCAAAGTGGCATGCGAATGGCTAGTGCCACAACGCCCAATCCAGCGGCTTGCGTCACAACCCTAATCCCCGCTTCCGGCCAAATCCCCAGTCGATGCCTCCGTCATCCCGCACGACACCCGAGACATGGCGGCCGAGCTGCTTCTCCAGAGACGGCGACCAGGGGACGAGCTGGAAGCCTACCCGCGACGACGGCGGAGATCTCACCGCCGAACGCCTCGCAGGTGAAGTCGTCGCTGCGGCGGAAGCGGCGGGCGCGGTGCCTTTCGATCTTGTCGGCTTCTCACTCGGTGCGGCGGTGGCGACGAAGATCGCGGCCGATCATCCCCGCCTCATGCTGACGGCGCTAACTCATGGCGTGTTCTGGTCGATCCTGGCGCCATTGGCGACACGACTCGCCCCCGACCTGCCTAAGAACAGAGCGCTTGCCATCGCCTTCGCCGGCATCTCGCTTGCCGTCGTTGCCGGGGTTCCCGTCGCCAACGCCATCGGGCAGTGGCTGGGCTGGCGGGCGGCCTTCGCTACCTTCGCGGCGCTCGGCCTCGCGTCCCTGATCGCCGGGTTGACCGGATTGCCGTCCGTGCCTCGGCCGGAACCCGTCGTCCCGGCGCGTCCCGGTCGTCATGTCGGCAAACTCGCGGTCGTGGCCGGGGTCACGGCGCTCGGCGTTACCGCGCATTTTTGCGGCTACACCTATATCGTTCCCTTGCTGAGTGATGTCGCCGCCGTTCCGCCCGCAGATATCCCCTGGTATCTTTTTACCTTCGGACTTGCCGGTGCCTGCGGCACCATCCTGGCTGGTTGTTTTTCCGGCCGACCATCGAGCCTGGCGCTCATCGCCACCGCCTGCATAGCTGCGAGCGAGGTTTCGATGGCGGTGGCAGGCCGGCAACCCCTGCCGACCCTTGTCGAGATGATCCTCTGGGGTGGTTCCGTTTCCATGTTGATCGTCGGTCTGCAGGGCTGGATGCTGACGGTCGCTCCCCATGCTCAGAATGCCGCATCCGCCGTCTATGTGGCGGCCTTCAACGGCGGGATCGGGTTCGGACTCGATCAGCATGCCGGTGCCCGATAAGGCACCGATCGCCGCCGAGCACCACAGCGCGCCGCCGTATTTAGCCCCTGGATGTGAGCGCCATCCTTCATGATCACGCCGGCACCGAGGAAGCCGACGCCCGACACGACATAGGCCGAGATATGGGCAGCGCCGGCGGTGCCCGAGAGACTGGCCGGTCTTGCTCTTGCGGCCTTGTTCTGCGGATGGATCTGAACCAGTCCCCAACCTATTCGTCCGTAGGTTTCGTATTATAAATTAGAGCTGCGCCCCTCGCGATCGTCGTAGTATTGTCTCGCTGCTTCGATTTCATCGAGATGTTGTAACGACCATTCGTACATCGCCCCGAATGGTACCTGGAGCGTGCGCCCAAGGTCGGATATCGAGTACTCCACGGCAACAGGCGAAGAAGCGATGACTTCTCGCGACACAAGCCCATTGCGCTCTAGCCGTCGGAGCGCTTGAGTAAGTGCTTTATGCGTCACTCCTTCCAGCCTTCGCTTCATCTCGTTGAAGCGGTGGGGGCGATCGTTCAGCATCGTTAAAATCATCACCGACCACTTATTGGCGACCTGATCGAAGAATGACCGGGCGGCGCAGTCGGCGAAGAAGACGGGGTCGATGTCTGTCGGCACGGGCTTCGGCATAGATTTACTCCAGGCTACCAGGGCACCTTGAAGTGCGTAATTGACCCTAGGTATATAACATATATCTATATTGCCAGCTCGAAGATGTGAGCATCGAACTTCTCATCATTCGAGAGGCAAAAAAGGACGGAGATCGAATATGAAACAATGGGACCTTGCGAGACGTGGCTTCCTCGGCGCCATCGCTGCGTCGGCTGCCCTTAGCACGCTACCGCAAACGGCCTCAGCCTCGACTTCAAGCAGAGCGAAGCTGTTCTTCACGGAAACGGGCACTGGACGGAACATCATGCTCCTTCACGGTTGGACTGTAGATGCCAACGACTGGAGTTGGCAAATTTCGGTCCTTGAACAGAGAAATCGTGTCATTGCGGTGGACCTGCGTGGGCACGGTCAATCCGAAGTGCCGGCTTCGGGCTACGGCCCGTCTGACTATGTCCGTGACATAGAGCGGCTCATGACCAGTGCGTTCGCCGGACAAAAGTTCATTCTGATCGGTCACTCGATGGGCGGGCAGATTGCGGCGCGCCTTGCAGCAAAGCGACCGGACCTCATTGACGCAGTGGTATCGATCGACGGCTCATTGGGCTTTGCCGACGACGTCGCGCCCCTATTTTGCAAGGTTTCCAATGACCTCGAGGTCGGCGACCCTGGCACCGTCATTCCCGAGTTGTGGAAGGCGTTCTACGATCCCGCGACACCTCCTGCGTTCCAGCACTGGCATGCACGGCGAGTAAAGGGCATGCCAAAACACGTAGTGCGGCAATCATTCGGCCCGCTGTTCCTTGGCCCGGATCAGGTAGGGGTCGGTGCGCAAAGTCAGAAATTTCTGAGTACTCTGAACGTGCCATTGTATCATCTCTGTCGTGATGAATCTCAAGCAAATCGCATGCGTAGCGTCATTATTCATCCGAAATCAAAAGTCGATTTCTGGACGAAGACAGGGCATTGGATAATGCAGGATCGACCAGACGACGTTAACGCCGCAATCGTTACGTGGCTGGATCGCATCTAAGAAGGATTTCCTTGATCGCGGCACATACGGTGACATACCGAACAAAAAAGCCTGAACCCCAGAACGGCCATTCGCCGCCGAACGTTCGATTACTGTGCCTGATGCATCCGCTCCCAAGCCGAGTCCGTCCGGCTAAATTGGATGAACATGGCCGGACCGGACCTCGTCGACGCGGCTCTCACCCGGTATATGCCGTTCCGGTCAGCGCCGCGGCGATGCCCGCGGTCCCCTTGTCGATGAGTCCGAGGAAGCCGGCATTTGCCGCGTCGGCATTCTGCGTCTGTCGAAACACCCGATGCGCTTCGACGAAGGCGACGGTCCAGGTTGCCAAGAGGAGCGACGCGGCGAGACGCGCGTCGCTATCGGGCACTTGGCGTCCCGCGCTCTCGGCCAGCGCGGCTGCGGCCACTTCCGCGAGTTCGTCGCGGATGGCGCGCGCGCGCGCCTTCAGTGTCTCGCTCGCCTCGAGCGTCCGGATAAAATTCTGGCTTTCCTCTGAGAAGTCGACATAGGGCGCCCCGTCGGCCACGAGGCGGTGCGCCAATAGCCGCAGCGCTTCGATGGGGGACACGCCGGCTTCGCGCTGCCGAAGCGCCTCGCGCAGGAACGCCCGCCCTTCCGCATCGCGGTCGAAGAACATGTCTTCCTTGCGCGGGAAATAGTTGAACACCGTCATCCGTCCGACGCCGGCGGCCGCGGCCACGTCATCGACGGTAACCTGGTCGAAGCCGCGCTCCCAGAACAGCCGGGTCGCGGCGTCGGAGATCGTCTGTCGGGTGGCACGCCGCTTGGCTGTGCGGAGGTCGGTCGGATCGGGCATGCCCGAGAGATAGCAGGATATTTGGACTGAGTATATATTTCTCTTGACCGAGCGGTCGTCCGGGACTAATTGAAATATGTACTGAGTACACATTTGCTGGCTTCGCTTCCTAGGGCGCGGTCGTTTCCAGGGAGCTTCGATGAAAGCCATCCAATTCGATCGATACGGCGGCCCAGACGTCCTGGGACTGGTCGATATCGCGGCACCGCATGCCGGGCCGGGCGAAGTGCGCATCTCGGTGCGGGCGGCCGGCGTCAATCCCTCCGACTGGAAGCGCCGGGCCGGGCTCTATCGCGACTTCGAGGATGTTTCCTTCCCCGCCGGTGTCGGCGTCGAAGCAGCCGGCGTCGTGGACGAGGTGGGTGAAGGCGTCGCCGGGGTCGCCGTGGGCGATGCCGTCTTCGGCTTCGGCAATGGCACCGTCGCGCAATGCGCGGTCCTGACCCATTGGGCGCCGAAGCCGGACCTGATGCCGTTCGACGTTGCGGCCGGGGTACCGGTCGTCTTCGAAACGGCGTCGCGCGCGCTCGATGAACTGGGGCTCGGCGACGGCCGGACGCTGCTGGTCAGCGGCGGCGCCGGCGGCATCGGCACTGCGGTCATTCAATTGGCCCGCCTCAGAGGCCTATCCGTGATCGCCACGGCGAGCGCCGCGAAACAGGACTACGTGCGTGAATTGGGCGCCGTCGCGACGACCTATGGGCCCGGCCTTGCCGAGCGGGTCAGGCTGCTTGCGCCCGATGGCGTGGATGGCGCCCTCGATGTCGCGGGTTCCGGCGTCCTCCCGGAGCTGATCGGCATTGTCGGCGAGGCCCGGCGCGTCCTGTCGGTCGCCGACCTTTCGGCCGAATCCTATGGCGCGAAGTTCTCGCTTGGTCCGCCGCAGGACCCCGTGGGAGCCCTCTTGCAGGCGGCCCGCCTGTGGTCCGAAGGGCGCTTTCGCCTCCACATCGACCGGACCTTCCCGCTCGCCGAGACGGCCGAGGCGCATGCCGTCAGTTCCGCCGGCCACGTCACCGGCAAGCTTGTCATCGCTATCGGCTGAACCGTCGGAGGCCGAACAGGCCCATCGTCGAGTTGGCTCAGTTTGCTCACGTCGTCGCCATTGGCGCCCGACATATCGTCCATGTCATCGACGCCGGCATCACGGTGGGTGGCGGTCTTGGCCTGACCTGAGCCGCCCATCGGGGTTGAGCATCACCTCCACGATCGCGGGATCTTCCAGAAATTGGGCGATCGCCGGCCCGAGGGCCGTGCGCCGCATGCGTGCGCCGCGAAGGGTTGCGTCCGGTTTCTGGTGAGTGGCCGCCACGTCGTCCCCGCTCTCGTGCGGGCCCGCGAAATGCGGCCCTGGATCGGGGACGAGTAGAAGCAGCAGAATTCAGGGCATTACAACAACCGAAATGTGGTCGTCGTACTGTGGCGTATAAAGACAGGGAAACGGCGGATTCGAATGTTACCGCGAAGGGTCGCGACGGAGCCAAGCGAGAAGCATGCTGTATTATCCTTCTCCAGAGCTTGCCGAGAAGAACAGAATGAGCGCCGCTGCGATTTCATCCGGGCAGTCTTCAGGCAGAAGATGACCGCCGCTCGTCACCACACCCGTGACATCGTTGGTCCAGAGCCGCCAGATCTCCGCGGGGTTAGATCTGTCCGGCCTGTCCTGGGAATGCGGCCACAGGACGAGGACAGGGCAATCGAGCCTACGATTCGCCCGGCGGTCTTCTTCGTCGTGGGCCAGGTCCTCAACGAGCGCAGCCCGATAATCCTCGCACATCGCGTGCCTGACGGCCGGATCGCGGAATGCGGCCCGGTACGCCTCCCTTGCGGGCGTTTCGATCACATTCTCGTTTCCCGCGTTCATGGACACGAAGACCCGATCGATGAACTCATCCGGCGCCGCGGCGAGAAGCCGCTCGGGTAAATCTTCTTCCTGGCCGAGGAAAAACCAATGATAATTTCTCTGAGCGTAACGAAAATCGGCAGCCAACATCGCGTCGAGCGTCGGGACCACTGTCAGCGATGCGAACCGGGTAACCACGCGCGGATGATCGAGAACCAATCTGTAGCCGGCGCGCGCGCCGCGGTCATGTCCTGCTAGCGCGAAGCGTTCATGGCCGCGCGCCCTCATAAGCGCGACCAACGCTTCGCTGACACGGCGCTTGGTCCAGCGCGGGGTCATCGCATGCGGCCGGCTGGCGCCATAGCCTGGCAGGTCAGGAATAATCAGAGTGTGCTGAGCCGCCAGCGCCGGGGCGAGCTTGCGCCATGCAATGTGTGTCTCGGGGAAACCGTGAAGCAGCAAGATCGGTGGTCCGGCGCCGCCGATAACGCCGGCGAAGCGCACGCCGCCGGCGTCGATGTCCAGGGGGCTGAAGCCCGGAAAGAACGCCGCTGCCGCGTCCATGTTGGCGCCACTTCGTCGATTCAGGCTCTCAGCCATCGTCTCAGTCATTGTTTGCCGCCGTCACGAATGCCGCAAGTTCTTGTCCGTAGCGTATCGGCTCCTCATAGAAGGGGCTGTGTCCGCTCTCGGAGAAGAGTGACAGCCGGCTGTTCGCGTGAATGGACCTGATCCGGTCCGACATCGCGATGCGAACCAGCCGGTCATGGACACCGTGCGTCAGCAGGATCGGGCCGGCATACGCTTTGAAGACGGGTTCGAGATCGGACGTCTGCGTTTTGATGAATCCCTCGTTCACCGCACGGGCCGTCATGCCGTTGATGCCCAGCATGCGCTGCATCTCCACCACGGGCGGTGGCCGGTGAAAGCAGGCGGCGAGGAAGGCGGCCGTGGCCGCAATGCGTTCTGCCAGATCGTGCGAGGTGCAGGTACGCGTGAAGGTCGCGGCCTCCTCGGTGAGCAGATCACCCGACAGCTTGGTGACGGCATCGACCAGATTGATGCCGGCGACCGCTGAACCTCCATATTTGCGCAGATAGGCGCCGACTACGAAACCGCCCAGCGACCAGCCGACCAGTACCGGCCGGCGAAGCCTTGCGCCTGCGATCACGGCGGCAACGTCGTCGGCCCATCGATCCGCATCGGAATACGCGTCGAACGAGGCCAGCTTGTCGGAATCGCCGTGGCCACGCAGGTCGAAGCGGACCATGCGAAATCCCGCCAGAGCAGGATCGGCGAACTGTTTTTCCCAACTCAGACGGCTCTGACGCAGGCCATGGATGAAAAGGATTTCGGGCGCTTGACCGTCTCCCTGCGCTTCACCCGTCAGTATCACGCCATCCGCCGAACGGACGGCAAATGGCTCGCGCGCAACAGCATGTCCGCCATCCCTCGCTGCGGCCGGGGCGGTGTTGCCAGTGGATTCTGCATGAGCTTCAGGCGCCGTATAGGCGGCTCCGAGGGCCAGGCTTGCAATGCCGGCTGCGCCGGAAAGGAAGGTACGTCTTGAGTGGTCCATGCGTATCGCTCCATGTTGTTTAGTGATTGCTATTCAACATGGTTGACTTTGCCTGTCAATGGTTGTTTAGTGGTCGTTATGGAACGAAATACAAAATCGCGCGGCGGGCGCCCCTGGAGTTTCGACCGGAAGAAGGCGGTCGAGGCGGCGATGAGGCTGTTCTGGCGTCACGGCTATGAGGGGGTATCGATTGTCGATCTCACAAGGGAGATCGGCGTAGCGCCTCCAAGTCTCTACGCTGCATTTGGCAGCAAGGCGGAGCTCTACCGGGAAGCGATTACCCGCTATGAAGAGACGCTCGGAGGCCTGAACCTCGCGCCTGTCCAATTGGCAACGTCGCCGGCGGAGGCGGTGCGAGCCTTGCTTGAGGGTGCGGTGAGAGCCGTAACTGACCCGCAGTTTGAGCGCGGCTGCATGATCTCAAGCGGTATTGTTGCATGTCACCCGGATCATGCCTCGCTTGCTCGCGACGCGGCTGTGCGGCGTAATGCCATGCGCGAGCGCATCGCCGAAGCGCTCCGGTCCTTTGCCGGCCCTGACGAGGTTGGGCCTCTGGCGCGCCATCTGGCTGCCGTCCTGCAGGGGATTTCGATCCAGGCGCGTGATGGTAGCGAGCCGACGGAGCTGCAGGAGATCGTTGAGGACGTGGTGGCCGGCGTCGAAGCACGGCTCCCTGTGGGTGCACGAAAACAGTGATGTCATAGCGTACCCGGGCCCCAATTGCAGCTGGTGGCACGCGGCGCTCGAACAACGTTTCCGGACTATGGGCAGGTTATCTCTGGTCGGGTTGAGCGACAACGTCCTCCAAAATCTCCTGCTGCAGCTTCGGTCCACTCGCGAGTCGCCGCCCCAGAGTCGCAATGAACGCCTCTTAGCGCTCGCCCGCCTTTGCGCGAGCGGCTTGGGCAGCGGGTTCCGGCAACGCCGGTGTCGTCTGAAGCCAGAAGCGGATGAATATCGCCAGCCTCTCGACGGCGATACCGAGGTCACGCTCCATGCGCGTCATGCGCCGGTCGATCTGGTCGAGCGAAGCCTGGCGCGCGACCTGCCGCATGTTCTGGTTCATGCGGCTGAGGCGCGGGGCCTCATCATCAGCATCGTCCACCGGGTCGATCTCAAACTCGCTCTCGATCGGCACCACCTTGGTGATCGACTGCACGCGGCTCAGCTCGGGTTGGCGGCGGCGCTCGGAATCGCTCGTGTCCTCCTCGTCTGGATTGGCTCCAGTCACGGAAGTCAGGATCTCCGGCATAGGCGGCAACGCCAGTTTACTCCATTCGTCGGTCGCAACCGTTTCTGGCTTCGTGATAGTGGGCGAAGGCAGCACCCGTTCCCGAAACCGTTGGTCCTCGTAATGGGAATACAGGTCAGAGTTAATTTGTATGGCGTAATAAAATCACGGATCTTGGCTTTGCGAGAAAATCACTCTGACCCATTTTATTCTTTATATTCCGATAGCGTCCTTACGTCCCGCCCTTGAGCGACAAAATCAGGGCCATCGGCTGTTTGGGGGAAGCAAGGAAGCCGTAATGCTCATAAAAGGCCTTGGCTTCGGCCGAGATCGCATGCACGAGAAGGCCGCGAATGCCGATGATGTCGGCGGCTCTTAATGTCCGCGCTACGGCGTCCTGAAGAAGCGCTGCGCCCAGTCCCTTTCCCTGCCAGGATCGGTCGACGGCCAAGCGGCCGAGAATGGTGATCGGAACCGGGTCCGGCATGTTGCGGCGGACGGGGCCGGGTGCTTCGTTCAGCGCGAGTGCCCCCGACGCCAGGCAGTAATAGCCGACCACATGGCTTCCCTCGCACACGACGTAGGTGCGCGAGGCCCTATTGATCTGATTGGCGTTGGCCCTGCGCTTCAGCCAGTCGTCCAGGCTGGCAACCCCGCAGACGAAATCGCCGAGGTCATGCTCGGGCATCAATAGGCAGGGGGCGGATAAGGTCACGGCGCCCACGGCTTGCGGGCGCGCATCAACCGCTCGAACCCCTCGCCACCGGGGGGCAGATCCAGCGTCTTTAGAAAGAGGTCGTAGGTTTCTTGATCGACGCGAGCCAGGGTCTGATCAAGCAGAGCATCTTCCGCCGCACGTCTAGCGGCATCGATCATGAATTCCGAGCGCGTTTTCCCCAGCACCTTGGCCGCTCTGTCGATCAAGGCGCGGGTCTCGGTCCGTACCCGCAGATTGACCGCATGGCTCTGAAGATCTGGTGTCGCGCTTTGCGAGGGCATGGCACTCCTCCATTTTCTCCACTCTGTGTAGCACGCACAGTCTGGATACACAATGTGTATCCAGACCATCGCCCGTCAGCGATCGTGATTGCCGATAGATGGCGAAACCGCGATTGCGAAAATGCGGCCAAAAGCTGAACGATTTCAAGACCCCGTATTTTTGACGGCATAGTTGAAGGTAAATTGATGCCGGCTGAGAAAATAAATAAACAAAATCAATTTATTATCGTTCTCAACAACAATCGAGTGGGAATGATTTTGGCCTACCCAAACGCAGAGCTGGCCGGGTTTGTTTGGACAGGAGTCGGCGAAAGATAAGTGGATCCGCTACCGGTTGTTTCCCGATATGCCGATTTTGCAGCGTTATGCCGGGAGGCCGTAGGCCGACCAGAGTGACGCTGCAAAATTGGCGGCAAACTCATGCCGCCACCGACTGGGGCATGTTGTCAAGGTAGACTTGGTTCAGCGTCTTCCCTCCGAAGCTCCCTGTGTGCCAATGATTGTTGCGACAACCTCGGGCTTAGTCCAAATACCGGCTGCTGGCGGGTGCCATATACAGCCAAGCAAAAGGACCGCCGCGGGTTTCAGATTTCAAACACAAAATCAGCGGTTTAACGTCAGAAAATATACCGTCAGCAGCGGATTAGGCCTGACGGTATTTTGCTATTGGCCGCGTCCAGCGCTGGCGCATACCGTCAAAAGTATCGTCAAAATTTTTCGCTGTTTGATGTGTCACGAAGGCAGTCTGCATAAAAATGCTGTAAAATAAATACCTTGGCGAATGATCTCGTCCTATTGATGATGCAGGCGCCACAGTAAACAGAGGCAACGGGAATCTCCGCCTTTTCCGCGATATTCCCCGCCAGAGCCGCCGATTCCCGCCTTTTCCTCTACTCCCGCTCGATGGTTATTTTTAGCAATAATACATTGATTTCATTTGAATAATTTTTTGATCGGTACCGTTTTACCGTAAGCCATCCCGTCAAAAATTCCGGCTCTTGAAATCGTTCGACTTTTCGACCGAATTTCAGAATCGTGGCTTCGCCATCTATCGCGATACGCTCTTGCTTCACCTTTTCCGGGGCCGTCACAGGGAGCCCGCCGATTCCACGGCATAGGTGCGTCAACGCCTACCACTCTCCCGATTTGTTGAACGGCCATCTTCGATGTTGTAAAATACAGCAATCACCGCTTTTACAGGAGAGTACTGATGCCGAAGCCCGCAGGCACCTATACGACGAGCGACCTGTCGCGCAAGTCCGGCGACATCATCGCCGAGGCCCTGCGCCATCCCGTCACCATTACCCAGCGCAGCAAGCCACGCCTCGTCCTGCTCGCCATCGAAGACTACGAACGGCTTCGCCATCGCGCCGATACGAGATCCGCTGGCACGATCGAAACCATGCCGGACAGCCTTCTTGCCGAAGTCGAAGACGCCGTCGTGGCCTATGCGTCCGCAGACGAGTCCGGACAGCCGTGAGCTACGACGACATTCAAACGGCCTCGGTCATCCGTTATCCGTACCTCTGGGCGCGGGAAGCGCACCGGGGAGAAACGGAAGGGCGCAAGGAGAGGCCGGTTGCCGTCGGCGTCCGAGTGCCCCGGGCCGACTGCGACCTGTTGCTGTTGTTCCCCATCACCACCAAGGAACCGGGACCCGCCCGTTTCGCCAGCGAGATCCCGTTGATCGAGAAACGCCGCGCCGGGCTGGATCCCGATCTCCGACTGTGGATCATTCTCGACGAATACAACACCGATATCGTCGGCCAGTCTTTCTATCTGGAGCCTGAACCGCCGATCGGACGCTTCAGCAAGGCCTTCTTCCTGCCGCTTGTCCGCGCTTTCATCGCGCGCCGGAAATCTCTTAGCGGCGTCAACCGGACGCGATAGATCGGCGCCGATCTTGATGACGACATGCTGGAGCTCCACGGCAAAGCTCAGCGTGCCCTACGCTTCCAGACAGTGGCGGCATGACTCGCTCGAATTACCGCTGCCGCTCAGGTCGATTTGCCCCGTAGTGACATCACGGTGCTGCTATTTTGAAAGGCCGATAGCACGTTCGCTGGGGGCGTCCTTTCGGGACGGAACGAACGAAAGCCGATACCTGAGGAGCGCTGTGGAGGCGATCCGGGTCGGTGATGTGCGAACCCAGGACGCGGGTGCTTCGGTGCGCCCGTGATTCGGATCACCCGGTTCATGCATCGCTCAGGTCGCGGGCTCACACTTGAAAACCACATCAAGTCATCATATATGAATAGTTACATAGGTATTTCGTTCGTATATGGAGGATTATGTGGGTTCGCCAAAGTCGAAGGCTGCCCTTGAGAGGCTCGGACACGACCTACGCGGCGCACGCCTGCGGCGGGGAATTGCCGTGGCCGATCTGGCAGCCCGCGCCGGCACGTCTGCCAGCACGGTCGCCCGTCTCGAAAAGGGCGATCCCGGCGTCGGCATCGGGACCCTTGCGGACATTCTCGTCGCCTTGGGGCTGGTCGAGCGCTTGGCGGACCTTGTCGATCTCCGCAAGGATGATTTGGGTCTGGCGCTGGCTTCCGAGCAACTGCCGCGACGCGGAAAGACCTACGCGGCGAAGCTGCGCAAGCAGAAGGCGCTCGACGATGAAGCCGCGGCTGGAGCAAAGGACGTCGTCGACCCGGACGGCGCGGCCTTCTGATGCCCGAATTCAACGCCCGTGTCGCTCTGGGGGAGAGCCTGACGCCGGTCGGCCACTTGCGGTTCACGCAGGCCGGGCCGCGTCAGTTTTCCACCTTCTCCTATGACCCCGCCTGGCGAGAGAACCCGCGCGCCTTCGCGTTACAGCCGGATATGCCCTTCGACGGCGGGCCGTTCCTCACCTCGGGTCAGTCGGACACCATGCGTGATGCGCTCGCCGGCGTTTTCAGCGACGCATCGCCGGACAGTTGGGGGCGTCGGCTTCTTGAGCGAGCCTATGGCAAGAATCTCTCCGAGTTCGACTATCTGACGCTCTCCGACGACACCTGCAGGCAGGGCGCCTTGCGTTTCGTCGATGAGGCGGGAACAGTGATCGGCGGGAAGGCCACCGAGGCCGTGCTGCGCCTCATCGATCTGCAGACAATCACCGGCATTGCCCGGGCCTATGAGCAGGGCAAAGAGATTTCGGCTCGGGACCTGCAGGCTCTTGCGGGAGCCGGCGGTTCGGGCGGCGCACGTCCTAAAGCCAACGTCATCGATGGCGAAGTCCTATGGCTCGCCAAGTTCACCTCCGTGCATGATCAACAGCCGGTCGAACGGGTTGAGGTCGCGACGCTTCGGCTCGCCCGGGCCTGCGGCATCCGCACGCCGGAAGTCCGGCTGGAGCTCGCCGACACCCCGTTCCCGGTCGCCTTGCTGCAACGGTTCGACCGGCGCGGCAGAGCGCGTATTCCTTACATCTCGGCGCGCACGGCACTCGGCAAGACCGGGACGGATCTCGGTGCCTACACCGAGATCGTCGATTTCATGCGAACGGCGTCGGCCGATCCGAACGCGGATTTCCGAGAACTCTATTCTCGACTGGTCTTCACCATTCTCGTCTCGAACAAGGACGACCATCTGAAGAACCACGGTTTTCTCTATGTCGGCGGTGGGCGTTGGCGCCTGTCTCCGGTCTTCGATGTCAATCCGGCACCCGATCGCAACCCGCATCTGGAAACGGCGATCCTGGAGGGAGGCGCGCACGACAGGTCCATCCGGCTTGCTCTCGACGCTTGCGACTTCTTCGAAATTGCGGAGTCCGACGCACGCCGGATTATCCGCGACACCGCGCAGCGCATTGCGAACGGATGGCGTGAGGCGCTCCGTCAGGTCGGCGTCACCGGCAGCCTGGCGCGCGACTACGAGCCGGCCTTCCTGAACGCTGAAACAGAAATCGCTTTGGCGCTCTCATAACCATATTTGGCGAAGATAGTCATATTATTCATCAAATATGGAGATTTATCATCGTCTCCCCTCGCAGAAGCGGGCGGGGAAGGTCGCCAGAAGTCCGGGGTTGCCGGGGCCGCCCGGTTGGCAAAGTCGAAGAAGGTATGGCCGGCATCGTTGCGCGATTTTTCGCAGTCAATCGCGAATTTTTGCGATCGTCTATAGCTATTTCTTTCGCGATTCGTATCTAACGCAAATGTATATGTCGACAATGCGCATCGCAACACATTTATCGTGAAAAAATAACTGTGTATGAATCTGGCATTATTTATGAAATTAATTATCTTATTTTTGTCATTGCGCTCATTTAATCTATAAATAATTACTGATTTAATTGATCATCGAGTGAGGGTGAGGGGTGCATGATGCAGAAAGACAGTGACATCATCCCATATGGATACGTGTATAAAGTTACATTCCCAAATGGGAAAATATACGTTGGCAGAGATACCGCCGCGACCGCGGAATATGACTAATATAAATATATGGGCTCTCCGATCGGAAAAGCCAAAGTATTGATGCATAACGAGATTCGTCATCTGCTCAATGAGCGGAAAACCCTTACCTTAATAAAGGAGTTGCTATACGAGGCTCGTGATTGCACCGTTGGGCACATTAAGAGTAAAGAACGCGAATTTATAAAAATTACCGGTTCAACCAATCGAGATGTTGGCTATAATTTTTAAAAGCATAACACGATAGTCAGGGCCTATCCCCTTCGTCTCGCCCCGGTGCGCTTCCCGCACTCAAAGGTAGGGATGACGGAGGCCGTTTGAATGTCGTCCCAGCTCACGGCTGTCCGGGCTCGTCTGGCTGTCCGGGCCCATCTGCCGGCGCTACGCCTGTTGAGCTGGCCGCCTATGTTGGCGGATAGGGGACTCGATTGATATCGAGGCTCGTGAAGGCCCTTTCGGGGTCAGCCAACAAGCGCATCCGGCAGGTCGTTCGCCCTGCCGGATGCGGCGGGCTTCGCAAGGGTCGAATATGCCGGCGGAACGGTCAGCCGGGACCATCGCTGGCGGCCGCCAGAAGTGGCACGACCAGATCGCTGATCGGCGTCGGGATACCATGGGACCGGCCATATCGCCGCACGACCCCGTTGCGGATGTCCCATTCAAGCGGCCGCCCCGCCTGCCGGTCGGCGAGGATCGACGTGCCCATGGCGGGCGGGAAACCCTGGAATTTGTCGACGATCTCCTGCGGTACCTCGTCGCCCAGAACCGCCCCCTCCGCGCGAGCGACCGCAAGACATTCCCGCAGATAGGCGAGGGACAGCCCGGCGATGTCGGTTCGGGAGAAGATGCCGGCGCGGCGGCCGGTCAGCACCATCAACCCCGCCACCGCGTTCTGAAGCAGCTTTTTCCAGGCGACGGAGGTGAAGTCCGCCGCGACATCGACCGAACAGCGCGTTCCTTGCAATGCCGCCACCACCGTGCCGGCCATCGGCGTGTCCGGCACGGTGAGACGCGGTTTCCCGCGCAACCGGACCGACGAGTCCGGCTCGCGCTGGGCGGGGAACCACACCACGGAAGGCAGAACGGGGCTGCCGGGCACATAGGGCGCGACGCGCGCTTTCTGTTCGACGCCGTTTTGCAGCACGCAGACAACGGTCCGCGCATCGCACAACGCGGAAAGCCATGGCGCCGCCTTTTCGATCTGGGTCGACTTCACCGCGACGAAAACCAGGTCGAACCTGCCTTCGATCCCGGTCGGATCGGTGCGCACGGGGCCGGGGACGACGATGTCTTCACCGTCGAAGCGCAGCGTCAGACTCTCTTGCGCCGAACGGCCGCAGATCGTCGGCCGGCGCCCGGCCTCATGGAGCGCCGCCGCGATGGTGGTGCCAATGGCCCCGGGACCGATGAGGGCGATGGTTGGGTGTTCAGGCATCGTCATGATCCTTTTGTCCTGGTGTTTTGGAGTGCCCGGCGGCTGCGCAGGTGGGGCCGCAGTCCCAGAACCAGCGGCACGATCAGGGCGGCGGTCGCCGCCGAGGCCAGCACGCCGGTCGTCTGAGTGCTGTGGTCGGCCACCGCCCCATAGAGAATCGGCGCGATTCCCCCGGATCCGATGACGCTCGTGTAAAAGATCGCGAAAGCCCGGCCCCTGTCGCCCCCGGCAAGCTCGGGCACGGTGCCGTAGAGCACCGAGGAGGTGCCGTTCAGCACGATGCCGAGCAACGGCAGCAGGACCTGCGTCGGCACCAGCGGCGTGACCAGCGTCGCCGTGATCAGCAAGGCAGTCGCGGCTTCGGTTGCCATGACACTGCCGGTCACACCCAACCGTTCGCCGAGCCATGCGCAGGCCGCCTTGCCGAAAGCGCCGCCCATGAACAGCAGGGCGAGGGAGAGCCCCACCATCGGCGTGTCCCCGCCCTGTTCCTGGATGAGGAAGGGCAAAAACAACAGATAGCCCATGCGGGCCGCCGTATCGAGCGCCCCGATCGTCGCGAGGATGGAAAAGCCGCCACGGCCACCGCCGGAAGCCGGCCCCTTCGCGGCCGTTCCCGTGTTGCAGCTTGCCGGCGCCAGCGTCCCCAGGGCAGCCGCCAGAGCAACTCCCAGCACCGCCATCAGGCCCAGCACCGATTGCCAGGAGAGGAACGGCAGCAGCAGCGCGATGAGCGCCGGCAACACAGCCTTTCCAAGGTCGCCGGAAAAGTTGTAGAGGCCGAGGGGGCGCCGCGACGACTCTCCGTAACTGTCAGCCACCAGCAATGAACCGCGCGGGTGCTGGATGCTCGACCCGATGCCGGCCACCACGAGACCGACGCAAAGACCCGCGAACCCGAACGGCAGGGCCGTGATCAGCAGGCCCGTCGCGGCGAGGACGGTCGACAGGACAAGCGCCGCCCGTGGCGACAGAGCGCGAAGGGCGTGGTCGGACGGGATCTGTACACCGCCCATGGTCCCGTAATAGAGGGCGCGGACGATGGCGAGCGCCGCATAGGACAGACCAAACTGGGCCTGCCAGACCGGCAGGAAGGCGTAAAGTCCGTCGGTGTATCCATCATGAAGCGCATGGGTGAGGCAGGCGGCCAGGAGGCCGCGTTTTTGCGACGCCCGCCGATCGTCCGGTGTCACGCTGGATGGGTTTGTCGAGGGCATCATCGGTCCTGGTCCGCTGGATCTGTCGCCAAGGGCACGGTATACATGTGAGATTTGATCGACCAGCCTGTTTTATGTCACGCATAGTGTTTAATTTTCTCACGGGTTCTGTCCATGCGCCGTCTTCCTCCCCTGAACGCCCTGCGTATTTTCGAGGTCGCCGCCCGGACCGGCAGTTATGCCGAGGCCGGTGTCGAACTCGGCCTCACCCATGGGGCCGTGAGCCGGCAGATCGCCGCGCTTGAAGGCTGGCTGGGGCAGAGGCTTTTCACCAAGGAGGGCCGCCGCATGGTGGCGACGCCAATGGCGAAAATCTTCGCCGCCGAGGTCGGCCTCTCGTTCGATCGCCTTGCCGTCGCGGCCGAGGCGTGCGGCCGACCCGCCGCGCGCCGCATCCTGCGCGTCAGCGCGCCCACCAGCCTGGCGATGCGCTGGCTGATCCCAAGGCTCGACCGCTACCACGCCGATCATCCGCAGGTCGAAGTCGTGGTCACGACGGTTTCCTGCGTGATGGAGGACCTGCGTGGCGGCGTCGATGTGTCGATCCGGCGCGGCGTCGCCCGGGCGGACCTGTGGCCTCAGCATCGCGTCGTTCCGGTGATGGAGGATGTGGACACCCTGATCATGAGCCCGGCGCTGTTCGCGCGCCGGCCGGTCCGGACGCCGGCCGATATCGAGGGGCATACGCTGCTGGCGGCGGAAACCCGCGCCGGCGATTGGGCGAACTGGCTTGACGCGGCCGGGCTCCAGCATCTGGCAGGCCTGCCCCGCCGGACATTCGACCACTTCTTCGTCGCGCGTCAGGCGGTGGAGGATGGCCTGGGCCTGGGGATCGGCCCGCTGCCGATGCTGGAAATCGATGTCGCCAGTGGCAGACTGATGACGCCCCTGCCGGACATCCGGGTTCCTCGGACCGGATATGTCGCGATCCTGCCGCGCCAGGCCGATGCCGGAAATCTGCTCGCCGGCTTCGTCGACTGGCTTATCGGAGAGGCGCGCGGTCCGGCCGCCGGAGGTCAGCGGGCGCCGGATCGCGAGACGGAACGGGCATGACGGTTTTGATCATCGACAATGCCGGGCCTCATGAGGCGATGGCGTAATTTGATGTTTTTTTGTATAAAACGCCACAGGCCCGGATTTTCGGTTCACCATCCCGTCATGCATCGCATTGGTTTTTTTGTTTGTCGCGGCTACGAGGCTCTGGATCTTGCCGGGCCACTTTCGGCTTTCAACCAGGTGGCCACCGCTGCGGGCCATACCCCCTATGAACTCCGGGTGATCTCGGCGCCCGGAGGTCGCGTAATCGGCAATACCGGCCTTTCGATTGAGACGACGCCAATCGGGACACAGGTGTTTGACACCGTTGTCTTTGTTGGCGGGGATATCAATCCGATGCAAACGTCGGAAAATATCGCGGCCGCGAAGCAGTTGGCCTCCGGCGCCTCGCGGGTGGGAAGCGTGTGCACCGGGGCGTTCCTCCTCGCGGAAACCGGATTATTGGACGGCCACAGGGCGACGACGCATTGGAGATACACCGCTCAATTCCAATTGCGCTTCCCTAAGACCAAAGTGGATGGTGACAGTATTTACACAACGGATGGATATATTTGGACATCGGCAGGGATCGCCGCCGGAATAGACTTGGCGCTCGCCATGATTGAACGGGATATGAGCCCGGAGATCGCGCGCACAGTCGCCAGGCTTCTGGTCGTCCCTTATCGTCGGCCTGGCGGCCAGTCGCAATTCTCCGCCATGTCACAAATGGAACCGGAGTCGGACCGGATTCGCCTTGCTCTTAATTTTGCCAGAGACCATCTGGCCGAGGCGTTGCCGGTCGAGCGACTGGCCGAGGCCGCAAGATTAAGTCTGCGACAATTCGGGCGGGCATTCCGTCGGGAAACGGGTGAGACGCCCGCCAAGGCCGTCGAGCGGTTGCGCGTTGAAGCCGCCCGACTGCGCCTGCAGGATGGCGGCGAACCGATCGAACAGATTGCCCTGGCCGTGGGTTTCGTCGATCCGGAACGGATGCGGAGGGCCTTCATCAAATGGCATGGACGCCCGCCGCAATCAATCCGTCGCGAAAACAGACTCATCGACAAGCAATGAATCATGGCCGGTCGGCAGCCGGGCGACCGTTCCTGCCGTGCGACAGCGCCCTCTGCGCGCAAGACTGCGCCGAGCGGAACCCATCGGCACAGTCCTCATGCCGCTCCGAGCCGGGTTTCCCCGAAACCCTTGGGCCATCGCGATGGCGACGGCGATGGCGCGGGACCGGTTGGTATCAGCGGGACCTCGTGCACCGACGCCTAAAGGTTCCGTGCACGAGACTTCGCCCGGGCGAAAATGCTCCGCTTTTTTAATGCTCAAACGCCGCCCGGGCTTCAGCATTGACCGGCCACATGATTCTTTTGTTTGTGTCAATGCGCCGGCCGGCCGGCCGGCCGGCGGCGGGCCCGC
>WASQ01000023.1:0-19081 GCA_009712185.1 Telmatospirillum sp. | reverse complement strand
CCCCCCCCCCCCCCCCCCCCCCCCCCGTCTCCGGTCCCGCGAGCGGGTTTTCATGGGGCGCTTCTGTTCCAGATGTCGCGATGCAACTTCCAGGAACCGTCCCGCTTCAGGAAGACAAGGATCTGCTTGCCGCGGAATATGACCTTTCCACTATGGTCGCGGATCTCCGTATCCGAGACCTCCGTCACGGTCTGATCATTGCCATAGAATTCGTCATTGCTGAAGGATACGGTCGCGGGCCGGGATCCGGCGTAGCCCCTGGTAAAGTATTCGGTGATCGCGCCGGCGCCCATGATTTTGCTTTCGCCCGGCGGCAAAAGCGCACCGTCCTCCGTGTAGAGGCGGCCGATCGCCTTGTAGTCACCCCGTCCGAAGGCTTCGGCCCATCGTGCGTTTTCCGCTTTGATGGCGGCCCCAAGGGAGGCCGTGTCACCGGCTGCCGCCGGTGTCGGGACCGCAAAGAGGGGTGCGCAGGCCGCAAAAATGGAAAAGAAAAAACTGATCCGCCGCATTTTTTGCTGTCTCCGGTGTCCTGTTGAATGAGAGAGCGTCGTCGCCGATCGGGGAGCGAAAAAACCAATGGCGTCTGTGGTTTTCCCGAGGCCGGGGAGGGCGGCCTCGGGTCTGTTGACGACGTGGTTTTCAGCGAACGCCAGGGACCCGTGCGAGGCCATCGGATGCGCCGGGCAGTTCTTTGTCGACCAGGGCGATCACATCCGGTCGTGCGTCCCTGGGGTGACCGGAGTGGAACGGCGGGGCAGGATCATATTCGATCACGAGTTGTGTAAATTCGGCAGCCCTCTGACCGCGCAGCTTCGTTGCAACGCGAAGGGCAAAATCGATGCCCGCGGTCACACCGCCCCCGCTCATGAATCGTCCGTTGTCGTCTTCGACAAAGCGGTCCGCAACGGGGATGGCGCCATAGTCAGACAGCTTGTTGACGAAGGCCCAATGGCAGGCGCTTCGCTTTCCCTTGAGAACGCCGGTCGCCGCGAGCACGAGCGATCCGTTGCAAACCGACGTAATGTGTTTGGCGCCGTCAGCGAGACGCCGGATCTGCGCCAGATACTCCGGACGCATCGGGACCGACAGATCGGACCCGCCGGGAACCAGAATCACGTCGGTTTTTTCAATATCGGCCAGCCGTTCGGTCCTGCCGTACACGACCCCGAATTCAAGGGTCACGTTGCCCCCGTTCAGACTTGCATAGCGAACGGTGGTATTTGGCAAGCGATGAAAAATCTCGCTGGGACCGGCGAAATCAAGAAGCGTCCCTCCGTCGTAATTGACGATTAAAATATTGAGGGGGTCATTGGGCGAAACAATTCCATCTCTCCCCGCTTGTGCAAGTGCGGGCGCGGCACGGCCGAGAAAAGTTCCTCCGCCCAGGACGGTGCCGAGCGTGGCGATGCTCCCGAATTTGAGGACATCGCGACGGGACTGGCCTGTTTCAATGGAATTTTCTTCGGAAGTGATGTCTTTTTTCTGATCTATCAAGATAACATCTCCTTGCACGTCGACTCGTCGCAAGCGCGGCCTGGTCGGGCGGATCGAAGAGGCGCTGCGACGAAGCGAGTGGAGGGTGTGGGATCGGGAGGGCGCTGAGCCGGGATGGCGGTCGCCTCCGGCATCCGGTGGCGGGCCCTAAAGTTGTGAGGCGCCACCATCGACGACCAGTTCAGTGCCGACAACGTAGGAGGACTCGTCGCTGGCGAGATAAAGCGCCGCATAGGCAATGTCCTCCGCCTTGCCCATGTGGCCCACGGGAACAGCTTTGGCGAACTCGGCCTTCCGGTCGCGGACCCATTCTTCGGACATGCCCCACTTGCTGATCAGCGGCGTGTCCATCGCGCCGGGAGCAATCGCGTTAACCCGGATTTTGCGGTCGAGAAACTCGTAGGACCAACTCCGGGCAAGCGATCGTAGAGCGGCTTTCGCCGCCGCCGTCAAAGAGATGCCATGCCGGCCGGTCTGTGCGACGAACGACGTATTGAGAATGACCGAGGCGCCTTCCCGCAGGTCCGGCAGGACCGCCTGAAGCGTGAACACCGCACCCTTGACGTTGATATCCATGATGTCGTCATAGAGGTCCTCGTCGATCTCGTTGATCGCCGACGGGAATGCCCGGCCGGCATTGGCGAACACGACATCCAGGCCACCAAAACTCTTTTTCACTTCCGCGGCAATTGCCCGCATGTCCCCGATCGAGCGGACGTCGCCTTTCAGGGTGAGCGCATTTTCTCCCAGTTCGGTTCTTACGCGATCAAATACGCTGTCATTGCGGCCAGTAACGGCCACTCTGGCGCCTTCTGAAATGAAGAGTCTGGCGGTCGCCAGGCCAATTCCACTTGTGCCGCCCGTGATCAAGACGGACTTATTGTTGAGTCTCATCATATTGTTCCCGCTCAGATTTGCGATTGATCACGCTGATAATTCAAAGCGCAACCGCGATTGCGCATTTATTCCAACGTGATGGCTCCCGCAAATTATGGAGCGCGAACCCTATGGCTCAAAGGTCATATAACCCTCAAAAAACGTCACGGGATCGACGGCCAACGCCAACTCATCATTTGCCACTGGCGACGGGATGGTGTCCACAAGGCGGTTCCCGCCCGGTCATCGGCCCTGCCGGATCGTTGCCGTTCCAATCAGTTGTTCTGCCCGACAGTTGCCGGACCCGCCGCGCAAGATGACGGTCGAGGCGGTCAAGACCGTTCCGGTCTCCGTTTTCCGGATCCGCCGGTGAGCCGCCTCATCGCGCCCGGAAAAATCGTAACAGGGCGTCTGCGACGGCGTCCGGCCGTTCCTCCGGTTGAAAATGTCCGCACTCCTTGATGGTTTCTCCCTGAACGTCCGTGCCGAAGGGCCGGATCGCCGCGGCGATGTCCGGGACTGACCCCTGGTCGGCACTGAGACCGAGGACGGGCATGGAAAGCCCGCCTCTGGCGGTCAGCGCGCGATTCTGCCCGGCTGACCGGGCCAGGGCCCGATAGAAGGCAAGCCCCGCCCGCAAACCATCCGGGGTGGCGTAGATGCGCAGATACTCGTCGATCGCCTCCTCACCGTGGGATGCGGTGTTGACCGTCTTGTGCTTGAAAAACCATTCGAGATAGGTCCGCTCCCGTCCTTCGAGCAGACGTTCGGGCAGGTCCGGGACGGCATGGAACGCGAAGTGCCATGTCTTCCAGGAACTGTCGGAGGACGACGGAAGCATGTCCGGCAGGGAAATGCCCGGGATGCCGGCATCCAGCAGCGCCAGGGCGTCGATCTCGTCGCCGAACATCAAGGCGAAGGGAAAGGCGACCCAGGCCCCCACATCGTGAGCCGCCAGGCAATATCTTTCGAGACCCAGATATGCGACGAGATCGTGCAGGCGCCGTGCGACGGTCTGTGTGTCGTAGCCGTCCAGGGGTTTGTCGCTGTCCCCCTGGCCGGGCAGGTCGATGGCGAGGACGCGGAAGCGGGTCCTGAGCGTCGGCATGACGCGGCGCCACGCCTACCAGCTTTCGGGAAATCCGGCCAGGAGGACGATGGTCCCGCCTGATCCGGCTCCGCCCTCGACATAGTGAAAGCGCAGTCCGTTCACGGTGGCGAAGTGATGAGCGAAGCCGGCGGGCGCCGCCGGCAGGGTGTCGCCATTCATGATCATCCTCCTTATCGGGACCGGATGGCACCGGCCGGCGGCAGGGTCAGTCGAGAATCTTGAGGGCTTGCGAGATAAAGGCGTCGCTGTCTTCGGTAAGCGTTCCCGCCTTGCCCATGACGCGCATGCCTTGCAGAAGGGCAAGCAACACGTCGGCGGACGACCGGGGATCGACACCCGTTCCAAGCGAACCATCCCGCTGTCCCTCGGCAATTAACGCAGCCAGCATCCTTCGCCGTGCCGAGAGCTGGCTTCGCAGCAGGTCCCCGGCACGTCCGACCTGATCGAGACCGGTCATTCCGGTCACCACCAGACAGCCGAGTCGGCCATCCCGGCCCTGGCTGAGGCTGACATAGAGCCGGAGAAGGGCTGCGATCCTGGCGCGGGCATCGGGCTCCGGCTCCAGAAGTGCGGCAACGCGCGCATCGCCAAGGGCGATGTAGCGTTCAAGTGCCCTGGCGAAGACCCCCTCCTTGTCCTGGTAGGCCTTGTAGATGCTGCCGGTCGTCAGGCCCGTCGCCTCCGTGAGGTCGCTGATGCCGACACCCGTGTAGCCGGCGCCGCTGAAGAGGGCAATCGCGCCATCGAGGAATTTGGACTCATCGAAGGCACGGGGCCGGCCGCGCATCCCTTCCCGACGAATTCCCGCCATGATACCCGCCTATTTAGGAAATGAGCGTTTCCTAAATAGCCGTTCGCAATGACGCCGTCAACCGTCCTCGTGCCCCGGGGATCCCGGTGTGGCGCCCTCCTGCCGCTTCGCTATGATGTGGGACGGTCACCCGCCGGTCCTCCACGGAATATCGGAGCTGACATGAGATTTTCCCGCGCTTTTCCCCTTGCCGGTGGCGCCGCCCTGGGCGCTTTTGCGGCGGTCGCGGAGGTCCCCGTAAGCCGGTCGGTGGACGGCCACGACACCATTCCGGTCATGATCGACGGCAAGGGTCCGTTCCCGTTCATCCTGGATACCGGAGCGGATGGAGGCGCCGTCTATGCGTGGTTCGCCCAACAGCAGGGTCTGAGAAAGACGGGCCGGACCGGGGAGTTGACGGGTCAGACGGGCGCGACGCCGGTAGCCCTCTATGAACTGGCCGATGTGGCGGTGGACGGCCATCGGCTGCGCGATGTGACGGTCTTTCGCCTGCCCGACCGGCATGACGAGGGGCGGGAGGCCGGGATCCTCGGCAACGACTTCATGGATGGGGTGCTGGTCGTCTTCGATTTTCCCTGTCGGACGGTCGCGCTTCATGACAAGCCGGTCGACGAGGACAGGATCATCGGGCCGGGGCCGGACGCGGTCCCGGCCGGACGCGATGAGGGGTCCCCTCTTCTCCCCCAGCCGGTCACCATCAATGGCTTCACCGGCCCGGCGGTCCTTGATACCGGCTCGCGCAACAGCCGTCTCAACTCCGCCTTCGCCAGCGCGGCGGGGATCGATGCGAAGTCCGCACAATTCCATGACGGAGAGGCGGTCTTTGGCGCCAACTCCCGGGCAATGGTTCCCCGCAACGGGCCGTTAGGGCATGTCGGCTTTGCCGGGGTCGAGATCGCCGGGGCGGAGGGGCAGGTCATCGATCTGCCGATGCTGGAGCAGGACTTCGGGGGCAAACCGGCCATGTTGCTGGGAAGCGATCTGCTCGGCGGCTATCGTCTTCTCTATGACCATCAGGAGCACAGGATCTGGATCCGTCCTTCCCGCTGTCAGGATCGATCCAGGGTCAGATGAAAAAAACGGCTGAACGCATTGGCCTGGTAATCGCCGAAAGGGGCGCCCTGGATGAAGCCGAAACGCGTGTAAAGCGCGACGGCGGGTTGAAAGGGGGCTCCCGTTCCGGTTTCCAGGCTGACGGCCCGGTAGCCCCGATCCCGTGCGATGACCAGGAGATGGTCCAGAATCGCAACCCCCACCCCCTTGCGCAAATGCTCCGGGCGGGTTCGCATCGACTTGATTTCGCCGTGCAGGGGTGACAATTCCCGTAAGGCGCCGCAACCCAGCAGGTTCCCCCCATCCCAGGCCGTGACAAAGAGAATGTTCGGCTGGCGGAGGCCCGAAAGATCGAGCGCGTGGACATGCTCCGGCGGCGAGGCCGCATGCATGCCGGACAGATGCAACTGGAGGAGGGTGCGGACCTGGGGATGGTCGAGGTCGCCTGCCGTCACGATCATGAGGGTCTCCCTGGATGCGGGGGGTGGCCGACATGGCATTCCACGGTCGACCTCAGAATTTCGACGATGTCGGAGGCGACCGGGGACAGAGCCGTCCTGGTCAGCATCCGCAGATCCAATGCCGGAAGAGGGGGCAGGCCCCCCGCGATGGGACTGATCCCGGAAGGGACGCCATGGCCGGTGCGGACCGTGACTCCCAGGCCGAAACGCAGGGCGGCCCAGATACCCGACAGGCTGGGCGTCGTGAGCGAGAGCCGCCAGCGGATGCCGGCCGCCTCCAGGGCCTGAAGCGCCGCCTGCCGGAACAGGCAGGGGTGGTTGAACAAGACCAGAGGGATCCCCCGGGGATGACCATCCGGCGCCACGGATCCATCCCCGGGGCCGAACCAGATCATCGGCATGACAGCCAGCCGTTCCCCCGGCCGGGTACGGCCCGCCTCGGAAAAGGCCAGCGCGACATCCAGCCGGCCGGCGGAGACCTCTTCCTCCAGCGCGAAATTGCGTCCCGCCCGGACTTCGACATGGACGTCGGGTCGCAGCCTCGCAAAGGCGGCGAGGGTGTCCGGCATGACGTCCTCGAAGAAATCCTGTGGCAGTCCCAGCCGGAGTATCGGAGCCGACGCGGTGGCGCCCATCGCCATCGCCGCCTCATCCTGGAGGGCGAGGATGCGGCGGGCATAGCCCAGCAACGCCTCGCCCGCCTCGGTGAGGGTGAGGCCCCGTCCGCTGCGCTGAAACAGGGATTGCCCGGCCTGCTCCTCCAGACGCTTCAACTGCATGCTGACGGCCGACTGCGACCGTCCAAGCTGCGCCGCCGCCCGGGCAAAGCTTCCGAGGTCGGTTCCCACCACCATGGCGCGCAGAGCATCGATGTCGAAACCGGGCCGCATTGATCCGTTTCTTTGAAATGAGACTTTATATCTATTCGATATACGAAAGTGTCCTGTCTGGCTAGGCTTTGTGACCGCAAGGGAGGACGCCATGACATCTCAGACCTCTGTCGGGTTCATCGGACTGGGCACCATGGGGCTGCCGATGGCGCTCAATCTTCTGCGGGCCGGAACGCCCCTTGTCCTCTGGAACCGCACGGTGGACCGCTCCGGCCCGGCGGTCAGGGCCGGCGGAGTGCTGGCGCCGGATGCCGCGGATGTGTTTGCCCGGTGTGGCACGGTCATCCTGATGCTGGCCGACGGCGCGGCCACCGATTCCGTGCTGGCCCGGGGGACATCCGACTTCACCGCGCGGGTCCGAGGGCGGCGTATCGTCGCGATGGGCACCCTGTCGCCCGACTATTCCAGGGCTCTGGCGTCCGACATCCGCGCGGCCGGAGGGCGCTATGTCGAAGCGCCGGTCTCAGGCTCGCGCAAACCGGCCGAAGCCGGGCAACTGGTCGCGATGCTGGCCGGCGATCCTTCCGATGTCGCCGCGGTCCGTCCCCTGCTGGCACCGCTCTGCCGGCAGATCGTCGATTGCGGCGACGCGCCGGATGCTTTGCGCATGAAGCTGGCGGTCAATATCGTCCTGATCACGCTTGTCACCGGCCTTGCGGAAGCCGCCCATTTTGTCCGCATCCTGCGGCTGGATCCCGATCGGTTCTCGGCCATCCTCGACGCCGGTCCGATGGCGAGCGAGGTGTCGGGCGTGAAGGTGGCGAAACTGCTTTCGCAGGATTTTGAGCGTCAGGCCGGAATTTCCGATGTTCTGAAAAACGTCCGCCTTGTGACCGACGTGGCCCGCCAGTCGGCGATCGCCACCCCTCTGATGGATGTCTGCCGCGCGCTCTATGCCGAGACGGAGGAGCTGGGCCTCAGTCATGAGGACATGGTGGCGGTCGTCCGGGCGATCGAAGGGCGGACGGCCGTCTTATCGTGACCGCTTTCCTCCTCCTCTGCCTGCCGGTGATCGCGATGGTGGCGATCGGCTGGATGGCCATCCGTGTCCGTCTGATGCCTGTCGCGGCCATTGATATCCTGAGCGGTTTCTCCTTCCGCTTCGCGTTGCCGGCGCTGGTCCTGAGGATGATCGGGCAGGGAGACGGAGCCACCCTGTTCGATCCGCTTTTTTTTGCCGCCTATCTGGCATCCGGCGGCCTGACATTTCTGCTGGCCTTCCTTCTGATCGGCCGCCCGGGATGGTCCGGCGCCGGCCGGGCAGGGGCAAGGGCCACGACGGCTACCGTCAGCAATCTCGGATTCCTGGGGCCGCCCATCGTGCTGTCGGCCTTCGGTCCCCGTGGTGCAGGCCCTCTTGCCATGGCGATCCTCAGCGAGGTGATGATCGTCATGTCCGTCGGCGCGGTCATCATGGCCGCATCCGGCAAAGACAGTGCCCGGCGGAAGCGGGCGTCATGGGGTCTGGCTCTGCCCGTCCTTCGGGCGGTAGCCGCTAATCCGGTGATCGGGGCGATCGCACTGGGGGCGGTCATGGCCGTGGCGGATTGGACGCTGCCGCCAGCCCTGGATCGCGTCCTGTCGCTGCTTGGAGCGTCAGCCGCGCCAACGGCGTTGTTCTCCGTAGGCGGGGCGCTTGCTGTCCGGCGCCCCGACCGCTCCACCCTCCGGGTGGCGGCCGGCATCAGCCTTTTCAAGCTCGGGCTGTACCCGTTGGTGGTGTGGTGGCTGCTGACTGTTGTCCTGAAGGCCGGCTCTTTCTGGTGCGGGGCCGGGACCCTGATGGCCGCCCTGCCGTCGGCCGGCAGTACGATCGCGCTGGCCGGCCTCTATACCGACGACGCCGAGCGTGTTTCGGCGGGAATCGTCCTGTCGACGTTGCTCAGCGTGATCACCGTCCCGCTGGTCGGTTATTGGGTTCTCCGGCCGTGAGCGGACCGGGGCTGAGATGTTTTTTCCGCTTTCCGGTGCCGTGCCCGATCATGGACGGCTGCCGGGTCCGGATACCGCGGCGACGATGACATGAGCCAGTTCGTCCTTGGCCTGGTCGGCTGTGATTCCACCGACGGCTGCTTCAGTGGAAAGAGCGTCCGCCGCGCCGAGAATGGCCCACAGGCGGGGCGTCGGGATGCCGGCCGCGAAAGGGGCCAGCACCGTCCGGCATTTTTCAAGGAAGGCTGTCTGGTAATCCCGCTTTGTGGCCTCCAGTTCGGGCGAACAGGCGAGGGCTGCGAGAACTCCCGGAATCTCGCGGCCCTGCTGCGAAACGCAATCGACATAGCAGTCGGCGATGACCCTGGCTTTCGCCTCCAGGCTGTCGGCGCTGGCGGCAATCGCCGCGTCCATGACGGCCGTCTGGCGGATGTCATAGTCCTGGTACAGCGCGACAAGAAGCCCGCTTCGGGTGCCGAAGTGGTCGTAGACGACAGGCTTGGTTACCCCGGACCGTTCGGCAAGATAACCAAGCGTCAGTGTGTCGACCCCCTCTTCGCAGATAATCCTCCGGGACATTGCGATCAATTGACGGAACCGGTCCTCTCTGGACAGGCGGCGACGTGGAGATGGGAGGGGCGCAGAGGACATCCTGGCTCTTGACGATATTAATATACCATTGGTAAGTTACTAATAGTATATCGGTGCCGCCGATCGACCTCAACAGTTCTGGAGCCACCCAAGCGATGCATGCCGTCATTGTTGTTTCCCACCCCGATTCCTCGTCCCTGACTCACGCGCTGGCCGCCGCCGCTGCCGAGGGGGTGACGAGTGGGGAGCCCGGCCATTCGGTCTCTCTTTTCGATCTGGCCGGCGAAGGATTCGATCCCCGCTTCGGCATCGCCGACGTGGCGGCGCATCGCCGGACGGCGCCGCCTCCCGCCGATGTTCTCGACTGGCAGGCCAGACTGGATCACGCCGATGCCCTGGTCCTGGTTTATCCGGTGTTCTGGTGGTCGATGCCCGCCCTCTTGAAGGGGTGGATCGATCGCGTCTTTTCGAACGGCTGGGCCTATGACGACGGCGCGAATGGAAAAGTCGGGAAAAAACTGACGCGGCTGCCGGTTCATCTGATCGCCGTTGGCGGAGCCGATATGCAAACCTATGACCGTCATGGTTATCTCGAAGCGATGAGGATACAGATCGACCATGGAATCTTCGGCTATTGTGGCGCACCGGTCGTGACCAACGACATTCTGACGCTGTGCGATCCCGGTTTTCCCCAGTCCCTTCTGGACCGGGCCCGGGCCATCGGCCTGACAGTGTTTTCCGGTGCTGCCAGGTGACGATGGCCGGCAGGGCGGAGACCCTTGCCCCGGGGACCGCCGGAACGCTCCCCGATCTGCTGGCGGACGGTCTGGCGCTTGTGTTCGTCGGGATCAATCCATCGGTCTACTCCGCCCGGCAGGGTCATTATTTCGCCCGTCCGTCGAACCGGTTCTGGCGTTGCCTCTCGCGGTCGGCCTTGAGCGCGCCCGCCCGGCGGGTGCTCGGGGTCGACCGGCTGGAACCCCGGCACGACCGCCACCTGATGGAGCATGGAATCGGTTTCACCGACGTCGTGAAACGACCGACGCCGAAGGCGTCCGATCTGTCGGCCGCGGAGTTCGAGGACGGAGTCCGGGATCTGCTGGTCAAATTGCGCAATTACGCGCCCGGGGTCGCCTGTTTCCAGGGGGTGACGGGCTATCGCCCCGTCTTGCGTGTCCTTGGCGGGGACGATCGCTTCATTCGTCCCGGTCTCCAGGATCTGCGGGTGGGGCAGACACGGATTTTCCTGGTTCCCAGCCCGAGCGGCGCCAATGCCCATTGCAGTGCCGACGAGTTGACAGGATGGTATGACCGGTTGGCGGCGGAGTTGGGGCTGGCGGTCTGACCGCCTCGGGGCGCCATGGAGGGAAAGGCATGACCTGTGACGAGTATAACGCATTCTGCCGGTCGCTTCCGGCCACCACTTATGTCGTTCAGTGGGGCGGATCCCATGTCTGGAAAGTGGGAGGGCGCGTCTTTGCGATCGGCGGCGCGATCAACGGCGACCTCTCCGTCACCTTCAAGGCCGGCGACGTTGCTTATGAAATGCTGAAAGGCCGGCCCGGATTGCGTCCGGCACCCTATCTGGCCTCGCGCGGGATGAAGTGGATCCAGCATTTCGCCCGCCCCGGCCTCTCCGATGACGATCTCAAGGCCTATCTCCGGCGGTCCCACCAGATCGTGTCGGAGGGTTTGACGAAAAAAAAGCGGATCGAACTGGGCTTCGCGCCCTCTCCGTCGCCCCGATGATTCCGTCACGTCTTGTCACGTCCGACCGGCCCGGGGTTCCCCGGATATCGATTGACATGACCGGGATGGTCGGGGTTCAAGGAAGTCCTGTTTTTGTAAAGGTACCGTCATGGACCGCCCAGACCCCATCCTTTCCACCAAACGTCTGAACCTGAGACCGGCCCGGACGGCCGATTCCGGGGCGATCTCCGGCTACCGGTCGCTGCCGGAGGTGGCGCGGTACCAGTCCTGGAGCCGCTTTGATGCGGACGACGCCCGGACGATGCTGGAGGGGCAGGCGGGGCTTGCGCCGGACACGCCCGATAGCTGGTTCCAGCTGGTCATTGAGGACGGGGAAACGGCGGAGGTGATCGGCGATCTTGCCCTTCATTTTGCGGCAGATGACCATCGGCAGGTGGAAGTCGGCATCAATCTCAATCCGTCCCGCCAGGGATGCGGCCTCGCCGGCGAGGCGCTCGAACGGGTGCTGGCCTATCTGTTCGACGATCTTGGAAAGCACCGGGTCACGGCCGTGACCGATGCGGACAATGGGGCGGCGGCCCGTCTTTTTCTGCATGCCGGATTCCGCCGCGAAGGACACTTCGTCGAGAACATCTGGTTCAAGGGCGCCTATGGCAGCGAGTTCCTGTTCGCGCTGCTGGCGCGGGAATGGCGGGACCGGTGAGCGACCACTGGTCCGACCTGGAAAACGACGCCATCGTCGCCGACTATTTCGCGATGCTGGCCGACGATCTGGCCGGGCGGCCTTATAACAAGGCGGCCCGCAACCGCGATCTTCAGGCCGTGATCGGGCGCTCGCACGGATCGATCGAGTACAAGCATCAGAATATCACGGCGATCCTTCAGGCGATGGGCGAGGCCTGGATCCCCGGATACAAGCCGGCCTTCAACGTCCAGCAATCCCTGATCGACGCCGTTGTCCGCCGGCTGTCCCTGCGGAAAATCCCGGCTCGGCCCGCGGTCCGGAATGCCGGATCGACCGGAGACCAGGTCGTCCATGACGACGGTCCGCTGTGGATCGGTCCCCCCCGACCGTCAGCAACCTGCCCCCGCCCCAGCATCTGGTCTGGATGACGGAGATCGCCCGGAAATATGACGTGGCCGGCCGTGACGAACGCAACCGGGTGCTTGGGGAGGCCGGCGAGGAACGGGTTCTGATCCATGAGCGCGCCAGCCTGACGGCGGCCGGGCGTGCCGATCTGGCGCGCGATATCCGCTGGGTATCCCATCTTGACGGCGATGGCGCCGGATATGACATCGCCAGTTTCGACCCCGATGGCCGTCCCCGCCTGATCGAGGTCAAGACCACCAATGGAGGGGATCGGACGCCTTTCCATATTTCGCGCAACGAACTGGATGTGGCCGATGCCAATCCGGATGAGTGGCGGCTGGTCAGGCTGTGGGATTTTTCACGGCGCCCCAGAGCCTATGAACTGTCCCCGCCCCTCGATGCGCATGTGTCCCTGATGGCGACGTCCTATCTGGCCCGTCTTCTGTAACCGGTCCATCGCCGCCTCGCGGGGCGGCCGGGCCGGTTCTCCCTTCCTGCTTCATCGGAGCCCCTTCTTCCGTGTCCTCGACCAATTCCTCCGCCACCCGTCTTGCCACCCGTCTGTCTTTCCTGGTGGCGGGCTTCGGCGTCGCCTGTTGGGCTCCGCTGGTCCCCTTCGCCAAGGACCGGCTGGCCGTCGATGACGGGGGCCTCGGCGCGTTGCTGTTATGCCTGGGGGTCGGATCCGTCGTGGCCATGGTTCTGACCGGCGGGCTGAGTGCGCGCTACGGCAGCCGCCCGGTGATTGTGGCGGGTGGTTTCGGTGTCGCGGTCGTCCTGCCGTTGTTGACCGTGGCCGCCACGCCATTGTCGCTGGGGGCCGCCCTGTTTCTGTTCGGCGCCATGCTGGGATCCCTTGACGTCGCCATGAATGTTCATGCGCTGGCGGTCGAGAGGAGCGCCGGACGGCCGATGATGTCGGCATTCCACGCGCTCTACAGCGTCGGCGGTTTCGCGGGCTCCGCCGTCATGACCATCCTTCTGTCGGCTCATGTTCCGATCCTGGCGGCCGCCGTGATCTGCATGCTGCCGATGATCCTGGCCATGGCCGTCGCACGGACGCGCCTGCTGTCCATCGCGGGGGGCGGTCGCGGGCCGATGTTCGTTCGTCCCCGCGGGATCGTCCTGGTGCTTGCGTTGCTGACCGCGGTCGCCTTTCTGGTCGAAGGGGCGGTGCTGGACTGGAGCGCGTTGCTGCTGACCGGCGCCGGTCTGGTGGGCGAGGCCGGGGGCGGTGCCGGATTCATGGTGTTCTCGATCGCGATGACCGCCGGCCGCTTCGGGGGCGACGCCCTGACAGCGCGGATCGGCGATCGCGCCGTCTTGCGCTGGGGCGGGGCGGTCGCGGTCCTGGGGCTCATCGTCCTGCTTCTGGCACCCGCGGCCTGGGTGGCCATGGCCGGATTTCTGCTGATCGGCATTGGCGCCTCCAATATCGTGCCGGTGTTGTTCCGGGGCGCCGGACGTCAGACCGCGATGCCGTCAGGTCTCGCCATTGCCGCGATCTCCATAACCGGATACGCCGGCATTCTGATCGGACCGGCCGGGATCGGAGCCGTCGCGCAATCCGTCGGTTTGCCGGCGGCGTTCGCCGGTCTTGCGGCGCTGATGGGCCTGGTGCCCGTCTGCGCCCGGCTTGTCACCGGACATGACTCCGATGCCTGATCCGGCTGCACCGGGGCCGCGCGGGATGTAGAATGGTCTCCACCATGGAAGAACAGCGTCTTTCTCCGGGCGATCTTCCCCGCCATCGCCACCGGACATCCTATGTCGCGATTGTCCTCGCCGGACGCTACGCCGAGTTCGGCGACACCGGCCGGTGGCGGGTCGGACCGGGCACCGTCGTGGCGCATGGTCCGTTCGAGGCGCATGGCGACGTCGTCGGCCCGGGCGGGGCCCGCGTCGTCAATATCCCCTGGGACGACAGCGCTGTCCTGCCGCCCCTGTTCGACGTCGCCGATCCCGATGCCCTGTTGCGCGCGGTCCGGTCCGGCGAACGGGATCTTTCGGCGTTGCTGCGGCCGGCTGCCACCTATGTCCCGGACAACCGCGACTGGCCCGCCCTGCTGGCCGGCGCATTGCGCCGGGGGCCGGTCAATCTGACCGATTGGGCGATCGGACAGGGGCTCGCCCCGGCAACGGTCAGCCGCGGGTTCCGCCGGGCGTTCGGCACGACCGCCGCCCGCTACCGGATCGAGGCGCAGACCCGGGAAGCCCTGAGGCGTCTTCGCCAAGGCGCCGACGCTCTGGCGGCGATCGCGGCGGACTGCGGATTTGCCGATCAGGCGCATCTGACGCGGGCGGTCACGGGCCTGACGGGCCAATCGCCGGGCTGGTGGCGCCGGGTCAAATCGGTTCAAGATCGGGAGGCCGGCGGCGCCTAAGGTGGCCTGATCGCAATTGCCCACGGGGCCCCGATCCATGTTTCGTCTGTCCTTCCTGTTCCCTCTCCTTCCGCGTCTTTTGGCCCCATCCGCGCTTCTCGCCGGACTGATGCTGTCCCCGCCGGCCGGTGCCGGGACCCCGGCCGCGGTCACCTCGGCCCTCGGGAACGCGAAGGGCGCCCTGCTTCAGGCCGATGGCCCCCGTGCCCGCGAAATCCTGGCCGCAATCTCTCCGGCGGGGCTCGATCAGGCGGACGAGAGCTTCCTTTCCTGCGCCCTGTCCCGGCTGGGGGAGGCGCCGGCGGACGACACGGCCTCCCCCTCTCCCGGCCGTCTGGCGCCGCGGCTGCTTGCCGCCTATCGGCGCTATTGGCAGGACAGTGTCAGGGATCCCGCCTTGCGTGACGAAGCCGGGCGCCGGTTGCGATCCCGGGTGGCGGCCCTGACCGGGCAACCGGAGGGGCGGGATTTCGCACGTCTTGAACGGGTTGCCAAGGAACGGCTTCGGGCCGAAGGCGTGCATGGATTGCTGGGACAGACCGGCCGGCTGCGAGACCTGATGATCTGGAGGAAACAGACGGACCGGGTCGAGACGGTGATGCTGCCTGATGGCCGGCAAAGGACGAAAGTGTTCTATCTCGATGACTTCGTCAGCCGGGGATGGAGCCACTTCATCGCCTGTGGCGCCACCGGAACGGGAGGTTGGGCGACCCGCAGGGGGCTGTTCGCCATCGTGCCCGCCTATGGCGATACCGCCGGCGAGGAGTTCCGGGTCAATTTCCTGACGCATGAAAGCCAGCATTTTTCGGACTACCGCCGATTTCCAGGATTGAAGGGGTGGGAGTTGGAATACCGCGCCAAGCTGGCAGAGTTATCCGTCGCCGACGCCGTCCGGGAAAAAACGCTGAGGCGCTTTGCACTCAATCAGGGGGACGATCCCGGGGATGCACACAGTTTTGCCGACCGCCGCGTCCTTGAGGCGCTGCGGCTCCGCCTGGGGCTGCAACCGGAGGAGGATCTTCTGCCGGTGCCGGGCGTCCGGCTGCGGCAGACGGCGCGGGACGCATTGCTTGCCGACAGTGCCCGGCGCCGTACAATGGGCGCCGGCAAGCCCGCCTCTCGCTGACGGCCGGCCTGCCGGGGCGGCCGGAACGATCGCGGGTCCGGCTTGCTCCCGGTGGTTCATCATTATATAAAACATATACGTTTCATATAATGATGGGGATCCAACGATGGGAATCGTCAAGATCGGCGACGATCTGCATGAGGAAATCCGCAAGGCCAGTGGCGTGATGTGCCGTTCGATCAATGCCCAGGCGGAGTTCTGGATCAGGATCGGCATGGCGGCGGAGGCCAATCCGACCCTGTCCTTCAATGATCTGGTGTGTCAGAGGTTGCGCTCGGCCGATGTCCGGCCTGAGCCTTTCGTGGTCCGGGCCTGATGGTCAGGCGTCCGGACGAGATCGAGCGGATGGCCGAAGCCGGGCGGCTGCTCGCTTCAGTGTTCGAGCGGCTGGACAGGATGGAGTTGTCCGGATGGACCACGCTCGCGGTCAATGACTGGGTCGAGGACCTGATCGTCCATGAATTGAAGGCACGGCCGGCCAGCAAGGGACAGTACGGCTATCAGTTCGTGCTTAACTGCTCGCGCAATGAGGTCGTCTGTCATGGCGTTCCCTCGGACCAGGACGTCATCTGTCCCGGAGACATCATCAATCTCGACATCACGCTCGAAAAGGGCGGATATATCGCGGACTCCAGCAAAACATATCTGGTGGGCGAGGTCGGTCCGGCCGCGCGGCGGCTGGTCCGCGTCACCTATGAGGCGCTCTGGAAGGCTATCCGCTGCGTCCGTCCGGGGGGGCGCCTGGGCGATATCGGGCACGCCGTCGAAAGCCATGCCCGCCGGCATGGCTACAGCGTGGTCCGGGAGTATTGCGGTCACGGGATCGGTACCGAAATGCACGAGGAACCGCATGTTCTGCATTTCGGGCGCGCGGGAACGGGGCTTGCGCTCTGCGAGGGAATGGTGTTCACCATCGAGCCGATGTTGAATCAGGGAACGGCCCGGGTCAGGACCCGGGACGACGGCTGGACGGTGGTGACAGCCGACGGCCGCCTGTCCGCCCAGTTCGAGCATACGATCGCGGTCACCGCCACCGGTGCCCGGGTTCTGACGCTTCGCGCGGGGGAACGGGGCCCGGCCGTCTGAGGAGGGTGTTCACCGTGAGGCGGATGGTCAAAGAAAGAGGGGGGCAGGGGACGGTGATGGCTACAGCCGGCATTACCATCAGGGACGCGGACAGTGCCGATGCGGCCGCGATCGCGGAAATCTATAACGACGCCGTGGCCCACACGACGGCGATCTGGAACGAACGGACCGTGGACACCCCAAACCGCGCGGCCTGGATCGCGGACCGCCGCAAAGCGGGCTTTCCGGTGCTGGTCGCGGTGGCCGCCGGTCAGGGCGAAGTGGTGGGTTATGCCTCCTATGGCGACTGGCGCGCGTTCGACGGCTACCGTCATACCGTGGAGCATTCGGTCTATGTCCGGTCCAACCGCCGGGGGGCCGGGATCGGACGGCGTCTGATGGAGATGCTGATCGTCCGGGCCCGCGCGGACGGCAAGCATGTCATGGTCGCCGCCATCGAAGCGGGCAATGAGGTGTCGATCGGGCTGCACCGGGCTTTGGGCTTCGAGGCCGTCGGCCATCTGCGCGAGGTCGGCACGAAATTCGGCAAATGGCTCGATCTCGCTTTTCTGCAACTGACGCTGGACAGCCGTCCGGATCCGGACGGCCGTTCGCCGGTCTGACGGCCTCTTCGTCCCCGGATGGCGGCGGGAGGCTTTCCCGGGCCAAAATGACCCGTCGCAATCACCCGCCGCCAGGGGGATGGACCGTTTCTCGTCAGCCCAGCCCGAACAGATCCTGCGGGTGCATCAGGCTGAACAGATAGTCGACGGTTTCCTGGGCAAACGAGGACGCCGTGAAGGGCGGAGACGGCTCGACGTAATAGACGTTCGAACATCCCATGTCGTCGGCGTCATGGCTGAGGACGTGATAGGCGAAATATTCCGCCGGAGTGTTGGTATAGCTCCAGCTTCCCGGCTGGCCGATCATGACCACGGTGCCGACGTGATCCATGGGCTCCAGTCCCGGAATATAATTGTTGCCCGTGCCGGCGGGCATGTTCGATGCGTAATTTCCGACCGCGTCGCCGTAGTCCACATAGTCGATCATGTTGGCGACCGGGTTGGCCTTGGCGCTGTATCCGGGAATTCCCGTTCCGGCGAAGGTCACGCCGCCCGCAAAATGGACACCGGAGGCGTTGTTGCCGGGATCGTTGAGATAGATCGCGGCCTCCTGGGCGTTGATGGCGCCCAGGGACTGGCCTGTCACATAGGCATTGCCGTTGAAACCGGCCATGCCCTTCGCGGCCACTTCGGAGGAATGCGCGAAGGCGCGCACGTCCGAGAACAACTGGGTCGGAGTCTGATGAAGAAGAATCTGGGCATCCGCCGCGATGGTGGCATTGCCATAGGTGGTATTGGCGATTTCAGTGCCTTCATAGGCGATGATGAGATTGCCTTTGTCCGTCAGAAAGGACACCCCGAAAAAACCGTCCTTGGGGTGAAACTGGACATCGACGATGGTCCAGCTTGTTACCGGAACACCCGTTGATTGTTGTTCGATCGCCATGTTGTGCTGGAGATCGGAGATCAGTTGTGCGCGGGTCGGGATGGTGCTGGTCGCTTCATGCAACGTCCCCTCGGTATAGGCGAGGTTGTCGGCGATCAGATATTCCGTCGTGGTGGGCGAGGCTCCCATGAGGATTTCTCCTGCTTATTATCAATGATTTTTGAAGTTTCATTTGTGGCAACCATTTGGTGGTTTTAACCACAAAGTTAGAAAGGATAATCCGCCTTTCGCACAGGCAGCCACCCCTCCGTCGGCCTATCGACCTTCTGCATAGATCCGACCCTTTTCCGGGTCTTGACTCTGTCGGTGCTGTCAGAGTGTAGCGTCGTCCCGTCACAACAAAATGGACGGGGTGTTTTCATGAACCGGATTGAGGTGGATGGCGGGACCGTTTCCTACCAGGTTGACGGTCATGGGCCGGGGCTGGTGATGGTCCACGGGACCGGCGGCGATTCAAGGTCCAATTGGGATCTTCTGGTTCCGGCATTCGTCGATGACTGGACGGTGGTCAGGCCTGACTACGCGGGGTCCGGGCAAACCCGCGATGCGGGCGGCGCGCTCGATGTCGGGGCTCTCGCCGCCCAGGTGGTGTCTGCGGCGCGGGCGTCCGGCGCGGTTCCTTTCGATCTCGTCGGCTTTTCACTGGGGGCGGCCGTGGCCACGGTGATAGCGGCCGATTATCCCGATCTGGTCCGGCGGGTGGTCCTGCTGGGAGCCTTTCTGTCCTCGGCCGCGCCGCGCCAGCGTCTTCAGTTCGGTCTCTGGCGGGATCTGATCCGGACGGACCGCCAGGCAATGGCACGCCTCATCCTGCTTACGGGGTTCAGCCCCGCCCATCTGGCCGGGATGGAGGCTGCCGACATCGATGCCGCGGCCGCATCGATCGTCGCTGACACCCGTTGGGACGGGATGGCCCGGCAGGTCGAGCTGGATCTGACGCTCGACGTGGCCGGGGCGGGGGGGCGGGTGCCGGGG
>WASQ01000107.1:3307-51981 GCA_009712185.1 Telmatospirillum sp. | reverse complement strand
CCCCGCTGGAGCGGAGCGGAGGCGCCACAGGAAGACCAAGGGCTTGGAGCGATGAATGTCGCGACAAGCCGTTAAGGCGGCCCGATCCAGCTCAGATGGCAGCCCAGGATCAGCAGGGAGGCGACAGGAAGCGCCGCCCAGGCGGGTCGCCAGGTCAGCAGCGGCACAAGCATCATGGCTCCCGCGCCGCACAGACCAAGCCAGGCCACCGGGCCGATGGCCCAGCCGTAAAGTCCGGCCACCCGGATCAGCGACGACAGAATCAGCCCCGCGCCGAGCCCCCGCAGGACCGGAGCCGCCCATGTCGGGGAAAGGTTCCGGCCGAGCATCGGCCGGGCGTGCCGAGGCATGGCGGCCGCCACGCTCCACCAGCCGGCACAGACCAGGGCGAACGCCATCAGCATCAGGCGCCCCCCCGTCGCGCCCGGCACGACCGGGCCAGCAGCGCGAAACCGCAACCAGCCGCCAGGAACGCCAGATCGAAACCCGCGAAAAGCCGGTCCCCGGACGACAGGCCGCGTCCGGTCAGCACCCCATCCAGCAGAGCCAGCGTGATGAAGAGCGTGGCAACACCGGCAAACTGCGTCCGCCAGGCGACGGCGTCGCGCCGCAGGACGGCATGAACGGCGGCAAGACTCCAGCCGGCGAAGAAGCATCCCCCTTCCAGTATCGCCCGCCCGGCGAGCCCGGTTGGCAGCAGACGATTGGCCCAGAAGAAGGTGGCGACGGCGATCGGCAGTCCGCCGATCACGGCCAGATTGAGCGTCTCGGCCAATCGGCCGGCGTGTCCCTTGGCGGTCCACAGGATCAGGCCGGTGCCCACCATTGCCGCGCCCGCAAGGCCCGAGAAAAAGAACAGGACGCGAACCGGCCAGCCGCCGAAACGCCCCAGATGCAGGCCGTAAAGCACCCGTTCGAGGCGGGCCGGCGCCGACCGGACCTGTCCCGGCTCCGCCGGCAGAGGCGCCCCGGCACCATCGAACACGAGGCGTTCGCCGGCATGCGTCAGCCGCTGATCGTCGCCCAGGGTCACCACGATCCGCGACGCGGCCCGCCCCGGCCAGTAGACATCGACTCGTCCCGGCGCCTCTCCCGGCCAGCGGCGGTCCGCCTCGGTCAGGAGGGGCGCCAGATCGGACTGCCCGGCCGCCGGGCCGGGGTCCGGCGGCGGCACGATGGACTGTCCCGCCTCGGCGAGGAAAAGGGCGGGCTGCGCGGCGAATAGTCGATCGGCCCCCCATGGCAGATACAGCATCATCAGGATGACCAGTCCCGAATAGGCGATCATCAGATGGTAGGGCAGAGCCAGCACACCGAAGACGTTATGGGCGTCGAGCCAGGATCTGGGCCCCTTGTGCGGACGGAAGGTGAAGAAATCGGCGAAAAGGCGGCGATGCACCACGATGCCGGTCAAAAGAGCGACCAGCATGGCCATGGCGGCGAATCCGACGAGGAAACGGCCGAGCCGCCAGGGCATGTGGAGATCGAAATGGAAATAGAAAAAGAAGTCGCCGCCAAAGGTCGGCCGCGCCTGCACCACGGTACCGGCGCGCGGATCCAGCAGTTCGTGGCGGTAATGCGGACCCGGCCCTCCCGGCTGCCACACCATGACCTGGGTCAGAGGCAGGCGTGGCGTGGGAAGCTCGATCAGCCAGCGAGACGCCCCTTCGGCGTTCCGTTCGAGGAAGGCCTGGGCGGACCTGAGAGCCGCCGTCTGATCGACAACCTCGGCGGCGCAGATTTCGGGCCGCGTCCACATCGAGATCTCGGGCCGAAAATAGCTGAGACTGCCGGTCAGAAAGACGGCGAACAGGAGCCAGCCGGGCCCCAGCCCGGCCCACCGATGAAGATCGGCCATGGCCTGTCGGAGGCCGGGCCTCATGGCGCCACCAGGATCGACAGCAGCGCGAGGATCACCGCCGGCGCGAACAACCCGGCCCAGGCATGCCGGACCGAGGGAGCGGCGAAACTCCAGAGAACCGCCAGAACGCAAACGACGAGGGCGCTCATCGCGCCGATCAGGACGCCGTCCGCCGCCCTCAGCGAGTCCCCCGGGGCGGCCGCACTCCAAGCCATCGCGATTCCCACGCTCCATGCCGACGCCAGCAGATAGCCGCCGAGAATTGCCGCGGTAAGCCGCCGCCGGAGATCCTCCCGGGGACGCCGGGAGGGTCCCGGCGCATGCGCGAAAACGCTCACCATCGGAATTTCAACGAGGCATAGACGGACCTGCCGCTGCCGTAGAAGCAGCGCACGGCGGCAAAGCATGACGAGACATAGCGGGTATCGCCCAGGTTGGTCGCCGTCACGCTGGTCGACCAGCCGTGAAAGGGAGTGCCCAGCCCGGACAGGTCGTATTGCACCATGGCATCGAACAGCAAGAAGCCCGGCACCCGAAAACTGTTGGCGGCGTCGCCCTCGGTCGGCCCCACGTAACGGGCGCCGGTACCGAAACCGGCGCCTTTCAGATCCCCGCTCTGAACGGTGTAATCCAGCCACAGGGAGGCCGTATGTTCGGGAACGCGGACGGGCCTTTTGCCCTTCTGGGACACTTTCACACCGTCGATGCCGGTCGCGGTGTCGTTGCTCGACGTCACTTTGGCGTCGAGAAAGGTATAGGCCGCGGTGGCGTTCAGGCCGTCCGCCAGACTGGCCTTGCCCTCCAGTTCGAGACCGCGCGACGAGACTTCGCCACTCTGGAGCACATAGCCGGGATTGTTGACATCACTCGTCGCGACGTTGGTCCGGGTCAGATCAAAAAGCGAGGCGGTGATCATGCTGTTGCTGCCGGAAGGCTGGAATTTTGCCCCCAGCTCATACTGTTTTCCGTCGCTGGGCTTGGCCGGCGCGCCGCCGGCGAGATAGGAGCCGACGGTCGGGTCGAAGGACTCCGAATAGCTGAAATAGGGAGCCACGCCGCTGTCGAAGTGATACATCAGCGCGGCCCGCTTGGTCAGGGCATGGGCGCCCTGTTCGGTCCGGATCCCGGTCAGGAGATTATCGGTGCGGCTGTCCACCCAGTCCTGACGCAGTCCGAACACACCGCTGACCCGGCCCAGATCCATCTGATCCTGGAAATAGAGACCATTCTGGTTGGCGGCGGTCCGACTCTTCTGGTAGGGCCTCACGCTGAAACTCCGGTCATAGCCGGGATTGTAAAGGTCGATCGGGGGCGCCGACGCCTGCAGGACGCGGTCCGTGTCGTTGCGCAGGATCTGATCGTCAACCCCGAACAGGACCTTGTGCCCCACCAATCCGGTCCGGAAATTCGCCTCTGCCTGGTTGTCGATGGTCCAGTCGTTGGAATGTTCCACCATGCCGAAGGCCTGGCGCCGGGCCGTGGTCGGGCTGGACAGGGTGCTGATGTAGACGTTGGCGAAATCGAGCGAATTGTACATGTAGCGGACGTTTTGCCGGACCGTCCAGACATCGTCGAAATGATGTTCGAACAGGTATCCGGCGGCGGCGTTCTGCCGCCTCCACCGGCTGTAATTGGGATCGCCGGCGAAGAAGTCGCGGGCAATCCGGCCGTTGGGACCGGCGAACACGGTCCCGACTGCCGGCAGCCAGTTGAGGGGCGAGCCGCCGAAATCATCCTTCTGGTAGCGGGTCAGGATGGTGAGGGAGGTATCGGCATTGGGCCGGATCGTGACAGCCGGCGCGATCGCGGCGCGCATGCGATGGGAGAATCTGGTCTGTGAATCGGTATCCCAGGCGGTGCCTGACAGACGATAGAGCAGAGTGCCGTCGGCATCGGCCCGATCGCTGATGTCGAAATTCCCTTGCAGGCGGCCATAACTGCCGGTCTGAAACTCCACTTCGCCGTGGGGCTGATCGGTGGGGCGCTTGCTCACCATGTTGACGATACCGCCCGGGGTGCTCTGGCCGTAGAGCACCGAAGCGGGACCTTTCAACACCTCGATCCGCTCGAAGAGGGCGGGGTCGAGCCCCGATACCACGTAGCCGCTGCCGCCGAGGCGCATGCCGTCCAGATATTCGTTATAGGACGGTCCGGTGGTCCCATCGCCGCCGAAGCCGCGGATGGAGGTGCTGTCCCCGCCGTAACCGTTGGCTTCGCCCATGGTGCCGGCCCGAACACCCGCGGTATAGCCCAGCGCGTCGGCCAGGCTGTGGGCCTTGCGGAGATCCATCTCGTCGCGGGTCACGACGGATACCGATTGCGGCGTTTCCATCAGCGGCGTATCGGTCTTGGTGCCGCTGGCCGCATGGGTGGCGACAAAGCCGCTGACCGGCCCCCAGGCCCCGTCGCGAAAATCGGACTGCCCCTCGATGCTGATCGGCGCCAACAGGGTCGCCCCCCCGCTTCGCGGACTGGCAAACAGACTGACCGTCCCGCCGGGTCCCATCCGATAAGCCACCCCGCTGCCTGCCAGCAGGGACCTGAGGGCCTCGTCGGCGCTCAACTCGCCCCGGACCGGTCCCGCGCGCCACCCGTCCAGGCCGACCCCGGTGGAGACCACCTGCAATCCGGTGATCCGGCTGAACGCGTCGAGCGCGTCGGACACCGGCTGCGCGGGCAGGTCGAAGGAAAAGCGCTGTACCGCCGCAGCGGGACGGGCCGTGTCGGCTGCCTGCGACGGCACTGACAGCCCTATCGAGACGGCCAGACCGGAGACCCCGACACCGAACATCCGTCCCACCCATTTCCCGGACATGCGACCCCTTTTCGTCATGAAACCCCCAAAATGCAAATGCGTATCGCTCGCACATTAGGACGAGACATGCCTGACGATCCGGACAGGGCGATGGCAAATTATTTTTGCGGTTGGCGCGGGCTCGCCAGAACAAAACCGCCCGGCCAGGTCCCGAACGACACCGGCATGGTTTCGGCGAGGGCGGCCAGGGCCCTGTCGGGGGAGGACACTTGCAGCCGCGCGGACACGGGCATCAGCCCCATGCCCCGATCGGCCAGCAGGATCGGCATCCAGCGATAGCGGCCGATCTCAGCCAGCACCTCCACCAAAGGCGTATTCTTGAAATTTCGCCACCCTTCGGCGACATCGCCGACCACCTCCGGGGCCACCGGCTCGACGACCGCCGGCGATGTCGTCCCGGAAAGGCGCAACCGCTGACCGGGCCCGAGGAGGGTCGTGCCGGCGGCGGTTTCCACACTCACGCGCCCCTCCTGGACGGCGACGGCCAGCCCCCCGTCGTCGAGATCGACGAGAAATCGCGTTCCCACCACCCGCACCGCCCCGAGATCGGTCGTGATCACCAGAGGTCGCGCGCGATCATGGGCGGCATCGACCACCATCCGCCCTCCATTGAGGCGCATCCGCCGACCATCGGCCGAGAAGTCCATGTCGGCGGAAGCGCCGGCGTCGAGCGTTATCCGCGAGCCATCCGGCAGGCCGAGCATGCGCAAGCCATGCAGCGGCGCGCGAAGATCGGCCACGGCCCAGCGGATCGCGCCCCCTTGCGTATCCCGCACCCAGGCGATTCCGGCGATCATCAGAACGGCGATCGCGGCGGCGGCCAGCGCCCGCCGGGTGACAAAACCGGCAGACCGCCGCGGCGGGAGCGACGCGCGCGCCAAGGCCGCCGCCAGTTCCGGGCTTTGCCAGAGGCGCAAAGCCTCCTGCCAGGCCCGTTCATGCGACGGATCGGCGGCCCGCCAGGCCGCACAGGCTTCTTCCAGGGCGGGCGAGGCCCCGTCGCTCAGGCGGATCAGCCAGGCCACCGCCGCATCGGCGGGCGAGATCGGTCGGCCGGAAGTGGAAAGAGGTTCAATGCTCATGGGACAAGCGGGCCGCGCATCGTCTGGAGTTCGGATCACATTCATCCATGACGGACAGGACGGGAAAACCCCGACCAGGACTTAAGGTCAGGTCATGGCCAGGAGTCCCCCAGCGCCTGCCGCAGCCGGCGCAATGCCCGGGTCAGATTCTTTTCGATCGCCGCCGGGTTAAGCCCGGTTTCGGCGGCGATCTCGGCGTGGGAGAGTCCTTGCAAACGCTTCATCGTCAGAATCCGTCGCTGCATCGGCGGCAGGTCGTCCAGCGCGCGTTCAAGGCGGGCAAGCAGGTCACGGTCGAGCGCGCGGACCTCGGGAGAAGGGTCGGTCGCCGCCATTGTCTCGTCGGGACCGCCTTCGACGAACACCTGGGCGACAAGGCGCTGACGGCGCAGACTGTCAATGGCGAGATTGCGGGCGATCCGAAACAGCATGGCCCGGGGGTTTTTCAGGGTCCCCGACGCCGCCGCCTGCGAGTCGGCCAACCGGATGAAGCTGTCCTGGACGAGATCGGCCGCCGTTTCATGCCCCCCGCGTCCGCCCAGGCACCGCTGGAGAAAGCGCAGCAATTCCATGCGATGGAGACTGAACAGACGGGCAATGTCGAGACGCTGTGCCGCCACCGGCGAGGGGCTCCTTTTTTTCCGGCGACATACCGGGGCGGCAGAGCCTAAAATAGATGCGAACGATTCGCAAGTTTGCCGCGATACGGTCGCGGCGGGATTGGTGCGACGGGGGCGCAGCCCGTCCGGCGGGAAGAGGCGCGTCCGGGCGCCGCCCATCGATGGCGCGGCGGTTTCCATCCCCGCCGTTCCGGTGGCGGGAGTCCCGGTATCCCCGGACGCCCGCCACCGGGGCCGTCATTCGTGTCCGGCGGGCGGATAGGCCGGGGACAAAGCCGGCGGCGCCGGCAAACCGGCCGCCGGAGCCTTCTTCAGTTGATCGAGAAGATGGGTCACTGCGGTTTCCAATTGACGGTCATGCCCGTCCAGAAGATCGGCGGGCAGGTTCTCGACCTCGATATCCGGCGCGACGCCCTTGTTTTCCAGAACCCATTGGGAATCGAGACCGTAAACGCTGTGTTCGGCGACGGTGACATATCCGCCGTCCAGCAGCGACCAGAACCCCCGAATTCCACGCACACCGCCCCAGGTTCTCATTCCGATCAGCGGCCCCAGTCCATATTTGCGGAAATAAAACGGGAACAGGTCACCGTCCGATCCCGAATACTGATTCATCAAGGCCACCTTGGGGCCATTGATCAGGGTTTGGGGAATCGACTGGGCGATCCGGGACCGGTTCGTTTGCATCCCCACCAGCACGCGGCGCAACCGCTCCAGCAGCATGCCGTCGATGAAACCGCCGCCGTTGAACCGGACATCGACGATCAGGGCCTGTCGGTCCGTCTGACTGTAGAACTGGCGGATGAACTGCCGCATCCCCAGCCCCCCCATGTCCGACAGATAGACATAGGCGATCCGGCCGCCGGACAGGCGGTCGACCGTGGTGCGGTTGGTTTCGATCCACTCCATTTCACGCAACGACAGTTCCTGGGCAACCGGCTGCACCGTGATCTGGCGCGGCTTTCCCAAAGGCGGCGTCATGACCGTCAGCCGGATCGTGCGATCCGCCTTGCCGACCAGAAGACTGTCCGGATCGACGGTGGCGGCAAGCTCGCGGCCGTCGATGGCAAGCAGCAGATCTCCTTCCCTGACGTCCAGTCCGGGCGCCGCCAGCGGAGCCCGGTATTCGGGTCGCGAATTGTCTCCGCGGAAGATCCGGGCGAACCGGTAATGACCGGAGGCCCGGTTGAGCGAAAGATCGGCCCCCAGCATCGCGGTGGCCACTTTGGGGGTCGGATCGTTCTGATCCCCGCCGCCGACATAAAGATGGGAATTGCCGAGTTCCCCCAGCATCTCGCCGACCAGATAGTTGAGATCCTCCCGCGAGCCGGCCAGTGGCAGCAGTTTTTCATAGGCGGCCCGCACCGCCGGCCAGTCCACGCCGTTCATGTCGGGGTTGAAGAACATGTCGCGCTGTAACCGCCAGGCGGACAGGAACATGGATCGCCACTCCTGGCGGGGATCCACCCTCATGCGCATATGGCTGAGGCCGCCCGTCTTTCTGGCGTCGGGGGCGGGTGTCTTCGGTGCCGGCCGGGCGTCGATGACGACCCAGTCCTTGTCCTTGTGATAGAGGATCCTGGACCCGTCCGCCGAGAGACGGTAGCCGTGCAGACCTTCGGCCAGAACGCTGTCCTTGCGGTCCTTGATGTCGAAGAGGTGGAGCGTCATCGTCCCGCCGGCCCCGTCCTCATCAATGGTCGCCGGGGGCTGGGAGACATAGAACAGCCTGTTGCGAGCAACCGTAACGCCGTCGGTGGCACCGGCAGGGATCGGAACAGGCACCGCCCGCTGGATCAATCCTGCCAGATCGACGCGCATCGGGGCGATGGCGCGCGGGCTCCATCCCTCCGCCTCATCCTTGCCGGCGGCGCTTTTTCCCGTCCTGTTCTCCCCGTCCCCCGCGCCCGTCCTGTCGCCGGATCGCCGTCCGTCGCTGCCGGCCCCGACGGCCGCCTCGTCCGAACGCGGACCGAACGGAGAAGGTTCCGTCGCGGCCAGGGGCGCGACATAAAGCGCCGAACTGGCTGCCGGAATGGCGGCAAATTCGCGATCGGAGGTGAACGCGGTCTCATGGCGCGCCGACAGGAAATAGAGGTATTTCCCCTCCGGATCGAACCGGGGCTGGCTGTCGTCATCGCGGCCGGAACTGACCCGGGTCGCCTTGCCATTGTCCAAACTGTAGAACCACAGGGATCGGATATGGCTGGCATCGAGGGTGCTGTAGGCGATCCACCGTCCATCCGGAGACCAGGAATAATCGTGGATTTCCTCCTGCGGGTCCTGGGCGATCTGACGCAGCTCGCCACCGCGTTCATCGACCACCCACAGGCGGTGGGCGCCATCGGCAAAAGCCAGCCGGTCGCCGCCCGGCGACCAGACCGGTTGATAAAGGATGCCTTGCGCAAAGCGCGTGACGATCGTCTCGGCGCCACCGTCCGCGGGGCGGATGGCGATCTGCTGTTCGCCGGTCACATCCGTGGTGTAGGCGATGCGGGTTCCGTCGGGGGAAAAGGCCGGATGATCCTCGGCCGCGTTCGAGCTTTCCGTCAGGTTGCGGGTATCGCCATGTTCGACGGGCAGGCTGAAGAGATCGCCCCTGGCGGACAGCAGGACGCGCTTCCCGTTCGGCGCCAGATCGAAATCCGTCTGATAGGCCTGATCCATATCGGCGATGAAGTCCTTGCCGTCGACGAAACGGGGCCGGGTCTGAACTCCGTCGTCGGGCACGCGGACATCGACGCGATGCAGCGATTCACCCGGCAGATCGAGGACCCAAAGCGCCCCGCCCTGCTGGAAAACAATGCCATTGTCACCCAGCGACGGGAAATCGACATCGTAATCGGTAAAGGTCGTGATCTGGCGGAAGGCGCGGGTCCCGGTGTCATAAGCCCAGATGTTGGCGCGATGCCGGGCGTCGTGGTCCGACAGGAAATAGATCACGTTGCCCCGCCACATGGGGGCGGTCTCCATGCCGGGCCAGTCCGTGATCTGATCGAGTTTTCTGGTCTTCAGGTCGTAGACGAACAGCTTTTGCGCCAGACCGCCCTCATAGCGTTTCCAGGTCCGGAAATTGGTAAAGATCCGGTTGTAGGCGATTTTTTGTCCATCGGGACTGAAGGACAGCAATCCTCCCCGGTCGAGCGGCAGGGCCTCCGGCTGTCCGCCGTCCAGCGAAACGGTGAACAGGCGCCCATACCAGTCGTTCCACGCCGCCCGGCGCGACAGGAACACGATGTTGCGCGAATCGGGCGTCCATCCCACCACCATATTGTCCGGCCCCCAGCGCAGTGGCGCCTCGGGGACCACATCCGACCGGAAGGTCAGCCGCCGGGCCTCGCCACCGGCCGCCGGAATGACGTAAACATCCCGGTTTCCCTCGTAAAGGCCGGTGAAGGCGATCCACTTCCCGTCCGGAGAGAACCGGGGCATCACCTCGAACCCGCGTTCGGCCGTCAGCCGCGACGCCATGCCCCCGGCGCGCGACACGGACCAGAGGGAGCCATGCGCCTCGAACACGATTCGCTCCCCCGATACTGTGGGGAACCGGGGCAGCGTCACCCCGTCGCCGTCGCCCGCCCGCGCGACCGTTCCCGACAGAAGCAGGACCGGAACCAGGAGAAAACAGGCGGCGGGGCGCGCCCGGCCGAAAGGCGCAAGGAGGCCCCGCAATGACCGGATCAAATTCCGGATGATCGATGTCTGCTCTTCCATCTCGCTCTCTTTTCCCCTGGTCCGGACGGCCGGAACGCCGGAACGGATCCAGCCCGTTGCCACGACCGGTTGAAGACCTTAGATCGGAGAGCGCCGGCAGGAAAGTGTTCCGTGCTTTGGCCGGCGCTTCTGGGGGGTGAGACCGCCGGCCCGTCCCAAGGATTGTCCGGGGAGAAAGAAAAAGGGCCCTGGTCATCCAGGGCCCAAGTCAAGGGAGGAAACGTCCAAGAAACGTGCCACCGAAGGGAGCAGCAGCACGTCATGATTGTGCCTCGATTCTTTTTGCGTCGCAACATAAATCGGGAAAAAATCAAAACTCGCAAATATATTCATATTTTTCAATATGTTATATAGATACGTCAATGACGTAAAAATCCTAAAAGTTGATTAACTTGATGCGTATCCAGCATAAATTGGCAATTACCCGCCTGAAAATGTCGGATTTCTCGCAACTGCAAAATTTTCCAACCTTCCGTTGGTGAATCCTGGCGGATCCTGGCCGGCGGCCCTGGCGCGCAGACTTATTCAGAACGTTTCCTGGCGGGAGGGGAGGGGTTTTGCAATGCCGCCCCAATCTCGTCTCACTCCTGGCGTTATAATTTCAGGCCACAAAAAACGACCGGGCGATTTTTCCGGACGGATCGCAAACCCGACCGGCGGCATTCCGGCGGGACGATCGCACGCTGGACAGGAGGATCGGATCCCAATGACAGGACCAGGACGAAAAATGTCGAGGGCGCCGCGGACCGGGGCGGACCGGACACCGGCAGCGCCGGCAGGTCATGGCCGGACGGAAGATGTCCCCGGCGTCGCGAGCGATGAGGAGGAGTCCGGACCCGGTGCCGGCGCGCCGGAAAAACGGCGTCCGGGGCGCCGGCGGGCGTTGCTGATCGCCCTGCCGGTGCTGCTGGTCACCGGCCTCCTGGCGGGGGCGTATTTTTCCGGTCTGGCCGACCCCATTCTCGATCGTGTGACCGGCAGGACCGCAGTGGTGCAGGCGACGGCACGGCCGGTCGAACCGACGTTCTACGATCTGCCGGAGATCCTGGTCAACCTCGAGCAGGAGGGGCGCCGTCAGCACTATCTCAAGATCGACATCAGCCTCCAGCTCGCCAACCAGCGGGATAGCGGCCGCGTCGCCGCCCTCATGCCCCGCATTGTCGACGATGTTCAGCTCTATCTGCGGGAATTCCGGGTGGAGGATCTGAAGGGATCGGACAGCCTGTTGCGCATCCGCGACGACCTGCTGCGGCAGGTGAATGACGATCTTCGGCCAACGACGGTCAAGGATCTGCTGTTCAGAGAATTGCTGGTTGCCTAAAGCGCGGCCGGCTGGCGCGAGACCCGCGCCAGCCGGTTCGTTTGACGGGAACGTTCGGGCGCCGGTCAGCCGGCCCTGACCCGGTCAAGGAAGCGGGTGACTTCGGTGCGCATGGTTTCAGAGTTCCGCGCCAGATCGCTCGAGACATCGAGCACCTGGCGCGATCCGTCGAGGGTCACGCTGACCGACGCTGAAATTCCGTCGATGTTCTGCGACACGTCCTGGGTGCCCATGGCAGCCTCCTGCACATTGCGCGCGATCTCCTGGGTCGCCGCCCCCTGCTCCTCCACCGCCGACGCGATCCCCGAGGAGATCTGACGGACCTGATCGATAATGGCGCCGATACTGCGGATCGCCTCCACCGTGCGCCGGGTCTCCTCCTGAACCGCGGCGATCTGCCCGGAAATCTCCTCCGTCGCCTTGCCGGTCTGGTTGGCGAGATGCTTGACCTCTCCCGCCACCACCGCGAAGCCCTTGCCGGCATCCCCCGCGCGGGCCGCCTCGATGGTGGCGTTCAGGGCCAGAAGATTGGTCTGGCTGGCGATATCGTTGATCAGCTTGACCACCTCGCCGATCTTGTCGGCGGCCCTCGCCAGCCCCTCGACCCGGGCGTTGGTCATCGCCGTTTCCTCGGAGGCCTGGGCGGACACCTTGGCGGCCTCCACCACCTGACGGCTGATTTCGGAGATCGAGGAGGACAATTCCTCTGTGGCGGAGGCCACCGTCTGGACATTGGCGGTCGCCTGCTGCGCCGCCGCCGCCACCGTCGCCGCCTGTCCGGAGGACTGTTCCGCCCCCGACGCCAGGGACTGCGCCGTGGCCCGCATTTCGGTGGCCTGCCCGGAAACCCCCTTGACGAGGCCCATCACCGCCGCCTCGAAGGAGTCCGCCATCGCCAGCATGTCGCGCTTGCGATCCGCCTCCGCTTTCGCCTTGGCCTCCGCCTGTTCCCGCTCCATCTCCCTGACCCGCAGGGCGTTGTCCTTGAAGACCTGGACGGTGCGCGCCATCTCACCCACCTCGTCCTTCCGGTCGACCCCGGACACCGCGACCGCGAGATTGCCACCCGCCAGATCGCCCATCACTTTCCGAAGGGCCGCCAGCGGACCGGTGATCCCCTTGCGGACCACCAGCAGCATGACCACGACCCCCACAGCAAGCCCCGCAAGGGTTCCCGCGATCACCGAAATCGCCGCGCCATGCGCCGCGTCGGAGGCATGAGCGCCTCTCCGTTTTCCCTCCTTGACGATGTCGTCGGTAAGGGCGGTCACCGATATCCTGGCATTCTCGAGCCTTGGTTCGCAGTCCTTCTTGAGGCGCGCGGCGACTTTCAAAATATCCTCGGCGGTGGTTGCCTCGGCCGCGTCCTTCACCACCGGACGACACAGGGAAACGCCTTCCGTGACGGCCGAATAGGTCTGACGGATCCTTTCCGTCATTGCGGGCAGCAGGGCCAGGACCTCCGCCTCCTTGCCGAGAAGATCCGTTTCGGTCGCCGCCACCTGCGCTTTGCCGCGGGCGTTCCCCTCGTCCGTGGTCTCGGTCGTCAGGGAATAGATGTCGCGGATATAAACGGAGAGTTGCCGCCCCGCCCGCGCGTTGACCAGCTTGGCCACCTCTTCATGGGCCAGAATATCCTGATAATTCTGGTCGACTTTATCGATCTGGTTGCCGCCAAAAACACTGCCCGCAACGGAAATGACCGCGATGACGGCGATGCCGATCATCACTTTGAGATTGAAAGGAATATCGCCGAGACGCATGACGCCCTCACAGAAATCCAGGCAAATGGATACATCACACGTCGGTATAGAATGAATTTCCGTCCGGCAATGCCCCCAATTTAGGACTGTTTGTATAGGACAACCAGATGAACACGACATCGCCGGAACATTTTTTACACAGATTTTTCAAAATATTTCTGTTTTTAGAAATTTTTAAACGAGCCCTTCGAGCCCCCCTGTCGGCTGAGGCGGATGGCGACTAGCCACCCTCGTCCCGCGAAGGAAGGCGATTGCGGGCCAACTGACGGGGTGACCCTGGTGCCGGAGGAAGCGCGGTCCGCCGCCGGTCGAGGATGTTCGCATCCTGGACCCCGACCAGACCGCCGCCATCCCCAAATCCGAATAATCGAACGACAAATTTCTCGTTCTGGTTGCCATTAGACAATACTTTAGATATATGTCTTATGGTGGCTTGGCTTCGGATGGATCAGACGGGACGCGAGTCCGAAGCGACAGGCATCCGTCTGCCACAAGACGATCCGCACCGGCCCCGGACGACGGCCAAAGGGGGAAGACGTGCCTGCTGCACCATGCATTTTCCACCACGACATCAGATCGTCCTGGTTGATTTTTAAATTCCGCTATAATCGCCAATAATCTGTCGGCCGCATGTCGCCCGTGGCGCCGCCGGGGCACCGCCACAGGACGATCCGGCTTTGCGGGAGGGGAGGGAAGGACATGTCCGTCTTGGATCGATTTAAAATAAAAACGAAATTTCAAATCATCATCGCCCTGATGTTTTTGGCGCTGGTTCTCGTCGGCATAACATCCGCATCGATTCAACGGAGTAAAATGCTGGAAGAGCGTGAAACGAAACTTCGCAATATCGTCGAAACTGTCTACGGCGTCGTTCAGAAACAGGAAAAGGAGGTCGCCGCCGGCAAACAGTCCCGCGAGGCCGCCCTCGCCCGGATTCGCGAGATCATCTATGGCATGCGCTACGACAACGGGCAGGGATACCTCTTCGTCGACAGCATGACCGGGACCGTTCTGGTCAATGGCGCCGACCCCAGCCGCGAGGGGCTGGACGCGTCGCAGGCCAAGGATTCGAACGGTGTGACCTTCGTGGTCGAGATGATCAAGGTTGCCCAGCAACGCAAGGAAGGAACTGTCGTCTATAATTTTCCGAAGCCGGGGGGAACCGAGCCTCTGCCGAAGCTGGTTTATGTGAAGCTGTTCGAACCCTGGCAGGTCTTTGTCGGGACGGGCGCCTACATCGACGACATCAATGCTGAATTCCGGACGACGCTGATCCGGCTGGGCCTCGTCTGCCTGGCCTTGCTCGGCCTTGCCGGTGGGCTGGCGGTTGCCATCAGTCACAACATTGTCTCCGGCCTCAACCGGCTGGGGTCGACCATGACGCGGCTGGCCGGCGGCGACTGGTCGGTGGAGGTCACCGGGCAGAGCCGCAAGGACGAGGTCGGCGCGATGGCTCTGGCGGTCCAGGTGTTTAAGGAAAACGCCCAGCGGGTACGGGAAATGGAGCGCGAGCAGGCGGAGGCCAAGGCCAAGGCCGAGGAAGACCGGAAACGGAGCATGCTGGCCCTGGCCGATTCCTTCGAGGCGGCGGTCATGGGCCTGGTCAAAGGAGTGTCCGGTCAGGCCGCAGAGATGAGGGCCACCGCGCAAACCCTGGCGTCAAGCGCCGAACAGGCGTCCGGTCAGGCATCCACCGTGGCGGCCGCGGCACAGCAGACCACCGCCAATGTCCAGACCGTGGCCTCCGCCACCGAGGAGTTGTCCTCCTCGATTTCCGAGATCAGCCGTCAGGTTGCGGAAGCGGCCAAGGTGTCGACCCAGGCCTCGGAAGAGACCGCATTGACCAACACCAGGGTCGAGAGCCTGGCCAGAGCCGCGGACAAGATCGGCGAGATCGTCGGCCTCATCAACGATATCGCCAGCCAGACCAATCTTCTGGCCCTGAACGCCACCATCGAGGCGGCCCGGGCGGGCGACGCCGGAAAAGGATTTGCCGTAGTGGCGGGCGAAGTGAAGAACCTTGCCAACCAGACCGGACGGGCGACGGAGGAGATTTCCGGGCAGATCACGGCCGTTCAGGACGAAACCCGCAGGACCGTCGATGCCATCCGCACCATCGGATCCGTCATCGAGCAGGTTCGCCAGATTTCCGCGGGAATCGCCTCGGCCGTCGAGCAGCAGGGCGCGGCGACGCAGGAAATCGCCCGCAATGTGCATGAGGCCGCGAAGGGCACCCAGGACGTGTCGCAAAACATCGTCGGCATCTCGCAATCGGTCAACGACGCCGTCGGCGGATCCCGCCGCGTCCTCGAGGCCTCGAACGATCTGGCCCGGAATTCCGAAACCATGCGTGGCGAGGTGACCCGGTTCCTGGAGACTGTCCGGGCGGGATGATGGGGCGGGAAGCGGAATCCGATACCCGGAGGGCAATGGCGCCGGGGCCGATGACCGTCTCCCCCGATCAATCGGGAGTGGCTCCGGCTTCACCGGACCACAGGAGCGGAGGCCTGTGCCATTGTTTTCTCACGAGCCAGGATGCCCGCCCCATTCCCATGGGGTCATACCAACCGGCAAAGCCCGCGTTTCCGCCGCTGCCGCGCCGGAGGCGGGCGGGAGAGCGTGTGAAAGAAATCCATCGGTGGCTCCGGCGTCCCTGCCGGAGTCCGCCGCGAAAGCGGCGGATATGCTGAATTCCGGCTCCTGGTGCAGATCAAGCCGCTGATCGTAGATCTGGGAAATTCATAGATCGCGGAATCGCCGGCGGGGTCACAGACGCCCGTTTCGCCCGCTGCCCTGCGCCAGCGCCGCAATTTATTGATTTCCATAAGAAAAGGGGCTCTGGGAAGACCCAGAGCCCAAGTTTAGGGAGGAAACGTCCAAGAAAGGTGCCACTGAAGGGATCAGCGACACACACTCGAAGTATGCCCATCTTTTTGCTGCACCGCAACATAAAAGATGATCACACGAAAAGCACAACGCCCGGACCATCGAAAAACAGCAGGAACCAGCTCCGTCGCCATTCTTCACCGGACCTCCCCGAAGGGGTTTCCGTCCGGACGCAAGGTGAGAGATAAGCCGATTTCCGGCTCTGTACAGTCCCCAAATGGTGATTTTCTACAAGCGGCATCAAATCGGCCCTGACCGGTCGCGAATCGGGGATGAGCGGAAGCCCCTCGCCGCCGCCACGGACGGGCCGCACGCCGGTTCGGATCGGCAGAGATGAGGATCAGCCGGCGGCGATGATCATCGCGACCTGCTTACAGGCGGGATTGACGGCGATGATCTGCCCGCGGACGCCGAAACCGGCCGCGAACTCATGGAAGGCCCGGAATTCATCCTGCCGCCAGGTCCGGTTCCCGATGAACTCGTCGAACACCAGCACCGTTCCCGGGCCGATCCGCCGGCCCAGCGCCTGAAGCACGGTCCGCGCCGAGGAATAAATGTCGCTGTCGATATTGGCGAAGCGGACCGGCTCACCCGGCCGGGTCGCAAGAAAGGCCGGCAGCGTGTCCTCGAACCAGCCGGCATGGAGATGAACGTCCGGCCCGGCAACGGGACGTTCCCCCCCGGTGCTGAGAACCCCCCTGGGGGCGCTTCCCCAGGATTCGGGCAACCCCTCGAAGGAATCAAATCCGTGCACCTCCTGCCCCGCCGCAGCGGCAATGACAGCCAGGGAATGGCCCCGGCGGACGCCGAACTCGAGAACCATGCCGGGACGCTCGGCCCGCCCCAGCGCCCAGCGCAAAAGGGAGGAGGACAGTCCGAACAGGCGCATGCCGGGGGCAAGATCGGGGACCAGCGCCCGCGCGCCCTCGACAAAATGGGCGTGGCGGGGATCGAAGGGGCGCGGCTCGCGGCCGGCCAGCAGATCATAGGCGGCGGCCAGAGCGTTGTATTTGCCGTTGGCCTTGGAACAGGAGGCCGCCCGGACCAGGCGCCGCCCGGCCTCGGGCCAGCCGCAAACCTCCAGCGCCGGACCGTGGCTGCCGTACCAGGCGGCCGCGAAGTCCGGGTCAATCGCCAGGACCGCGTCCCATGTCGAGAGGGCACCCGGCCCGTCGCCCAGACTGTTCTGGCACAGAGCCTTCTCGTAAAGACGCTGAAGTCCGGGGTCCGGCGACGCCGCGACAAGGGCCAGGACATCCTCGTAGCGGGCATCACGGCGGTAGGCGGCGGCCAGGACATCGGCCAGTTCCGGCGGAGCCGACGCCCCCCAGCGCCCCGCCAGCGCCTCCAGGAGGCGGATCGCCGCCCCCGGGTCTGCCGCCAGCAGATAGGCCCGTCCCAGCAGCAGCAGGGTCGCGGGATCGGCCCCGTCGTCCCCCGAGGCGGTGGCGCGCAGAAGATGATCAAGGGCCGGCTGCGGCTTTTTGCGGCCGAGATGGGCGGCCCCCAGAACGGCGTCGCGCCCGGGGAGATCCCGGGGCGCATCCTCCAGAAGACGGATCGCCGCCAGATAGCGCCCCGCCGCAACCGCCTCGGCGGCGCGGCCGATCAGGTTCCCGTCGTTCCGCCCGGATCTTTCGCCGTCAGCCGCCACGCCACCCCCGTCCGTCATGCCTTAGAGATCCGAAAAAGCCCTCCCGCCCCGCGAGATGAGGCCGGAATACGCGAAAGCCCGGTCTTGCGACCGGGCTTTCAACGCTGGCACCAGGGTGCCTTCCAAATTGGTGGGCGCGCACAGGCTCGAACTGTGGACCCGCTGATTAAGAGTCAGCTGCTCTACCAACTGAGCTACGCGCCCTCAACGGGAGGCCGGTTATTACCAAAGGTGAGGACCGTTGTCGATGACTTTTTTGCGACGCCCGGAATTTTTCCTCAGATTTCGTCGGACGCGCCCCGCCGACCGATGTGAATGTCACGATGGATATGGACGCTCATGATCAGGCCGAAACCGAACAGAAGGGTGAGCATGGCGGTGCCGCCGTAGGAAATCAGCGGCAGCGGCACCCCGACCACCGGCACCAGTCCCATCACCATGGCGATGTTGATGAACACATAAAGGAAGAAGGTGGTGGTCAGCCCCAGCCCGACAAGGCGCGCGAACTGGCTGCGGGCGCGAAGGCTCATGGCGTAGCCATAGACCAGGATCAGGGTGTAGAGCGCGACCAGGACCAGTCCGCCCACCATGCCCCACTCCTCCGCCAGCATGGTGAAGATGAAGTCCGTCTGCTTTTCGGGCAGGAAGTTCAGATGGCTCTGGGTCCCCAGCAGGAAACCCTTGCCGAACATGCCGCCCGACCCCAGCGCGATCTTTGACTGCAAAATATGATAGCCGGCGCCCAGAGGATCGTTCTCGGGATTGAGGAAGGTGATGATGCGCTGACGCTGATATTCGCGCATGAACCGCCAGGCCACGGGAATCGCGCCCAGACCGGCGGCAATGATCAGTCCGAATTTCCAGAGCCGGACGCCCGCCAGAAAAAACATGGCGCCGCTGGCTAACGTCAACATCATCGCGGTCCCCAGATCGGGCTGCTTCAGCACCAGTCCGACCGGCAGGAACACCATGATCAGCGGCGGAACCAGGAACAGAGGCCGCCCGACGTCCTGATAGCTGGCGCCATGGAAATAGCGGGCCAGGGCCAGAACCAGGATGATCTTCATGATTTCCGACGGCTGAAGCTGGATGAATCCGAGATCGATCCAGCGTTGCGCCCCCATGCCGACCGATCCGCGGATCTCGACCGCCATCAGCAGCAGCAGGGCCACGCCGTAGAGGATATAGGCCCATCTCATCCAGACCCGGATGTCGACCATGGCGACGGCCAGCATCACCACCATGCCGACGAGAAAGCGGACCATCTGGCGCGACGCCCAGGGGTCGATGCTGCCGTTGGCGGCCGAATAGAGGGTCAGAAAGCCGATGGAACAGATGACGGTGATCAGCAGCACGAAGGACCAGCTCACATGCCAGAGCTTTTCGCGCAACGTCATCTCGGACCGGCTGAAGCGGAAATACATCTGTCGCTCCCTCACCTGTCCTCGCCGTCCTCGGGATCGTCGAGGATCGGGTCCGGATGGACATGGTCGCCATGACCGTCATCATCGTGATGGACGGCGGGTTGCCGGGACGCCGCGTCCGGCCGGGTACTCACCGGCCGGACCTGCGGCGCGTCCCCGCCGCCGCGTTGCAGGAAGCGCTTCTGCACCTCCATCAGGATGTCGCGGCAGATCGGCGCCGCGACGCCCGAGCCGCCGCCGCCATGCTCCACCGTGACGCAGCAGGCGTAACGTGGCTCGCTTTCCGGGGCGTAGGCGACGAACAGGGCGTGGTCACGCTCCTTCCAGGGAAGATCCTCGTTCTTCTTCACGCCGGTGTCGCGTTCGCGCATGCTGATGCGGCGCACCTGGGCGGACCCCGATTTTCCCGACATGGTCATGGCATCGTCCTTGATCCGCGCCCCGAAGGCGGTGCCGCCCGGCTCGTTGACCACGGCGAACATGCCACGCCGGACCAGCGCCAGCGACTGCCGCGACACCCCGAGATCGGGCCAGTCGCCGGCCGTGCGGGGCATCACATGCGATCCTTCGATCTGATCGCGGGCCAGATGGGGCTGGACGGCGAAACCACCGTTCGCCACGCGCGCGCACATCACGGCCAGTTGCAGCGGTGTCGCCAGAACATAGCCCTGCCCGATGGCATTGATCAGGGTCTCGCCCGGCAGCCAGGGCTGTCCCAGGGTCGCACGCTTCCAACTCCGGTTCGGGATCGCGCCGGCCCGTTCGCCCGGCAGATCGAGGCCCATCGGAGCGCCCAGGCCGAACCGCCGGGCCATTTCAGCGATCCGCTCGAACCCGGTCCGCCGCGCGATCTCGTAGAAATAGACGTCGCAGGAATTCTTGATGCCGCCGATCAGATCGAGGGATCCATGCCCGCCCTTCTTCCAGCAGTGGAAGGTGATGTTGCCGAGGCTCATCTGTCCGGGGCACAACACCCGCTGGTCGGCCGTGATCGTGCCGCTTTCGAGGGCCGCCAGCGCGGTCATCAGCTTGAAGGTCGACCCCGGCGGATACTGGCCGGCGATCGCCTTGTTGGTCAGCGGCGAGCGGGGATTGGTGATCAGGTCCCGCCATTCGTCCGAGGACAGTCCCCGGTTGAAGGCATTCGGGTCGAAGGAAGGCGTTGAGGCCATCACCAGGACATCGCCCGTGTGAATGTCGACCACCACCACCGCGGCGCTTTCCGAGCCCAGACGCTGGGCGGCGAACTGTTGCAGGTCGAGATCGATGGTGAGGCTGAGGTCCACCCCCGGCTCCCCCTCGTCGCGCTTCAGTTCGCGGATGGTGCGGCCGACCGCGTTGACCTCCACCTGACTGGTGCCGCCCTTGCCTCTCAGGGCCAGATCATAGACCTTTTCGATTCCCGCCTTGCCGATACGGAAGCCCGGCAGTTCCAGCAGCGGATCCGACGAGGATTGAAGATCGGCCTCCGACACCGCCGAGACATAGCCCAGAAGATGGGCGCCCAATCCTTCCAGCGGATAGCTGCGGCTCTGTCCGACATCGATCATCACGCCGGGCAGGTCCGGCGTATTGATTTCGATCCGCGCGACATCCTCCCAGGACAGGTTTTCACGTACCGTGACCGGCACGAAACTGCGGTGCCGCTTGATCTCGCGGGCGATCCGGGCCCGGTCGTGATCGGCGATCGGGATGATGTTGGAAAGGGAGTCCAGAGTGTCGTCGAGATCGTCGATCTGCTCGGACACCAGAAGGGCCCGGTAATTCTGGCGGTTGACCGCCATCGGGACGCCATTGCGGTCGAGGATGCGTCCGCGCGGCGGCGGCAGCAGCCGGAGATTGATCCGGTTCTCGTCGGCCAGGGTGGCGTATTTGTCCGCCTCCAGGACCTGGAGGTAATACATGCGTCCCGCCAGCGCCGACAGCAGGGCGAGCTTGCCGCCGCCGAGCAGAAGAGCGCGCCGGCCGATGATTTTGGCGCGGTCGTTATCGCGGCTCATGATCAGGCACTACGAAGCAGGGCGAGCTGTGCCCGGGCGAAGATCCAGCTCAGCAGGGGATAGGAGAACATCGTCATCAGGAACTCAAACAGGACAGCGTGCAGTTCCAACCTGTGGCCGATCAGCAACGACACCAGCGCCCATTGCAGAAGAAAGGCGCCGCTTCCCACCAGGGCGAATCCCCACCAGGCGATCCGGAAGGGTTTGCCATGGAAGAACCGGCGCTGTGACGCGGTCATTCCCTGGGCCAGCAGATAAACCAGGGCGGATACGCCGAGCGGCGTTCCGGCGATCACGTCATTGACGATCCCGAGACCGAAGGCGACGACCGGCGACATCAGGTCGGGACGGTAGATCGACCAGTAATAAACGCCGATCAGCGGCAGCAGCGGCACCACCAGGGCGAATTCCGGCAGATGCAGCGGAACCGCGTCCAGCAGGATCAGCAGCAGGGTCAGGCCGGGCGGAACCAGGTGGCGAATCCCATGGTCCAGCCGTTGCAGCAGGGATCCTTTCACCGGTCACGTCCTTCGGACACCGGATCGCTGGGCAGGATGCCGGCAAGGCCGTAGTCGACCACCGTGACATATTCCAGCTGATAACGGTGGACGAAGGGCTCAACCCGCACGACGCCGTCCTGAACAGAGGAGATCACACCGAGGGGCAGACCCGGGGGAAAGGCCCCGCCATGCCCGGAACTGACCACCCGGTCCCCCGGCTGGGCATTGCTGCTCGTCGACAGATAACTGAGCCGGGGCCGGTCGGTGTTGTCGCCGGTCAGGATGGCCTTGGCCCGGGAATTTTCCAGGAGCACCGGGATATGGCTGTTGATGTCGGTGATCAGCAGCACGCGGGCAGACCGCCCCCCCACCTCCGCGATCCGGCCCACCAGGAACTCCCCGGCGATCACCGCCTGCCCCTTGCGGATCCCGTCGTGCGCCCCGGCGTTCAGCAGCATCGAATGAACGAAGGCGCCGCCGGTGTCGCCGACCACCCGCGCGGTGATGAAGGAGGGGTCGGGATCGGGCAGGAAGTTGAGCTGGGCCTTCAAGGCCCGGTTTTCGTTGTCGAGCTGGCGTGCCAGCGTCTGCCAGTGAAGGAGATTGGCGTTCTCCTCGCGCAGGCGGACGTTCTCGGCGCGCAGGGTCGCCAGTTCGCGCACGGCGCCCACCACATCGGCGATGGCCCCGGCGGGACGCGACAGCACGTCCAGGATGGGAACCACCGCGTCGGCAACCGCGACCCGCATGCGTTCCACCAGAACCGTGTCGGCCTTGCCCAGCAACATCAGGCCGAAAGCGGCCATGGCGAGCGACAGGAAGGCAAAACGTTGAGCGAGCTGCTTCAGCGTCGCCAGACGTCCCAGCGCTCCCGAATGCTGCTTCACACCTTACCTCCCCCGTCGCCCCGGCCGGGCCACGGTCAGTACATGCTGGTCAGGACGTTCTTCAGTTTGGGCATTTCCTCAAGCGCCCGCCCGGTGCCCAGCGCGACGCAGGACAGCGGATCGTCGGCGATCGACACCGGCAGGCCGGTGGCGTGGCGCAGCACGAAGTCCAGATTCGACAGCAACGCGCCGCCGCCGGTCAGAACGATCCCCTTGTCGACGATATCGGCCGCCAGTTCGGGGGCCGTATGCTCCAGGGCGACCTTCACCGCCTCGATGATGGCGCCCACGGGCTCGGCCAGGCTCTCGGCGATCTGCCGCTCGGAAATGATGAGTTCCTTCGGCACGCCGTTCATCAGGTCGCGCCCCTTGATCTCCATGGTCCGGCCCTCGCCGTCCTCGGGCGGGCAGGCCGATCCGATCTCCTTCTTGATCCGCTCGGCGGAGCCTTCGCCGACCAGAAGGTTATGGTTGCGGCGGATATAGGCGATGATCGCCTCGTCCATCTTGTCGCCGCCGACGCGCACGCTGCGGGAATAAACGATGCCGCCCAGGGACAGGACCGCCACCTCCGTGGTACCGCCGCCGATGTCCACCACCATGGATCCGGTCGGTTCCGTCACCGGCAGACCGGCACCGATGGCGGCCGCCATGGGCTCCTCGATCAGGAAAACGCGCCGGGCGCCGGCGCTTTCGGCCGATTCCTGAATGGCGCGGCGTTCAACCGCGGTCGAGCCCGAAGGAACGCAAACGATGACCAGGGGGCTCGCGAAGCTGCGCCGGTTGTGCACCTTGCGGATGAAATGCTTGATCATTTCCTCCGCGACTTCGAAGTCGGCGATGACGCCGTCGCGCAAGGGACGGATGGCTTGGATATAACCGGGGGTCCGGCCCAGCATCATCTTGGCTTCGTCGCCGACGGCGAGGACCTTTTTCTTGCCTTTCTCCTCGGCAATGGCCACCACCGAAGGTTCATTGAGGACGATGCCGCGTCCTTTCACATAGACCAGTGTATTGGCGGTCCCCAGATCGATCGCCATGTCTGCGGACATCCATCCAGTCACTCTGGAAAACATCATGCCTCACTCAATACCCAAGCGTTTGCGTTGCAACAACGCCGGAGGTCCCCCTTCGGCATCGCATCTTCGGACCAGTGTCGTGGCGGAAATGGGTGATACCCGGCATTGAGTTGGCACCACAACAATTTTCGTTACGTCCACAGGCGATTTCACGTCCCCGGCGCGGCGCGGTCCGGCCGACGGCCTGCACCGGGATGTTTTCCAAAATTCCTTTCCACGGGCGGAGATGTCCGCCCGCCCGCTTTCAAAAAGCACCGGACGGCGACCATCCGGCCCCGCGGCGCATTTATATCAGGGTGTCACCGCTTCCGGAGGGGTTTTTTCCCTTTTCGCCAACAATTTGTCGAGAGTGGGAGGACAGATCCGGCGCGCCCTGGCCGGCAACCGGACGGCGCGATGGAGAGGACCTCCCCAACCGGGCCATCCACTGCTGGAAAACGGGACAAAACAAAGACCTGCGGTTGGGAACAGGCCCCGCCGCCACCGTCTTGCCGATTTTCCAGGATGGATTGTCGAACCATGGTCCCGCTCATCGTCCGTCACCGTCCCCAGGCCCGGGAGGCGGCGACACCCCGTCTGTCCCGCATTACGTCCAGCCAAAAAAGGCAAAGTGAGGGCGAAGTCTGGAAGAACCGGGACCCGGGTCGGAGAAAAAAGAGGATCCCGGGCCAAAGGACAGCGCAACCGCGTTCCGTCCGACCAGCAGCCATACCCTTCGTCCACCCCTTTTAGTCCTCGATCGCTGACAGGCACGGTGGGGTCCACCGCCGTTCCATTCGCCCACCATCGCCCCGGAAGACGACGGCACCCGGTAATTCAATGTGGTGATCTGTCCCGCGTGTTCAGGAGAAAAACCGCCGGAACCCGCAAGACCGACACACTAGGAGGTAAGCAGGTTCAATTGTCAATACCGATAGTCGGGATTCCCCGGGCAATTGGTCGAACGCGCCCAGGCTGCTGAACAGAGAACAAATTTCACCGATTTGGCGCGGTGATCGCCCGCGCGCCCGTTCGGGCGCCAGCCCAAAGCCACGGAGTCTGCTGCCATAGATTGAAAACTGGATGTGAAAAATACGACAAAAAGGTTCCCCCGCCTGCCGTGGCGATATTGGAGACATGGCTCGACAGGCCCGTGGACACGCGACATAATGTCGTCGACCATGACCGCGCGCGGCCACGAACCGGAAACGCCGGTCACGACAAGATATCCCTCCTTGCACGCAACAATCGATGCCTCCAAACGAAATCGGTAAGATGGTCCATAGCCGCCGGCTCGACCGCGGCCTCACCCTGGAGCAGTTGTCGGCGACGAGCGGGGTCAGCAGGGCCGCTATTTCCAAGATCGAGCGGGGGGAAGTCACCGCGACCGCCGCGGTGCTGGGCAAACTGGCGGAGGCGCTTGACCTCAGCATCTCGCAACTGGTCGGCGGACCGGGAAAGCAACCGGTGCTGCATGTGCGCCGCGAACAGCAGCCGGTTTTCCGCGAAGAGTCCTCCGGTTTCGAACGCCGGTCATTGTCGCCGCTCTACCACGGGCGGGGCGTCGATCTCGTCGTCAACACTCTTCCGCCGCTCGCGAAAACCGGCCCGTTCCCCGCGCATCGCGAAGGTGTCGAGGAGCATCTTTATATGTTGCGGGGCCGTCTCAAGGTAACATTGGCCGGAGCCTCTTATGAGTTGGAAGAGGGGCATCTGCTTTTCTATCGTGGCGATCTCGACCATACGTTCGAGAATCTGACCGACGGTCCTTGCGAGTATCTGATCGTCATCGACAGCACACGCCTGCGCTGAGCCCGAAGCGGATCATTTGCCCCTCCACTTGTCCGGCCTTCAGATCCCACCTGCCTTAAGACATAGCCCGCCTGACCGGCACCCGAATTGACAGTTGCGCCGCAAATTCTCTACAAAGAGAATAATTCTTCCATGAGAAAATTGGGAGGTCGCCCATGCGCATTCTGGTGGTCGGCGCCGGTGGGGTGGGAGGCTACTTCGGCGGGCGCCTGATCGAAGCCGACGCCGACGTGACGTTCCTCGTCAGGCGGCCCCGTGCGGAGGCATTGGCCCGTCACGGCCTCGTCGTCAGCAGCCCGCTCGGCGATCTTTCCGTTCCGGTCAAAACTGTCACCGCCGACCGCTTGACGGGGGATTTCGACCTCATCCTCCTGTCCTGCAAGGCCTACGATCTGGCCGGCGTGATCGACACGATCAAGCCGGCAGCGACAGGAAGGACCGGCATTCTGCCGCTGCTGAACGGGGTCGCCCATATCGAGATTCTCAAACAACAGTTCGGTGCGTCCTGCGTTTTGGGCGGCCTCGCGCATCTGGCCGTGACACTGGAACCCGGCGGGGCGATCCGCCACCTCGCGCCGCATTGCGCCATTCGCTTCGGCGCGCTCGGGGGCGGGGCGGACCCCTGGACCGGCGCGCTGCTCGAAGCGTTTACCGGCGCGCGGGTGGACGCCGTGCGAAGCAGCGTCATCATGCAGGATATGTGGGACAAGTTCGTCTTTCTGGCAACGCTCGCCGGGATGACGTGCCTTTTGCGCGCCAGCGTCGGCACGATCCTCGGAACGATCCATGGGGCCGGGTTGACAGAAACCCTCCTGGCTGAATGCGCGGCCGTCGCCACCGCCGAGGGCTTCCCGCCGGACGAACAGGCTCTCACGCGGTACCGGGCCACATTGACCGAACGCGGCTCATCCGTAACGGCCTCCATGCTGCGCGATATCGAGCGCGGCGGCCCCACAGAGGCGGAGCATGTCTTCGGCGACCTGGTCACCCGTGCCATGAGGCACGGGATCGCCGTGCCGCTGCTCCTGGTCGCCTACACCCACCTTCAGGCCTACGAGTTGCGTAGAGCCGGCAACGCCGGCGGCGGATGAGGACGATGATGGCGGGATCGGCGCATGAGACCGGACAGGACGCAACAGGCCTCCACAGGGACCAGATCCACGGATTGCTGTGGGGATTTCTGGGGGTGGCGTCGTTCAGCCTGACGCTGCCCGCCACCCGGCTTGCCGTCGAGGCGCTCGATCCCCTGTTCGTCGCCTATGGAAGGGCGCTGATTGCCGCGATGCTGGCCGGCCTCCTGTTGCTTGTCAACCGCAGTCCCCGTCCCTGCCTTGCCGACTGGAAACGGCTGGCCGTCGTGTCGGCCGGGGTGGTAATCGGCTTTCCGCTGTTCATTTCGATCGCCATGGTAAGCGTGCCGGCATCCCATGGCGCCATCGTGATCGGTCTTCTGCCGCTGACGACGGCCGCCGCGGGATGCGTGTTCGCCGGAGAGCGCCCCGCGCCGGCATTTTGGGGCACCAGCAGCCTGGGCGCCGGATTGGTCATCGGTTTCGCGCTGATGCACGGGGCAGGACGGCTGATGTGGGGCGATCTTTCGCTGATCGGGGCCGTCGTCGCCGGAAGCGTGGGCTATGCGCAAGGGGGAGCCGTCGCCGGACGGCTTGGCGGATGGCAGGTCATTTGCTGGGCCCTCGTACTGGCGCTGCCGCCGCTCGCCGCCGCCGCCGTCTTCATCACCTGGCCGGCCTCCGGTCATATCCCGCTCCAGGCCTGGGCCGGGTTCGCCTATGTGACGCTGGTCAGTCAACTTGCCGGGATGTTCGCATGGTACCGGGGCCTGGCGCTCGGCGGCATTGCCCGTGTCAGCCAGACGCAGTTTCTGCAACTGTTCCTGACCCTTCTGGCCTCGTCCGCCCTGCTCGGCGAACATATCGACGCGCAGACCCTGGCTTTCGGCGCGGTCATCACCGGATTGGTGGCCTTCGGGGCGCGGCAGCGCATCCAAAAACCGCGGCACATTCTGACGCCGCCGAACGGCCGGTCATCCGGCCAGTGATCTGAGCGCAGCTCAGTCGTCCCCAAACGGATCGTTGCGGCCGTTCCGCGGGAACACGCGTCACAAAATCTATTCATTTCAGAAATATGAATAAAAGCGTGTATATAGCGATATGTATTAAAATATAATTCAATAAAAAATATAGTATTTTTATAGATATATAACTAATTATTTATTGATAAAATTTGATACGTTAATATATAGATATTGTATAATATATTTTATACCGTTGATTTTAATAATAAAAACAACGAGTTTTTGGCACAAATAATATTACCTCTGATGAGAATGCAGCTTTGCATCCAAAAAGGAGATTGCCGAAATGACTTTGAACATCAGACAGGATGACGATCTACCCTCCCTACTGACACACGTCGGCCGGGGCGAATTTTCTGCCCGCGCAGCGCTCTCACGAATTTCCCCGCAAAATCTCACCGCATGCCTCCATCCAACGTTCACAAAAGCCGCCCAGAGCACCGACACTATTTGTACCGGACAAGGAATTCTGTCTGGAGATGTTACTGGCGTTCTCGTACTAAGTCGCGAACTAGCCGAAGAAATAATAAAATTTAACGCAATAAGCTCAAATAAAATCAAATATATATACTGCATCTCCGAAGGGAATATCGATGATTTCATACACATAAAACACGCCGATGGATTTATTACGTGCAATCACGGAAAGACCACTTTTTCTCCTGTCCAGGCCGTACAGGAAGGGGTCCCGACCATCATCGGGCTTCCGATCGAGTTCTTGGACGGCCCCGACGAACCGCGCCTTATCGATCTCGAAAACGACGACGGCGAACGTCTATCGGTTCATCTGGATCATCACCGCAGCATCACGTCCCCTGGAGGCAAGACCATCCTTTCCGAGGGCGACATCATTTCCATGAGTGGCACTGGCGGAACGCTCCATCAGGGAAAACGTGAACGGGTTCTGCCGGTCATCCCGCATCTGTATGACTTGCTGATCCAATGCTATCTGGCCGCCAAGGAACAGTACGGGGCAGGCGACGCATGGAAAAGCCTCTCCCGGACGCCACTCTATGCGGCTCATCGGGAGGAAATCGAAAAAATTATAAAGTCGGATCTTTTTGTCGGATTTCAGAAAGTCAAAGAACTCGCCCGGAAGGTCTCCCCTCTCAAGATATTCGTGAACGTTCATGACCCTGAATGCGTCATCTGGGCGCGTTTGGTGGCTTCGGACTTCCGAATCGAAAATGGGGGGCTCACCGTCGATACCGATGAACGACACCTGGGGGTTGGACTGTTGCGCGATGAAAGGATGTGGATCGACGGCGACGCGATCGACCTCCTGAGGGCACTGTTACTGGGACCGGGGATTTGCGACAAAGACCGGTACGAGCAGATTCGCGCGGACTATGTCCGCATCCATTCCGAAGCCCTTTATCAAATCTTTTCGGCCGGAACGGGACAAGTGTGCGTCGCGCGCATTCTGTGCATGCCCTTCAGCAAATTTCTTCCCGACGACTTCGATTTCCACGCCTTTTCGGAACGCCACGGTTTTGACACGGAACGCGTTCAACGCGCATTTCGGGTCATCTGCGGGGAACGGGAGGTTTATCATGGGTGCCGCGGCATACGACTGTTCTGCCTCCGGGAGGAACTGGCGGAATCCTGGATCACAGCCTTGCTGACAGCGGCCCGGAGAACCATCGATGCGGGCGTCCCCCTCAAACTGAGAATACTCCTCGCCACATTGACCCTGCCCGAAGAAGTGGAGCGTTTTTTCCAGATCTTCGACCGGGTAGCCCCCGAAATTCTCGGTGAAGATCTTGCCGACGTGGTGAAAGGCGTGTCGTCCATGCTTGAAACCGCCGGCGCCTATATCGACCTCGAACGGATTTTTTCCCAAAAGGGGCGACAGGCTGATCTGAACGGTGGACTGATCGGCACCAACGACTTCACGTCTGCCTGCCTCAATATGAACAGAGGCGACTCCCCGAGAACAATTATCCCCGGCTATGTCGAAAAAAAAATCCTGAGCGCCAGCCCCTTCATGGAGGTTCACCCAATCGTCGGCAAAGCCATCGTCGACGCATTGCAGCGCTGCCGGCAGATCGGCAGAGAGAACGGCCGGGACTATCTATGGGGGCTGGCCGGGGAGCTTTCCTACAGCTGGGAGGCCGTAAAATGGTGCTCCCTTCATGCGGCGCCGGCCGGTTTGAATTATGTCACCACCAGCCCGGAAACCATGATCTTTACGTTGTTCGCTGCCAGCAGTCCTTTTAGCGGTGCGGAGACCGGCGCCTCCAACGCGACCGTGTCCGCCCTCCCTCAGGACAGACGGGCCGCAATGGAGTTGCATGTGCGACGACTGGAACATGAAAAAACCGCGCTCATTGACGAGCTCCGGTCGCACAATTTCCTGCGACGCTGCCGGGAAGGACAAGTCCATCTTGACGAATTGAAAGCGTTCCTCGTCCAGCAAGGACTCTACAGCGCATATTTCACGCGTTATCTCTGCGCGTTAATGTCAAACTTGAGCAGTAACAAACATATATTGGACCTCGCACAAAATCTTTTCGAGGAATTAGGTCTGCACGGAAACAATTCCCGTCCCCATCACATCATCTATCGGGAGATGTTGAACCGTTTTTCCCTCACACTGGAACATCAGACCCCATTCAGGGGAACGTCCATCCTGACGAACGCAATGTTCCGTTACTGCCGGAACACAAATCCGTCTTTCGGACTAGGCGCCCTTTGCCTCGGGGCTGAAGCTCTGGTCCCCGGGTTTTATTCGGACATCATGGACGGCTTTATTCAATGCGGCGTTCCGGAAGAACATCTGGAATTCTTCACGCTTCACATCGATTGCGACGACAGCCATGCAGAAACGATACGTGACATCATGGCCACCCTTGCGACGGAAACACCTGACGAAATCGAAAATATGGTCGTCGCAGGAAGAGAACTCGTCATGGCCCGCCGGGCATTCCTGAGCTCGATTGAAGCGTCGTCGCGAAAATCCGAGACATCCGTCGGCAGGTCGCCCGACAGGACCGGCATAGCCCTTTAATCCGCGGTGTCGGCGCCAGAGTTCCTCCAGGTCCGCCCGACACCGGGAGCCGGCCGGGCCGGTCCTGGAGGCACCACGATTTTCAGGGCAGCAAAAATTGCTATCAAAACGGATTCCTATCGCCAGACGAGGTAGACATGACCGACACAATGTCAATGGACAAGCCACAACTCGTCGAAATCGCCAAACAACGGATGAAAGAACATCTTTCAATGCCGGCGTGGTCGATGCGCGAAAAACTTTCCCTCGCCTGCCGAATTCTCTTCCAGAAGGGGCATGATTCGGGGTTGGCCGGACAGATCACGGGACGTGCGGAGAAGGACGGACGCTTCTACACGCAGCAACTTGGACTCGGATTCGACGAGGTCACGGCAACCAATCTTCTGATTGTCGACGAACATTTGAATGTTATCGAGGGAAACGGCATGGCCAATCCTGCCAATCGTTTCCACACATGGATCTACAGAGAACATCCGGATGTCAACTGCATAATACACACGCATCCATTACACGTCTCCGCTCTATCAATGCTGGAGAAACCCCTGAATATTTCCCATATGGATACTTGTGTTCTCTACGATGATATCGGCTTTCTTCAGAAATGGCCCGGCGTTCCGGTGGGAAATGAGGAGGGAAAACTCATTTCCGCGACACTGGGAACAAAAAGGGCAGCCTTGCTGGCCCATCATGGCTTGGTGGTGGCCTGCCGGTCGGTCGAGGAAGCCTGTGTGGTCGCTTTGCAGTGCGAAAGGGCGGCCGAACTACAGCTCCTGGCCGAAGCGGCCGGCGTGATCCGTGACCTGGAGCAACCTCTTGCCCGAGACGCGCACGACTGGATTCTGCAAGAAAAACGGTCGCAGGCGACTTTTCACTACTTCGCACGCCGGATGTTGCGGTCCCTATCGGCCAACGACGCCCATCCGCTGCATTGAACAAGGAAGCCGCCAGAGCGAAGGGAAGACAGCATGTCCAGGAAAGCCGGTTTACCCAGACGTGATTTTCTCAAAGCCATGGGAGCCGCCGCGGGAGTGGCCGCAGCCCTGCCCCCCCGGGCTGAGGCCGATGAAGCGATAAAGCGGGACCACGGAAAACAGGAATCGGACGGCCAAGGCCACGGCGCCGCCCAGCGTGTCACCCCGTTTCAAAGTCCGCTTTTTTTTAACAGCGTCGAGGCGGATGCCGTCGTGGCGCTGGTAGACACCCTGATCCCGAAAGACGATGTCGGACCGGGCGGCGTCGAGGTCGGCATACCGACCTTTATCGATCGCGCAATGGCGGGGGCGTTCGGCCGCGGCGCACGGATGTATCTCCAGGGACCGTTCGCGGAAGGCACCCCCGAACAGGGATATCAACTATCACTGACACCGGCCGAACTTTACCGGCTGGGCATCGCCGATCTCAACAACTGGTGCGCCAAATCTTATGGCGGCAACCATTTCCACCAGCTCTCCCCCTCAAATAGACGACTGGTCCTGGAAGAGATCGAAAGCGGAAAGGTCGAGTTTGCTCAGGTCCCCGCAGGGGTCTTTTTCCAACTGCTGCTGCAAAACACGATGGAAGGCTACTTCGGCGATCCTATTCACGGGGGTAATCGCGACAAGGCAACTTGGGAAATGATTGGTTTTCCGGGTGTCGGAGACGGCTACATTGAAACTATAGAAACATATCGCAACAAAAAATACTTCACAAATCCAAAAAGCATCCAAGACTTATCCTAGATAGTTCGGAGAAAAATATGGCCACGCGCCTTAAACCCGTCGATATCGTTATTGTTGGTCTTGGCTGGACCGGGGGAATTTTCGCCAAGGAATTATCGGATAGCGGGCTCTCCGTGCTCGTCCTGGAACGCGGCAATCCGCGTGACACCTTCCCGGATTTCCTGGCACCGAACATTCACGACGAGATTCGTTACGCGCAACGCCACGAGCTGATGCAGGATGCCTCCCGAGACACTCTGTCTTTCAGAAACAACGCCAGTCAGACGGCTCTGCCAATGCGGCAACTCGGCTCGTTCTTGCCTGGTGACGGCGTCGGAGGTGCCGGAGTCCACTGGAACGGGCAGACGTGGCGCTGGCTTCCCTGGGATCATGAGCCCCTGACGCGCACCCTCGCTCGCTATGGCAAAAAAGCCATTCCCGCAGAAATGAATTTGCAGGACTGGGGAATCTCTTATGACGAACTGGAACCCTTCTACGACAAATTTGAACGCCTTTGCGGCATTTCCGGTAAGGCCGGCAACCTTCGCGGAGTAAAGATCAAAGGCGGCAATATTTTCGAAGGAACACGCCAGAACGATTATCCCAATCCGCCGTTGACGCAGAGTTATGCGGGCGAGTTGTTCGAGAAGGCCACGGAAGGACTGGGTTACCACGCCTTTCCCTGTCCCTCTGCCAATGCGTCACAACCCTATACCAATCCCGATGAAGTTGCTTTCGGCCAATGCAACTACTGTGGGTTTTGCGAACGGTTCGGCTGCTGGTCAAACGCCAAAGCCAGTCCGCATTTCACGCTGGTCCCCTTGCTGGCCGCGAAGCCCAATGTGGAAATCCGGACCGGCGCGCGCGTCCTGAAGGTCAACCTGGACGAAGCCGGGAAACGCGCGAAAAGCGTGACCTATGCGAATGCACGCGGCGTCACCTTCGAACAGCCGGCGGAACTGGTCATCCTCGCGGCCTATACCCTCGGCAATACGCATCTCATGCTGTTGTCGGGAATTGGACGCCCTTACGACCCGCAGTCAGGCGAGGGCGTCGTCGGGCGCAATTACACATACCAGATCAACAGCGGAGCCACCGTGTTCCTGAAGAAAGACACATGGCTCAACCCCTTCATGGGGGCCGGCGCTCTGCAGATGGTGATCGATGATTTCAACGGCGATAATTTCGACCATTTGAGAGAAGGATTCATCGGCGGCGGCAATATCTACTGCCCCAGCTATGGCGGGCGTCCTTTCGGATTCCGGCCCGTCCCGGCTGGAACGCCGCGCTGGGGAACGAAATGGAAACGGGAGGTCGTCGACCACTATCACCGCACATTGTTCGTCAATAATCAGGGTAGCGTCATGGCCTACCGCCATAACTACCTCGATCTTGATCCCAATTATCGGGACCCTTTCGGCCGCCCCCTGTTGCGCATGACCTTCGATTTCCACCCGAACGAAAAGAGACAAGCCGATGTCCTGGCCGACGTCTGCGTCGGCATCGGTCGCGCCATTGGCGCGGAGCGCGTCGACCGGGTTGGAGCTCCGGAGAAATACAGCATCACGCCATATCAGACGACCCATAACGCGGGCGGCGCCGTACTCGGAACGGACCCCAACACCAGCGCGGTCAACCGCTATCTCCAGTCATGGGATGTATCAAATGTCTTTGTCGCCGGCGCATCGGCATTTCCACAGAACTCCTCAAAAAATCCGACAGGACCGGTCGGCGCTCTCGCTTTCTGGGCGGCCGACGCCATCAAAAACCGTTATTTGAAAAATCCCGGATTGCTCACCTGAAGGCCTGACGCGGCTTCGCCGGGTCAGGAAACAGTCACCCGTATGCCACACCATTGGAGGGGTATCATGACGCACCACGTCTTTGAATCATCCCTTGCCGCCCTCAACCGCTTGCGGCATCTGATCGCACAAGGCGCCGGCATGATGATCGGGTTACCGGATTACGAGAACTATCGTGCGCGATGCCGCAGCCGCAATCCTGATGCGCCGGTCATGAACCGGGAGGAGTTCTTCCGCAACCGGCAGGAGGCCAGATACAACGGGAAGAATGGCATCGACCGGTGTTCGTGAGGACAGGCCCCGAAACCCGACCCGACGGCCTGTCGTTCACGGCGGGGCAAAGATAGGATCAGACCGGCCGGCGATGAGGGTTACTCATCGCCGGTTGGCTGGCCCGGTGAGGGCCCGCGAGCTGATGCAAGCGAAGCCAGGGGTTCCGGAAAAACTTGGCTCAGGGCCGCCTGAGGCCAGTGGTGATCGGTTCCGACCACCACCTGCGTGGTCTCAAGCTCAGTTGCGGCTCTTGTCGACCAGCTTGTTCTTGCCGATCCAGGGCATCATGGCGCGCAGCTTCTCGCCCACCACCTCGATCGGATGTTCCGCCTGAATGCGCCGGGTCGCCTTGAAGGAGGGCTGGCCGGCCTTGCATTCCAGCATCCAGTCGCGAACGAAGCGACCGGACTGGATGTCGGCGAGAACGCGCTTCATCTCGGCCTTGGTCTCGTCGGTGACGACCCGCGGACCGCTGACATAGTCGCCATATTCCGCAGTATTCGAAATGGAATAGCGCATGTTGGCGATGCCGCCCTCATAGATCAGGTCGACGATCAGCTTCACCTCATGCAGGCATTCGAAATAGGCCATTTCCGGGGCATAACCGGCCTCGACCAGCGTTTCGAATCCGGTCTGGATCAGCTTCGACAAACCGCCGCAGAGCACGGCCTGTTCGCCGAACAGGTCGGTCTCGCATTCCTCGCGGAAGGTCGTCTCGATGATGCCGGAGCGGCCACCGCCGATGGCCGAGGCATAGGACAGGGCCAGTTCCAGCCCGTTGCCCGACGCGTTCTGCGCCACCGCCACCAGACAGGGCACGCCGCCGCCCTTCAGATATTCACCGCGCACCGTATGGCCGGGGCCCTTGGGCGCGATCATGAAGACGTCCAGGTCGGGCCGGGGCTCGATCAGCTTGAAATGAATGGCGAGGCCGTGCGCGAAGGCCACGGCGGCACCCTGCTTCAGATTGTCCCGGAGCTCGGTCGCATAGAGGTCGGCCTGGAGTTCGTCGGGCGTCAGAATCATGACGATGTCGGCCCACTTCGCCGCCTCGGCCGGGGACAGAACCTTCAGCCCCTCGGCCTCCGCCTTCTTGATGGTGGCGGAACCGGGCCGCAGGCCGACCGCCACCTCCTTGACCCCGGAGTCGCGAAGATTGAGGACATGGGCATGGCCCTGGCTGCCGTAGCCGATGACGGCGACCTTCTTCGACTTGATCAAATTGACGTCGGCATCCCGATCGTAATAAACGCGCATGCTCTTTCCTTTCAATGCCAATCCCCGGAACGGTTCCGTCGCGCCGTTCCTCATCCGGGATCAATGAGGCGCTTGCGCCCCTGAACGGGGGCGCAAGCGCCCGTGGAGTCCCTGAACACATCCTCCTCAAATCCTGACCCGGCCGCTTCTGTTTTTCCATTCTGCCCGGCCGGACCTCACTTCAGAGCCTGTTGACAAACGATCTGACCAACAGGCCCTCAGGCCCGAGCGGCGTTCGAGCCCCGCGGCAGCGGAGCGGAAGCGCCACATGAAACTCAAGGGCATGGAACGATGATTCCGCGACAAGCCCTTCGTCAAACGCCCAAAAACTCCCCCGAGGCGGGGATCCCTCCAGTGGTGAAAACCTGACAGATGGCGCCCATGCATCTGTCGGATTTCCACCACAATTCAAAGAGTTGGTGGGCCAACTTGCCCTGACGCCTGGGTGCCAGGCGTCAGGGTTGGACCACTAGATCGATTGCGGCCCCCGCGCGATGGCCGCCACCCCCGTGCGCGACACATCAACCAGTCCCAGGGGCTCCATCAGATGGATGAACGCGTCGAGCTTGTCGGTCGATCCGACGATCTCGAACACGAAGGATTCATTGGTCGAATCGACCGCCCTGGCGCGGAAGATATCGGCGATACGCAGGGATTCGACCCGTTTCTCGCCCGATCCGGCCACCTTGACCAGGGCCAGCTCGCGCGACACCGACGGCCCCTCGATCGTCAGATCCGACACTTTGTGGACCGGAACCAGACGGCGGAGCTGCGCCTTGATCTGCTCGATCACCATCAGCGTGCCCGACGTCACGATGGTGATGCGCGACAATTGCTCGCGCGGATCGACCTCCGCCACCGTCAGGCTTTCGATGTTGTAGCCCCGCCCCGAGAACAGGCCGATCACCCGGGCAAGCACACCCACTTCATTGTCGACCAGAATGGCGATGGTATGCCGGCGTATTTCTTGTGGTTGCTGGACCATTCTCCGCCTCTCCTCAGACCAGGACCATGCCATCCTCGGAGATGGCACCGCCGCCGGTCGCCTCATCCTTCGGCCCCAGCAGCATTTCGTTATGGGCGGCCCCCGACGGAATCATCGGGAAGCAGTTCTCCTTCGGGTCGACATGGCAATCGACGATGACCGCGCGGTCGCAGTCGATCATTTTATGGATGACATCGTCGAGGTCGTCGACCGTCTCCGCCTTCAGGCCGACGGCGCCGAAAGCCTCGGCCAGCTTGACGAAATCGGGCAGGGCCGTGGACCGGCTTTCCGAATAGCGCGCGCCATGCAGCAGTTCCTGCCACTGGCGGACCATCCCCATATACTGGTTGTTGAGAATGAACACCTTCACCGGCAGGCGGTATTGCGCCAGCGTCGCCATCTCCTGGATGTTCATCTGGATCGAGGCCTCGCCGGCGATGTCGATCACCAGGCTGGCGGGGTGGGCGACCTGGACGCCCAGCGCGGCCGGCAGGCCGTAGCCCATGGTGCCCAGCCCGCCCGAGGGCATCCAGCGGCAGGGCGTTTCAAATTTGTAGAACTGGGCCGCCCACATCTGGTGCTGGCCCACCTCGGTGGTGATGTAGGTGTCGCGGTCCCGCGTCAACTGATAGAGCCGTTCGATCGCGTGCTGCGGCTTGATCAGCTTGCCGCTCTGCTGATAGCGCAGGCAGTCCTTGGACCGCCAGCGGTTGATAGAGGCCCACCACTCCTTGAGATCGGCCTCGCTCGCCCGGATCTGGCGCGACTTCCACACCTTGATCATGTCTTCGAGGACATGGCCGACATCGCCCACGATCGACAGTTCGACGGCGACGTTCTTGTTGATCGAGGACGGATCGATGTCGATGTGGATCTTGCGCGACTGCGGCGAAAAGGCGTTCAGCCGGCCGGTGACGCGATCATCGAACCGGGCGCCGACGCAGACCATCAGATCGCAGCCGTGCATGGCGAGATTGGCCTCGTAGGTGCCATGCATCCCCAGCATGCCAAGCGACAGGGGATCGGACCCCGGAAAACCGCCCAGTCCCATCAGGGTCTGGGTGCAGGGGAAGCCCGTCATATGCACGAACTGGGTCAGAAGCTGGCTGGCCGCCGGCCCGGAATTCACGACACCGCCGCCGATATAGAAAACCGGACGCTTCGCCTCCGCCATCATCGCGACGGCAGCCTCGATGGCCTTCAGATCGCCCTTCACCTGCGGCCGGTAGCTCTTGTGCTTGACCTTGCCGGGCCCGACATACTCGCCCCGGCCGACCAGAATGTCCTTCGGCAGATCGACCACAACCGGCCCCGGCCGGCCGGTGCGCGCCACATAAAAAGCCTCGTGCAGGATGCGCGCCGTCTGATTGACGTCCTTGACCAGATAATTGTGCTTGGTGCAGGGACGGGTGATACCCGTGGTATCCGCTTCCTGAAAGGCGTCATTGCCGATCAGGTGTGTGGGAACCTGCCCCGACAGACAGACGATCGGCACCGAATCGCAAAGCGCGTCGAGCAGCCCGGTCACGGCATTGGTCGCGCCCGGCCCGGACGTCACCAGCACCACGCCCACCTTGCCGGTGGAGCGGGCATAACCCTCCGCCGCGTGGACCGCCGCCTGTTCATGGCGGACCAGAATGTGGCGCAGGCTGTTCTGCTTGAACAGTTCGTCATAAAGCGGGAGTACGGCGCCCCCGGGATATCCGAAGATGACCTCGACGCCCTGGTCCACCAGAGCCTTCAGGACAAGTTCCGCTCCCGTCATCGTCTCCTGACCCATGATTCGGTCCTTTCCCCGCTATCCCGGTCATCGCACCCCGTCCCGAAAACCCTTCCACAGCGCGCGGAAGCCGGACGAGGAGGGCAAGCTAGACTCTCAATCGGTCGTGGTCAACAGAAACTGACGAATATTCGCAATGATTCCCTGTTCCAAACTTTCTGAAAATTTCGTTACACAGCGGTAGTCGGGCGACATCTGGTGCCGGAACCAGGTTGTCTGGCGTTTGGCATAGCGCCTCGTCGCCTGGCACCCCGACACCACCGCCTCCTCCAGCGTCAGGCGGCCGGCCAGACAGTCCGCCAGTTCCGCGACGCCCAGCGCCCGCATCGCCGGAAGCGCGGGGTCCAGTCCGAGCGACGTCAGGGCGCGGACCTCGTCAAGGGCGCCACCCGCCACCATGGCGGCAAAACGCGCGTCGCAACGGGCGTAAAGCTCATCTCTCGGCGGATCGGCGAGAATGGTGAGAAAGCGGGCGGGGGCCGGCTCGGCCGGCGGATCGGCCTGCCAGTCGGCCTGCGACCGTCCGGTGGCGATCATCACCTCATAGGCGCGCATCAGACGCTGGCTGTTGCCCGGATGCAGCCGGGCCGCCATCACCGGATCGAGTTCCGTCAGCGCGGCATGGAACGCCTCATTGCCGAGGCGGGCGAAGCGTTCCCGCGTGTCCCGCCGGATGTCGGCGGGGATTTCGGGAATGGGAGACAGGCCCGTCATCAGGGCACCGAGATAAAGCCCCGTGCCGCCCACCACCACCGGCAGCAGGCCGGCCCGCCAGGCGTCCCCCAGAGCCTCCACCGCCATCTGGCGCCAACGGCCGGCCGAACAGGCTTCCCGGGGTGACAGGACGCCGTAGAGGCGGTGCGGCACCCGCGCCTCGTCATCCGGCGACGGCCGCGCCGTCAGCACCCGGAGGCCGTCATAGACCTGCATGGAATCGGCGTTGATGACGACGCCGCCAACCTCCCGCGCGATGCCGAGGGCCAATGCCGATTTGCCGGAGGCGGTGGGCCCGGCGACGATGACGGCTTTTCCCGATGGATCTGAGGGCATCGTCGGTTCACCTGACACAAAAAACCGTCCCCGGCCGGACATCCGGAAAAAGCCGGAGGGAGGGGCCGGACACCCGCCCCGGGTCAGCTCCAGTCGAGCGGATAGGACACCAGCCCGTCGGCCAGCTTCGGTTCGAACCAGGTGGACTTCGGGGGCATCACCTGCCCCGCCTCGGCGACGCGGACCAGATCCTCCATGCTGGTGGCATGAAGGGCGAAGGCGGCCGCCATGGCCCCCGACGACACCAGCCGTTCCAACTCGCCAAGCCCGCGCTTCCCGCCGACGAAATCGATGCGCTTGTCCTTGCGCAGGTCCGAAATTCCGAGAACCGGAGCCAGCAGACGATCCGTCAGCAGGCTGACATCGAGCCGCTGGACGGGATCGGCCGGGACCGGGCGGCGCAACGTCAGCCGGTACCACTGTCCGGGAAGGTAAAGCCCGAACACGCCGGGCGCGTCGGGACGCGCCTGCCCGCCGACCGGGCGAACATCGAACTCCGCCTCCAGCGCCGTCAGGAAACCGGCGCGGTCGTGGGAGCCCAGATCGCGCACCACGCGGTTATAATCGAAGATTTTCATATCCTCGATGGGGAAGCTCACCACCAGGAAGGACTGGCCCGGCCCTTCCGGGGCTTCGCCCGCCTGACGCCGGGCCCGGGCGACACGCGACGCGGCGGCCGACCGGTGATGCCCGTCGGCGATGTAGACCGCCGGCATCTCCTCGAAGGCCGCCATGACGTCGGCGATCCGGCCGGCATCGGTCATCACCCAAAGGGTATGGATGTTGCCGTCGACGGCCTCGACCCGGTAGACCGGCGGTTCCGCCACCGTCGCGTCGACGGCGCCGGCCAGACGCGGATCGTTCCGGTGGGCCAGCAGCACCGGCCCGGTCTGCGCCGCGCAAGCCTCGATCTGGCGGACCCGGTCATCCTCCTTGTCCGGACGGGTGAATTCATGGCGGCGGATGCGATTGGCGTCATAGGCCGCGACCGAACCACCCCCCACGATGCCGGTCTGCACATGCCCGCCCATCTCCAGGCGGTAGACATAGAAGCAAGGCCCCGCGTCCCGCACCAGGACGGCGTCGGCGATCATGCGGTCCAGATTTTCGCGGGCCTTGGCGTAGACTTCCGGGGCGTGAACGTCGGTGCCGTCCGGCAGATCGATCTCGGGCTTCGAAATATGCAGGAAACTCCGTGGCCGCCCTTCCGCCAGGACCGATGCCTCGGCGCTGGTCAGGACGTCATAGGGCGGAGCCGCCATTTCGGCAGCGAAGGCCGGGGCGGGACGCAGGCCGGGAAACGGACGAAGCAGAGGCAGGGTCATGGCGGCAGTCTTTCGAAGGACGGGATGAAGTCCAAGGTCTTAGTCCAACCGCGGCCGCCCGCCAAGGTCTTCTTGCGGCGCCTCCGCCGGTCGGATAGAAGCTTTCCATGGATCACGTTCTGACCCTGGTCGCCGCCCAAGGCGAACTCGACGGCATCCTTCTGAAGCGGGTGCGCGATGCGCTGTCCGATCTCGGGGCCGACACATGGCCGGTCCAATGGCTGTCGCCGGACCAGGCCGCCGATCTTCGCTTCGCTCTTCTGGCACCCGATCAGGCCACCGCGGCCGCGCGATCCCTGCTGGGCGGGCTGCCGGTGGATATGGCGGCACAACCGGTGGACGGACGCCGCAAACGGCTGCTTCTGGCCGATATGGACAGCACCATGGTGGAGGGCGAAACGCTGGACGACCTGGCCGGACGGGCCGGCCTTGCCGGGGACATCGCCGCCGTGACCGCGAAGGCCATGCGGGGCGAGATGGATTTTGCCGAGGCCTTCCGGCAAAGGATCGCGCGACTGGCCGGCCTTTCCAGGGATGCGATCGACGAGACGGCCCGCGATCTGCGCCTGACCCCGGGCGCCATTCCCCTGGTCGCCACCATGCGGGCCAACGGCGCCAGGACGGTCCTGGTTTCCGGCGGACTGAGGGAGTTCACCGGCCGCGCGGCCGCTCTGGCCGGGTTCGATGACGACATCGGCAACCATGTGGAGATCCGGGACGGACGGCTGACCGGACGGGTGGAGGAGCCTGTTCTCGACCGGAACGCCAAGGGCCGCGCGCTCTCGGATATCGCGGCCTCTCTCGGCCTGCCGCTGTCGGCGACGCTGGCGGTCGGCGACGGTGCCAACGATCTCGACATGGTCTCCGCCGCCGGTCTGGGGGTCGCCTTCCATGGCAAGCCCCTCCTGGCCGATCGCGCACCCTGCCGGATCGACCATGGCGACCTGACAGCGTTGCTCTATTTCCAGGGATATCGCGAAGACGAGTTCGTTGCCGCCGACGGGAATCGCTGAGCGGAACCGGCGTCCCCGCCGGGCTCCGCCGCGATAGCGGTGCAATGGCCGGACTCCGCCGCGATAGCGGTGCAATGGCCGGACTCCGCCGCGATAGCGGCGGAATCTCGGCCCCCGGCTGCAAAGGGCCCGGGAGGGCCCTACTTCTTGACCGGCGGGGTGTCGAGCTTCAGGGGCACGAAATGAACCCCCGCCTCGCTTTGCACCAGAAGCAGAACCGCCTTGCGGCCTTCCTTGCGGGCGGCCTCGACCTTGGCCTGGAACTCGGACGGGCTCTTCACAGGCTCCTGCAATACCTCGACAATGACGTCGCCGGGACGCAGGCCTTTCTCGGCGGCGGCGCCATTCTGCTTGACGTCGGTCACCACGACCCCCTTCACGTCGGGGGCGATATCGAAGCGGTCACGCAGGGCCGGGGACAACTGGGACACCGACAGCCCCAGCGACGACACCGTCACCTGACTGGAATCGCCCTTGGGCGACGGCTTTTCAGCGTCCTTGGCGGTCTCCGTCTCGTCGACGTCGTTCAACTCTCCCACCACGGCACGGACGGTCAACTGCTTGCCGTCACGCCACAGATTGACATCGACCTCCCGGTTGATCGGCGTCTCGGCGACGATACGGGGCAGGCGATGCATGTCCGTCACGTCCTTGCCGTCGAACTTGGTGATCACGTCGCCTTTCCGGATGCCGGCCTTGGCCGCCGGGCCGGCCGCCGTCACCTCGGCCACCAGGGCGCCGCGCTGGTCCTTGAGGCCCAGGCTTTCAGCGATCTCGTCGGTGACGGTCTGGATCTTGACGCCCAGCCAGCCGCGGCGCGGCTTGCCATATTTCTGCAAATCGGCGATCACCGGCTTTGCAAGGTTGGCCGGGATGGAGAAGCCGATGCCGACCGATCCGCCGGTGGGCCCGAGGATGGCGGTGTTGATGCCGACCACCTCGCCTTTCATATTGATCAGCGGGCCGCCGGAGTTGCCCTTGTTGATCGCGGCGTCGGTCTGGAGAAAATCGTCATAGGGACCGGCATTGATGTCGCGGCCGCGCGCCGAGATGATGCCGGCGGTCACGGTGCCGGCCATGCCGAAGGGATTGCCGATGGCGATCACCCAGTCGCCCACGCGCACCTCGTCGGAATTGCCGAAGTTGATCGCGGGCAGCTTGTTCGGCGCCTTGATCTTCAGCAGCGCGAGATCCGCTTTGGTATCGCGGCCGACGATGTCGGCCTTGAAGGCCTGCCCGTCCTGAAGGATCACCGTGATCTCGTCGGCGTCGGCGATCACATGGTTGTTGGTCACCACAAGACCGTTGGAATCAATGATGAAACCCGACCCCAGGGCGGTGGCGCGACGCGGCTGCGCGTCCTGATTGCCGCCGCCATGCTTGTCCATGAAATTCTTGAAAAAGTCTTCGAACGGCGATCCCGGAGGGAACTGCGGCATATCGAGGCCGCGGTCGGCATTCTTCAGGGTCTGCGTGGTCGAAATATTGACGACCGACGGAAGCAGGCGCTCCGCCAGATCGGCGAAGCTGTCCGGCGGCTGCGCCGCCCGCGATGCCGGGGCCACGGCCATCACCGCCAGCATCATCAGACCGGCGAGCAGCCATTGCAGCGGCGGCAACGGGGAACGGCCGGCGATTCGCGCCCTTGCGCGGACGGGACTTCTGGAGATCACCGAGTTAACTCCTTGAGGGAATGGGATAACATTGCGGCCTCTGTGATTTAATGCGGGCCGGTCGGCATTCAAGCAATAGATGTGAGGATATGACCGGAACATCCCGACGCGCGGCCGGGATATCGCATCTGATTAAACCGGTGTGCAGGCTTATGGTCAAACGATGCCGACCCGGCGAACCAGCGCGACCAGAGCCACCCCGGCAATCGCCGCCACCAGCCCCGCCCAGCGCAATGACTGATCCGGGTGAACCAGAAGCGTTGCCAGCAGCCGCTTCATGCCGGCCGGGAACAAGGCGTAGAGAATGCCTTCGAACGTCAGGGCCAAGGCCAGGGCGGTAAGGAAATCTCTCATTGGGCTCGGAGACCCGGCAAAGGCCGGCCGGGTCTCTCTCCTCCTGGGGGTACCGGCGCCTCTATCGGCGATCCGGTGCGTTGTGGAAGAACTTGAAGAAGTCCGAATCGGGCGCCAGCACATAGGTTGTGTTGGTGTCACCCAACGCCTGCCGGTAGGCCGACAGCGACCGGTAGAACGCGAAGAAGTTCGGATCGGCCGAGAACGCCTCGGCATAGATCCTGTTCGCGTCGCCATCGCCCTGACCTCGCAGGATCTGAGCCTGTTTCTGCGCCTCGGCCAGGATGATGGTGCGTTCGCGGTCGGCGGACGCCCGGATCTGCTGGGCCCGTTCGTAACCCTGGGCCCGTGCCTCCGCAGCCTCGCGCTGACGTTCCGATTCCATGCGGCGGAAAATCGCCTGACTGGTCTCCGCCGGCAGATCGGCACGGCGGATCCGCACATCGGCGACCGACACGCCGAGCGATTTCGCCGTCTCGCTGACCTGCTGCTGGATCTCATGCATGATCTGCTCGCGTTCCGACGAGAGAACGCTGGGCAGCATCACATTGCCGAGAACCCGGCGCAGGGAGTTGTTGACGATTTCGCGAAGGCGGGCCCGCGCCCCCTCCTCGGTCCGCACGGCCTGATAGAACAGCAGTGGATCCTGGATACGGAAGCGGGTGTAGGTGTCGACTTCGATCCGCTTCTGGTCGGCAAGGATCACCTGCTCGGCCGGCGGGTCGACATCGAGCAGCCGGGCGTCGTACCGCACGACGTCCTCGATGAAGGGCTTTTTGATGTGCAGGCCCGGCCCCTTGACCGGATTCTCGGGATCGGCGACGGCGCCGAACCGCAGCACCAGCGCCTGCTCTCCCTGATGAACGATGAAAAGCGACGACGAGGCAATGAAGAGCAGCACAACGGCGGCGATGCCGAAGGCGCCAAGAGCTGTCCGGTTCATCGCGCACCTCCCTGGGCCGGAGCGGCCGGAGCCGGGGCCGTCTTCGTCTTGCCAAGTTCCGGCAGGGGCAGATAGGGCACCACCCCCTTGGCCTGGGGATCGATGAGCACTTTGGTCGCGCCTTTCAGGACGTCCTCCAGCGTGTCGATGTAAAGACGCCGGGCGGTGACGTCGGGGGCCGCCTTGTAGGTCTGGTAAACCTTGGTGAAGCGCTGCGCCTCACCCTGGGCCAGATCCACCACCTGTTCGCGGTAGGCCTGCGCCTCCTGGATGATGCGTTCCGAATCGCCGCGCGCCTTCGGAATGATGTCGTTGCGATAGGCCTCGGCCTCGTTGCGCAGCCGTTCCTGGTCGGCCTTGGCGCGCTGGACGTCGTTGAAGGCGTCGATCACCTCGCTCGGCGGATCGGCCTTCAGAAGCTGGACCTGGGTGATTTTGATACCGGCGCCATAGGCGTCCAGCAGTTCCTGCATCCTTTCGCGCGTGCGGTCGCCGATCGCCTGCCGGTTTTCGAACAACGGGGCGCGGATCGGCAACTGGCCGATGATTTCGCGCAGCGCCGACTCGGCGATGACCTTCACGGTCCCTTCCGGGTCGCGGATGTTGAACAGGTATTTCTCCGGATCGTTCGGCTTGTCGCCGATCTTCCAGAACACCGAGAAGTTGATGTCGACGATGTTCTCGTCACCGGTCAGCATCAGGCTTTCCTCGGCCGTTTCGCGGCCGGGAAGTGAACGGCGTCCTTCGACACCGGACCGGTAGCCAAGCTCGACACGGTTGATCCGCGTCACCGACGGCGTCACCACCGTCTCGATCGGCGCGGGAAGATGGTAGTTGAGGCCGGGCTGCGTCAGCCCGACGAACCGGCCGAACCGCAGGACCACGCCAACCTCGTCGGGATTGACCTTGTAAAATCCGGTCAGCCCCCAGAGAACCAGACCCACCATGGCGACGAGCGCAACGCCGCGCCCGCCGCCGAAGCCCCCTGGCATGACCTGCCGGAACCGCTCCTGACTTTTGCGCAGTATCTCTTCCAGATCGGGGGGGGTGCCGCCGCCGTTGCCGGACGGGCCACGTCCCCAGGGGCCTTGTCCGCCCCAGGGTCCGCCGCCGCCACCGCCCTGCGTATTCCATGGCATGGTCAGATTTCCCTTTTTCCATGACGGCCCCGCCGGATCACTTCCGGCCGGACCCGGCTCCGCCGCGGATTTCAGCTTTGCAACGGAGTCCTAGCGCCTTATATGACAGTCTGCCCGGACGCGCAATGCGGGCCGCCGAAAGGGCTGATGACGACAAACGATCTGCGGAGTGTGAAAAGAATGGCCGAGGTAAGCGAAAAAGACGTCCTTGCGGCGCTGGGAACCATCATCGACCCGGATCGCGGCGGGGACATCGTCAGCCTTGGCATGGTCTCCGGCCTTGCGATCAAGGGCGGGCATGTCGTGTTCGCCATCGACGTCGATCCCGAGCGCGGCCCCCATCTGGAACCCCTGCGCAAGGCCGCGGAGGCCGCCGTTCATGCCCTGCCCGGGGTATTGACCGTCTCGGCGGTCCTGACGGCCGAACGGGCCGCCGGCGGCGACCACGGCCATGATCATGGACATGACCACGGGCACGGGCATGGGCATGGACATGACCACGGACATTCCCACGGACATGGCCCGGCCGCCGAAGCGCCCCTGCTTCCCGACGTGAAGGCGATCATCGCCGTGGCCTCCGGCAAGGGCGGTGTCGGCAAGTCGACCACCGCCGTCAATCTGGCGCTGGCCCTGAAAGCGATGGGTCTTTCGGTCGGCATGTTCGACGCCGACATCTTCGGGCCGTCGCAGCCCCGGATGCTGGGTGTCTCCGGGGCCCAGCCGACCTCCCCCGACGGCGACAGCATCAATCCGATCGAGGCCTATGGCATGAAGGTGATGTCGATCGGATTCCTGGTGCCCGAGGACTCGCCGGTGATCTGGCGCGGCCCCATGGTGATGGGCGCGCTGGAACAGATGATGCGGCAGGTGCGCTGGGGCGCGCTTGACGTCCTGGTGGTGGATATGCCGCCCGGCACCGGCGACACGCAGCTCACCATGACCCAGCGGGTCCCGCTGACCGGCGCGGTGATCGTGTCCACGCCGCAGGACATCGCCCTTCTGGACGCCCGCAAGGGATTGAACATGTTCCGCCAGGTCAATGTGCCGGTGATGGGCATCATCGAGAACATGAGCTATTACACCTGCCCGAACTGCGGTCACGAGGCCCACATTTTCGGTCATGGCGGCGCCAAGTTCGAAGCGGTGAAGCTGTCCACCGATTTCCTGGGCGAGGTTCCTCTCGACATCGATATCCGCACCACCTCGGACGAGGGCCAGCCGATCGTCGTCAGCAAGCCCGAAAGCCCGCATGCCAAGGCCTACAAGGACATCGCCGCCAAGGTGTGGGACAAGGTGCAGCTTCTGCAGCAGAGCCGCAAAGGCCCGAAGATCGTCATGGAGTGATCGGCCAGCGGCCGGCGGGGCGGTTTCCGCCTTGCCGGCCGGTCGTCAAACCTCTCCGCCCCGGACTCACGCCGGGGCGGGAATCCTGTCCAGCCTGACGAAACTGTAAGCCGGAGCGCCCGGATGGTCCTCGCGGGCGCGCTCGATCCACCGGGCGGCATCGGGACGGGGGAAGGTCACGTCACCCTCATAGTCCCGATGGATCTCCGTCAGGTAAAGCCGGTCGGCCCGGGGCAGCAGTGCCGCAAACAGGGTCGCGCCGCCGATCACCATCACCTCCGCCCCGCCTTCTGCTTCGCCGGCGAGGGTGAGGGCGGTCTCGATGTCGCGGGCCACCGACACCCCGGCGGCCGTCCAGCCGGGATCGGTGGACAGAACGATATTGGTCCGCCCCGGCAATGGCTTGCCGATCGACAGGAAGGTCTTGCGCCCCATCACCACGGGCTTGCCGAGAGTGGTCCGCTTGAAATAGCGAAGGTCTTCCGGGATATGCCAGGGCAGACGGTTGTCGCGGCCGATGACGCCGTTGGCCGCGACGGCCACGATCAGCGACAGCATCAGACCGCCACCGGGGCCGGAATGTGGGCGTCGGGATCGTAGCCCGCCAGATCGAAATCCTCGTAACGGAACTGGAACAGATCCCGGACCTCGGGATTGAGCCGCATCACCGGCAGCGCTTTGGGCGTCCGCGCGAGTTGAAGGTCGGCCTGTTCGATATGGTTGGCGTAAAGATGGGCATCGCCCAGGGTATGGATGAACTCGCCCGGCTTGAGGCCGCTCACCTGCGCGATCATCAGGGTCAGAAGGGCGTAGGAGGCGATATTGAAGGGGACCCCCAGGAAGATGTCGGCCGACCGCTGGTAAAGCTGGCAGGACAGCGTTCCCTCGGCGACATAGAACTGGAACAGGCAATGGCAGGGCGGCAGGGCCATCCGCCCGATGTCCGCCGGATTCCAGGCGGACACGATCAGGCGCCGGGAGTCCGGGGTGGTCCGGATCATCGTCAGAAGATCGGAAATCTGGTCGAGCGCGCCGCCGTCCGGCGGCGGCCAGGACCGCCACTGATGGCCGTAGACCGGCCCCAGATTGCCGTCCGCATCCGCCCACTCATCCCAGATGAACACCTTGTTGGCATGCAGATAGGCGATGTTGGTGTCGCCCTTCAGGAACCACAACAGTTCATGGATGATCGACCGCAGATGCAGCTTCTTGGTGGTCAGGACGGGGAAGCCCTCCGCCAGATCGAAACGCATCTGCCAGCCGAAGGTACTGTAGGTCCCCGTGCCGGTCCGGTCCTGTTTGAACACGCCCTTCTCGCGCACATGGCGCATGAGATCGAGATATTGCCTCACCTTTTTTCCTCTTGCTCCGCCCGGGGGTCCGTGACGGCCCCAACACTAGCCTGCCCCGGGGCCCCGCTCAACCGCCCAGGCCGTGCAAAAAACCATCTTGAGGCGCGCCACCCATACCCCCGGGCGCCCGCGGGAGGGGGGGCCGCCGGATCCGAGAGGAGGGCGGCCGACCGGCCGGGCCGCCG
>WASQ01000107.1:0-3297 GCA_009712185.1 Telmatospirillum sp. | reverse complement strand
CCTCCCTTCCGCCGGGGCGCCGGCGGAAGGGAGGCCGGCCGATGCCGTTCGACTCGCTCCGTCCCTCCCTGCCCGCTCCGATTTTTCGGGCCGGCGAGGTTGCGTTCGCCCCGGGGTTCAAGCAACAGCTGCGCAGGGAGGGCGGCCACCCGGTTCCGGAGCCGGCCGAGAAGGCGACATAAAATATTGATATTCAATGTATTTTACCCTGAGGAGGGACATCGGGCGCGGGTACCGCCGCTATACCCATAAAGAAATTAGTGATTTTTTTCAGTGGAAGTGATTCACCGTCTGGCAGAAAGGCCGACAACGCTCTATATTGAGCGTGCCGGGAAACCGGCTATGGCGCTAAACGCTCTATGGAATAAGCGTTACGGACCCGGGGGCGGTACCCGGCGCCTCCACCAATCCCCCGTGCTTGACCGGCCAGCGGCCGGGACAGACGGGCCTTCTGGGGGCGAAATAGGATCGCCGTGCGTAGTAAAGATAGAGTCTGTGCCCGGCATGGTACCGCCGTTATCGGGCTAATATCACAAGTGCCAACGATAATGTCGTGGCTCTCGCTGCTTAATCATTAAGCAAGCGCGGTTCGGGGGGCACCGGGCAACAGAAGCCCCCCACTTCTGGTTCGCCGGCCCGCCATCCGACGCCGGACCGGCTGAACGGCCCCGTTAGGGCAAGACGAGGGAATGGCCGGTCAAATGGCGAATACCGTACTGAGATACGACAAGATGGTGGAAGATGCGTTGCGCGGGGTTTTGCGCGACTCCCTGATCGCTAGCCAGGACGGCCTGCCCGGGGACCATCATTTCTACATCACCTTCCGTACCCGCCACCCCGGCGTCGAGTTGTCCGACCAACTGCGGGCCCGTTATCCAGACGAGATGACGATCGTGATCCAGCACCAGTTCTGGGGTCTTGACGTGACACCGGAATGGTTCGAGGTGACGCTGTCGTTCAACCGTATCAATGAACGGTTGCACGTCCCCTTTGCCGCCGTCACCGCCTTCGCCGACCCGTCGGCGAAATTCGGCCTGCAATTCCAGGTCGATACCAGCATCGAAGACGATCCTTCCTCTGCGGATATCCGGGAACCCGAAGACATTTCGGAGGACCAGCCTGACGCCGGGACCAAACCGCCTGCCGCCGATCCCGGCGATGCCGGCGGTCAGGTCATCGCGCTGGACGCGTTCCGCAAGAAGTAACCGCGCCCGGGTCCCGGACGGTCCGGAAAGTGAGGACCGCCCGACGAACCGGGGCGCCTTTCCTCCGTCCAACCGAGGGCACCATTCCATGACTGCTGATCTCGATTCCTTCGCCGAGATGTTTCCGCTGTCCGGCGACGACACCCCTTACACCCGGCTGACCTCCGACCATGTCGGCGTGACCAGCGTGGCGGGCCGCGACCTTGTGACCGTGGCGCCGGAAGCGCTCACCCTGCTGTCGCGGGAAGCGGTCCGGCAGATTTCCCATCTGCTGAGGCCGGCGCATCTGAAACAGCTCCGGTCCATCCTGGACGACCCCGAGGCGTCGGACAATGACCGCTTCGTCGCGCTTGACCTTCTGATGAATGCCAACATCTCCGCCGGGATGGTGCTCCCCATGTGTCAGGACACCGGAACGGCGATCATCATGGGCAAGAAGGGCCAGCAGATCTGGACCGGCGGCGGCGACGCCGAAGCCCTGACCCGCGGCGTGGCCTCGGCCTATACCGAGCTCAACCTTCGCTACAGCCAGGTTTCGCCGCTCGACATGTATGAGGAGGTCAACACCGGCAACAACCTGCCGGCGCAGATCGACCTCTACGCGACCGACGGCGACGCCTACAAATTCCTGTTCATGGCAAAGGGCGGCGGATCGGCCAACAAGACCTTCCTTTATCAGCAGACCAAGGCACTTTTGAACCCTGAGTCCCTGGTGAAGTTCTTCGACGCCCAGATCCGGACATTGGGAACCGCCGCCTGTCCGCCCTATCATCTGGCGATCGTGATCGGCGGCACCTCCGCCGAACTGACCCTGAAAACGGTGAAGATGGCGTCGGCCAAGTATCTCGACCATCTTCCCACCTCCGGCGGCAAATACGGTCATGCCTTCCGCGATCTGGAGATGGAAGCCAAGATCCACGAGATGACCCGGACGATGGGAATCGGCGCGCAGTTCGGCGGCAAATATTTCTGTCACGACGTCCGCGTCATCCGGCTGCCGCGCCATGGCGCGTCCTGTCCGGTCGGCATCGGCGTGTCCTGTTCGGCGGACCGTCAGGCCAAGGGAAAGATCACCCGCGACGGCATCTTCTTCGAAACGCTGGAGCACGATCCCGCCCAGTACCTGCCCGAGATCGACCATGCGAAGCTGGCCGGCGATGTCGTGCGCATCGACCTCAACAAGCCGATGGACGAGATCCGGCGGATCCTCAGCCAGTATCCGGTCAAGACCCGCGTCGCCCTGTCCGGACCGATGATCGTCGCCCGCGACATCGCCCATGCCAAGCTGAAGGAACGGCTGGACCGGGGCGAGGGCCTGCCTCAATATTTCAAGGATCATCCGGTCTATTATGCCGGCCCGGCCAAGACGCCGGAAGGCTATGCATCCGGGTCCTTCGGCCCCACCACCGCGGGCCGGATGGACAGCTATGTCGACCTGTTCCAGTCCCACGGGGCCAGCATGGTCATGGTCGCCAAGGGCAACCGTGCCAAGACCGTCACCGAATCGTGCAAGAAGCATGGCGGCTTCTATCTGGGAGCGGGCGGAGGCGCCGCGGCCGGCCTGGCCAAGCACCACATCCAGAAGGGCGAGGTACTGGAATATCCGGAACTGGGCATGGAGGCGATCTGGCGGATCGAGGTGAAGGACTTCCCGGCCTTTGTCATCGTCGACGACAAGGGCAACGACTTCTTCGCCGCCCTCAGCCACTGAGACCGGCAGCGACAACGGCGGCAGAATGAGCGGGGAAATCCGCAAGCATTCGGTGGTGATCGCCGGGCATTCCACCAGCATCTCGCTTGAGGTGGCGTTCTGGGATGCCCTGCGATCCATCGCCGGCCGCCGCGGCCTGTCGCTGAACGCCCTGATCGCCGAAATCGACCAGGGCCGAGAAGGCAATCTGTCGAGCGCGCTTCGCGTCCACGTCCTCAGGGATCTGATGGAGCGGGTCGCCGACCCCGAGTGACGGGGTGAGCGCCCTAATGGCTTCGGCGTTCCTGCCGGAGTCCTCCGCAGGCAAGTCCTGACGAGGAGCCTGTCCGAGTAACGGCGCCCAATAGACTCCCTCGCCCGCTTGCGGGAGAGGGGGGACCC
>WASQ01000153.1 GCA_009712185.1 Telmatospirillum sp. | reverse complement strand
GGCGGCGCAAGGGCGCAAGATGCCAAGACGGGCCGGACTGAGCGCGTTCGGCGCGACCGGTTCCAATGTTCATCTGGTGGTCGAGGAGTATGTGGCGCCGCAACGCATCCGGTCCGGGGCGGCGGAACGGGGAGCGGTCGCCCAACCGGTTCTGATACCCGTTTCAGCCCTGACGCCGGAGCGGCTTCAGGCGGTGATGATCCGGCTGCGCGATGCCCTCTCGCGGCCCGATGGCGGCGATGACCGGCCGGCCCTTCAGGACATCGCTTACACGCTTCAGGTCGGACGTCTGCCGTTGCCGGCGCGGCGGGCTTTCGTGGTGCGCACCCTCAAGGACCTGCTGGACGCCCTTGACAAGGCGATCGGCGAGGAAACGGCCATCCCGGGCCTGGACGGCTCCGCGGCGGAGGGGGAGGCGCCCGCGCCCGCCGATCCCGCCACTCTCGATGCCTGGTTCCGCGCCGGCCGGCTGGAGGACGTGGCGCTCCATTGGATGCGGGGCGGGGATGTCCCCTGGAACAGCGTCGCCCGCGCCGGAGACCCGCGCCGCGTTTCCCTGCCTGCTTATCCCTTCGCCGGGGACCGGCATTGGATCGGAGGGACCGGCCAGGAGCCCGACCGGCCGCTCGATCCGGTCGCCTTCCAGATCGCCACGGTCCCTGTCTGGCGGGAACAGCCCGTCCGGCCCGGCGGTCCGGACAGGGGGGCACTGGGAAGCGTTGCCCGTGGCGGCGGGCCCGGGCGGATTTTGGTGATGGCTCCGGACAGCGCCCGGCCGCTGGTGGCGGCAATCGCCGATCTTTGCCGGCAAAGGCGTCCGGACGCCCTTGTCTGGCGTGTCCGGCTGGATCCGCCGTCGTCCCCGTCCGGTCCGCGTTCCGATGCCGGCGGCGACTGGGAGGCGGCCACCGGCCAGGATGGCTGGGTCGACCGCGTCCTGGCCGCAGCCGGACCGCTGGACGCGATCTATGTCATCGCGGCGGCCGGTGGAGAGGCCGCGCCTCCGGCCAGTCCCGGTGATCCCTTCGTCGAAACCCGGCTGTTGGCGCTGGTCAACGCGGTGAGGGACCGGGCCGGCGCGATCGCCGATCGGACGGACCTCTATCTTGTCACGGGCGACCGGCCCGGGGCCGGCGGGAGCGGTCTCCCGGGGCTGGGCTATTTCCTCGCCCAGGACGATCCCCGGTTTCAGGTCCGCAGCCTGGAAATCGCTTTCGGCGCCGGAAGGCCGGCCGGGGACATGGCCGCGCTGGCGCAGGCCATCGACGACGAGCCGCCCTCGGACCGGGGTGAGGTCGTCAGGCTGGACGGGGGCCGCCGCTATGGCCGGGTCTTCCGCCCCCTGGCGCCACAAACGCCCCCGGGCGAGGGATTCCGCAAGGGGGGGCGTTATGTCATCGTGGGCGGCGCCGGCGTGGTTGGCGGAGTGGTCAGCCGCCGTCTGATCGGGGATTTCGACGCCCGTGTCGCCTGGATCGGCCGTCGTCCGGCATCCGACCCGGCGGTATCGGCCGCCCTGGCGTCGTTTGCCGGTCCCGGCCGCCCGCTTTACCGGCAGGCCGATGTGACGCGGGCCGATCAGATCGGCGCCGCGATTGCCGCCGTGAAGGCGGATTTCGGGGCGATCGACGGGGTGATCTTCGCGGCCAGCGATATGCGGGCGGCCAACAGCCCCAGGGCCGGACTGGTCGAGAGGGAGTTCCGTCGCATCTTTTCGATCAAGGCGGAGGGCGCCATCGCCCTTTACGACGCGGTCAGGGAGGAGCCCCTCGACTTCCTCTGCTTCTTCTCGTCGGCCGAGGCGTTCGCCGCCGCCGCGACCCACCCGGCCTATTCGGCCGCCGTATCCTTCGCGGACAGTTTCGCGCGCGATCTCGCGTCCCGTGCCGGTTTCCCCGTCGGTATCGTCAACTGGGGCGCATGGAAGGCCCTGCTGGCGGGACGGGGCGCCAACGTTCCGGCGGCGGGGTTCCTGGACGACGGGGAGGCGTGGGCCGGGCTTGATCTGGCGGTCCGCCTGTTGCGCGGGGGGCTCGCCTCTCAGCTTCTTTGCATCCGCTGGCCCGAAGCCAGGGCGTCCGGAGGGGCGATTCCCGGATCCGCCTCCGCCGCGGTCATGGCGCCGGCGGCTCCACAGGCCCGGCCGGCTCCGTCCGCAGCGCCTCCGGTCGCGGTGCGCGCCAGGACGCAGGAGACTGCGGCGGGCGGACCCGCGTCCGGTCGCAAGGCCATCCTCGATCTGATGACGGGGCGGCTGGCAAAGGCGTTGCGGATCCCGGAACGGCAGATTTCGCCCGCGACGAGCTTCGCCGATCAGGGGGTCGATTCCATCGTGGGCATGGCCTTCGCCTCGGAAATCGGCGACAGCCTCGGCGTCCCGCTGAACGGATCGATTCTCTATGACTATCCGTCGCTCGACCAGCTTGCCGACTATCTGGTCCGGCGCGGGGCGGGTCCGGCGGGTCACGGCCATGCCGCGGATCCGTCCTCTCCCCAGCCGCCCTCTCTCCAGCCGTCCTCTCCCCAGCCGGGCCCTCCGGCCCTTCCGGCGCGGACGGCTCCGTCCGTCGCCGGAGGGTCGCCCGATCCGCGACTGGGCGCGCTGGCGCAGGACCTTCACGCACGTTTCCTGGCCGGCGAACTCAGCGCCGGTGATGTCCTCCAACTGTTGGATAAAGAACTTGAAACAGGATTCTCCGCTTAATTTCGAGGCCGTCCTCGAACAATATGCGTCCGGCGCGATCGCTCCGGCGCATGCCAGGGCATTGCTGGATGCGACCCGTGCGACCCCGCGGCCCCGGGCCGGTGGGTCCGGCGGGCAGGATGGAGGCGGCGTTCCCGGCGGTATCGCGGTCATCGGCATGGCCGGCGAGTTTCCGGGGGCGCTCGACATCGGGCAGTTCTGGCGCAATCTGGAGGCCGGACGCATCACCACCGGCGCCCTGCCGGAAGACTATTTGCGGGGCGCCCACCAGCCCTATCGCTGGGGGGGTGTGCTGACCGACCGCGACGCCTTCGATCCCGCCTTTTTCGGAATCCCGGCTTTCGAGGCCCATTCCATGAGCCCGCATCAGCGTCTGGCGCTGCGGGAAAGCTGGCGCGCGCTCGAGAACGCGGGGATCGATCCCGGATCCCTCGCCGGGCGCCCGGTCGGCGTCTTTCTCGGGGCGGAACCGACCGGCTACGTTCACGAGACCCTGAGCGGCGCCTCGGACGCGATCGTGGCCGGCCGCGTCTCCTATCTTCTCAATCTGCGCGGGCCGGCGCTGGTCGTGAACACGGCCTGCTCCTCCTCATTGGTGGCGATTCATCTCGCCTGCGAAAGCCTCCGGTCCGGCGAATCCTCCCTGGCGCTGGCCGGCGGCGTCTATGCCGGGCTGGGCCAGGAGACCCTGTCGGCGCTGGGGCAGAGCGGCATGCTGTCTCCCGACGGCCAATGCCGGACCTTCGACGCCGCGGCCAATGGCACAGTCTTCAGCGAGGGTGTCGCGATGCTGGCGTTGAAGCGGCTGGATGACGCCCTCGCCGACGGCGATCCGATCCAGGGCGTCATCCGGGCCAGCGCCGTCAATCATGATGGCGCCAGCAACGGCATCACCGCCCCCAATGGCGAGGCCCAGGAGCGGTTGATTCTGGACGCCTATCGCCGCTTCTCGATCGACGTGGAGAGGATCGGATATGTCGAGGCCCATGGAACAGGCACGAAGCTGGGCGATCCCATCGAGGCCAACGCCCTGGCGCGGGCCTTCGCCCAACTGACGGCGCGCCGGGGGTTCTGCCGGATCGGCAGCGCCAAGGCCTTCATCGGCCATTCCGGCGCCGCGGCCGGCGCCATCGGTGTCATCAAAGCCTTGTTGTCGCTGCGCCACGGCCGCCACGTCGGCATGCCCTCCTGGCGGACGCTCAATCCGATGATCGATCTCGACGGCGGCGCGATCACGATCGATGACAGGCCGGCCCTCTGGCCGACCCAGGGGGGACTGCCCCGCATGGCGGCCGTGACCTCTCTCGGTCTCAGCGGCACCAATGCCCATGTCGTGCTGGAGGAGTTCGTGGTCGCCGGGGAGGAGGGGCCGGCGGAGCGCCGGTCAGGGCGGGCGTCAGGCCAGCCGGTCCTGGTGCCCTTGTCGGCGGCCACGCCGGACCGTCTGCGGGTCTATGCCGCGACACTGGCGGATGCGCTTTGCGACGCGTCCGCCAGCGGGGTAGTCCCTGTAACGACTCCCGGGATGACCGTGGCGCCGGAGTGGCGCGACGGCGATGCCCCCCCTGCCGGCCCGGACGCCGGGGCGGTCATCGAGGACCTGCGGGTGCAGCTTGCCGGTCTTCTGGGCGTGGCCCCGGACAGCATCGATCCCGACGGACGTCTCGATCTTTATGGCGTCGGACCCGGGCATCTGCTGGCGCTGGCCGCCCGGATGGCGGAGCGGTCGGGCTGGCCGGCCGATCTTCGGCCCGATCAGGCCGATCCGGCGCTGGCCGAACTGACGGTGGCCGGCCTTGGCCGGCGGATTGCCGGACGACGGGAGGCGCGGACAGGCCACCCCGGACCGGCGACGGCGGGGCGGCCGGCAGACGTCACCCCGGCCGACAGTCAGGCGGAGGACTTCCCGCCGGAGGTTTCGCTGGAACAGGTGGCCCATACCCTCCAGGCCGGCCGTCCGGCGCTGGCGGAACGGGCGGCCCTGATTGTGGGCTCTCTGCCCGACCTGATCGAAAAGTTGCGGGCGCTTGCCGGCGGCACCACGGACATCGGGGGATGCGTCATCGGCAATGCCGGTGGCGACGACCGGATCGCGCGCCTGTTCCGGGGGGATCCCGACCTTCGCGAGGTCGTCGCCCACTGGTTCCGGCGGGGCGATCTGGCGCGTGTCGCGGAGGTCTGGACCGAGGGTGCCGTCCTGTCCTGGCCCCCATCCCCTTGCCGCCGGTTGTCGTTGCCGGGCTATCCCTTCCTGCGGGACCGGTATGGCAAGTCTTCCGCGGCGGCGCCCGCGCATCCGCCGGCGTCCGTTCGCGGGAACGACGCGCCGATGGATCCGGCGGGGGACGATCGAGGGGTCTCCATCCCGGCCGCCGTTGTCCCGCCGCCGGCCGGAGAGACGATGGAGCCGGTGGATCTGGCGGCGCCGGTCGGCTCCTGGCTGGCCTCCCTGGTGGCGGACACCATCGGCGGTCAGACCGTCGACCCGGCGGTCGCTCTCGATGAGTATGGCGTGGATTCCATCGCGCGGACGCGGCTCAACCATCTTCTGTCCAATGCCTTCCCGGAGGCGTCGCACACGCTGTTGTTCGAATATCGGGATCTGGCGTCGCTGGCCGGTTTCCTGGCGGCCCGGTTTCCCGGCGAATGCCGGTCGGTGCTGGCCGGCCGCGAGGGGCGGGTGGTGGAGGTCACGCCGGTGGCGGCAAAAGAACAGTCCGCACCGGCCGCCCCCTCCTCGCCTGCCGGTACCGGTGCGGTCCGGGCGGCGGGCCGTGACGGGACCGCCGACGGGATCGCCATCGTCGGGATCAGCGCCCGCTTTCCGGGCGCGCCCGACATCGAAAGCTTCTGGGACGTCCTGATGACGGGGCGGTCGGTCATCGGCGAAATTCCGGCCGATCGCTGGGACTGGAGGGCGCATTACGCGCCGGCCCCGACCCCGGCGGAGCGCTTTCTCAAAAGTTCCTCGAAATGGGGCGCGTTCCTGGACGGTTGCTTCGACTTTGATCCGGCCTTCTTCAATCTGATGCCGGTCGAGGCCCGCAATATCGATCCGCAGGAACGCCTGTTTCTGGAGGAATGCTGGAAGGCGCTGGAGGACGCCGGCTATGCGCGGGGCAAGATGCCGTCCGCCCTGCGCCGGCGCGCCGGGGTCTTCGCGGGCGCGTCAAAACACGGGTTCGAACTGGCTGGAAACGCCCAGGGCCTGGAATTGCCCCGGACCTCGTTCGGCGCCCTCGTCAACCGCGTTTCCTATCAACTCGATTTCGGCGGTCCCAGCGAGACCACGGACGCCGCCTGCTCCTCGGCGATGGTCGCCCTGCACCACGCCTGCGCGGCCATCCGGGCCGGTACCTGCGATCTCGCCCTGGTCGGCGGCGTCAATCTCTACCTCCATCCGTCGACCTATGTCGAGCTGGCCGCCACGCGCATGCTGTCCGCGGGGCCGGAGTGCCGCGCCTTCGGCCACGCGGCCGACGGGATCGTTCCGGGCGAGGGCGTGGCGGTGGCCGTGCTGAAGCCGCTGGGACGCGCCCTGGCCGACGGCGATCCGATCTACGCCACCATCCTTGGCAGCGCCGTCAATCACAACGGCCGGACCAGCGGTTACACGGTGCCCAGTCCGCAAAGGCAGGCGGACGCCATCCGGGACGCGCTGTCCCAGGGTGGGATCGATCCCCGGACCGTCAGCTATATCGAATGCAGCGCCAACGGATCCGAGATCGGCGACGCGGTGGAAATGACCGGATTGACCGACGTGTTCGGCGGGCGGTCGGGCGTTCAGGGCCATTACGGCGTGGGTTCCGTCAAGCCGAATTTCGGACATGGGGAGGCGGTGTCCGGCATGGCCCAGCTCCTCAAAGTGGTCCTGGCGCTGGGACGCCGCCGGCTGCCGCCGACGCGCGTGCCCGCCAGGATCAATCCGGCAATCGACTTCGGGCGTCTTCCCTTCGCGCTGCAGGACAAGGCGGAGCCCTGGACACCGGTGGTCGTCGACGGCGTCGCGGCGCCGCTCAGGGCGGGCGTCACCAGCATCGGCGCCGGCGGCGTCAATGCCCATGTCCTTTTGCAGGAGGCGCCGCCGGCCGCCGGCGCCAGGGCGGCGACCATAGTCCCGGCGGGCCGGGGGGAGAGTCTGGTTCCGTTGTCCGCCCGAACTCCGGACCGGCTGCGGGCCTATGTCGATCTCTGGATCCGCTATCTGGACCGGACGCCCGGACTGGATCTGGCCCGGGCGGCTTACACCCTTCAGACCGGCCGCGAGGATTTGCGCCATCGGCTCGCCATCCTGGCGGGAGACGCCGCCGGCCTGCGCGACAGCCTGATCCGCTGGCGGGACGGCCGGCCCGGGGCGGAGCTGTTCGAGGGCGAGGCCGACCCGCTCAGGGCGGCCGATCCCGTGTCCCACGCACCGGGGGACCCGCGCGACATCGCCCGCCGCTGGGTGACGGGCGAGAGGGTCGACTGGGCCTCTCTCTCGGATGTCTCCGGCCATCCCGCGCGTCTGTCCGGCCTTCCGACCTATCCGTTCGAACGCCGGTTCTGCGGCGCCGACGCCGGCCCGGAAAGCCTGGATCCGGTCACGGCTCCGCCTTCCGCCCCCGGACCGGCGCCGTCAACCGGTTCCCGCCGCCTGGAGGACGTTCAGCCGGTCCTGGAGGATGTTCTGACCCGGATCCTGGGGGTGCCCGCCGCGGAACTCCGCCGCTCCACCCTGCGTGATCTCGGACTGACATCGATCAACGCGGTGACCTTGATCGACGCGGTCAACGAGGCGTTCGGCACCGCTTTCCCAACCTCTCTCGCCTTTGAATTCGGGGACAGCGTCCGGCTGGCCGAGCATATCGCCCGGACGGCCGCCTCGCATCCCGGACCGGGTCTTTACGGGGCCCGGGGGACCGGCGACGGAGATGTCGCCATCGTCGGTCTGGCGTGCCGGACGCCCGGAGCGGCGGATGCCGACGCCTTCTGGGACGTGATCCGGGATGGCCGCGACGCGCTTCGGGACCTGGAGGACCCGGCGGCGCTGGCGTTTTTCCATGACCATTGCCCAGGCGCCCGGCCGCCCCGGTTCGGCGCGATTCCGGATGCCGATGCGTTCGACTCGCAGTTCTTCCGGATTTCCCCGACCGAGGCGGCGGAGATGAACCCGGCGCAACGGGTCCTGCTGGAGGAGTGCTACCACGCCCTTGAGGACGCCGGATACGACCCCTCGTCGCTTCGCGGGCAAAAGGTGGCGACGGTCATCGGCACCAACGCCCTTCCGCCGCAATCCAGTTACACGGCGCATGCGCTGCTGGGATCGGATTGCAGCGTCATGGCCGCCCGGCTCGCCTATTTCCTCGATCTCCGGGGACCGGCCCTGGCGGTGGATACCGCCTGCTCCTCGTCGCTGGTGGCGATCGACACCGCGCGACGCATGGTGGAGACCGGCGAGGCCGATCTGGCGTTGGCCGGAGGTGTCACCGTCTTTACCCATCCCGGGATCTTCGTCACCATGGAATCGCTTGGCATCCTCTCTCCTTCCCGGGTGTGCCGCCCCTTCGACCGGGACGCCGACGGCATGTTGCTGGGCGAGGGGGTGGGGGTTCTGGTCCTGAAGCGTGTCGCGGACGCGAAGCGTGACGGCAACCGTATCTGGGGCGTGATCCGGGGCAGCGGCGCCAACCAGGACGGCCGGACATCGGGCATCACCGCGCCCAGCGCCCTGGCGCAGGGCGAGCTGATCCGCTCCGTCATCGCCGAAAGCGGCATCGACGCGGGGGACCTGGGCTATCTTGAGGCGCATGGCACCGGGACGAAGCTGGGCGATCCGATCGAGATCGAGGGACTGACCGAGGCCTTCAGCGCCCTGACCGACAAACGGGGCTTCTGCGCGATCGGTTCGATCAAGGGCAATATCGGCCATACCACGGCGGCGGCCGGCGTGCTGGGCGCCATCAAGCTGCTGCTCAGCATGCGTCACGGGCAACTTCCCCCGGCGGCGAATTTCACCGGCCCCAACCCCCGGATCGACTTCGCCCGGAGCCCGGTCTTCGTGAACCCCGCTCTGGCCCCCTGGCCCCGCACCGCGTCGGGTGTCCGTCTGGGCGCCGTCAGTTCGTTCGGCTACAGCGGCACCAACGCCCATCTGGTGATCGAGCAACCTCCGGCGGAGCCGCCCGTCCGTCCGGCATCCCGGACGGGGGCCCTGCTGTTCCCGTTGTCGGCGGCGAATGCCGCACAGCTCCGGGACAAGGCCGCGTCCTTGCGGGCATTCCTGAGGCGGGAAGGGCCGGAGATCTCCGGTCTGGCCGACATCGCCGCCACTTTGCAGCGGGGGCGCGAAGCCATGGACCATCGTCTGGTCGTCAAGGCCGGAACCACGGCGGATCTGATTGCCGGTCTCGGCGCCTTCCTCGACGGGGCGGCGGCGGAGCGTCGGGAGGGATGGGCGCTGTTCACCGGCCATGCCGGCGCATCGTCCGTGCCCGCGCCGGCGACGCCGGTCCTGGAGACGGCCGGTAAAGGCGCGGAAGGGGAGGACGCGGACGTCTGGGCCTGGTGCTCCGGCGCGCCGTTGATCTGGGACCGGCTGCGGGGCCACCAGCCGGGGCGGCTGACCGGATTGCCCGGTCATCCCTTCGAACGACGGCGTTTCATCCGCGCCGACGGTCTGGCACGACCGCCGGCCGATCCGAAGGACGACGACATCGCGGTCCGGGAGGAGGGGCGGCCGACGTCTGTCGCCGACGGGGTGCCTTTGTCCCTTGCGGCGGTGGAGGCGGCAGCGACCGACTGGGCGTCCGCGCGGCCAGAGCTGTTCCGACCCGAAACGGTCCGGCGGGCCGCCGATCTGAACCGCGATCTGAACGATCTGTCGCGTGACTTGCTGCTGGCCGCATTCCGGGCCGAAGGGGTGTTCCTCGCGGCCGGCGAACGCCACGACGCGGACGCCCTGGCGCGGAGATTGTCGGTCGAGGAGTCCCAGCGGCGCCTGTTCCTGGCGTTGCTCGACATGCTGGCGGACCAGGGACTGCTGTCGCGACAGCAGGGCGGTTTCGTGACCACGGCGGCCGCGGCGGCCGCGCCGGACGGCGCCGCCCTTCGGGCCCGCGCCGACGATCTGGCCGGCCAATTCGGCGAAATCGGGGGATTTCTGCCGTTCCTGCGCAACTGCGCCGAGGCCGTGCCCGCCATTCTGGCCGGCCGGCGCCGGCCCCACGAGGTGCTGTTCCCCGGAGGCTCCTTCGAGGCCCTTGAAGGCGTGTATGGCGGCAACGAGAGCGCGAACGAGCTGTTGGCGGCGATCGTCGGCGAAGTGGCGGCAGGGCGTCTCGCGGCCGATCCCGGGGTCCGCTTCCGGGTGCTGGAGATCGGCGCCGGCACGGGCAGCGCCAGCCGTCACGTCCTGCCGGCCCTGAAACCCTGGGCCGACAGGGTGGATTATGTCTACACCGACATCTCGAAAAGTTTCGCGCAGTTCGGTCAGCGGCGGTTTGGCAAGGATTATCCCTTTGTCGCGTTCCAGGCCCTCGATATCGAACGGGCGCCGCCGGACCAGGGACTGGAGGCCGGGACCTTCGACATCGCGCTCGCGAGCAACGTTCTTCATGCCACCCGGCGGATGGCGACAACCCTTGCCAATGCCGCCACGCTGTTGCGTCCCGACGGCCTGCTGGTGATGTTGGAGGCCACCGAGGTCCGCGACTATTTCACACTGACCTTCGGTCTGACCTCCGGCTGGTGGGCCTATGAGGACGACCGTCTGCCGGGGTCGCCCCTCCTGTCGATCCCGATGTGGCGACGCGCGCTTCAGGGGGTCGGGTTCTCACCCGTTCGTGCCTGGCCGCTGCTGGGCGGCACAGAGGAGCGCTCCGCCGAGGCGGTGATCGTGGCCCGCAAGCCCGACCCGGAGAGGGACCATGCCCGACCGGTTGGCATGACGGCCGCCGACCGGGCGCCGGACCCCATGATCGGGCCGGCCGGGCCGTCGGCGGCCGGAGATCCACCCTTGTCCCCCGTCCTTCTCCACGCTCCCGTCGCTTCGTCCCCTGTGCTCTCGTCCCCTGCGCTCCCGTCCCCTGTGCTCCTGTCCCCTTTGATGCCGCCACCGGCGGCGGACGGCGATGGAGATCCCTGGGCGAACGGGTTCGAACGGATCGTGGCGGAAGCCTGGCGCGACGTTCTCGGCCAGACGTCGGTCGGTCCGGCCGACGACTTCCTGGATCTCGGGGGCGATTCGATCCTCGCCTTGCAGGTGGCGTCGCGATTGAAACAGGCGTTCCCCCTGCCGCTTGAGCTGGGAACTCTGTTCGAGGCGCGGACGGTTCGCGAGATGGCCGGAAAGCTTGAGGCGGAGGTGATCGAAAGGATCGCCGACCTGCCGGAGGACACGGTGTCCACCCTTTTGGGACAAACGGAGGAAATGGCATGCAACTGAACGATACCCAGGCTCTGGCCGGAGACCGGTTGTCGGCGCAAGGCCGCATGCTGCTGGACCGCCTGAAAGGAACGGCGGCGACGACCCGCGCCAGCGTCATCGCCCGCCGGACCCCGTGCGAGCGGGTCCCGCTGTCCTTTGCGCAGCGTCGCCTGTGGTTCCTGGACCGGATGGTGCCCGACAGTCCCGCTTACAATGTGGCGATCCAGGTGTCGCTGAAGGGGCGCCTCGATCCGGCCATCCTGCAACGGGCGATCGATGAGATCGTATGCCGGCATGACGTGCTGCGGACCACGATCGCCGAGGCCGACGGCGAGCCCTGGCAGCGGATCGCGGAACGGACCGACGTGCCGCTTCACATCGTCGATCTGACCGATGGCGGAGGACATGGCGACGGACCGGACGGGATCGCGGGTCATGGGGACCGGTTGCGGGATCTGATGACCGCGGAGGCGCGCCGGCCGTTCAATCTGGCGCTCGGGCCTCTGTTGCGCGTCAGCTTGTACCGGCGTGCCCCGGACCGTCATGTCGTGCTGATGACCGCCCATCACATCACGGTCGACGGATGGTCGCTGGGCGTGTTCTGGCGGGAACTGCTGACGCTTTACGACGCCTTCGCGGCCGGACGGCCGTCGCCTTTGCCGCCGCTGGCGATCCAGTACGCCGATTTTTCGGAATGGCAGCATCAGCAGATGCGGGGAGCACGGCTGGAATCGGATCTCGCCTACTGGCGCGACCGTCTGGGTGGCAACGATCCCAGCGACCTGCCGCTGGACCGGCCCCGTCCGCCGGTCCAGTCCTTTGACGGCGGTGATTTCGTATTTCCGTTGCCGGCGTCCCTGCGGCGCGGACTGGATGCCCTGTGCCGGCAGGCCGGCGTCAGCCTGTTCGTGGTCCTTCTGTCCGCGCTCCAGGTGATGCTCCACCGCTATACCGGCCAGCGCGCCATCTCGGTCGGATCTCCGGTGTCGAACCGGATCCGGACGGAGGTGGAGCCGATGATCGGGCTGTTCGTCAACACCCTGGTCTACAAGACCGACCTTGACGGCGGATTGCCCTTCATCGATCTGCTGGCGCGGGTCCGCGACACGGTCAACGGCGCCCAGGCGCATCAGGAGGTGCCGTTCGAGGCCCTGGTCGAAGCCCTGGCGCCGGAGCGCTATCTCAGCATGAACCCGCTGTTCCAGGTCTGCTTCAACCTGCTGCCGCAGCGGCCGCTGCCTCCCTGTGTCAGTTTCGAAATCGAGGACAGCGCCGGAGTGCGCAATCGCACGTCGAAATTCGATCTTTGGATCGGTGCGATCGACCAGGGCGACGGTCTGCTGATCGAGGTGGAATACAACAGCACGGTGTTCGAGGAGGCGACGGCGAAGCGGATGCTGGACAGCTGGCGCCGCGTACTTGAAGCCGTTGCCGCCGATCCGTCCCGGCCGGTTGCCCGTCTTCCCGTCATGGGCGAGGCGGACCGGCGCCTGATCGTCCGGGACTGGAACGACACCCGGCAGATCTATCCTGACGCCGACCGCCCCTTGCCCGATCTGATCGTCGATCAGTGCCGGAGGACGCCGGACGCGCCGGCTCTCCGCTTCGCGGGCGAGGTCATGACCTATGCCGAACTGGACCGGCGATCCGGCCATCTGGCCGGCCATCTGCGGGACATGGGCGTGGGGCCGGGAGATTTCGTCGGATTGTTCCTGGAGCGGTCGACGGCCATGGTGGTCGCGGTTCTCGGCGTGATGCGGGCCGGGGCCGCCTATCTGCCGCTGGAGCCGTCGCATCCCCAGGCCCGCATCGCCTCCATGGTGGAGGACGCCCGTCCCGCGGTCCTTCTTTCGACGCGTGACCTCGCCCCCAGGCTGCCCGCCGGCGCCGCCGGAACCCTGATGCTTGACGCCGACTGGCCGGAGATCGCCCGCAGCGTCCCGCCGGCCGCGACGCCGGGCGGGGCGGAGATCGCCTATCTGATCTATACATCAGGATCGACCGGCCGGCCGAAAGGCGTGCTGAACTCCCACAAGGGCGTTGTCAACCGGCTGCTCTGGATGCAGCAACGATACGGTCTCACCGCCCGTGACCGGGTCCTCCATAAGACGCCGTTCGGCTTTGACGTCTCGGTATGGGAGCTCACCTGGCCTTTGATGACCGGGGCGCAGATGGTGATCGCCGCGCCCGAGAGACACGCCGATCCCTGGTATCTCGCCGATCTGATCGGGCGTGAGGGGGTCACAACCCTGCATTTCGTCCCCTCGATGCTGGAAGCCTTTCTGGCGGAGGTCGGGATCGAGGGGCGATGCGCCAGCGTGACGCGCGTCATGTGCAGCGGCGAGGCTTTGCCCTATGCGTTGCAGCAGCGGTTCTTTCAGCGCCTGCCGGGAGCCGGGTTGCATAATCTCTATGGCCCGACCGAGGCCGCGATCGACGTGACCTCCTGGGAATGCCGTCCCGATCCCCGGGATGTCGTCCCGATCGGCCATCCGGTCGCAAACACGCGTATTCACATTCTGGACGCCTATTCCGATCCGGTTCCGGTCGGCGTGGTGGGCGAGCTGTTCATCGGCGGCATTCAGGTCGCGCGCGGCTATCTGAACCGGCCGGACCTGACCCGGGAACGGTTCCTGCCCGATCCCTTCTCCTCCGACCCGCAGGACCGGCTGTACAGGACCGGCGATCTGGCCCGCTACCGGCCGGACGGCGCCATTGAATACCGTGGCCGCATCGACTCCCAGATCAAGCTGCATGGCGTGCGCATCGAGCCCGGCGAGATCGAGGCGGCGCTTGAACAGCACCCGTCCGTCCGTCAGGCCGTGGTCCTGGTGAGGAAGGATGAGGCCGATCCGGCAAGCGCCCGGCTGGTCGCCTATGTCGTTCCCGAGACCGGCGACGACGGCGCGCCGGAGGTGGTCGAGGACTGGCAAAAGACCTTCGATCTGGCCTACGAGGCCGGCGCCGGCGGGGCGGAGGACGATTTTCACATCGGCGGCTGGACCAGCAGCTTCGGGGGCGGGGACTTCGCACCGGACGTGATGCGGGACTATGTCGAGGGCACCGTCGGGCGCATTCTGGCCCTGAAGCCCCGCCATGTCCTTGAAATCGGGTGTGGAACCGGTCTGATCCTGTCCCGTGTCGCACCCCTGGCCGAGCGCTATGTGGGAACCGACATCTCGCCGGAGGCCCTGACCTTCGTGCGCTCACGCCTTGTCGCCCGGCGGCCGGATCTGGCGCATGTCCGCCTGTTTCAGGGGGCGGCCGACGCCGTTCCGGCCGACGCCGGGAATGGCTTCGATCTCATTCTTCTCAATTCCGTCGTCCAGTATTTTTCCAACATCCGCTATCTGGAACGGGTTTTGAGACAGGCCCTGGACAGGCTGGCTCCGGGCGGCGTTCTGTTCGTCGGGGACGTGCGCAACCTGAAGATTCTCCCCGCCTTCCAGGCCGAACTGGAGGCCTGGAGATCGCCACCGGCGCTGTCAGCGGCCGAATTGAGGCGGCGTATCGAACGGCGGGGCGAAACGGAGCTGGTGGTCGATCCGGATTTCTTTCACCGGATGGCCCTGGACCGGTCCCTCGTCGCCTCGGTCGAGATCCTGTTGCGGCGGGGACGGCGTTCCGATGAGATGACCCGCTACCGCTATGACGCCATCTTGCGGCGCCCCGGGGGCGGGGCGGCGGTGGTCACGCCCGCGCGTCTGCTCTCCTGGACGGAGGCGGGGGGCGATATCGATGCCGCCCTGTCCCTGGCCGGCGCCTCCGACGACCCCGTCATCGCCATCACCGGCGTTCCGAACAGCCGCCTGGATCATGCCCTGTCCCTGGCCCGGCGCCTGGATGCCACCGATGATCCGACGACCACCCTGGGCGATCTCGCCTTCGGGATCTGGACCGGTCAATCGCGCAACGGCGACATGCCGGCCGCGGTCGATCCGGAGGACTGGTGCCGCCGCGCGTCCTTCGTCGGCCGGACCGCCGAGGCAAGCTGGACAGGCAGTTCCCACGAGGGCGACTACACGGTGATCCTGCGGCGCGACGGGGTCCCGGGACCGGTTCTGCTTCCCCTGCCGGACGAGGCCGGTCTGGCGGACCGGGCGTTGGACAGTTTTGCCACCGATCCGGCCTTCGACCGCCGCCGCCGGACGCTGGCGGCGGATCTCCGGTCCTATCTGTCCGACCGCCTTCCCAGCCATATGTGCCCGTCCGCCTTCGTACCCCTGCAAAGCCTGCCCGTGACCGCCAATGGCAAGCTGGACCGTCAGGCGCTGGCGGAGCGGGTGCCGGTCGCCGCCGAACCGGCGCCGGTCATCCGTGAACCGCAGACGGCGACCGAGCGGCTTCTGGCCACCATCTGGGCGGAGGTCCTGGGATTGGCGGGGTGTGATGCCGACGCCAATTTCTTCGAACTGGGCGGGGACTCGATCCGCAGCGTCCAGGTTGTCAGCCGGGCGGTGGCCGCCGGGCTGGCCGTCACCCCCCAGATGATTTTCCGCTATGACAGCCTGTCGGCCCTGGCCGCCGCCATCGACAAGGCGGGGGCACGCCCATCGCCGCAGGCGCCCGCACAATTTGAGCCGCGGGAGGCCCCACTATCACCCCCTGGCCCGCAGGCGGCCCCGCCGTCCGCGGCTCCGTCCGGTGACATCCTCGAAAGCTATCCGCTGGCGCCGTTCCAGCGCTGGGCGCTGACGCTGCTCCGCGAGCACCCCTCCACCGGATTGTTTCAGGTTCACCGGTGCACCACGGTGCCGCTGGCCGTCGCCTCGGCGGATGTCTTCCGCCGCGCCCTGGAGGAGCAGACGGCCGCCCATCCGGTTCTGCGGACGTCCTTCAGTTGGAACAATGGCGAGCTTCGCCAGCATGTCCACCGGCAGGTCGAGGTCGAGCTTCGCGTGGAAAGCTGGCGGAACTTGCCGGCTTTGGAACAGGACGCGGCGCTGGAGCGTTACCTGGCGGCCGACCGCGCGCGCGGGATCGAGCCGGAGCGGCCGGGGGCCATGCGCTATCTGATGGCGGAGCTGGACGACAGCACCTGCCTTTGCGTGATGAGCTTCAGTTTCCTCTGCCTGGATGGCTGGAGCTACAACCTGCTGACCGACGAACTGCTGGCGCGCCTTGAAACCATGGCCCGGGGCGAGCCCTTCCGCGAGAGGCCCGCCATCGCCTTCAGCCGTTTCGTCTCGCATGCGAACAGCCAGGATGGCGGGGCCGGGCAACGCTATTGGCGCGAAGCGCTGGCGGGTGTCGAGACCTGCGGCCGCCTGTCCCCGCCATCGATGGGCGAACCGGCGGCCGATCATCTCTACGGCCGCCAGTTCGTCCCGCTCGGCGCCGGCCTGTCCGCCGACCTGCGGGAGATGGCCCGGACCCTGAAGCTTCCTCTGAACGTGTTGTTCCAGGCGGCCTGGGCGGCGGTGCTGGCCGGACGGACCGGCCGGGACGACGTGGTCCATGGCGTGCTGCTGGCGGGCCGCTCCTCCGGTCCCGCCGGTATCGAGGGCATGGTCGGGCCGACATTGACCATTCTGCCCATGCGGACCCGGCTCGATCCCCGGGAGACGCTGGCCCCCTTCCTGACCCGTGTGATGGAGGCGCTGGTGGAAATCGGGCAGCACGAACTGACAGGCCTGGACCAGGTTCTGGCCTGGGCCGGTCTGCCGGAGCGGACGCCGCCCAACGAGAGCTATCTGGTGTTCCAGAATGTCGGGACCCATAACTCCGAACGGTTCGGCGCCGGATATTTCTTCTCGAAGCTGGGCTATCCCGTGCGGGTCGATGTTTTCCCGAACGAGCTGATCAGCCTGCATGTCTCCTATGACCGGTCGCGCTTCGACGATGCCTCCGGGTCCATTCTGGTGGCGGCGTTCCGGTCCACCCTGGAAGCCCTGGCGGCGTCCCTCAAGCGGCCCGGCGGTGGCACCGTCGCCGGGCTGATCGAGGCCGCCCGGATGCCCCGGCCGCTGGATCCGCCCTCTCCGGTCATCCATGAAGGGGCGGCGCGGCTGGCTGACGTGCGCGACGCGAGGCTGTCATGACGAAAGGGCTTCCCGTCCTCTTCTGCTTTTCCGGCCAGGGGTCCCAATATCCCCAGATGGGCGCCGGCCTCTATCGGACCGAGCCGGTGTTCCGCGACACACTGGACCGGCTGGGGCGGATCGCGCGTGAGGTCTCCGGTCTGGACGTGGTGGGGCGCATTTTCGATCAGGGCAGTCGCAAGACCGATCCGTTCGACGATGTCTCGATCACCAATCCGGCGATTCTGATGATCGAACTGGCCCTGTCGGCCATGATGCGCGACCGGGGAATCCTGCCGGATGCGGTGCTGGGGGCCAGCCTGGGCGAATTCGCGGCGGCGGTGACGGCCGGCGTGATGTCGGACGAGACGGCGGTCCGGCTGGTCTGCGGTTTTTCCGGCGTGGTCGCCGAAGGCCTGCCGGGCGGCATGCTGGCGATTCTCGAAAGCCCGGACCTCCACGACCGCGAACCGGCGCTTCGCGACGGCACCGAGATCGCGGGCCTGAACGGTCCCCGGCATTTCATCGTGACCGGCCCGTCGGCCAATCTCGACGCGGCGGAGGCGGCACTTTCGGCGCAAGGCGTGCTTTATCAGCGCATCGCCGTGCGTCACGCCTTCCATTCCCGCCTGATGGATCCTCTTCGCGACGGCTATCTCGATCATTTCCGCGCCGTTGCCCTGGCGGCGCCGGATCGTCCTTTGTTCTCCTGCGCCAGCCGGGGACGGGTCGGGGCGGTGACGGCGGAGCATTTCTGGCGGGTGGTCCGCGATCCCATCGACTTCGCCGCCACATTGGGGGCCGTCGAGAGTCTGGGGGCGCATGTCTATCTGGATCTCGGGCCCTCTGGCGTTCTTCACAATCATGTGCGCGGCAATCTGCGGCAGGGATCGCAGTCGCGGTCCCTGCCGCTGCTCAGTCCGTTCGCGGACGACCGCCAGCTTCTGGAACGGGTGCTGGCGACCGTCCCCGCATCGAAGCCCGAGCCGCGCCAAGTCAGCGTTGGGGAGAGAAAAATGAAGGTCTACGGATTTCCGGGTCAGGGTTCCCAGGTCAAAGGAATGGGGGCGGATCTGTTTCCCCGTTTTCCCGATCTGGTCGCCACGGCCGACGCCATTCTCGGCTATTCGATTACCGATCTTTGCCTCAACGCTCCCGACGGACGGCTGCGGCAGCCCCGGTTCACGCAGCCGGCGCTGTTCGTGGTCGAAGCCCTGCCCTTCCTCGCGCGGACGGCCGATGGCGCCCCGCCGCCCGACTATCTCGCCGGCCACAGCCTCGGCGAATATGTCGCGCTGTTCGCGGCCGGGGCCTTCGACTTCGCGACGGGTCTCGATCTGGTGCGCCAGCGCGCCGACGCCATGAGCCGGGCATCGGGGGGCGGCATGGCGGCGGTTGTCGGCTGCGATATCGGCACGGTTGCCGGGATTCTGGCCGATGCCGGTTTGACCGGTCTTGATATCGCCGGTCATAACAGTCCCAATCAGGTCGTTCTGGCCGGCCCGTCCCCCGAGCTGGAGCGGGCGCGTCCGGTGTTCGAGGGGAGGAAAGCCGGGTTTTTTCCGCTCAACGTCAGTGCCCCCTTTCATTCGCGCTACATGGCCGACGCCGGGGCGCAGTTCCGGAAAGTGCTCGAGAAGACGTCATTCCAGCCCCTGCGCTATCCCGTGATCGCCAATGTCGACGCGCGGCCGCACCGGCCCGAAACCCTGCGCGAGGGACTGGCCCGGCAGATCGTTTGCACGGTGCAGTGGGTCGACACGGTGCGCTATCTGATGGCGAAGGGCGATGTCGAGTTCGAGGAAATGGGACCCGGCACCGTGTTGACCCGAACCGTGGCGGCGGTGCGCAAGTCGTTGCCGCCGCTGGACCTGACGGCGGAGCCGGAGGTCCGGCCCGCCTCTCCCGGGGAATGGGCACCGACTCCGGCGCCGGCTCCTTTCCCCGTCGCGACCCCCGTCGCAGCCCCCGTCGCGGCCCCCGTTCCAACGCCGGCTCCGGCACCCGCGCCCGCGACCGGCCCCGCGGCTTCCGTCCCGTCGCCTTCCGTCGTCCTTCCTCAGGCCTCCATTCCAGCTCCCGCCGCGGCGGCGCCGTCGCAGGCAACCCTGGCGCCGGTTGTCCCTGTTTCCCCGGTCTCTTCCTCCGCTCCGGCCTCTCCGGTCGCTCCGGTCTTCCCGGTCGCGCCGGCGGTGCCCGGTTCCCGGTCCCTCCAGGCCCGGTATGGGCTCCGTCTGCCCTGCGTCGCCGGATCGCTCTATGGCGGCATTTCGGGCCGCGACATGATCCTGCGCCTGTCGCGCGCCGGGCTCCTGGGGGTGCTGGGGACGGGCGGTCTGCCTCTGGCCGGGGTGGAGTCGCTGCTGCGGGAGGTCCGGGCCGGTCTCGGGCCGGATCGCCTGATCGCCGCCAATCTGCTGTATGAGGCCCGGCCGGATCATGAAAACCGGCTGATCGCGCTTTATCTCGATCACGGCGTGCGGATGGTCGAGGCGTCCGGCTTCCTGGCGCTCAGTCCCGCCCTGGTCACGTTCCGGCTGAAGGGCGGCTCTGTCCTTGCCAAGGTCTCCAGCCTGGAGATGGCCCGGACGTTCCTGCAACCGCCCCCGCCGGCCATGCTGCGCCGTCTGGTCGAAAGCGGTGGAGTCACGGAGGAGGAGGCGGCAAGGGGCGCCCGGTTGCCGGTGGCGACGGAAATCTGCGTCGAAGGCGCGGGCGGCTGGCTGTGGTCGGGGGCTGATCTGTCCAGTCTTCTGCCGGCGGCCGTCGCCTTGAGGGACGGCCTGAACGGGGCGCGGGATGTGCCCGTGGGCGCCGCCGGCGGTCTCGGAACGCCGATGGCCGTGCGGGCCGCGGAAGCCCTGGGCGCCGAGTTCATCCTGGTCGGGTCCGTCACCCAATGCACGGTGGAGGCGGACACCAGTCCGGCGGTCAAGGACAGGCTGCAAGGTCTGTCCGTCGACGATTGCGATGTCGCCCCCTTCGGACCGCTGTTCGAATTCGGCATCCGCGCGCGCATGCTGAAAAAAGGCGTCTTTTTCCCGGCCCGGATGACCCGTCTTTACGAACTGTGGCGGGCGTTCGGGTCCTGGGAGGCCATTCCCCAGGACATCCGCCAGGGATTGTCGCCCTGGCTGCCGGGGGGATCCTTCGAGGCCGCCCTCACGATCGGGCGCCGGCGTTTGCAGGAGATCGCGCCGGAGTCGTTCCGTCTGGTCGATGAGACGCCGAAGGGACGCTTCGCCACCGTGGCGATGGCCTATTTCGACGACGGATTTGCGCGCGCCCGGGCGGGGGGAGGCGGGCGCGTCGTTGATCACGCGGTCTTCACCGGACCGGCTCTCGGCGCCTTCAATCTGATGGTCGAAGGGACCGCGCTGGAACCCTGGCGATCGCGCCATGTGGATCTGGTGATCGAACGGGTCCTGGGGGCGGATGGCGGCGACAGCGCATCCGGCGGTGGGGCCGCGGAGGCGCCGGCCCGCACTGGCGCCGGTTCCGGTTCCGGCCTCAGGGAGCGGGAATTCGCCTGATGCCCATACCGATGGACATCCAGCATGCGACCGAGGAGTTCGAGCGGTTTCTGGCCGATGCGAAGGATCGGTCCGGACTGACCACCCGGAACCAGACCTACACCATGGCGGAGGGCGTGCTGAGGACCTTCCGCCGCCGGCTGTCCACGGCGGACGCGATCCGGTTCGCGGGGGTCCTGCCGCCCGTCATCCGGGCGATCTTCGTGGCCGATTGGGACATCGACGAGCCGGTTCGCCCGTTCGCGGACCGGTCGGTCCTGACCATCGAGGCCCAGTCGCTGCGCCGGGACCACAATTTCGCGCCGGAGACCTGCATCGACGATGTCGCCTGGGCCTTGCGCCGCCGGGTCGACCGGGCCGCCTTCGACCGGGTGATGGCGACCCTGCCGCCCGGCGCGGCTGAATTCTGGCGGGCCCCGGAGGACTGATCGCGGGCGGTGGCGCCGCCCCGGCGTCCCGGCGTCCCGGCGTGACGGAACCCGGGGCGTCATTGCCGGAGGGAGGAGATCCGTCAGGAGGCAGGGCCGGGCAGGATTTCGCGCAGAAGCCGGTCCGGGGTGATCCGCCCGGTCCACTGGCGGGGATAGCCGAGGGAAACCTCCTCGAACCGGATCCCGTCGATATGGTGGGTCCGGCGGATGTGAAGATGACCGTAGACCACGACCTCGGTGCCGAAACGCAGATGCCAGTCGGCGGTCCGCAGGGTCCCGCACCACAGGGAGAACCGGGGCACCAGTGGCAGGCGGGCGGCGGCGGGATGCAGGGGAAAGTGGTTGATGAGGACGGTCGGCAGGGCCGGGCCGGCGGCAAGGCGGGCCAGCGTCGCCTCAACGCGTGCGTGGCACCATTGCACGCGGTCGGGATAGGGATCGGGGTGGAGCAGGATTTCGTCGGCGCATTCGATGCCGCTGGCGCGCGCCCAGTCCAGCGCCTGATCGAACGGGATCTCCGGCGGCCGGAAGCTGTAGTCGTAAAGCAGGAACAGGGGCGCCAGCCGCATGCTGCGTCCGCCGAACGCGGCAACCGGATAATCGTCCTCCGGCGTCAGAACGCCATAGGACCGGCAAAGATCGACCAGCGCCTGATAGCGGGCAACGCCGCGAAGGGCCGCCGGATCGCGCGCCGTGGTCCACAGCTCGTGATTCCCCGGCACCCACAGCACCTGCCGGAACCGGGGCACCAGCAGATCGAAGGCCAGCCGGAGATGATGCGCCGTCTCGCCGACGTCACCCGCGACGATCAGCCAGTCGTCCGGCCGGGCCGGCACCTGTGCCAGGATTTCCCGGTTTTCGGAACAACCGAGATGCAGGTCGCTCAAGGCATAGAGCCTCATGCGCCGGTTGTCCCGCCGTCGGGGTCCACCCGGAACCGCCGGGTTGCCAGGGTGCCGGACGGCGCGGCCAGACCGAGGCGGTGGTCGGGCGTCACGCGGTCGCTCCAGAACCGCCAGCGGCCGGGGTCGTCCGGGCAGCCCGCGTGAAAGGCGATGCGGGGCTCCGGCCCGCCGAGATCGAAGGAGAACCCGGCGAGCGGCAGCGACAGGCCCATGCCCCGCGCCTTGATATAGGCCTCCTTCAAGGTCCAGAAGGTGAAAAACAGGGCCCGCCTGTCCTGCCCGGGACAGCGGCCGAACGCCTCCCGTTCGGTTTTTGAGAAAACCGCCGGGGCCAGCCGGTCGATGTCCGTCTGGCGCGACTCCCGCTCCACGTCCACCCCGACGTCGGGGCTCGCCGCCACCGCCAGCGCCACCAGACCATCGGTGTGCGACAGGTTGAAATGTAGCGGGGCTTCCAAAGCCGGCCCCTCGATATGGGGGCGGCCATAGGAATTGGCGCCGAATCGCCACTCAGCCGGGTCGACCCCGGTGTAACGGGTCAGCGTCCGGCGCAGCAGCGCATGGGCGACCAGATGCTGCCGGCGCGCCGGTTCCACCCGGAAGCGGTCGTTGCGGGCGCGTTCTTCGGGGTCGAGCACCGCCAGCAGATCAAGGGCGGCGTCCGCCGTCACCCGATCGGGGTCGGTCAGCCAGACGTCGACAACTCCGGGAGGAAGGGTCGTCGCGGGCGGCGGAAGACTCACTGGCGCGCTCCGTGGCAAGGGATCGGCATGACGTCACGCCGGCCCAAAGGTCATTTCCCCGAACTGTCGGAGGGGAGAGAGCATGTAGAAGGGCCGCGCCTTTGGCGTCAATGCGTCGGAAGCCATAATGCGGTGATCGTCCCCGAAGCGCGCGGGGACGCCGCCGATGGACCACGGGTGGCGGGCGGTCTCCGTCCGCCCGATATCACGATGCCGCGCGCACCGGGGCGCCGTCGATGCCCGACCGCAGCAGAACCGCCTGCAAAAGAGCGATGGCGTCGGCGCCCTTGTGCGCCCTCCGCCACAGGTCGTTGGCGATCTGTTCATACATCCGCACCGGCTGTTCCTCGGCCGTCAGCATGGCGACGCCGATACGGACATTGGGCAGTTCGCCGCCCAGCCGGAACGGGCTGATTCCGAGACAGGTGCGGTCCGCCGTCCGGAAAAGCTGGAAGGCGACGGTGGGCAGCGTTTCTTCGATCAGGCCGATCTGAACACCCATCGGTTCGCTGCGGATCAGATGGATCAGGTGCTCCACCTCGTCCCGCGCGGCGCGGCGTCTCGCCAGCAGTTCGTCTTCCGGGATCGCGAAATGGCCGATGATTCCGATCTTGAGCGACCTCTCGATCTCGGGAAGCGTGACGAAGTTGACAACGCTGAGACCGCGCCGCCGTCTCGCCTTCTTGCGCTCATCGAGGATCGAAAGGATCGTATCGACCTCGGCCTCGGCTTTCGCCCGCTCCTCGCCATTGGCGGGCAGGGCCTCGATCAGGGTCTTCCTCAGATAGTCCGAATACTGGTCCGATGTCAGCAGATAGGAGAGCGGCGGGAAATGCGCGATCACCTGATCGGACTGTTCCTCGACCTGGCGCATCCGCTCGAAATAGGCGACCGGACTCGCGTAATACTCCATCCCGAAGCCCAGCAGGGAGGCGGTCGACGTTTCCAGAACCTCCGCCAGACGCTCAAGGGTGTCGATCTTGACGACATCGCCGCTTTCGATGCGATAGACCGCGGCCCGCGACACGCCCAGACGTTCGGCGATCTGTTCGGCGGTCAATTGCCGGTCCAGGCGGAACGCGCGCAGCCGTTTCCCGATGTCGTCGAAGCGGATCGCCATGAAGGAGATTGATCCTATGTCGTCTCGAAACTGAGACAGCATAGCGATTTTCGAGCCGGTACGGAATGGGGCGCAAGGTCATCGCGGCACGGCAACCGGGTGAACCCGATTGCCGTGCTTTTCCTGGTCAATTCCTCAAGCGCCGGGCGCGGCCCTCCGGGCCGCCACCGCTTTTCCGGGCGACAGCGGTCCGGAAATGGCGTGCATGCTTATTCCACCAGCGTCCGGTAGGCGTGCCAGGTCGCATAGGCGGTCAGGGGAACCGTGACCGCCAGACCGATGAAGAAGGTCGCGATTCCGGCTCCGACCAGAACCACGATGGTCGCGGCCCAGCCCAGCATCACCAGCCAGTTGGCGCGAACCGCCGCGATGCTGGTGGCGATGGCGACCAACGCCGGGACGTTGCGGTCCAGAAGCAGGGGAATGGAAACCGCCGAAATGGCGAACACCACCGAGGCGATCGCGTAACCCACGGCGGTGCCGACGACAAGGAAGGGAACGGCCTCCGGCGAGGTCAGGATGCCGGTCAGAAAATGATCGAGGGCGGGCGGCTGCTGGTGGAAGAACAGCATGAAAATCAGCAGCGCGACCTGAACCCAGGCAGCGAGAAACAGGGTCAGAACCAGACCGACCGCCGCCAGGGCGCCGGAATTGCGCCCAAGCGCGGACAGTGAGGTCGCGAAGGACGGGCTGTCGCCTGTCTCGATCCGCCGGCTGACCTCGTAAAGGCCCACCGCCAGGATCGGCGCGACCAGGAAAAAGCCGGCCACGGCGGTCGGGATCAGGCTGGCGAGACCGACATTGTGAAGGCCCAGCAGGATGACATAGCCCGCAAGGACGAACAGCGCGCCGTAACCGATGGACAAAAACGGGGCGCGGCGGAAATCCCGCCAGGCGGCGATCAGCCAGAGGCTTGGCGCCTCGACCGAAACCTGCCGGACGGGCAGCGAGTGAGCCTGGGAACCAAGGACGCCTGGTGCGATCATTGTCATCTCCATCCCGTTTCCGGTGTGTCCGGAATTTCGCTGATTAGTTGTATCTCCACATGTAATCAGGTGATTACGATGGCGGATATCAAGAGAGTGGGAACCCCGCCCGGCAATTTTTAGACATGAGAACTTTTTCTCCTGTGCGTTGGGACAGGGCTTTTCGCGGGCGTGCCGCCTCCCCACGTAACTAACCTCTATCGGATAACCCCGGACGAAGGACGATCCTCATGACCAGCCGTGCGAAAGCGGATCAGGCGGATCCGGCAAGGCATAACCGTGTTCTGGCGCTCGGGCTGGGCTTTCTCGCCCTTGCCCTCTATCTCGCCATCACCTGGCGGTGGACACAGGGCTTCTGACGGCATGGCCGACCTGTTGCCGCATCTGACCGCCGGGCTGAATGCCCTGGCCGGGGCTCTTCTGCTGACCGGCGGCTGCCTGATCCGGCTTGGCTATCGGCAGGCGCACCGGCGCGTGATGACGGCCGCCGTGGCGACGTCGGTGTTGTTCCTGCTGGCCTATCTCGCCCATCATGTTACCGCGCCGGTATTCGTCTTCACCGGCCAGGGGGTGATCCGCCCGCTCTATTTCGCCATGCTGGTTTCGCATGTCGGGCTGGCCGTGGCGGTGACGCCGATGGTGGCCCTGACCGTGTGGCGCGCCCGTCGTGGCGCCTTCGAACGGCATCGCGCGCTGGCGCGCTGGACCTTTCCGGTGTGGCTTTATGTGTCGGTGACCGGCATCGCGGTCTATGTCCTGCTGTACCACGTGTACCGTCCCGCGGCGGCATGAGGACGGACGCGCGATGAAGGACACGCTCGATCTTCCCGCCGGACTGCCGCCCGCCGGTCTCGACCGGACCGCCCGGCGCATTCTCTCCGGATGGATGTTCCTCGCGGTGGGATCCCTGGCGGTGGCCGGCGGGCTCGCGCTTCTGCTGGCGATGTCGCGGACCCCGGTGGTTCAGGACTGGCTGCCCTGGCCCTGGCAGAGCTTTTTCCGCAAGGCGCTGGTGGCGCATGTCGTGTTCGCTTTCGTGGTCTGGTATCTCGCCATGCTGGGCGGTCTGGCGTCCGCCGTGCGTCCCGGATCGCTGCCCTGCGCGCTGGGGCTGGCGCTGGCCGTCGGGGGCGCCCTGCTGTTGCTGGTGCCGACGCTGGCCAACCAGGGGGAGCCGTCCCTCAACAATTATGTGCCGGTTCTGACCCACCCCGCGTTTTTCGCCGGATTGGTCGCCCTGGCGGCCGGCGTGGCCCTGCCGGTGATCCATATGCTGATCCGTCCGCCGGTCTGGAGCGGCGCGGTCACCGTCGGCGTCGGCGCCTCGGGCGTGCTTTATCTTCTGGCCCTGATCTGCTTCGCTCTGGCATGGTCCGGCCTGCCGGGCGGGATCGGGGCCGGCGTCGCCGAGCCGTTGTTCTGGGGCGGCGGCCATCTGCTGCAATTCGTCCATACCGGCTTGTTGCTGACCGGCTGGCAGGTCCTGGGGGAACGGGTGTTCGGCCGCCTGCCGCTGCCGCATCGCGCGTGGATCGCGGTCATGGGCGTGCTGGTGCTGGCCGGATTGCCGGGTCCCGTCCTGTACGGACTGTTTCCCCCCGGGGCCGAGGATCTGCGCCGCGCCTTCACCTGGCTTTACTGGACCGGCCTGCCACTGCCGCCGCTGGTGGTCGGCGCGGCGCTGGTTCGCGCCCTGGTCCGGGGACCCCGGAACTGGCGTTCGCTGGCCTTCGTGGGCCTCGTCCTGTCGCTGGTGCTGTTCGGCCTTGGGGGCGTCTTCGGCGCCTTTGCCGACGGATCGGACGCACGGACGCCCGCCCATTATCACGCGGTCATCGGCGGGGTGAATCTGGCGTTCATGGCGATGGTGTTCACCTTCCTGTTTCCCGCGCTGCTGAAAAACAGCGGCCCTTCCGGGGGACCGCGTCTGTCCTTCTGGCTCTACGGCGGCGGGCAGGCGCTGTTCTCGGCGGGCATGTTCCTGGCCGGCGGAGCCGGCGTGGGCCGCAAGGTCGCGGGCACGGACCAGGGATTGGACAGCACCCGCAAACTGATCGGCATGGCCATGACCGGAACAGGGGGCGCCATCGCGGTGGCCGGCGGCGTCCTGTTCGTGTGGCTGGCCCTGGCGCGTCTGATGACGCCGGGCGACAAGGCGGAGGTCAAAAAAGCCGTGAGCAAGGAGACCGGGATCAACGATAAGAAGGGGGAACGCGCAAGATGACGTTCGGATCCTATGTGGAACTGATGAAGCTGCGCATCGGCCTGATGGTGGCGCTGATGGCCGTGATGGGCTATGTGGCGGTCGCCGACCGGGTCGATCCGCTGCGTCTGGCCATCCTGTCGCTGGCGATGCTTCTGGGGTCGGCCAGTTCCTCCGTGTTCAACCACTTTTACGATCGCGACATTGACCGTCTGATGTCGCGGACCTGCAAGCGTCCGCTGGCCGCGGGCCTGACCCGCCATCCCCGTCATGTTCTGTGGCTGGCCGGCGCGCTTCTGGCCGGGGGATGCGGTCTGGCGGTGGCGGCCTTCAACGGGGTGGTCGCGCTGCATCTGTTTCTGGGCGCCTTCTTCTATGCCATCGTCTACACGGTATGGTTGAAAAGACGCACCTGGCTCAACATCGTGATCGGTGGCGCCGCCGGCAGTTTCGCGGTGCTGGCCGGTGGCGCCGCGGTCGACCCCGGCCGCTGGCTGTTGCCCTGCCTTCTGGCGGTGACGCTGTTCCTGTGGACGCCCAGCCATTTCTGGAGCCTCGCCATCCTGCTGAAGGACGATTATGCGCGGGCGCGGGTGCCGATGCTGCCGGTGATCCACGGCGACCGGGCGACGGCGCGCGCCATCCTGATCAACAGCGTACTGCTGGGCGCCTCTTCTTTGGCGCCCGTGGCGGCCGGGGTGCTGGGATGGGGCTATGGCGCCGGGGCGGCGGCTCTGGGCGGCTGGTTCCTCTGGATCAATCTGGGGTTGTTGCGACAGCCGGACCGGGCCTGGGCGCGGCGCAACTTCCTGGGGTCGATGATCTATCTGGTGGGCCTGTTCCTGGCGGTGCTGATCGACGTCAATGTCTGACACGGCCGTCAGACAGGTCCGGGGGACGGTTGTGCCGGGCCGCGGCTTGGGGCAGTGTGGGGCGGTTTTCGACCCCAAGGGAGAATCCCGATGATCGCGCTGTCCGGTCGCACGCTGTTGACCAGCCTGCTGCTTGCCGGTCTTCTTCTCTGTCGTTCGGCCCCGTCCGCCCTGGCGGAGACCAAGGCGGAAAAGCTGCATGAGATCGTCCAGTTGTCGACCGGTCTGACCTCCACCACCACCCAGCGCATGATCGATGCCCTGTGGCCGCAGATGGCCTCGGCTCTGCTGCGCGGCAATCACGCGATTCCGGCCGATGTCCTGGACGGGCTGCGCGGCATTTTCGTCGAGGAATATCAGGCCGCGCTGCCCGACCTGATCCGCAAGGTCGAAGGCCTTTACGCCGCGACCTACACCGACCAGGAGGTCGACGCCCTTTACGCCTTCTACACCAGTCCCGTCGGCCGCAGCGTGATGGCGAAACAAAGTGTGATCCTTCCCCAGACGCTGGCCCTGACCACGCCTTTCGGGCAGCAGGTGGCGCAGAAGGTGCTGCCCCGTCTGGTCGACACGCTGAAATCGAAGGGCTATGAGCTGCATTGACGAGGACGGCCCGGCGCCGCTGGCCTTTCATCGCGACGGTCTTTCCCTTCCGGCGGTGGCGGGCGCCTATGTGCTGTTGCTGGATATGGCGCGCGGCCTGTCCGTCGTCCTGCCCGGGCGGGCCCCGGTCCGCCTGCCGTCGGGACGCTATCTCTATTGCGGCAGCGCGCGGGGACCGGGGGGCATCGCCGCCCGGGTCCGCCGCCATATGCGCCGCGACAAGCCGGTGCGCTGGCATGTCGACCGCCTGACCACGCAAGGCTCCGTCGCCGGGGTCTGGGTCGTTCCGGATGGCGACGAATGCGCCCTGGTCCGGGCGCTGTCCGGGCTGCCGGTTCCGGTCCCGGGCTTTGGCAGCTCTGATTGCAGGGACTGCGACAGCCATCTTCTGGCCTGGCCCGCGGGCCAGGCTCTGCCGGCCGCCTTCCGGGCGGGCCCCTGACTGACTGACCGAAGGAGGATCCGGGATGTTCACGGCCAACGCGATCGACGGCCTGTCGAAGACGGAGTTTTATGAGGAATTGTCCCGGCAGTTGCGGGGCCTTCTGGAGGGAGAGCGCGACCCCGTCGCCAACGCCGCCAACACCTCCGCCCTGCTGTACCAGTTGATGCCCGGTCTCAACTGGGCCGGGTTCTATTTCCTGAAGGGCGGCGAACTGGTGCTGGGCCCGTTCCAGGGAAAGCCGGCCTGCGTGCGGATCGCCGTGGGGCGCGGCGTCTGTGGCGCGGCGGTGGCCCGCCGCCGGACGGTTCTGGTTCCCGACGTGCACGCATTCCCGGGGCATATCGCCTGCGACGCCGACTCCCGTTCCGAACTGGTGGTTCCGTTATGCCGGGGGGAAACGGTCGTCGGGGTGATCGATCTCGACAGTCCTCTGCCCGGCCGCTTCGACACCGACGATCAGGCCGGCATCGAAGCGGTGGCCGGTCTCTACCTTGCCGCTTCGGACTGACGGGACGATGCGCGGGCTGCACGGATCGGGACTCTTCCGCGGAGGCCGGCCTCATCCCCCTGCGCCCGGATTATTCTTTGGCGATCGGCTGTCTGATGATTTTTGTCGGTCGACCGGAGGCGATGGACAGAATTTCCCTCTCGACGGCGTCGATTTCCCCGGGCGAGGTCAACAGCTGATATTCCAGATCGAATGACTGCGTGCCATTGGGGGCAAGGGTCCTGACCCGGCCTTGCGTGCGTTCGATCTGGCGTGGATAGGCGTAACTGGTTCCCGGCTCGATCCCGGTCACGTAACCCTGCTTCAGGGTATCGGTATTCTTCCACAGCGTCAGAACCGGCAACTGACGGGTATCGAAGCGAACGGCGATGCCCCGGTCCGCCGCCTTGTCGCGAAGCATGGCCACCGTGCGGCCATCCTTGTCCGCATAGGGGACCAGATTGAAGACCATTTCGTCATAGCCTCTGGTCGGACCCGGATAGGTCCGCCAGTCCGTCAGGCCTTTTTTCGCATAATCGTTGAACGGGGAGATTTCCTTCACGGGCGCCGCGACCGTCGCACCCTCCTCCAGCAGCGGGGCGCCGAAATTGCTGTGATAGATGATCTGGTAGTCGCGGTCGTAGTCGCTGTTGTTGGTCAGTTCGTCATGGATTTTGACGGTTTTCACGCCGGGCGTGACCGACATGTCGGTCCATGTTTCGAGAGCGCTGAATTTGAAGGTGTTTTCCTTCAGCAGGCCCCTGACATGAATGGTGTGGGGCGGCGCGTCGTCGACGCTGACGACCACCTTGGAGGCGGGCGTGTTGCCGGCCCGGCCGTGCAGGCTCATCAGCCTGTCCTTTTCCCGGCCGGGATGTCCGGTCCATTCGAAGCCGCAGCGGACCATCATTTCGTTGAACCCGTCCAGCCAGCCGAGGCCGTTGCGCATGTCGAGGGCGATATAGGCGGGGTTGACGATCTCGTCGACCGGCGAGGTCCAGCCATAGCGCAGGTCGCCGCTTTTGATGGCGAAGATGTCCATGCCGCGGGTCGGGATCAGCGAGACCTGGAGATCCTTCGTCTCGACGGTGATCAGCGTGCTGCCTTCCTGCCTGCCGCCGTGCAGCGTTTTTTTGGTGACGGTGAATGCGGACGTATCGGTCAGCCCCAGCTCTTCGGACGTGATCTGCCAGCTCGCAAGTTCCAGATTGGTGGCGACATCGGTGAGGACGAAGTCCTTCGCGAAAACGGATGTCGAAAACAGCAGGACCGAAATACCGACGGGAAAAATCGCTTTCTTCATGACGGTTCTCCTTGGACGGAGTCTTTTTTGCTGAGAGGTGTCAGGACGCAGGCGCCGGGAGCGGTTTTTTGAGAACACGGAGCATCGCGGCCGTCACCAAGGTTCCGGCGATCAGTGCCAGGGAATAGACGCCGAGGTGGGTGACGGCGTTGGGGATCGGAAGCACGAAAATGCCGCCATGGGGAACCTTGAGTTCGGCGCCGGCGGCCATGGACAGCGCCCCGGCAACGGCGGAACCGGACATCAGGCAGGGAATGACGCGCAAAGGGTCGCGGGCGGCGAAGGGGATGGCGCCTTCGGTAATGAAGGCGAGGCCCAGAACCGCCGCGGCGCCGCCCGCCTCCCGTTCGTCGGGGGTGAAGCGGCCGGAGAACAGCCGGGTGGCGAGGGCGATGCCAAGGGGTGGCGTCATGCCGGCCACCATCGCCGCCGCCATCGGGGTGTAGACCTGACTGGCCAGAAGCCCGGTGGCGAAGGCATAGGCCGCCTTGTTGACCGGCCCGCCCATATCGAAGGCCATCATGGCGCCGATCAGCACGCCAAGCAGGATGGCGCTGCCGCCCGCCAGGCTTTTCAGCCAGTCGCTCAGAAGCGCAAGCAGCCCCGCCACCGGCGTTCCCACCACATAGATCATCAGAAGGCCGGTCAGCAGCGAACCGAGGATCGGCAGGATCAGGACGGGCTTCAATCCCTCCAGATTGCGGTGAAGCCGGATATGGCGGTTGAACCAGTCGGTTCCGTAGCCGGCGATGAAACCGGCGGCGAGGCCGCCCAGGAAACCGGCTCCCAGACTGGATGCCAGCATGCCGCCGACCATGCCGGGGGCGATGCCGGGACGATCGGCGATGGAATAGGCGATGAATCCGGCCAGCGCGGGAACCATCAGGGCGAAAGAGGACTTGGCGCCGATCTGGAACAGGGCCCAGGCCAGGGTTCCCTTGTGGCTGTCGTCGAAGGCGTAGATGCCGCCCAGGGCGAAGGCGACGGCGATCAGGAGGCCGCCGGTGACGACAAAGGGGATCATGTAGGACACGCCGGTCATCAGATGCTTGTAGGCGCCGGTCCGCGCGCCCGCGCGCTGGGCTTTTTCCGCCGCGACCGTGGCGGCCAGGGAACCGCCGGCGGCGCCTTGGATCTGCGCCTCCGCCAGGGCGCGGATCACCAGCGCCTGTCCGTCATTGATGGCGGCCTTGGTTCCGCTTTGAAACACCCGTTTGCCCGCGAAACGGCTGAGATTGATCTGTGTGTCGGCCGCGATCAGGACCAGATCGGCGTCGCGGATTTCCTCGTCGGTCAGGGTATCCCTGGCGCCCACCGATCCCTGGGTCTCGACCCGGATGTCGTGTCCCAGCGCCTTCGCCGCCTGTTGCAGTCCTTCGGCGGCCATGAAGGTGTGGGCGATTCCGGTCGGGCAGGAGGTGATCGCGACGATCCTTTTGCGGCCCTCGCCGCCGCCGGCCACCGGGGGGGACGCCGGGGAACCGCCGCCGGCGCGATCGATCACGCCGGCGGCGTCCGCCAGCACGTCGGCAAGCGGCGCGGCGACCACCTCCAGTCCGGCAAAGCGGGGGTCGCCGGAAGGGCCGGGGCCGATCAGCAGCAGGGCCCGGGCCCCGGAGATCTGCGTCCGTCCCAGGGGATTGAGGACGCCATCGGCGGTCCGCACCTCCACCTCGATGGTCCATTTGCGCGACCGGGCGGCGCTTTTCAGGGCTTCCGCGGCGAGAACACCGGCCACCGTGACATCGCCGGCGGTGATAGACGCGACCAAATCCGTCATGGTTTCCTCTTCGGCAGAACGTGGAGGTCTGAAGGGCGGAGCGGGGTGATCAGGACCCTGGCCGCCAGCCCTTCGATGCCGGCGCGGGAAGGCAGGTTGGGCCCCGGGAGACCGAGTTTGCCCACCGCAAAGGCGGAGGCCAGCCGGGCGATGCTCTCCAGCGGCGCCCCGTCCCGCACCGCTGCGACAATACCGGCGACCATGGCGTCTCCGGCGCCCACGGTGCTGGTGCAGGCGATCGCCGGCGGGGTTGCCAGCAGGGTTTGCGTGTCGTCGGCGAAGACGGCGCCCTTCTCGCCCAACGAAACGACGACGAGGCGGAGCCCGCGTGTCAGAAGCGCCCGCGCCGCGGACGCGACATCGGACATCCCTGGCAGCGGATGGCCGGTCCAGGCTTCAAGTTCTGCGCGATTGGGCTTGATGCAGAAGGGACGGTGGCGCGCCCGGCCGTCCAGCGCCGCTGGTATCAAGGAGGACCCGGGCTCCCCGGTCGGACAGGGCGTCGATGAGGTCGCGATAAAGGCTGTCATCGACGCCGGCCGGAAGGCTGCCGGCCAATACCACGAGGCTGTCCGGCTCCGCCAGCCCGAGGATGGTGGCGGTCACTTCGGAAAGCGCGTCGGGGGTGACGGCAAGGCCGGGGAGATTGATGTCGGTCGTGCCGGTGGCATGGACCAGTTTGATATTGACCCGCGTGTCCCCGGCGACGCGCGAGAAGCGATCGATGATCCTCTTGCTGTCGAACAGCGTGGCGAATACCGGATCGTTGGCCTTGCCCAGGATGCCGGTGGCGATCACCGGCAGTCCCCAGTCGGCAAGGCAGCTTGCGACATTCACCCCCTTGCCGCCGGCGTTGAGCCCGACCGAGCGCGCGCGGTGCACCTGTCCGGGATGCAGGTGATCGAGCGTGACGGTCTCGTCGATGGCCGGATTGAGGGTGACGGTGATGACCGGACCCGTCATGGCGCGACATCCAGGGCGCGCACCTGGCGGGCCGTTTCGGCGGCCAGAGCCTGGGCCGCCAGGGCTTGCAAGGCGGCGTGATCGCTGCGGCGCAGCCGCGCCTTGACGGCGGGAATCTCGCGCGGCGTCATCGACAGTTCGGTGACGCCTAGTCCGGCAAGCAGGGCGGCGCCGAAGGGATCGCCGGCGATGCCCCCGCAGACGCCGACCCAGCGCTGATGGTGGCGGGCGCCGGCCACCGTCTGGCGGATGAGACGCAGGACGGCGGGATGCAGACTGTCGGCCTCGGCGGCCAGTTCGGGATTCTGCCGGTCGATCGCCAGCGCATATTGGGTGAGGTCATTCGTGCCGATTGAGAAGAAGTCGACATGACGGGCCAGGATATCGGCTTCCATGGCCGCCGCCGGCACCTCGATCATGATGCCGACCGGGACGGCCGGTCCTCCGACATCGGCCCGGACGCGGTCGCAGGCGGCGCGGAGCGCGATCACCTCATCGACCGACGTCACCATCGGGAACATGATCGAAAGATCGCCGCCGCCGGCCGCGGCCCGGTAAAGCGCGCGCAATTGCGGATCCAGGAGGTCCGGACGCCGCAGCAGCAGGCGGGCGCCGCGGACGCCGAGGAAAGGGTTGTCCTCATGCGGCAGGTTGAGATGGGCGACCTGTTTGTCGCCGCCGATATCGAGCGCGCGGACGATCAGCGGCCGCCCGTCGAGGGCGTCGATCATCGCGCGGTAGGTTGCGAACTGTTCATCCTCGCCGGGGGTCGAGCCGCGTTCGAGGAACAGGAATTCGGTCCGCATCAGGCCGACGCCTTCCCCCCCCTCCTGCAAGGCCAGGGGAACCTGATCGGGCAGATTGACATTGGCGCCGATCGCGAGGACGTGGCCGTCGCGGGTGCGGGCCGGCAATCCGCGTTCCGCCACCTCCAGGGCGCGGCGGCGGGCGAGATCGTCGATCCAGGTCCGTGCCGAGGCCATATCCTCGTCCGAGGGAGAAAGATAGAGACGGCCGGTCTGCCCGTCGATGATCGCCATCGTGCCGTCGGCGATCGAGGCCACGGTCCCGCCGGCGGCGACAATGGCCGGCAGGCCCGTCGTCCGGGCGAGGATGGCCGTGTGGGAGGTTGGCCCTCCCTGCGCCGTGACCAGGCCGAGGACACGTCCCCGGTCCAGCCCGGCGGTGTCGGAGGGAGACAGGTCCCGGGCGACGATGATGCAGGGATGGTCGGGGAGCCGGGCCGGGGACGCGGCCTTCAGTGCCGGATGGAGGTGTCTCAGCACGCGGCCGCCGACATCGCGGAGATCGGCGGCGCGCGCCGCCAGGACGGGATTGCCGAGGGCCGCGAGCTTCGACGCCATGCGTTCGACGGCCTGATCCCATGACCAGGCCACGCCATGCCCTTCGACCATCAGCTGGCAGGCCAGTGTGATCAGGTCGCTGTCGGCCAGCAGATCGCCATGTGCCTTGAAAATCGCCGCTTCGGAGGCGCCGAGGCGGCGCGTCACATCGTCGGCCAGGGCGGCAAGCTGCTGGCGGGTGGCGGTGATGGCGTCGTGCAAACGGGCGGCGCCCTCGTCCAGATGCCCCGGATCATCGGGCACCGGCGCGTCGACGGAGGTCATGAGATGCACCACCCCGATCGCGATGCCGGGACTGGCTCCGACGCCGACGACGGTTTGCGGCGCGCCGGGCGGTGTCCAGCCCTGGACGGCGAGGGCGGCGCGGGTTGCCGCTTTCATCGCATCGGCTTTTTCCTGAGCCGAAAGACCGGTGATCACCGCGTGGAACCTTGCAAGCGCGGCGGTCGCGTCCGGGCCCTCGGCGGAGACGACGATGGTGTCGCCGGCACGCAGGCCCAATTGCAACAGGGCGACCAGATTGCGGGCGTCGGCGGCCTCATGATCGTGGCGGACCTGAAGGCGGACGCCGGACTGACGGGCCGCCTCCACCCAGGCGGACGCCGGCCGCGCATGGAGACCGGCCGGATAATCGATCGTCCAGGCGACGGTTTCCGCCAGATCGGCGACCGGTGCCCCGGGGGCGGCCGGCCCCTCGTCCCCGGCGAGGGCGGCGATCATCTCGTCCGTCCTGGTGGTGACGAACAGGGTGTCCAGACGCGCGTCATCCTGGATCAGGCGGGTGAGGCGCCGCAGGAGGATGATGTGGCTGTCCGACCGGGCGGCGATGGCGACGACCAGTCTGGCGGTCTGCCCGGGATTCCATTCGATGCCGGCGGGAATTTGCAGGACGGCGATGCCGTCGCGTCTGACCAGGGCGCGATCCTCGCCCAGTCCGTGCGGGATGGCGACGCCATGTCCCAGAAAAGTGTTCGCCACCGCTTCCCGTCTGATCATGCTGACGTCATAACCGGGGGCGGCGCAGCCGGCGGCGACCAGCAACTGACAGGCCTCGCGGATGGCGTCCTCTTTGCCGGCCGGGGCCGCCCCCAGACGGATCAGGTTGGCGGCGACAAGGGTCTCGGTGGCGGATGGTGGCATCGTTCTCTCCCGGACTTATTGTTGTCATCATGAAAACGTTTTCATACCCGGGAGTCAAGAACGCTGGATGGCTTTTCGGTTTTTTTGTTGTGTAATTTCGGAATATGATCGCTTTTGATGACTTTGCTCTGATTGTTTATGGGAACGTTTTCATGATGGCGCCGGTGGCCCGATGACGGTTGGAATCAAGGATGTCGCGCGCGTGGCCGGTGTGTCTCCGGCGACGGTCTCCAGGGTGCTGGGGAACGGGGTGGTGAGCGACACGCTGCGCGCCCAGGTCGAGGCGGCTGTCCGGGAGACCGGCTATCGGCCCAATCTGTCGGCGCGCCGGTTGCGATCGCGCCATTCGCAGACCATCGGACTGATCGTCGCCGATATCCGCAATCCGTTTTTCACGGCGGTGAGCCGCGCCGTCGAGGATGCCGCCTACCGGGCGGGGTTGCGGGTGATCCTTTGCAATACCGACGAAAATCCGGAAAAGGAGGCCATGTATCTGCGGCTGATGGAGGAGGAGAGGGTGACCGGCGTCATCTTCGCTCCGACGCGCCGGACCGTGGAGCAGATGGCGGAAACGTCACGGAGTTTTCCGACGGTGCTGATCGATCGCGCCTGTCAGCGCAGCCGTGAGGATACGGTGGTTCTCGACAATGCCGCCGCCGCCGGAGTTCTGGTCGAACATCTTTATGACCGGGGATATCGACGGATTGCCGGTCTGTTCGGCAACGCCAGCACGACGGGCATCGAACGGCACGACGGTTATCGGGCCGCGATGGCGCGCCTGGGACTTCCGCCCGCCGCCGTTTTCATCCCCCCGGCCGCCGAGGCCGCCGAGGCGGAACTCAGGCGCCGGACCGTCGACGCGGGCGAGGCCTTGCGCCGTCCAGAGGCGATCATCGCCAGTAACGGCCTGCTTCTGATGGGGGTGGTGAGGGCGGCGGGAGAGACGGGGCTCGCGATCCCCGGTGACCTGGCGGTGGCGGGATTCGACAACGAACGCTGGACGGAACTGGTCGGCCCCGGCATCACCGTGATCGAACAGCCGGTGGAGGCGATCGGCCGGGCCGCCATGGAGATGCTGCTCGACCGGATCGACACGCCGGACGCGCCGGTCCGCAAGCTGGTGTTGAATGGCCGCTGTATCGTGCGGGGATCGACCGCGAAACGGACATAGCGGTCCGCCGTCGGTCGACGACCGCGCGACCAGACAGACCCCGCGCCCTGCGGTTGGCGCTTTGCCCCGGGCTTGGTGGGGTGTGTTTTTCTGTGCCCGGGCGGCCCGTCACTGCGCCAGCCTGAACCGGATGATGGCGACGATCACCGTTGCGGCTTCTCCCAACCGGGTGGAGATTCGAGCGAGAGGCATCAGCCCGACACGCCGGACCGAGAACAGGATGGCCACGTCTCCGGTGTCGCCCAGGCCGCTGGGCAGACTGCCACCACCACCGATTCGACCGGATACATCTTCAGCAGGCGGCCGATGAAGAAGCCGGAGGCCACCATTCCATCAGATTTTCCGAAAGGCACGCGCTTCGGATTGATGCCGCCCGGAAAGGGAATGGAATTCGAATTGTGAATATTTACATATATTCGTAAATATGATCCCTTTGTAAAAAAGGGGGGCCGGACATCGGCTTGTCGGTGTCTGCGCAGCGCAGGATGCGAGCCGGACCCGCTTGTGAATGGTCCGCAATGGGGGGGGGCAGTATGACGTTATCGGGGAGGGTGTCGGCCGCGCCGGTATCGAAAGAGGGCGGGAGCGGGCGGCATGTCGTTTTCCTGCTGTCGTTGCTTGCGGGACTTCTTCTTTCAGGATGTATGCATCTGCCGCCGCCGCCGCCGCCGGATATCGAGGATATCTCTCTGGGCGAGTCCTGGACGATGGAGCCGGGACAGGGGATCGCGATCGTCGGCCTGTTTCTCGTTAACAGTCCTCCCAACAGACTAGGCTTGGCGAATAATATCGCCCTGCGTTGGGTCCGGATCGACCCCTCCACAAGGCTGCGGGTGTCTTCGGACGTCGTCTGGGCGAAAACTCCGGGAGGAGTTTTATATTATGACGATTTGCCTGGGGGTGGCGTTCTCAAGGCATTTCGATTGCCGGCCGGACGTTACGCGTTGGCTCTCGCGATTTACGAGGGAAACTGGTTTTTTCCGACCCAATTCCAGTCCGTCACCGTGGGGCAAAAAATCATAGAGTTCTCTCCTGCCGCCCGCGCGTTACCCGGCGCCCCGACGTTCGATGTGTCCCCGGGCGAAGCCGTTTATGCGGGCGATCTGATCCTCGATGTGGGCGCCCCCAAGCGGTTGACATGGTCTCTGCGCGACAGTCAGGCCTCCGCGAGGGCGCTGCTTGCCGGCAAGGGGCATTCCGAATCTCTGCCGTTCCGGCCACTGATCCGGGCGGATGGGGCGGCTTTGACAAAAGACGAAGGCGTGCCGGCTCGCTGATCGGGGGAGGAAAAATGCGACAGATCATTATTTTTGCTATGGCAGTGGCTCTCGCCGGGTGCGGTGTTCAGACGGATGGCCGGAGTATCACGTCGGGTAAACCCGCGTTGACCTCCAGCCAGCCGGGCGGGGAGGCGATTGTGGTCATCGGTGTTTCCGTCCGGAACCCGGTAACGGCCGCTTTTGGCGTCGAATTCCCGACCTATGCCGGCTGGATCGCCGTCGATCCAGCGACGGGAATAAGAACTGGGGACGTACAGTTGTTGCACACAGAGTTCTGCGCCACCGTTACTTTGAGTTATGACATCGGCGCATCGCTCTCCGACGCCTGCCGGGGAACGGAATATCGCGCATTTCAGGTTCCGCCGGGAAGCTATGCTTTGGCGTGGCTCTATCACGGCGATAACGGGCTTTACTCCGTTGCGTCGTTTGACCGGATCGCCGCGATGACAGGGGCTGCCGGAAGGGGGGAACTGCAATCCGTCCGGATTTATGGGGAGACGAAATTGAAGCCGACGACACCCCGGTTCACGGTAGCCGCCGGGGAAGTGCTCTACGCGGGTGATGTCATTGTCGACTTCAAGGAGCCTGGGGTCTCAATAACGGTGTCCGACAGCGTGGCCTCGGCGAGGAGTTATCTGGCTCAGTCCGGTGGCGCGGACGTCGCGGAACGGATGACGGTGCGACGAATGACGTTCGGGAAGAATGTCAGATAAAGTATTGGAATCGGTTTCTGTCGTGACGGGCGACGGAAAATAGATCAGGGCTGCAACGGGGCGTCCCCATTGCAGCCTTCTCTTATCCGACCCGCGCTGATCGGTTCGATCGCCGGGACACGGTCTTACGCACTGGCGGGCGCGCCGCCCTTGTCGCGCGTCTCCACGCGGGCCATGGATCCCAGCAGACAGGCGATCGTCCAGACCGCCGTCACGGCCAGCGCCAGCAGATAGCGCTGGTTCTGGAAGGCCTCCGACACCGACATATAGAGGGGCGTCCGCAGCAGCACCAGGGCGTGGGCCACCGGATTGATGTTCATCAGCAGATGCAGCCATCCCGGCACCCGCTCGATCGGGAACAGGGCGCCCGACAGCATCCAGAGCGGCATCAGGAAGACCATCATGATCGCGTGGAACCCGGAGGAGGAGCGCATCGGCCAGGCGAAGAAAAAGCCCATGGCGGCGAAGCCCATGCTGGTCAGGACATAGGCGCCCAGCAGCATCGCCAGGGCGCCGGCGCCAAGCGACAGGCCCAGGAAGGGCGCGGCGATGGTGAAGATCACGGTCTGCACCAGGGCGATGGCGGTGCCGCCCAGGACTTTGCCCAGCACGATGGCCATGCGCGACACCGGGGCCACCAGGACGCTTTGCAGAAATCCGGCGTCGCGGTCCTCGATGATGGTGATGGAGGAGAAAATGCTGGCGAACAGCATCATCATCAGCATGACGCCGGGATAGAAATATTCGAGATAACTCACCTGTTCCATGCCCGGGGCGCGGAAGGATGAACTGAATCCGGTGCCCAGGAACAGCCAGAACAGCACCGGCTGCGCCACCGTTCCGACGACCCGCTGAGGCTGGCGCAGGAAGCGGATGAACTCGCGCTGGGCGAGGGCAAGGGCGACACGGATCATGGGGCTTCGATCTCCAACTGCTCGCGTTCGATGTCCTGGGCGGTTTTTCCGGTCATATGGACGAATACGTCCTCCAGCGCCGGCTGCTTGATCGCGATGCTGTCGATGTCGCCCCGGTAAAGTCCCAGGAGACGTTCCAGGATCGGCAGGCTGTCGCCGTTGACGGTTTCCTCCAGGCGCAGTTCGTCGCCATAGCGGCGGACCGCAATGCCCAGGTCGGCCTCGATGCGCGGCAGCAGGCTTTCCGCCCGCCGGGATTGCAGCACCACCATCTCATGGCCCAGGCGTGCGCGGAGCGCCTGCGGGCTGTCGCAGGCCAGAAGCCGGCCGCCCTTCATGATGGCCACCCGGTCGGCGTCCTCCGCCTCGGAAAAGATATGGCTGGTCATCAGTACCGTCATCTTGCGCTGACGCTGGATGCGTTGCAGCGCCTCGATGAAATTGCGCCGGCTGTTGGGATCAAGTCCGGTGGTCGGTTCGTCCAGAAGAATGATCTCGGGGCGGGTCAGCAGGCATTTCGCCAGTTCCACCTGCCGCGCCAGCCCGCCCGACAGGGTATCAACCTTGTCGGCCAGACGGTCCCTGAGGTCGGTCCATTCCACCGCCTCTCCCAGCCGCGCCTTGTAATCGGCGCCGCTGAGGCCGTAGAGCGTGGCCTGAAGGCGCAGATTTTCGGCCACCGACAGATGGCGGTCGATGGCCGGGCTCTGGAACACCACCGACATGCGGGCGCGCGCCGCCGCGGGTTCGGCGAACAGGTCGTGGCCGCCGATGCGGATGGTGCCCGACGAGGGCAGCGCCATGCCGCACAGGATGCGGAACAGCGTCGATTTTCCACTGCCGTTGGGGCCGGACAGAATACAGAACTCTCCGGCCGGGATCGACAGCGACAGATCATCGATGGCCGTGCGGGGGGGCGACTTCCGGTTGCCCGGATAGGTATGCGTGAGGTGGCTGATTTCGATCATTCTGTTTCCGACGTGGACCCCGAACGGGCCGTCCGACCCGGGAAAATGGACGGTGTGGCATCTATTCCACAGACGGACGCGCCGGTAAAGGGCGACACCGGGGATGCCACTTCCGATTTTGGAAGGGTGTTGGCCGCTAAATGGTGTTTCGGAACCGGAACGTCAAGCGGGTTCCGGTTCCGAAGCGGCCGTTCCCCACCCCACGTCAGGGTTTTGTCCGGTCAGACAGCGGTCGGCAGCAGATCGCGACGGCGGTCGGTCCACAGGCTGCCGGCCAGGGACAGGGCGCCGGCCGGTGTCGCCGCGCGTCCGATATGACGCAGCGCGATGGCGGCGGTGGCAATCACCGTGGCCTCGGCATGGGCGTCGCGCCAGTCGCCCCGCCACAGCGCCGCCAGACGGAGCGGATCCATCGGGCTGTCGCGCGGCGGAACACCGTCGAAAGCCACCGGCCAGTCCTCCGAGAAGACGGCGCCGTTGGCGATGCCCTCGACCTGACAGGGCTTTTCCGGCCGGCGCTCGATCTCGCCGCCTTCGCCCTTGAAACAGGCCAGCGCGGTCATCCCCATCAGGCGCGAGGCCTCGCAATGCACCGGCCGGTAGGTGGGATGGAACACGCTCATCAACGACAGCCGGGCGTTGAAAGGGTTCAGATTGCGCACCACGGTGTGCAGCGGGGACCGCAATCCCAGCAGAGGCTTGAGGCCCAGGATTTCCGGCAGCCGGGGATGCAGAAGCTCCATCGGGACGAAGGCGAAATTGCGGACCGCGAGGGTCCGCGCCGCCTCCTCCCGCGTCCGGGCGGGCGCCAGACCCAGCGCCGCCAGCGCCTCGTCGGCATAAAGCCGGCCGGCGGTGTGCCCGGACGCGCCATGCATGACGATCGTCAGGCCGTTTTCCGCCAGAAGCAGGGCGGACAACAGGAACAGCGGCAATTGCCGGCTCTTGCCGGCATAGGACGGCCAGTCGATGTCGACGGGCGGCATGTCGGCCGGCGGATGCAGGTGGTCGCGAATGGCCATGGCGAATCCCGCGACCTCCTCCGGGGTCTCGGTCTTGACCCGCAGCAGGCAGAGAAAGGCGCCCAGTTGGACGGGCTCGACCTCCCCGTCCAGGATCATGCCGGCGGCCCGCCGGGCCTCCCCCAGGGTCAGGGGACGGCTGAGATGCGGGCCTTTGCCCAGGATGCGCACGAAGGGGGCGAAGGGATGTTCCGTCATGAGCGGGGGGGCAGCGCCTTGAAGAAGGACCAGATTTCACTGTTGGCGTCGAGATCGATGCCGGCCGGACCGAGAACGGCGTCGCCATAGGGGCTCTGCCGGGCGCCCGGCCAGGCATGGCCGCCGCCCCGGATGATGAACTGCCGCACCGGCGCGCCCGCGCAGGGCTCGAAGGTCAGCCGGTCGATGGCGAAGCCGCCGGCCCTGGCGCCGTCGGACACCCGCTCCTTGTCGGCGTCGCCGGTGCAGCCATTGACCTGACGCCACAGCGCCACCGTCTCGCGGGCCGACAGGACCTTGCCGCGATCCAGATTGGCCCATTGCAGAATGTCGCCGCCGCCGAAGGGAACGAATTTGTCGGCGGTGCCATGAACGAACAGAGCCGGCACCGGCGTCTGCGGATCGCAGTCGAGGCCGACCGGCAGATTGGCGGCGACCACGGCGAATCCGGCGATCCGGCCGGGATGTTCGCAGGCCAGACGCATCGCCATCATGCCGCCGTTCGAGATGCCGGCCACGAAAACGCGCTTCGGATCGGCCAGCCCGCGTCCCACCAGCGTGTCGACGAGGGACAGCAGGAACTCAACGTCGTCGGTGTCCGCCGATTGGGGGTTCAGATTGCCGATTTCCGGGCGGCCGTCGTTCCATTGGCCGCCGATGGCCTGGGGATAGACGGCGAGAATGTCCTCTTTCTGGGCGAGGCTGTCGAAGTCCGTGTAGCGGCGCATCAGCGATCCGGTTCCCCGGCCGCCGTGCAGCATCAAGAGGATCGGCAGAGGACGCGGCGCCGTCGGCGGCACATACATTTCGAACGTGCGTTCCCGTCCGTCGAATTCCATGGTCGTGGCCCCCGCCTCCCCAAGGAGAAAAAGAGAGGCCAGCAGGCAGAGCGCAGATGCGAAAAAACGAGTCATGGCGCCATTGGACGGCGGCGCGTCCCTCAGGTCAAGACCCCCATCGGGCAGGGCCGTCATGTTTCCGCCCGGGCCCGGGGTCCGTGTCCGCCGGACCGGACGCCGTCACGCCCCCCACCAATAGATCCAGACGAACAGGAACAGCCACACCACATCGACGAAATGCCAGTACCATGCCGCCGCCTCGAACCCCACATGCTGGCTGGCGGTAAAGGCCCCGGCCCGCGCGCGGAAGAAATTGACCGTGAGAAAGCAGACGCCGACGAAGACGTGAAAGCCATGGAACCCGGTCGCCATATAGAACACGGACGGGTAAACCCCCTCGCGGAAGCCGAAGGGCGAATGGATGTATTCATAGGCCTGCAGGCAGAGGAACAGCGCGCCAAGCGCGACGGCCAGCGCCAGGCCGCGCGCCAGATCGCGCCGGTCGGACTGGCGCAGCGCATGATGCGCCCAGTTCACCGCAAGGCCGGAGGACAGCAGGATCAGGGTATTGAGGAAGGGAATGCCCCAGGTCTCCACCGGCTCGATGGTGGCGGGCGGCCATTGCCTGATCGACGGATTGACGAGCAGGCCCGAATTGAAGAACGCCCAGAAAAAGGCGACGAAGAACATGACCTCGGAGGTGATGAACAGGCCCATGCCGACGCGCAAGCCGTGGCGCACTACCTCGGTATGCGCCTTGCCGTCGGCCGCCTCGCGCAGGACGTCGCGCCACCAGAGCGCCATGGTCAGAAGAACGAGGAGAAAGCCGCCCGCCAGAATAAAGGGCGGACTGCCGTGCCACCATTGCACGGCGCCGAAGGCCAGGACAAAGGCCGACAGGGCCCCGAAAGCCGGCCAGGGGCTGGGCTGCACCAGATGGTAGGGATGCGCGGGCGTGGCGGTCGGGACTGCGTCGCTCATGATTTTCCCTCGCTGGCCGGAAGACTGGTCGATTTGGTTGATTTCGGCGTGCCGCCGGGCTGCGGACGGGCCTTGAAGAAGGTATAGGACAGGGTGATCGTGTGGACGTCGGAGGTCTCGGGGTCGGTGGCAATCGCCGGATCGATGTAGAAGGATACCGGCATCTCCGCCGTCTCGCCGGCGCGCAGGTGCTGCTCCGAAAAGCAGAAGCACTGCACCTTGTCGACATAGGGGCCGGCCTTGGCCGGCGTCACATTGAAGGCGGCGGTGCCGGTGATCTCGTCGGGTGACAGATTCTCAGCCGTGAAGACCGCAAGGCTGGTTTCGCCCAGATGCACCCGCATGCTGGTCTGGCGCGGCTGGAACCGCCAGGGCATGTCCTTCATCACGGCGCCGTCGAAGCGGATCTCGATCAGGTCGCCGGTCTTTGCCACCGGTCCTCCCGCCGCCACACGGGGGGTGCCGCCCGCCCCCGTCACCTTGCAGAACAGGCTGTAGAGCGGTACCGAGGCGGCAACAAAGCCGGTCATGGCCGCGAGCGCCGCGACCGAGACCAGAACGGTCCGGGTTGGGCCCTTCATCGGGCTACTCCGCCGGATGCCCGGCCGGGGCATGACCGGGAAGCGGTCCGACCACCGGGATGGTTTCGAAGCTGTGAAGCGGCGGCGGCGAGGAGACCGTCCATTCCAGCGTGGTGGCGCCGACGCCCCAGGGATTGGCGGCCACGGCCCGGCCCGACCGGAAGGTCTGCCAGACCACGACGACGAAAAACAGCGCGCCCGCGAAACCGATATAGGCGCCGATCGAGGACACCATGTTCCAGCCCGCGAAGGCGTCGGGGTAATCCGGGATCCGGCGGGGCATGCCCTGCAATCCCAGGAAATGTTGCGGGAAGAAGGTCAGATTGGCGCCGATGAACATGATCCAGAAATGGATTTTCGCCAGCGTTTCGGGATATTGCCGCCCCGACATCTTGCCGATCCAGTAGTAGAAACCGGCAAACATGGCGAAAACGGCGCCCAGGCTCAGGACATAGTGGAAATGGGCGATCACGTAGTAGGTGTCGTGAAGCTGGACATCGACACCGGCGTTGGCGAGCACCACCCCGGTCACGCCGCCCATGGTGAACAGGGCGATGAACCCCACGGCCCACAGCATCGGCGCCTTGAACTCGATGGAGCCGCCCCACATGGTCGCCAGCCAGCTGAAGATCTTGATGCCCGTGGGAACCGCAATGACCAGCGTGGCGGCGGTGAAATAGGCCCGCGTATTGACGGAAAGACCGGTGGTGAACATGTGATGGGCCCATACCACGAACCCGACAAGGCCGATCGACACCATGGCATAGGCCATGCCGAGGTAGCCGAACACCGGCTTCTTCGAGAAGGTCGAGACCACCTGGCTGATGATGCCGAAGGCGGGCAGGATCATGATGTAGACTTCCGGATGCCCGAAGAACCAGAACAGATGCTGGTACAGCATCGGATCGCCGCCGCCCGCCGGATCGAAGAAGGCGGTGCCGAAATTGCGGTCGGTCAGCAGCATGGTCAGCGCGCCGGCCAGCACCGGAACCGCCAGCAGCAGCAGTACCGCCGTCACCAGCATTGCCCAGACGAACAAAGGCATGCGGTGAAAGGTCATGCCCGGGGCCCGCATATTGACGATCGTGGTGATGAAATTGACGGCGCCCAGGATCGAGGAGATGCCGGCCAGATGCAGGGCCAGGATGGCATAGTCGACGGAGGGGCCGGGATGGCCGGCGACCGACAGGGGCGGGTAGAGCGTCCATCCGGTTCCCGCCCCGGTTCCCGATGTCGCCGACAGAAGAAGCAGGCAGAACGCCGGCACCAGCAGCCAGAAGCTGATGTTGTTCATGCGCGGGAAGGCCATGTCCGGAGCCCCGATCATCAACGGCACGAACCAGTTGCCGAAGCCGCCGATCAGTCCGGGCATCACCGTGAAAAACACCATGATCACCGCATGCGCGGTGACGAACACGTTGTAGCGCTGGTAGTCGCCATCGAAAATCGTGCCGCCCGGATGCATGAGCTGCATGCGGATCACCACCGACGCCGCCCCGCCGATCAGCCCCGCGGCGATCGCGAAGATCAGATAGAGCGTGCCGATGTCCTTGTGGTTGGTGGAGTAAACCCAGCGGCGCCAGCCGTGCGGCGCCTCGTGGTGGGCATCGTGGGAGGGGGCATGCCCTTCCCCGGGACCCGGCGGATGGTTTCCGGTATCAGGGCTCATGGCCTGTCGGTCCTGTTGTCTGCGCCGGCGGCGGCGAGGGTGGTCGCGGCGGGGTTGACGGGGGCGGCGGAGGAGCTTTTGGCGGTCTGGCTTTGCAGCCACGCCGTGAACTGCTCCTTTGGCACCGCCTCGATCTCGATCGGCATGAAGCCGTGGTTGATCCCGCAAAGCTGCGAGCATTGACCGAAATAGATCCCGGGTTTCTCGATTTTCACCCAGGTCTCGTTCAACCGGCCCGGAAAGGCGTCGATCTTGACGCCGAGGGCCGGCACCGACCAGGAATGGATCACGTCGTCGGCGGTGGTCTGGATGCGCACCGTGTCGCCCACCGGCAGGACCACATGGGTATCGGTGGCGAGAAGCCGTGGCTCGCCCGGTTTCAGGTCGTCCTCCGGCACCAGATTGGCGTCAAAGGCGACATTCTGGTCGGGATAGGAATAGGACCAGTACCACTGGTGGCCGGTGATCTTCAGGGTCAGATCGGCATCCTTCACGCGATCCATCGCGTAAAGCAACCGGAAGGAGGGAAAGGCGATCAGCACCAGGATCAGGACCGGCGTCAGGGTCCAGAGGATCTCCAGCGGCGCATTATGGGCGAAGCGCGCCGGGACCGGATTGCGGCTCTGATGGAAGCGGACGCAGATGTAGGCCAGAAGGATGAACACGAAGGCCAGGATGAACAGGATGATCGTGGTGATGGTGGCGTTCAGCGCGCTGATCTGATGCATCGTGGGCGATGCCGCCTCCTGCAGCCAAAGTCCCCAGGGGCTGGGTTGATCGGCCAGGGCGGGCGTGGCGCCCGCCCCGAGCAACAGGGCGGAAGAGACGACGGGACGGACGGTGCGGGACATGTCACTCCCCTTGCGATCCATGGCGGCCATATCGCGTCGGCGCCCCGTCCCCGGCCGGCCCAGCGCCGGTTCCAGCTTTGGCGGCGGCGTGGGAACGCAAGGTTGGGCGGCGCAAATCTGCGGCCGGTTCTCGTTCTCAAGAAATCACATTGGGAGGGATCGTCCCGGTTCAATAGGGGGTGCTATTGATACAATGAAAAATAGTGTCGCCCCGGTCGTTGTCGTCCGGGGGCAAGGAAAGTTTCAGGGAAACGCTTATAACGTCAGGCGTAGCGTCAACCTTGACGAGTGTCATGAGCGGGATGATCCTGGTGGTCCATCCGCTTTCCGGCCCCTCCGCTTTCTGACCTGTCCGGCTGCGGGGGATTGGTCACTCTCCGCCGGGGGGGCTGAGCGCCCGGCGGACCGTCAGGACCGGGCATTTTCGGAACAGACATCGATGGCCGTCGCCGATCCACCCTCCAGCCTTCCGCAGTCCCGGCCGGGACCATCCGGAGGCAGCCTGTTCTTCAGGGTCTTTCCTCCCTTGATGCTGCCGATGTTCCTGGGGGTGGTGGATCAGACCATCGTGGCGACCGCCTTGCCCTCCATCGCCGCCGATCTTGGCGGGGCGGAACGGATGTCCTGGGTCGTGGTCTCCTATCTGATCGCCAACACCATTGCGGCGCCGGTCTATGGCCGGCTGGGGGATCTGTTCGGGCGACGGCGGATGCTGCTGGCCGCGCTTTCGGTGATGATCGTCGCATCGACGCTGTGCGCCCTGGCGCCCGGGATGACCACGCTGTCGATCGCCCGGGCGCGGCAGGGACTGGGGGGCGGCGGGTTGATGACGCTGGCCCATTCCCTGATCGGCGAAGTGGTGCCACCACGCGAAAGGGCCCGCTATCAGGGCTATATCGCCGCGGTGGTGGTCTGTTCCAACTGTTTTGGCCCCCTGGCCGGCGGTGCGCTGACGGCGGCGTTCGGATGGCGCTCGGTGTTCCTGATCAATCTTCCGCTGGGGTTGTTGGCGGTGCTGATCGCCCGGCGCCTGCCATCGCGTGCCGGAACCGGGGTGGAGGGCGCCATCGACGGACCGGGATTGCTTTACTTCGTTGCCTTCGTGTTGCCCGCCCTGCTGGCGCTGGAACGGATCGCCGAGGCCGGCCATCCGTCGCCGGGCCCGGTGTTCGGTCTGGCGGCATTGTCGCTGCTGGCGCTCGCGCTTCTCCTGCGGCGGGAACCCCGGCAAAGCACGCCTCTGATCCCGGTGTCGCTCCTGCGTCAGAGCGTGATCTGGCGCAGCGGGGCATTATCGGCCTGTCATGGGGCGGCGCTGGTGTCGCTGATCACCTTCCTGCCGCTTTATCTCAAGACCGTCCGCGGCGTGCCGGTGGCGGAAACCGGACTGCTGCTGTTGCCGGTCGCCGTCGGTATCGGCGCCGGATCGCTGCTGACCGGCCGGCTGGTCAGCATGACCGGACGCACCATGCTGTTCCCATCGGTAGGGCTGGTGGTGGCGGCCGCCCTGATGACGGGCCTCGCCTTGTCCATCGGGCGGATGTCGCCGGCTGGTATCGCGGCGGCTCTTTGCGTTCTGTCCGTTTTCATGGGCAGCGTGATGGGGGTCGTCCAGGTCACCGTCCAGAATGCCGCCGGGCCCCGGCTTCTGGGAGCCGCGGCGGGAACGGTGAATTTTTCGCGCTCGGTGGGGGCGGCGTTCGGTACGGCCGCGGTGTCGGGGCTGCTGTTCGCCTCGCTGTCGCGCTCCATCCCGGATGGAACCGTGTCTTTTGCCGCCTTGGTTGAAAGTGGTCCTGAGGTTCTTGTGCATTTGGCGGAGGGACCGCGCGCGGCCGTGATGACGGCCGTGGTCGGAGGGTTTCAGGCGGTATTCTTGCTGATTGCCGTCTATGTGGCCCTGGGTGCTATTCTGGCCTGGACGGTGCCGGCCCGTCGTCTGCCGTGAGGCGGACCGGACCCGGAAGAATGGCAGAGGGGGAGCCCCGCGCGATGAAAAATATTCTTGTGCCCCTTGAGGATCACAGCGGCGTCCCGTCGGTCCTGAGGACCGCGGACCTGGTGGCGGCAACGTTCGGCGGCCGGGTGGAGGTCGTGCCCCTGGGACCCGATTTCGAGGCGCTGATCGCCGCTCATTTCGCCGTTCCCATGTCGATCACCAATGAGAAGGCGCAGCACGAGCTGCAAGATCAGTTGCGCGGTCTTTATGACGATTTCATGCGGGACCGGCGGATCGAAGGCGGAGCGGCCGACCGTTTCGTCTGGAATGGCGACGATCTGCTGACCGATATCAAGGTCGCGGCCCTGGGGCGGGTCTTTGATGTGACGGTCATCGGGCGGCCGGGCGCCGACCCGGCCAACCCCCGTCAGGCCACGCTGGAGGCGGTGCTGTTCGAAAGCGGCCGCCCGATCCTGGTGGCCCCGCCAAAGCCGCCGGAGTCGCTCGGCGGCGTGGTCGCCATCGCCTGGAACGCCAGTACCGAAACGGCGAGGACCGTCGCTTTCGGCATGCCTTTCCTGAAGCGCGCGAAAGAGATTGTGGTGATCTCCGTGACCAGCGCCATGTCTCCAGGCCCGGGTCCCGATGTGTTGGTGCGGGCGTTGGAACGCCACGGCCTGCGTGTCTCGCTCGACGTGGTGGATGAAACCTCACTGCCGGCCGGCCGGGCCATCCTGAACCGCGCCCGCGCCGCCGGGGCGGATCTGCTGCTGAAAGGCGGATATACGCAAAGCCGTCTGCGCCAGATGGTGTTCGGCGGCGCCACCAGTCTGATCCTGGCCGAGGCCGAACTGCCCGTCCTGATGGCCCATTGAGGAAAGACGGGGAGGCACGCGGATGAAACGGTGCCGCGCGCTCATCGGCGAAAACAGGGGCTGGCGGGCGCGCCGGCCCCGGGCGCGGCGGGCAGGGCGCATGACCCTTGCGACCGGGGCGCGGCGCGAACGAAAGGATCTGGGAGGATGAGCGGAGGCGGATCGGCCGGCGGGGACTATTACGCCGTCATTTTTTCGAGCCGGTTGAGCGGGGCGGGGGCGGGGCAGGCCACCGCCACCGCGCCGGATTACGAGGACTGGGCCCGGCGCATGGCCCTTCTGGCGCAGGAGGAGGCCGGATTCCTGGGAATGGAAAGTGCCCGCGATCCGGTAACGGGGGAGGGGATCACCGTGTCCTACTGGCGGTGTCTCGAGGACATCGCCCGTTGGCGGGACCACTCCGTCCATGCCGAAGCCCGCCGCCTCGGCCGCCTGCATTTCTATGACTCATTCCGGATCCGGATCTCGAAAGTGTTTGACGACCGTCGCTGGGCGAGACCAGAGGACCCGGCAGCCGGCTCATGACCGATCCCGTCTCCCCAGAGGGGGCCGCGGCCGCCGAACGGGCCGACGGCGACCGCCTGCGCGTTTCCGGCCGGGGACTGGCGGCGCTGTTGCGCTATGACCGCGCCCTCTGTCTCGCCCCCGACGATCCCGTCGCCCTGCATAACCGGGCCTTGGCGATGGCGGGGCTGGGGCGGCTCGACGAGGCCGCCACCGGTTATCGGCGCGCCCTCCGTCTGATGCCGGACAACCCTGTCATTCTCTCCAATCTCGGGCTGGCGGAGCAGCGGCGCGGCCGCCTGCCGGAGGCACTGGCCTGTTTCCGGACTGTGGCGGCGATCACGCCGGACAGTTCCACCGCCTGGGCCAGCCTGGGCGACGCCCTTGCCCGCGCGGGCGATGCCGACATGGCCTGCCTTTGTCTTCACCGGGCGTTGGCGCTGGATCCGGCTATGGTTGCGGCCTATGTCAACCTTGCCGCGGCCGCGCGCCGCTCCGGCGATCGGGACGGCGCCATCGCCGCCTGCCGGCATGCGCTCTCCCTTCAGTCCGGCCTGTCGGCGGTCCTCAGCAATCTGGGCGGCCTGCTGGTCGATCTGGGGCGCGCCTCCGAGGCCGTGGCCGGGCTGCGTCAGGCCATCGCGGCCGATCCGGCGGCGGCGCCGGCCTATTACAACCTCGCCCTGGCCCTGCGCGCGGTCGGATGCTGGGACATGCCGGGCGTCCCGGGCGCCCGGGACATGTGCCGGCGGTTGATCCATCTGACGCCGGACCATGCCGGCGGCCGTCTCCTGGCGGTCACGGGAACGCTTCCGATCGTCGCCATGACCGCGGAGGACAGCGCCCTGGCCCCGGCCCGCTTTGCCGCCGCGCTCGACGATCTGGAGGCCTGGGGGCGGGCGCATCCGGTCCAACTCGGCGCCGCCCTGGGATCGAGCCAGCCGTTCCATCTGGCCTACCGGCCCGGCAACCACCGGGCGATCCTGTCTCGGCTGGGCGATCTGGCGGCGGGCGCGGCGGCGGCCCGGTGGCGGGCCAGTCCGCCGGCGGCGGCCCTGCCTGACGGGCGGCCGATCCGGATCGGGGTGGTCAGCGCCCATGTCCGCCGCCACCCGGTGTGGGACGTCGTGCTGAAAGGTCTGGTGGCCCATCTGGACCGCGACCGGTTCCGGCTGTTCCTCTATCATACCGGCGGCGAATCCGACGCGGAAACCGACTGGGCGCGTCGCCAATGCCCGGATTTTCGTCAGGGCCCCCGGTCCGTCGAGCAGTGGATCGGCGTTATCGGCCAGGATGCCCCCGATATCCTTTACTACCCGGAAATCGGCATGGATCCGACCGCCTCCGCTTTGGCGGTGTTGCGGCTGGCCCGCGTCCAGGCGGCCGGCTGGGGGCATCCGATCACCACCGGCCTGCCGGAGATGGACCTGTTCCTGTCCGGTGAGCTGCTGGAGGACCCGGATGCCGGGGACCATTACCGGGAAAGGCTGGTCCGGCTGCCCGGGACCGGTGTCTGCACGGAGCCGGTGCCGGTCCGGGTCCACTCCTGGGATGGCGCGGACGCGGTCATGCCGGGCGACGGCATGGCGGCGTCGGGTGGGGGCGGGTTCGCGTCCTTCAGCCG
>WASQ01000103.1 GCA_009712185.1 Telmatospirillum sp. | reverse complement strand
CCGCCGCCGGCCGCCGGCCGGCCGGCGGTCGTTATTCTGCCCCCCAGCCTGGAGGGGGTGCCGGCGCCCGCCCTGATCCGGGCCGTGGCCCCCTGGCTGGTGGCCCGTCACGACGAGGGGGCGATCCTCGCCTCGGTCTGCGCCGGCGCCTTTCTGCTGGCCGGGACGGGCCTTCTGGACGGCCGGCCGGCAACCACCCACTGGCGTCATGCGCCGGTTCTGTCGGCGCGGTTTCCCGGGGTTCTGGTGGTCGCGGACCGCCTGATCGTCGATGACGGCGACGTCGTGACGGCGGGCGGCGTGATGGCCTGGACCGATCTCGGCCTGACCCTGGTGGCCCGGTTCCTGGGGCCGGCGGTGATGCTGGAGACCGCGCGCCTTCTGGTGATCGACCCTCCGGGGCGGGACCAGCGGTCCTACCGCCATTTCGTGGCGCCCCGGGATCATGGCGATGCCGCCATCCTGGCGGCGCAGCATCGCCTGGAGGACTGGTCGGCGGCGGTCCCCTCCATCGCCCTCCTGGCGCGGATCGCGGGCCTGGGGGACCGGACCTTCCTGCGGCGGTTCCAGCGGGCGACCGGTCTGTCGCCGCGCGACTACAGCCAGAATGTCCGCATCGGCCGGGCGAGAACGCTTCTCGAACTCGGCCGTGACCCGGTCGACGCGGTCGCCTGGCAGGTCGGCTATCAGGATCCCGCGGCCTTTCGCAAGATCTTCCGCCGCATCACCGGCCTCGGTCCCGCCGACTACCGGCGCCGGTTCGGGGTGGCGCCCGCCCCACCCGGGGAGGGAACATAGCGGCAGGAGTGGGGCGGACGTCCCGTCCGCCGTTCGGCGGAAGCCGAAAAGCCGGCATTTCCGCCGCTTTCGCGTCGGCGGCGGGCAGGATGCTTGGCCCCACTTTCACCGGCTTTTGAAAGTGGCTCCGGCGTCCCCGCCGGAGTCCTTCGCCTCACCGCGCGGTTACCGACCCTGTCCGGGCCCCTGCCGCAGGGCGGCGGCCAGCAGGGACACCACCCCCTCCCAGTCGCCCGGTCGAGGCTGGCGGAACAGGCGGGCGGAGGGATACCAGCAGGATGTCTCCCCCTCCCGCCGCCATTTCCAGTCGGCGGGACGGGGCAGCAGGATCCAGACCGGCTTTCCGAGGGCGCCGGCCACATGGGCGACCACGGTGTCGACCGTGATCACCAGATCGAGCGATGCCACCAGGGCGGCGGTGTCGTAAAGATCTCCAAGGCCGGCGGAATGGTCGGTCATCCGCCCCCGCCAGGAGGACCGGCCGAGATCGGCGGCGGCCGGCCCCAGTTGCAGGCTGTGCCAGGCCAGTCCCGGCAGGCCGGCAAGCGGAGCCAGGGTCTCCAGCGGCACATTGCGCCGCAGTCCCTGGCGATTGGCGGCATTGGCCGCCCAGACCAGTCCCACCGGGCGCGTCCGCGCCCCGGGATCGCGCCGGGCCGGCGGTACCGCCAGCAGCGGCCCGGGCCAGGACGTTTCGGGATCGGCATCGATGAGCCGGTGGGGAAGGCTCGCGAACGGGACCTGGACGTCCGGGCGGACCTCCAGCGGCTCATCGATGGCGACCACCCGGTCCAGGGCCGGATGGGTGGAGAACAGGCGGACCAGGGGCTTTTGCAGGATCGCCACCGTCTCATGGCCCCGGGCCTTCACCTGTCCGGCGTAGCGCAGGAACAGGATGGCGTCGCCCAGTCCCTGGTCGTTCCACAGGGCGACCCGCGCGCCGGCCGGCGTATCGGGGCGCCAATCCGGAAGGCCGGCCAGGAGGGGCGGGATGGTCTTGAGGTTGGTCCGCCATTCGAAATGGGCGAACCCGTCCCGCCAGCGGCCCTGTTCCAGCAACAGCCCGGCCAGATTGAAATGGGCGGCAAACGATCCGGGATCGCGCCTCAGGGCGTCCTTCAGATGACCTTCGGCACGATCCGCGTCGCCCAGCCAGCGTTCCGTCTCGGCCAGATTGATCGCCGCCTCGATCCGGTCCGGGGCCGCCGCCAGCGCCCGCCGGTAATAATCGCCGGCCGCATCGGCCCGATCCTGGCGGAACGCGATATTGCCAAGCTGGATCCATGCCGTCGCGTCGTCCGGGCACTGGGCCAGCAGACGGTCCAGATAGTCCGCCGCCTCCGTCTCCCGGCCCGCGTCGATCAGGCCCATGGCCACATTCCGGCAGGCGTCGGTCATGGCCGGCGCCAGATCCAGGGCCGCCGTCCACTGGGCGATGGCCTCCGCCAGCCGGCCGTCCTGGTGGAGCGCCTGCCCCAGCAGGAAGGCGATGCCGGCATCGGCGGGAAACAGCTCGCGCAGGACCCGTCCGTAGGACGCCGCCTCCGTCCCGCGGCCGGCCCGCAGAAGGGCCGTCACCAGCGTGAGATAGCCGGCAGGCCGGCCTTCGCGTTCCAGAATGCCGGGGGCAAGGCGCACCGCGGCCGGCATATCGCCCCCCGTCACCGCGCTTTCGATAACGCCCGTCATGATCCGATCCATCAATGGCCCCCCTTTCGGTCCGGCGCCCATCTGGCCACAAAGAGGAGGATGGCGTCCACCACGCCCTCGCGCGGGGGATCCGGACGGATTACGGCGGGGATGCCGCCATCCTGGCGCCATAGACCAGGGGCCGTCCCTCGGTCCAGGGGTGATAGGTGCGGGCAAAGTCGATGCGGTCTTTGAGCGCCGGATGGTCGAGGCGGAAAATCCGCTGGAACCAGTCCGGATCATCGGGTTGCAGCACCTCGGCCTGAAGCAGGCGGAAGGTTCCGGCGGCGGCCTCATTGTCCCGGGTCAGTTCGAGACCGAAACGGTCGGCCTCATGCTCGATGGAGATGCTGCCCTGATTGAGGATGGGATTGGTGACCAGGCTCACCAGGCTCAACAGGGCCAGCAGCAGCGGGATGGCCGCCGGCTCGGCCAGCTGGCGGGCCCCGATGCGGCCGCCCCAGCGCCGGAGAATGGCACGGCCCGACCGGTCGATCAGGACGAGGCCGGGCAGCATCACGATCAGGAAGGCGCCGATCGCCTTCCAGGCATCGCCCAACAGATAATGCTTCATCTCATGACCCATGACGAAGCGGACCTGCGCCGGCGTCATTTTCTCCAGCAGCGTATCGTAAAGCACGATGCGGGCGGTCCCGAACAGGCCGGCGACATAGGCGCCGGGGACCTTGGAGGTCGTGCTCTGGTCCATGACCAGGATCGGCGCGTCGCCAAGTCCCACGCGGGCCGCCTCGGCGCGCAAGCCGGTCTCCAGGTCCCGATCGGCCATTGGCGCATAATGGTGGAACAGCGGCAGAATCGCCACCGGGACCACAACCATGGTGGCGATCAGCACGGGACAAAGCGCCGCCCACAGGCCCAGCCACCAGAACCGGGTCAGCCGGACCAGCAGCAGCGCCGGGATCCATCCCAGCACCAGGGCGATGACCGACTGCACCACCAGCGCCGTCGCCTGATCGGCGGCCCAGTGCCCGGCCGTTTCGGTCGACAGTCCGAAGACATGCTCATGCCAGAAGCCCTTGCACCAGGCCAGGGGCAGGCCCGCCAGCGACTGTGCCGCGAGGACGATCACGATCATCGCCGTCGTGGCCCGGACGGGGCCGCCCAGACGCCGAGACAGGACGGCGCCGAGACGCCCGCCCCATCCGGACGACAGGAACAGGGCCAAGACCGCCAGTCCGCCGATGAGATCGGAGATCCAGAAAAAATTGAGATCGCGCTGGTAGGCCGCGGCATCGGGCGGCGTGGTCGCTGTCGCCGACGCGCCCATCCCGCCCGCGACGGCAAGCAGGATGGCCAGCGCCAGCGCGGCCATCGATCCACGGGGCAGCCTGACCCCGGGGGAACCGGCCGGGACCCGGGCATCGCCCGGAGACTCCGCGGAGGGAAGGCGGCCATCCATGAGCATCGTCCGGAAAGTTGCAAAGACGGCAACGGTGATCCATTCCGGCGGGTCCGTCCAGGGACGGCGGGCGCCCCTGGACGGAAGTCCTGGGACACGCGCCCACCGGCCTTCCGCCGGGGGCAGGCCGGACCGGACCCCTTACCGGGGGGCGGCCAGGGCGGCGCGGATCCGGATCAGACCTTCCCGCCCCACCGATGCCTCGATGCTCTTTTCCCCGCCATGCGCATTCGGATGCGGCAGGAACGCGACCAGCCTCCGCCGCCCGCCCAGGACCGCGTCGCAAAGGGCGGCGGGCCCGTCCGCGACCTCCGTCAGGGCATTCCGGATCGCCGGTCCGGCGACTTTACCGAAAACGATGACGACCGGCGCCACGGCCAGGGCCAGCACCGGTTCCAGATGGCGTCGGACGCAGGGGCCTAGGGCCTTTTTGACGCCTTTTTCCTTTTTCGACTTGCAATGAACGACCTCGGTCAGCGCGAAGTCGATCCCGGGCCGGATATTTTTCCCCGGCCTGTCCAGGGCCTCGGCCGCGCGGGCGCCACAGGACCCCCAGAAGGGACCGGCGCGCGGGGCGTAACCGCCCGTGGTGAGACGCGGTCGCCGGCGGGCGTCGACCCAGCGCCGGACCGAATCGAACCGATGCTGGAAAAAGGCGGCGATCCGGTCATCGGGCCAGTCCCCGGGATGGCGGGGCGCGTCCTCGTCGGGATTGATCGATGGATTGGAACTGATGAACAGCAGCGGCGCGCTGTCGAGCCGGCCCGACCAGGGTTCGGCAAGTTGAAAGGCCGGCGTTTGTTCCGGTTGCGTGATGATCGGACGGCAGAACCCGCCGTCTTCAGGGGCGGGCGGATCGATCGGGCAGCGGGCAATGGTCAGCAGCAGGTCGCGGCAGGGGGGCATGGCGGCTCCGGGATCAGGACAGGGGCACGCCCCGTCGGGCGGCCCGGACCGGTGCCGATGAGCGATCCTCATCTGACCGGTCATTGGTGATCAACAGGCCCCGACGATACCATGGATCCCGCGTCGGCGACCGGCCCCGGTCAGCGGCCGTCCGGCACCGCGATCAGCGGTGGGCGAACCAGCCGGAGGGTCCCGACCGGCTGCGGCGCGACGCGATGACCCGGGTCATCGCCGCGGCGACCGCCTCGCGGCGCAGCGCGTAATGCGGATCGTCGGGGCAGGATGCGTCCGGCATCGTCCGGGTCCGGCAGGCCTCCTCCACCGTCTGACGCCATTGCCGGGCGTCCTGGCGCAGCATGTCGGCGGCGTTGCGCAGATGGTCGGTCGTCATTTCTCCCAGACGAAGATAACGGCCGTCCTTCGTCACCCACATCCGGTCCTCGTCCGCATGCGGCACATTTTCCATGCCGGGCAGCAGGGGACCCAATCCTGTCAACAGGATTGCAATGCGATTCCCAGTCGTATTCATATCGTTCGTAATATGTGGATATGCCAATCAGGCTATCCTGGGTAAGGAAAGACGGCCCCGAAGTCAATCCTTTCCCCTCCCGCGGGGCGCATGTGTGCCTTGCAGTTGTGACGGAGCCCCGGACGACGCCCTCCGCCGGAGGGCTATTGCGTCATGACTCCGGCCGCCGACTGGGGTTTCACGGCCGGGGCCAGCGGCTGGATCACCGCGGGGCCGGTAGTGTCCTTGATGACCGGCGCGACCAGCGGTGCCGCCAGCGCCCGGGCGCCGGTTCCGGCAGTCCCGGCCGTTCTCGCGCCAGGGGAGGGACCGGCGTCGTTCGACGACGTTTTGACGCCGGTGGCCGTGGCCGGGGGCAGGGTCGTCGCATTGGCCGGGTTGTTATGGACGGTGGCGGAGCTTTGCGCGGCCGTCTGGGCAAGTTGCGCCAGACCGGCATTCAGGCTGCAATCCTGGTGATACTGCTCGACCTGGGCGCCGGCCAGACTGACCGGGTAGCGTTCCAGTGTCGTCACCAGATAGGTGCCGTCGGTTTGAAGGCTTCCCATGTTCTGCATGATGACTTGCAGGTCCTGTTCGCGTTTCGCGCCGATGGCCAGAACGATGGCGCCGACCGTCGATTTGGCGAGAACGTCGGCGTCATATTCGGTCTTGCCGGCCGCGAAGGCTCCGCCCAGGCCGGCCAGCGGCTTCACGGTCTCGGTCTTGGCGAAGACGGTGGACAGTCCCGACAGCAGGACGCTGCTCCATCCCAATCCCAGGTTCCAGGAGCTCGTGTCCTGCGTCAGTGTGACCAGATAGTCGTTGCACTTTTTGTTGGACTCGGCGATCCACACGCCGACCAGAAAATTCCGGCAATCCGGCGCCGTGACGGCATTGGCCTGGCATCCGGCCGGCGCCAGTGCGGCATAGGGACTGCCGGGGACGGGGAAGACGCCTGTTTCCGCCGTCGGTTTGCCGCCGCCCATCGGCCCCACGATGGTGGAGCATCCGCCGGCCGCCAGGGCCGTCAGACAAAGAACCGCTGCCATGGCCGTCTGTCTCATCTGGATCCCCCCATCCCGGATTCAGGAAATATCTCTTAAAATTGCATATAATTGTATGAGATATGCAATTAAAAGTTTATTTCTCGGGTTGGGAGGAGGGCCCCGCGCCGGCCGGAACGCCGGTTCACCGGAGGGGCGCAGTTTGCCCGCCCCGCCCCGCCTCCACCTTCGCCTATAACCAGGCTATTGTCGGCGGGCCTTTGTGGGCATGATCCCAGACGAACCACCCGAAGGCGATCATGCCCTTGCGATCCGTTGTCTCGCCATTGCGGTGCATGGTGAGCCGTTCGGAGAAGACATAGACGGTCCGAAGCGGCGTCGCCTCGAACAGCGGCTTGCGTTTGATCCCTTCGAGGAAGTTCAGCTTGCACAGCAGCGCGACCTTGCCGGTGGTTCGCGTCAGGGCGTGCCGCGCGAAGTCGGCCGCCAGCCGGAACGGCGGATTGGTGACGACGCTGTCGGCCCGGGTTGTGTAGTCCAGCAGGAAGTCGATCCCGCCCCGGCCATATCCCCGGTCGATCAGATCGGTGCTGAGGACCTGATGGCCGGTTTCCTCCAGCACGCGGCTGATGGCGCCGTCGCCGCAGGCCGGTTCCCAGATCACGCCGTCGAACCTCTCGACCCGCAGCAGCGCCTCGATGGCGGAACGGGGTGTCGGGTAAAAGTCATCGTCCGGCCGGCCCTCCGACGTGCCGACGATGCTCTGACTGCGCCGATGGGAGGGCGTGGCGTTCGGAACCGGAAAAAGATCATCCATCGGATGAGATTACGGTACCCCCGGTTTGGTGGCGAGTGTCATCGGACGATCCGGGGGCGGGCCGTCAGAACCGCCAGCCATAACCGACGCCGACCGACAGTTCGCTGAGGGTGATCGCGGCATTGCCGCCGCCGAACCCGGCCGGCGGAAAGCCGCCGGGAATGGATCCCGCGCCGTGCACGGTGTTAGGCAGCGCGTAGAGGGCATAGACGCTGATTTCCTGATGCGGCGCCATCTGCCAGGTGGCGCCGGCGGTGACTTCATGCTCGATGACCCCCGGGGCCAGGATGTTGAGAAAGGTCTGGCCCGCCGGGATCGGCTGCGCGGTGTGGGCATAGCCGGCGCGGACCTGCCAGTCCGGGCTCAGGCGATAATTGAGGCCGATCTTTTCGATGGTGGCGTCCTTCCAGCCGAACCCGGGGCCGTCGCCTCCGCCCAGGGGCTGCCCGGCGACCAGACGCTGGAAGCTGTTGGCGATGGAGGGGACGCCGCTGTAGAGGATCTGCCGGACCTCCAGGGAAACATCCAGGCCTGGCAGCGGGGTCTTGATGGCGGCCCCCACGCCCCAGGTCGCCGGCACGTCGAAGGCGCCGGCCTGGGCGAACAGTCCTTTGTATTTGTCGAATTTTTCCGAATAGGTTTTGGACTGCCACGCCGCCGCCAGGGTCAGCCACGGGACCAGCCGGCCTTGCCATCCCACGCGGACCCCGGCGCCGAACGCGCTGTCGCGGCCGGTGTCCGAGACGGACTGAGGGCTGCCGGAGAAGCCGCCGAACGCGCCGATGCCCTGGGCCTTGAACAACTGGTCAACCACATTGACCGACAATCCGATGCTCTGGTTCCGGGCGAAGCGATAGGCCAGGGTGGGGGACAGGAACAACTGCTGAAGATCGACCCCGGCCTTGCCGGTGGCGCCGAACCGGCCATAGGGATTGGTCGCGTAGGCCGTGTCCATGCCCCCGTTGCCGTAAACCGCGAACCCTGCGGCCCAGGTTTCGCTGAGATGGTGGATCACCCCGAATTCGGGAATGACGAAGGCTTTGCTGTTGTTGCCGCTGTAGGTCTGGTCGCCGCCGAAGGCGTTGCCGGTGATCGAGGCGTGGCGAAAGGGGATGAAATAGTCGGCGTCGATGTCCAGGCGGTCTTCAAGCACCACGGCGCTGGCCGGATTGGTGGCAATCGCCAGGCTGTCGGTCGGATAGGCCAGATTGGCTCCCGCCATGCCCTTGGCCTGCGTCCCGTAGCCATGTTCGAAATACCCCTCCGTCGCCTCGGCCGGGGCCGCGGCGGCCAGGGTGAGGCTCAGTCCGGCGAGGAGGGCGGAGAGTCGGCGCATAAAACACTCCACATATGTTTTATAAATCAATTCTCCATTTTGAATGTTTATAATTTTCTATCAATCTATATTTTTGGTGGATTTTAAGATTTTTGACACCCGCCGCGTCCGTTCCGAATCGTAACGCGGACCGGATTGCCGGCCGACCGGGCCGAGGGAAGCCGAATGACGGGCCGTCCTTCCGGTGCGGCAAAGGACCGGGGTTCGCCGCGAATTCCCCCTTTGCCTTTCCGGGCGGGATGCGCTATACGGTCCCTTCCTCCGCGTCGCACAGGACGCGGATGCTCTCTAAGGCATGCACCCGTAGCTCAGCTGGATAGAGCGCTGCCCTCCGAAGGCAGAGGTCGTGAGTTCGAATCTCGCCGGGTGCGCCAATTTCCTAGAAAAATCAACGCGATAGCGAGCCGTCCCCGAACGGATGGGATGCCTTCATCTATTTGCGTCCCCGTCGCGTCCCCATAGATGGGCAAGAAGGACACAAAGTTTCCTCGACCGTCTCGAAGCTGGTGTGCCGTCAATCCACGTGTCCGGACAAAAAATTGTTCCGGTCGGCTTTCGAGGAATGTCTCATCGGACGGTGTGTGAATATGCGCATACCGCCTATAGGCCGTGGGTCTTCTAAGATATGGCCGGTATCCTCTTTTGGTAGAAAAAATATGATGTGGTATATGGGTTCCCGGAATCGGCACCCAGGTTGGTCATCCATGCCCACTGATCATTTTGTTAAAGTGTTCGATGTAACCGAGTCGGGCTTCCGAGATTGGGGATTTTCGGCTTTTGGCCTGATTTTCGTTGCCATTGGTATAATAATATTCGTATTTCCAAAAATCATAAGTAAGACAGGAATTCCATACCTAAACATCCGCTCAACGTGGAATCTGCTATTCAGATATTTTTTTCTCGGTTTTTCCGTGTTGTGGACGTGTATGGCATTATATTTTACCTATTCACAACACCTGAAACACGAAGAAATGGTGAGATATAATAAATGTAGAGTGGTCGAGGGCCCTGTCCAAAATTTTGTCCCAATGCCCTATACTGGCCATGCAGAAGAATCCTTTTCAGTGTCTGGTGTGCGGTTCCAATATTCTGATTACATTGTGACTGACGCATTTAATAATACATCGTCTCATGGTGGGCCTGTAAACGATAATTCTTACGTTAGGATTTGCTATGATCCTGTAGGAAACGCTATACTTCGTCTCGAAATTAGATATTACGAGGGGAAAATAGAAAATTATTCAAGAGACAACACGTTTTTTTCTTTAAGTGACCTAAAAATGGTGAAAGCCGAAAATTCTCCACCACCAATGCCGTGGTATGGCAACCTTTTTATCATCTTATTTCTGCTTGATATGTTGGGGATATTGACGTTGTTCAGAAGGTATCTGGAGACGTTCTTAAAAATTAAGGCTATTGCTATAAACGATAATGTTATTCGCGGTGGCCTTGTGGACGGTAAGATGGTCAAGCTGCGAAACAGCATCATCTATTGGGATAAAGCGAACTATACAATATGGTTGCGGCCTAGGGGTCTTAACATCGTACATGCGCCTATGATGGTTGCAAAATTAAATACGAGCAAATCTGGCACAAACATAATATCGACGGAAATAAGATTGTCGTCCGGTTGTATTGCTATAATTGCAGCATTTTTATGGGCGGCATACAATTTTTTGTCGAAAGCCATGCCATCTAATGTGGTATTTCCTTCGCCAATTATTTTCATTGGGGTATTTTTCTTGATGTTTCTGTTTGTGGGCGGAATAAACCTCAAAATTCTCCGGGGGAGAATGGAAAAACTGATTGGAGATGCTCTGCCGGAATTGACGGTACCAGTGCCACAACGTAGCAGCAGGAACGACTAAGAATTTGTTCAGCTATTATTGGCGGGTGATTTGCAGTATAAATTCTAAACGTTCGTATTGAACTTATAAAATGGAAGCCATTGGTATTGCATACCTTCGCGTGTCCACAAAACGGCAGGGCATCAGCGGCCTCAGCCTTGCCGCGCAAATGGAAGCGATTGTCCGTGTTCACCAGTTCGAATCTCGCCGGGTGCGCCAAATTTCTTCAAAAGCTTAGCCAAGGTCTCTGGCGCCTTCCGCTGCGCGGACAGGATGCCCGTTGCGAACTCGTCGTTAGACTCTAACGCTTGGCCCCACTCCCGATTCCGGGATCCATCTGTCGGATTTTCACCACCCGGAATTTGTGATCCGGGAGAAGAGATCGGGCCGCCCGGAGCCAGCATTCCTTCCGTCGGCGTAAATCCGTCAGAGTTGAGCAAGACCCCAACGGAAAAAACTTAAACTAATGCTTGTCGATCAAGATGATCCTGGCGTTGACAAGGGAGGGCGGCTGAGTACGATCAAGCATTAATTGAATTTCAAGTGCGTTCTGCATACCAATGTATTATGCCCACAGTTTCGGCGATGACGACGACAGATCCCGCTGGCAGATCCTGTCGGAGCATTTGCGCGGCGCTGAGGACCTGGCGGCCGCTTTCGCCCGTCCCTTCGGCGTGGAAAAGGCGGCGAGGCTGGCCGCGCTGCTGCATGATCTCGGAAAATACACCGCCGAATTCCAGGCCCGGCTGGCCGGCTCTCCCCTCAGGGTCGACCATGCGATCTCCGGGGCGGCGATGGCCCGCGAGCTGGCCCGTGACCTGCCCAGGGGCTGGGACACGATCATGGCGGAGCTCATTTCCTATGCCATCGCCGGGCATCATGCGGGGTTGCCCGATTGGCGGGATCTGGCGGACCGCCTGAAGGACGACCGGCTGACGGTCGATCCTGTGTGGCGCGACGAACTGTCCGTCGATCCCGGGGGCCTCAAGCCGCCGTTGACCCCCGTCCCCGCCAGGGCCGCCTTCCAGCTCGGATTTCTGGGGCGGATGATTTTTTCATGCGTGGTGGATGCCGACTTCAAGGATACGGAACAGTTCTACGACACCGCGACGGGAACGGCGTCCGATCGCGACTGGCCCCAACTGCCCGACATCATCGACTCTCTGATCGCCCGCTTCGACAGGCATATGGCGGGCATGAGAGCCGACTCCCCGGTCAACCGGTTGCGCGCCGATATCCTGGCGGAGGTCCGCCGCAACGCCCTGATGGCGCCCGGACTTTTCACCCTGACCGTTCCCACCGGCGGCGGAAAAACCCTGGCGTCGCTCGGTTTCGCCCTCGATCACGCCCGGCGCCTGGGGCTTTCGCGGATCATCTATGCCATTCCCTTCACGTCGGTGATTGACCAGACCGCCGCCATTTTTTGCGATGTCCTGGGCAAAGACGTCATCCTCGAACACCACAGCGCCATCGAGGAGGAACGGATATCCGATCGTCAGCAACGGGAAAAGCTGCGTCTGGCGATGGAGGACTGGGCCGCCCCGATCGTCATCACGACCAATGTGCAATTGTTCGAAAGCCTGTTCGCCAACCGCCCCTCGCGGTGCCGCAAGCTGCACAATCTTGCCAACAGCGTCATCATCCTGGACGAGGCGCAAACCCTGCCGCTGCCGTTGCTGAAGCCCTGTGTGGCCGCCATTGATGAACTGGCGCGCAATTACGGGGTGTCCGTCGTGCTCTGCACGGCCACGCAGCCGGCGCTGGACGCTGGGCATTTCGACCCCGGGGACGCGATGGGGCTGGAACTGGCGGGACGCGAACTGGCCCCCGACCCGCGGATGCTGGCCACCCAACTCCGGCGGGTGACTCTTCGGGACGGCGGACCCCTGGATGACGGCGCGCTGGTGGCGGCGCTGGACGGGCATCCGCAGGCCCTGGTGATCGTCAACAGCCGCAAGCACGCGCTGGACCTGTACCGATCCGCCGGGCGCGCCGGGCTCGAGGGATTGGTGCATCTCAGCACCCGCCATTATGCCGCGCAGCGGCGGGCGATCCTCGATGATGTGCGGCAACGGCTGAAGAATGGCCGCCCCTGCCGGCTGATCGCGACCTCCCTGGTCGAGGCCGGGGTCGATCTTGATTTTCCCAGGGTCTGGCGCGCGGAGGCCGGGCTGGACCAGATCGCCCAGGCGGCGGGGCGTTGCAATCGCGAAGGGCGGCGCCCGGTGGAGGACAGCATCGTGACCACCTTCGCCGCCCCCGACAACCGTCCGCCGCGTGAAGTCGCCCTGCTGGCGGAGGCCTATGCCCGCATGGCCGCCCGGCACGACGATCATCTCGGCCCCGCCGCCCTGGAACACTATTTCCGCGAGGTCTATTGGGCCAAAGGCGCGGCTTTGGACCAGCACGGGATTCTCGGTCGCTTTGCGTTGGATCGCGGTGGCCTTGCCTGTGACTACCGGACCGTCGCCGGGGATTTCCAGATGATCGGCAGCGGACTGGTTCCCGTGATCGTGGCGCGCGACGAGGGCGCCCGACAGGCTCTGGACCTGCTGGGGGTGGAGACGGTCCATGCCGGAACCGTCGCCCGCAAGCTTCAGGCCTTCGTCGTCCAGGTCCCGCCCAAGGCGCGGGCCCTGCTGCGCGCCAACGGCCATGTGAGCTTCGAACGGGAAGACCGGTTCGGCGACCAGTTCGCGGTGTTGCGAACCGGCAGCCTCTACCGCGACGACGTCGGCCTGCTGTGGGAAGAGGCCGACTACCTGGGTTTGGAACAATCGATTTTCTAGAAGGGCAATGTCATGACCCACGGCGTCAAATTGCTGGTCTCCGGCGACCATGCCTGTTTCACGAGGCCGGAGATGAAGGCGGAGCGCGTCTCCTACGACGTGATGACGCCGTCGGCGGCGCGCGGAATTCTGGAGGCGATCCATTGGAAGCCGGCCATTACCTGGATCATCGACGCCATCCATGTGCTGAACCCGATCCGTTTCCAGACCCTTCGCCGCAACGAGGTGGGCAGCAAGGTCCCCGTCAGCAAGGCGAGGTCGGCGATGAACAAGGGCAGCCTGGACGGTCTGCATGTGCTGGTCGATGAGGACCGCCAGCAACGCGCCACCACGCTGCTGGTGGATGTGGCCTATGTCATCGAGGCGCATTTCGACCTGACGGCGAAGGCCGGCGCCGAGGACAATCCCGGCAAGCATCTGGATATTTTCAACCGCCGGTCCCGCAAGGGCCAGTGCTTCCACCAGCCCTCCCTGGGTACGCGGGAATTTCCGGCCCGATTCGACCTGATCGAAGCCGGCGCGCCTTTGCCGCCCGCCATCGACGACAGTCGTGATCTGGGCTTCATGCTGTGGGACATCGACCATGCGGGCGACCGCTCCTCGATGTTCTTCCGCGCGCGGCTGGACAAGGGCATCGTCCGTGTGCCGCCGCCGCATTCGACGGAGATCCGCCGATGAGCATCCTGTCCGCGCTCAACTGCGCCTATGACCGTCTGGCGGAACGCCATGAGGTGCCGCCCTTCGGCTATTCCAGTGAAAAAATCAGCTTTGTGATTTCCCTTGACGAGGACGGCAGGGTGGTCGGCATGCCAGGCGATCTGCGTCAGGACACGGGGAAGAAGCGGGTGGCGCGGATGATGTCGGTGCCGCAGCCGGCCAAGCGCACATCGGGCATCGCCCCCAACTTCCTCTGGGACAAGACATCTTACGTTCTTGGTGTGACCGCGGGCGAGGGCAGGCGTCTTGCCGACGAACATGCCGCCTTCCTCAATCGCCATCTGGAGGCCCTGGCCGAAACCGACGATCCCGGCTTGATGGCGTTATGGCGCTTCGTCGGAAACTGGCGGCCGGAGATGTTCGATGACCTTGGCTGGCCCGCCGGGATGACGGATCAGAATGTCGTCTTCTGCCTGGAAAGCCAGCGGCTTTCCAATATTTATCTTCACGACCGTCCCGCTGCGCAACGGTTGTGGGCCCGCCTGTCGGCGGCCGGCGATCGGACGCGGGCCGCATGTCTGGTGTCCGGTGAGACCTCTCCCATCGCCCGGTTGCATCCCTCGATCAAGGGCGTGTGGGGCGGTCAGTCCTCCGGCGTGTCGCTGGTGTCCTACAACAAGGACGCCTTCGAGTCCTACGGCCACGAGCAGGGCGACAACGCCCCCGTGTCCGAGACCGCCGCCTTCGCCTATGCCACCGCCCTTAATAAATTCCTGGAAACCGGCAGCCGGAATCGCATCCAGATCGGCGATTGCTCGACGGCCTTCTGGGCCGACGCCTCCGACGCGGCCACGATGGGTCTGGCCGAGGACATTTTTCTCGCCATGGCCGACACGGTCGACGAAGCCAGACAGGCGGGCGAGGTCGGCGCCCTTCTGGAAAAGATCCGTCTCGGCCGACCCCTCCGCGAGGTGGCGCCAGAACTTTGCGAGGGCGTGCGCTTTTACGTTCTCGGTCTTTCCCCCAACGCGGCGCGGGTGTCGGTCCGGTTCTGGCTGGAGGATGATTTCGGCACGCTGGCGACCAATTTCCAACGCTATTTCGCCGATACCCGCATCGAGCCGCCGCCACACGATCCCCATCCCCCGCTGTGGAAATACCTTCTGGAAACCGCCGTGCTGGGCAAGCGCGAGAATGTGCCGCCCAATCTGGCCGGGGAATGCATGCGCGCCATTCTCACCGGCGGACACTATCCGTTGACGCTTTTATCAAATGTTCTCATGCGGTTACGGTCGGACAAAGAGGTCTCCGCTTTGCGGGTGTCTTTGCTGAAGGCCGTCCTCATCAGGAATTTCGATCACAAGGAGACTCCCGTGGCCTTCGATCCTGAAAATAGAAACAAAGGCTATCTGCTCGGTCGCCTGTTCGCTCTTTACGAACATGTCCAGACGGCGGCCCTGGGTCGCACGGTCAACGCGACCATCAAGGACAAGTTCTATGGTTCTGCCTCGGCCCAGCCGCGCAAGGTTTTCCATTTGCTGGACAGCGGATCGACCAACCATTTGTCCAAGATCGGCAAGCAAAAGCCCGGACTGAGGGTGACGTTCGAACGGCAGATCGGGGCCGTCATGGATTTGATGTCGCCCGCCGACGATCCCTTCCCCGCGTCCCTTTCCGCCGAGCAGCAGGCCATGTTCGGCCTCGGCTATTACCACCAGCGCAACGAATTGTTCCGCGCCAAGGATCACGATCCCGCCGTCCAGGAGGAAGCAGTCCAATGAGCCATCTCACTCAACGCCACGATTTTGTGGTGCTGTTCGACGTCGCCAACGGCAATCCCAACGGCGATCCCGATGCCGGCAACATGCCGCGCCTCGATCCCGAGACCAATCATGGTCTTGTTTCCGATGTCAGTCTGAAACGGAAAGTCCGCAATTATGTGGAACTGGCCAAAGGCGAGGACAGCGGTTTCCATATCTATGTGCGGGAAGGGGCCATCCTCAATGACCAGCACCGCAAGGCCTATGCCGCCCTGCGCCCTGACGACGCGAAGGTCGCGAAGGACAAGGCGCTCAATCCCCAAAGCGATGCGGAGGCCCAGAAACTGCGCGCCTTCATGTGCGAGAATTTCTTCGACGTGCGGACCTTCGGCGCGGTGATGAGCACCGGGATCAATTGCGGTCAGGTGCGTGGTCCCGTGCAGTTCTCCTTCGCACAATCCGTCGAACCCATCGTGCCGCTGGAAATCTCCATCACCCGCATGGCCGCCACCAGCGAGAAGGAAAAGGCGGCGCAACAGGACGGCGGCGATGCCAACGGGCGCACCGAAAACCGGACCATGGGCCGCAAGCATATCGTTCCCTATGGTCTCTATCGCGCCCATGGGTTCGTTTCGGCAAAGCTGTCCGAACGCACCGGCTTTTCCGAGGCCGATCTCGACCTGTTGTGGGACGCCATCGGGAACATGTTCGAGCATGACCGTTCGGCGGCGCGCGGCGAGATGGCGGTGCGCAAGCTGATCGTCTTCAAGCATGAAACGGCCCTGGGAAACGCCCCGGCGCATGCCCTGTTCGACCGCGTCACGGTCGGCAGGAACATCGACGGCGAGTTCCGAACCCTCAACGATCCCGCCATCGATAACCGCCCCCCGGCGCGCGGCTTCGCCGACTATCAGGTGAGGATCGACCGGGAGAACCTGCCCGCCGGCGTGGAAATCGTCGAACGGATCTAGGACCATGTCCGGCGATGGCCCGCCGCTCCATGACGACGATCGGGATGGGGACCGGGATGGCGACCCCATCCCGTTGTCGGCTCTGCAACACGCGGTCTATTGCCTGCGTCAGGCGGCGCTCATTCATCTGGAGCGGCTATGGGAGGAAAACCGCTTCACCGCCGAGGGACATGTGCTGCACATATCCGCCGATAAAATGGGCGAACGCAAGGCGCGTGGCGTCCGGCGGGTGATGGCGTTGCCCCTGTCCGCCCGAAGCCTGGGTATTGCCGGAACCGCCGATCTGGTCGAGTTCCACAAGGGCGGGGATGAAACGCAGACGGCCTATCCGGTCGAATACAAGCGCGGCAAGGCCAAGCTGCACCGCGCCGACGAGGTCCAGCTTTGCGCCCAGGCCCTTTGCCTGGAGGAGATGACCGGACGGCCGGTGCCCGAAGGGGCGCTCTATTACGCCGAAACCAAACGTCGCGTCGTGGTTTCTTTCGATGAGGCCCTGCGCGTCCTGACCCGGGACACCATTGCCGACCTGCGCAGGTTGTTCGCCAGCCGGGAAACACCGCCGCCGGTGTCTCACACGGATCGCTGCCGGGCTTGCTCCCTGGTTGACCTGTGTCGCCCCAAGGCCGTCGCGAGGCCGGCGCGCCAATGGCGCGATCAGATGCTGAACACCTTGTTGTCCGATGACGGGGCCGGGGCATGAAAAAGCTGCTCAACACGATTTATGTCACCACCGAAGGCGCCGGCCTGCGCAAGGACGGTGAAAATCTGGTCGCCGAGGTCGATGGCGCGGAAAAAGGCCGGGTGCCTTTTCATATGCTGGCCTCGGTGGTGGTGTTTGGCGGGATCTACGTTTCTCCGGCCTTGATGCAGGCTTGTGCCTCTCACGGGATCAGCATCGTCCTGCTGGATCGCGCCGGGCGCTTCCAGGCCCGGGTCGAAGGCCCGGTCAGCGGCAATGTCCTCTTGCGCCGCGCCCAATACAGGATGTCCGAGCGGCCCGGGGAGATCGTCAAGAGCCTTGTCATCGGGAAGGTTTCCAACCAGCGCTCCGTCCTGATGCGGGCACTGCGAGACTATCGGGGGGACTACACTTCCGGCCAGATCGCGGCACTGGATAACGCCATCGGACGCATGGCGCAAATCCTGCGCAATGTGGCGGTGTCGACCGACGATGTTGACAGCTTGCGCGGTGCGGAAGGAGAGGCAGCCGCCCTGTATTTCGGGGTCTTCAACCATCTGATCCGTTCGGACGACGCCGGGTTCGTCTTTCACGGCCGTTCGCGCCGGCCGCCACTTGATCCCGTCAACGCGCTGCTGTCGTTTCTCTATACCCTCCTCACTCATGACTGCCGCGCCGCCGCCGAGACGGTCGGGCTTGATCCCGCCGTGGGCTTTCTGCACCGCGACCGGCCGGGCCGTCCCAGTCTGGCTCTCGACCTGATGGAGGAATTGCGCCCCGTTCTGGTGGACCGTTTGGCCCTGTCGCTGGTCAACCGCCGCCAGTTGAGCGCCAAGGACTTCGAGGCGCGGGACGGCGGGGCCGTGATCATGAGCGACGACGCCCGCAAGACCGTCCTGACCGCGTGGCAGGAGCGCAAGAAGGAGGAACGCCAGCACCCGTTTCTGGAGGAAAGTCTTCCGTTGGGTCTGGTTCCTTATGTTCAGGCCCAGTTGCTGGCCCGCCATCTGCGGGGCGACCTGGACGCCTATCCCCCCTGGTTCTGGAAATAGGAAGCGGGCGATGATGGTGCTGGTGACCTATGACGTGAATACCGTTGAACCGGGCGGCGCCCGACGGTTGCGCAAGGTCGCCAGGGCCTGCCAGGATTACGGCCAGCGGGTTCAGAACTCGGTGTTCGAAATCGAACTTGAGCCGGCCCAATGGGTGACCCTGAAAGCCCGGCTGGAGGCGATCATCGATCCGGCGCTGGACAGCCTTCGTTATTATTACCTGGGGGCGAACTGGCGGCGCAAAATTGACCATGTCGGAGCCAAGCCGGCAGACGACCTGAACGGTGTGCTCCTGATTTAGGGGATGCGAGACGGCCTGCCGATGGTTTCGCGAACCTCAAGCGTGTCAAAAATCCCTGATCGGTTCGCACCTGCCGTAACTCTTTGATATCGTGAATAAAAACGGATTTTTGTCCGGGTGCGGCCGGAAGACCGGACCGGCCATCTCTCCCGCTCGCCCAATCTGGCGACTTTTGCGAATTATATTAGCATGTTATCGGGTAGGGCGTCGCTCCCCACGCGGGGGCGTGGATCGAAACTCGATAAGATTGGCATCGATGGTTGTCATGCTCGTCGCTCCCCACGCGGGGGCGTGGATCGAAACATTGCTTCGGGTGACCCTTTCGGGCCGGTGTGATAGTCGCTCCCCACGCGGGGGCGTGGATCGAAACGCTCACACAGAGAGAGCTGCGGCCATTGCTGAAGGTCGCTCCCCACGCGGGGGCGTGGATCGAAACGACGAACGGCCATTGGTGTGGCGTCTGGCCGTGACGTCGCTCCCCACGCGGGGGCGTGGATCGAAACACCGCCTTTGCCCTGGCCGTCAGCACTTGAAGAGGTCGCTCCCCACGCGGGGGCGTGGATCGAAACCTTAAAAAGGGCTCGAAAGTTTATATCGAGGGCGTCGCTCCCCACGCGGGGGCGTGGATCGAAACTTAAAAATTTTCGCGATTTTAGAGAAACCGCAGAGTCGCTCCCCACGCGGGGGCGTGGATCGAAACCATATTTAAGGATCTTAATTTATGTCTCGCGCAGGTCGCTCCCCACGCGGGGGCGTGGATCGAAACACTTTAAGTAATGGAAAGTAATAAACGGCCATTAGTCGCTCCCCACGCGGGGGCGTGGATCGAAACTTCTGGAAATACCCTGACCGACGCGATGGTGAGCAGTCGCTCCCCACGCGGGGGCGTGGATCGAAACGTGCACACGCTACACCGGTGGTGCCGCTGCCCATGTCGCTCCCCACGCGGGGGCGTGGATCGAAACTGCAAAGATCTCCGCGAAGACCATGAAGGTCTCGTCGCTCCCCACGCGGGGGCGTGGATCGAAACACGGCTGCGAATGCTCAGGCGACTGCCCTGTCCGTCGCTCCCCACGCGGGGGCGTGGATCGAAACACCATTTCAATTGTATTTGATTTGAACATGGTTGTCGCTCCCCACGCGGGGGCGTGGATCGAAACCACCATGTGCTGGCTGTGCGCCACGTTGCAGGCAGTCGCTCCCCACGCGGGGGCGTGGATCGAAACGCCGACGGCGTCTTCGACGTCCAGGCCGAATACGTCGCTCCCCACGCGGGGGCGTGGATCGAAACGCGAACAGGGCATGACGCCGGATGTCCAGTCTCTGTCGCTCCCCACGCGGGGGCGTGGATCGAAACCGCCCATCCCAAAGCGAATGATCGTGGTCCCTGCGTCGCTCCCCACGCGGGGGCGTGGATCGAAACCGCGTCCCGCATCCACTCAAAGGGCACGACAGCTGTCGCTCCCCACGCGGGGGCGTGGATCGAAACGGTGGCGCTGAGATTGGACGATACATAGCTGTTGGTCGCTCCCCACGCGGGGGCGTGGATCGAAACAGGCGGGAGATGCCGCCCGCGGGCAGTCGCGCGCGTCGCTCCCCACGCGGGGGCGTGGATCGAAACCTTTGGCTCTGGTCAAGTGTGGGCCTTCCGCACGGTCGCTCCCCACGCGGGGGCGTGGATCGAAACATGTTCGAGATGACGGCCAGCCTGATGATGTGGTCGCTCCCCACGCGGGGGCGTGGATCGAAACTGCAAGAGCCGCGCCGCCGCATTGGCGGACGAAAGTCGCTCCCCACGCGGGGGCGTGGATCGAAACGTCGAAGGTGAAGACCGTGCTGGCCTTTTTGCGGATGTCGCTCCCCACGCGGGGCCCGGTCGATGCGAAGTCCGGGTTGGGAACCCGGGGCATGGACGGCGGGACGGCTGGCGGATAAGCGTCGGCGCCCCGCCCCGCCCCGCCCCGCCACGTCCCGCTCCGTCTCAGGGCACGGACAGGGCGGCCCGCGCCGCGTCTCCGGCCTCGGTGGCGGAGGCGACCACCCGTGACGGGATGCCAAAGGCCTTTTCGGCCATGGCCGACCGGGCGTCCAGGGCCGTCCGTTGCATGGGGTCCGGCTCGACGCTGATGAGCGCCCGGCACAGGGCGCCGAGGCGTTGCCGGTTGTGTTTCAGCCACAGGCCGCGCCGCTTGCGGTCCTCATGCGTCTCCTCCGGCCGTGGTCCGTCGAAGACAATGACGAACGGGACCCCCCGGGCGACAAGGGCGTCCATCTCGATTTCCCATTGCGCCGCATAGCCCGGGCGCGCGGCGTCCGGACGCGTTCGCACGACGGGAAATCCGGATATGTCGTGGACCTCGAAAATCGTCTCCGGCAGGGTCATCGGCGGCCGTCCTTTCGATATGAGGAGAGGGAGGCGGGGCCGTCACGCCCCGCTCCTCCATGATGCCGGCGACGCCGGCCGGGGCGATAACGGCGTCCGGCCAAAGAATAGCGGGATGTGGCCAGGATCGTCCCGGAAACGCCTTGTCCGGCCTGCATCCGCCGTCATCGTCGTCTTCTCTATCGGCGCGGGCCGGCGCCGGACGCAGGCTTCGTCAGCCAGACCAGGGCGATCGCCGCCAGGAACACGCAGCCCAGGGCGAACGAGACCTCGTTGAAGGCGATCTGTTCCGCCTGACGCCCGATCGTTTCGTTGAGCAGGGCGTCCGCCAGAAGAGGCTGGCCGGGCGCGATGCCCGCCAATGCCTGACGGGTGGCGGGATCATGGAGGCTGATCTGGTCCGCCAGGATCGCGTGGTGGAACACCGTCCGGCGGTCCCACAGCAGGGTCGTCACCGACACCGCGAAGCTGGCCCCCATCGTTCTCAGGAAGGTGGCGAGACCGGATCCGGCGGCGATCTCATCGGGCCCCAGATCGGACAGCAGGATGGAATTGATCGGCATGGTGAACAGCGCCAGCCCCAGCCCTTGCAGCAACTGGATCCACGCGATATGCGGGAAGCCGGTCTGAACCACGAATCCGGAGCGCAGGACCGAGGCCGTCCCGAGGATCGCGAAGGCGACGCTGACGAGCAGGCGCATGTTGAAACGCCGGGCATGGCGTCCCATGACGGACGTCAGGGCGATCGGAACGAGGCCCATCGGGGCGACCGCGAGGCCCGCCCAGAGGGCTGTATAGCCCAGCGTTCTCTGGAGCCACAGGGGAACGATGACATTGACGGCGAAAAAGGCGGAGTAGGCCAGCATCAGCGTGAGACCGCCGATGGCGAAATTCCGATGCCGGAAAAGGCGCAGATCGACGATCGGATGGCGTTCGGTCAGTTCCAGCACCAGAAAGACTGCGATCCCGAGCACCGCCGCGATCGTCGCCCCGATGATCGCGGTGGAGTGGAACCAGTCCTCGTCATTGCCTTTGTCGAGCACCAGTTGCAGCGCGCCGACGCCGACGACCAGCGCGACCAGACCCCAGACATCGACCCGGGCCGGTTCCGTCATTTCCGGCCGTCCCCGCATCTGGCGGGCGGTCGTCAGACAGGCGAACAGCCCCACCGGGATATTGATGAAGAAGGCCCATCGCCAGGAATAGCTTTCGGTGATCCAGCCGCCCAGCAGAGGGCCGGCGATCGGTGCGACGACCGTCACCATGGCAATCAGGGACAGCGCCAGTCCCCGCTGGTCCGGGGGATAGATCGACAGCATCAGCGCCTGCGTCGTCGGGATCATCGGCCCGGCGACGGCTCCCTGCAAAGCCCGGAAAAGCACCAGCATTTCGAGGCTTTGCGCGGTCCCGCAGAGAAGCGACGCCAGCGTGAAGGCCAGGGTCGCCGCCAGGAACAGCGGGACCTGACCGAAACGGCGGACCAGGAAACCGGTCAGCGGCAGGGCGATCGCGTTCGCGACAGAAAAGGTGGTGATCACCCAGGTGCCCTGATTGGGGCTGACGCCCAGATTGCCGGCGATGGTCGGCAGGGCGACGTTGGCGATCGTGCCGTCCAGCACCTGCATGAAGACCGCCAGCGCCAGCCCGATGGTGGCGAAAGGGACGCTCGGCGGGCGGAACGGACCGGCGCCCGGCTGCGTGGCCGAACGGCTCATGGCACCACCGGAGGCGCGACGGACATGTCACCGTTCGCCTGGATGATCGCGGCGATCCGTGCGTCGCCGGCGGCGAGTTGCTGCCGGTACAGGGCGCTGACGGCCAATGGCCGGGCCGGGGGCGCGGCCGGCAGCATCGCGCCGCCCCGGGCATGGACATCGACATCGACCCGCATCGACATGCCGATCCGGACCGGATGATCGAGAATTTGTTGCGGGTCGGTGAAGACGATCCGGACCGGAATGCGCTGAACGATCTTGATCCAGTTGCCGGTGGCGTTCTGGGCCGGAAGCAGGGCGAAGGCGCTGCCCGTGCCGACGCCGATACTCTGGACTTTACCGGAATAGCGGACGATCCCGCCGTAAAGATCGGAACGGATCTCGACCGGCTGACCGATCCGCAGATCCACGAGTTGGGTTTCACTGAAATTCGCGTCGATCCAGGCCTGACGGAGCGGCACCACCGCCATCAATGGGTCGCCGGGTTGCCGTCGCTGGCCGATCTGGGCTGTCCGTTTGGCGACATAGCCCGTGACCGGAGACCGCACGGCGGTTCGCGCCTGGTCCAGCAGCGCCGTCCGCAACCGGGCCGCCGCCGCCTTGACATCCGGATGCGACGCCGGAACGGTTGCATCGACCAAGGCGTTGGTCGCCTGAAACTGCCGGCGCAGCGTCGCGAGCGTGCTTCCGGCCGATGTCAGGGCCGATCGGGCGGCGGTCAGGGCGTCTCCCGCATGGGCCAGATCCTCGGACGAGACGGCGCCCGACCGGGCGAGATTGCGACGCCGGTCATAATCCGCCCGGGCCCTCTCCATGGCGGCGGCGCGCGCCGTCACCTCCGCCCGGGCGCCGTCAAGCGCGTCCCGGGCGCCGTTCGCGTTGCTGTAAAGACCGCGAACCTTGCGGACCGTGGTGGCCAGATTGGCTTCCGCCGCCTCGACGGCGATATCGCCGTCGGTCGGATCGAGGCCGACCAGCGTTTGTCCGGCCTGGACGAGATCTCCGTCGTCGGCGGCAATCGAAACGATTGTTCCCTGGATCTGCGGGGTCACCGGAATCAGGTCGCCCGCCACATAGGCGTCGTCGGTGGTGACATGCCATCGTCCATCGGTCCAATAGGAGGCTCCCCACGCGATCCCGCCGAGGATCGCCACCCCGGTGATGGCGCGGAGGAGTCCGGTTCGGAGCCGGTTGTCGGATGCCGATGAGCGGGGGGGATCCGCCGCAACGGACGGAGAAACGGCTTTGGATGGGTTTTCTGTCATCGGGAGGGCTTTCATGGCTGGGGGGTGGCCTCTGCGGCGGCAGGGCGATCCTGCGGATCGGGCTGGTAGCCGCCGCCCAGGGCTTCGATGAGCTGCAAGGAAAGATCGACCCTTCCGGCGTCGAGCGCCGCCATGCGGTCCTCCGCGCCCAGCAGGTGCCGACGGACCGACAAGGCCTCGAGATCGCTGCCGATCCCCTCGCGGTACCGGGCCAGGGAGAGGGCCGAGTCGGCGGTTGCGGCATCGACGGCACGCCGCTGGGCCTCCGCCTGCGTCTCCATCGAGCGCAGACCCGACAGTCGCTCGGCGACCGCGTTCACGGCGGCAACCAGCGTCTTGTTGTAATGCGCGACAGCCAGGTCATAGGCCGCATCCCGGTCGGACAGACCGGCCCTGCGGCGTCCGCCGTCGAACAACGGCAGGCTGACCGCCGGGCCGAAGCGGCCGGTGAGCGCCGACAGGGCGACGGGGCTGGCCGCGTCGAGGGACGACAAGCCGGCCAGCCCGGATATCGAGACATTCGGCAGGAAGGCGGTCCGGGCGGCGGCGATGTCCCGGCCGGCCGCTTCGACCCGCCAGCGCGCGGCGACGAGATCCGCCCGGTGTCCGAGCAGCCCGCCCGGCAGATCCGCCGGCACCGCGACGGAACGGGGAGACAGGATCCGCGGACGCTCGATGTCCCTGCCGCGATCCGGCCCCTTGCCGAGAAGAACCGCCAGAGCGATGCGCGTGGACCGGATCGTCTGATCCATCGTCTCGGCCTGCCGTTCCGCGTCCGCCACATCGCCTTCGGCCCGGCGGACCTGACGCTGGTCCTCGATTCCGCTTTGCGCTTTTTGACGGGTGAGGTCGAGCACGGCCCTCGCCCGGACAAGGTCCGCCCTGGCGACGTCGTGCCGCGCACAGGCGTAGCCCAGCCGGGCATAGGCGCGGGCGATGGCGACGGAAAGCTCGATCCGTGCGGCGCGGCCGTCGATCTCGGCGGCCCGCGCCCTGCCGCCCGCCGCCTCCCAGGCCGATCGCCCGGCGCCCCAAAGGGCGAGGGTCCAGCTCAGCTCAAGGCCGGCTTCCCTGGTGACGGCCGTGTCGTTGCCGTTGGACCATGGGCCGTCGCCCGCGCGACTGCGGCGATAGGCGGCGACGCGCCCGGTGCCGTCCAGCGCCGGGCCGCGCGAAGCGTCGGCCGACGGGACGGCGGCCCCGGCCTGCGCCGCCCGGGCGTCGGCGGCCGCCAGATCGGGCGTCCCCTCCAGCCCCTCATCAATCAGGCGGGCGAGCTGCGGGGCGCCCAGTCCCCGCCACCAGTCGGCGACCGGCCAGGGGACGCGATTGCCCTTCTCGCGCGGAAGGCTGTCGCCGGCGGCGAGGCTGTCCGCCCCGATCATCCGTCCCGCGTGTTCGAGACCGTCGGGACGGACGCATCCCGCCAGCGACAGGATGACCGTCCCGATGGCAAGCGCCCCGGCCGAGCGGCGAAGACGGGAAATGGCGGTTCGGCGGGCGGGGCCCCACATGGTCAACTCCGTATCGGGATTCTCGAAAATCTCGTTGCGGCAGTGTGAACAGGTTCGCCATATGTGCGATAACGCTATTTGGACAAAATATAACGAGAAGTGGCCGCAATGGAGAGTTCCGAAGACGAGATCGATCCGTCCGATCGTCTCGATGGCCCGCCGCTGATCGCGCTCCGGGGAGACAGCGATCCCTCCAGCGCCTACCGGTTGGGCACGCTCGACTATGACTGGCACAGTCATCGGCGCGGGCTGGTGTTCTGCGTGGACAGCGGCCTGATCCATGTCCGGACGTCGCAGGGGTCGTGGCTGATGCCGCCGCACCGCGCCGGATGGATGCCGCCCGGCATTCCACACAAGATCAGCGTCAGTGGCGCCATGAGCGGGTGGAGCGTCATGACCACGCCCCTGGCGAGCCGCGACCTTCCGTCCGGGCCCTGCGTCATGGGAATCGGGGAGTTGATGCGGGCGCTGGTTCGCCGCGCGGTCTCCTGGTCGGCGCAGGACCATCTCGACCCCGAACAGGAACGCGTCGTCATGGTCCTGCTCGACGAAATCCGGCGGGCCCCGCGCGAACCCCTGCATCTGCCGATGCCGACCGATCCCCGGCTTTTGCGTATCGCCCGGGCCATCCTGGACGATCCCGGGGACGAGCGGACGGCGGAGGAGTGGGCGGCGTGGGGCGCCCTGTCGCCCCGGACCCTGCGTCGCCTGATGCTGTCGGAAACGGGGTTGAGCTTCACCCAATGGCGCCAGCAGGCGAAGCTGACCCATGCGCTTGAGATGCTGGCCCGGGGCGACCCGGTGGCGGTGGTGTCGGACGCGCTGGGCTATGCGACGCCCAGCACCTTCATCGCGATGTTCCGCCGCGCCTTCGGAGATTCACCGGCGCATTATTTCGCGGCCGGCGGCCCCGGGTGAAAGGGCCGCAAGGCGATGGAGGGTCGCTGATCAGCTCCGATCCTTACGGGTCGGAATGACAGGGGTGGGGAGGGGCGGGGCGGCCCACGGCGAAGAGGCCGCGGGCGAAGGCCGGCCGCACCGGTCGGACGCGATCTCTCCGCGTCACGCCCGGGCATTCTCCGAGCGGATGCCGGACAGGAAAACCTCCACTTGGGATTGTAGCGCCGCCACCTGTCTGCCAAGGGATACGGCGGCCTCCAGCACATGTTTCGCCGCGCTGCCGGTTTGTGCGGCCCCGTCATCGACGTCGGCGACATGACCGGCCACGGAGTCCGTTCCGGCGGATGCCTGTTCGACATTCCGGGCAATCTCGCGGGCGGCGGCCTGCTGTTGTTCGACCGCCGACGCGATCGCGGCGCTGGCCGCACTGATATCGACGATGGTCTTGCAGATGTCGTCGATCGCGCGGACCACCTCGGCGGTGGCGGCCTGCACCGACTCGATCTGACCGGCGATTTCCCCGGTGGCCTTCGCGGTCTGTTCCGCCAGCCCCTTGACCTCTCCGGCGACGACGGCAAACCCCCGTCCCGCCTCGCCGGCCCGCGCCGCTTCGATCGTGGCATTCAAAGCCAGCAGATTCGTTTGCGAGGCGATGACGTTGATCAGGCTGACCACTTGTCCGATCCGTTCGACGGCATCCGCGAGGCCGCAGGCCACCCGGCTTGTCTCGGCCGCCCTGTCCTCGGCGGACCGGGACGTCCGGGACGCCTGCGCGACCTGCCGGCTGATTTCGCTGATGGAGACCGACAAGTCTTCGGCGGCGGCGGCCACCGCCCCGACATTGGTCGACGCCTGCCGGGCGGCATCGGCCACCGCCCTGACCTGGCTTGAGGTCTTGTCCGCCACATCCGACATGATCCTGGCCGCGCCATTCATGTCGCCGGCAGCGGTGGTGAAAAATTGCATGCTGGCGCTGACACGGTTCTCGAAGGTCTGCGCGAGGGCCATCATGTCCGCCTTCCGGCTCCGCGCACTTTCATGCGCCATCCGGTCGCGGTCCGCGGTGGCCTGTCTCATCTGCTGCTGCGCGGCGTTCGCCGCGTCAACGGCATCCCGGGCGCCGGCGAACGCCGCAGTAAGCCGCCGGGCGACCCAGATCAGCACGCCTGTTTCGACCAGCGCGATCGCCGAATGGATCAGCAGGCGTCCGAGGCTGGGGCCGGCCGGAAAGACCGCGGCGGGAAGCGCGAACGTCAGCAGGCCGTGGTGCAGAGCGCCGATGGCGGCGGCCAGCACCAGGACGCGCCAGTCGCAAAAGGCGGTCACGATCGCCAGGGCGGCGAAGAAATACATATGCATATCGATCTGCCAGGGATGACCGGCGAATTCGTAAATCAGAATCAGCACGAGTCCGATCAGGGCGGCGGAGATCGTATAGCGGGAACTCTGCGTTTCCGCGGCGATCCACCAGTTGATCGTGGCCGTCCCGGCAAGAACCGCCGACCCGATGGCCGGCAGGGTCCAGTCCGCTCCGATTTCGTAACCGATCATGACGATCAACGGCAGGTGGAGCCACAAGAAGCAGAGAAGGAGGCGCTCGGTGGCGCACCGGATTTGAACGATATCGATTGATGCCTCCTACTGCATGCAGCCGGTGAGCCTTGGCGCCCGCGTCACGATCAGCGCCCCGGACCGGCGAAGCCGGCTGGCGAAGCCGGGATCCGGCGATTGCGCGATGATGACGTTCGGCCATCGGCCAAAGCCCAGGATGGCGCCGGCATCGGCCGACGCCATCGCCAGAACGGCGGCTTCCGGGGATGTCCAGGGTGGAAAAATAGCCGCGACAGGCTCGTCCGGCCGGGGCCCCAGGGCGGATTGAAATATCCAAATCAGGCTGAACAGGCCGAGGCAGACGGCGGGCAGCACGCTCGCGACAGGATGCCGGATGGGAGTCTGCCCAACCATCCCGCCCCGCCTGATTCCCGCCCGTCCACTCACCACCGCGTGCCCCGTCCTGTCTTTTCCGCCGCCGGGCAAAAAGCGGTGAGACGCTAGTCTGGAAACGTCGGTGCTCGCCCCCTCCGAAAGTCGGGGACGCCCCGGTTTCGTTTTTGCGCGGGGTGATCCTTGGGGGGCGGGCGCGGCGCATCCCATCCCGTCCCAGTCCTGACGGGTCGGCATACCCGGCCGCGCCGAGGAGGATGGAGTCCGCCCTGCGCTGATCAAAACCGATCGGTGTCCCTCATACGGCCTTGATTTATATAAAATGCATGGATCTGAAAATAACAGCGGCACGTGTGCGGTTATCAACACCAAGTTTCGAGAAAATATTCGAAAGATGCCATTTCACTGTTGTCGTCGTAATGTCGAGGGATTCGGCGATTTGTTGATTGGAAAAACCGGCATCGACCAGACGCAGCAGCGCCAGCTCCCGGGGGGTCAGCGTTTCGGACAGCGTCGGGCCTCCCGGATCCTTCTCGAGCACAACGGATTGCGGATTGTCTTCGGTCCGGATCGAAGCGCAAATCTGACGGAACAGCTCATGTTCTTTCCAATTGGCAAATCCCCATTTCTTCTCGGGGCAGGACGCCACGATGGAGCGGATCGCTCCGATCCTCAGCAGGAACGGACGGCGGATATCCCCCCGGGTCGCGAGATGGATCGCCCGGCGCATGTGGCATAACGCCTGACGGGGGTTGTCCTGGCGGAAGGCGATATCGGCAATATCGATTTCGAGCCCGACGGCGGTTGCGCGGCGGCCCTGAGACGTTGCGGTTGCCAAAAGGCCTTCCGCCAGGTCAAGGGCTTTCCTGGTCGCGCCGGCGCTCAGAAAATAATCCAGTTTGGTAAGGGCGATCAGTTCCCGCACAAAGACCGGGTGGGTGGCGATCTCCCGGTTGTCGTCGGAGTCGAGGTCAAGCCCTGTTCTTCTGGCGTGGCGCAGGGCGTCCTCCGTTCTGCCCAGCCGCAGGAGACGCCGGGCCAGCAGGCATCGGAAAACAATGTCCATGGGAGAGGGGTAATGCCGGACAAGCTGTTCCAGGCGGTCCGGAGAGACGATGTCAGGGGCGTCGCCGCCATCCCACATGCCGATCGCCGCGGCGAGGGCGCAAAAGGTGATTTCACTCACGCCATGCTCCGCCACCGTGGAAAGCGCCGGAATCAACTGCTCTCTCGCTCCGTCCGGCTCTCCCGTTTCCCACAGGCAGCATCCCAGGAGCAACCGTAACGTCTGGACGATCGCGGCATCGGCTCCCAGACCATCGACGGCCCGCGCCAGGGCCTGGCGCAACACGTCCCGGCACTGGCGGTAATCGCCCTCGAAAAAATCGATCTGTGCCGACAGGACCGCCACCCAGGCGGCGCCATATTCGCTGTTTCCCAGAACAATTCCGTTCCTGGCCGTGGAAATCGCGTTTCGGGCGGTGGAAAAGTCGAAATTGATGCTGGCATTGATGGCGACGCAGCAAGCCACGGTGGCGACACTGATATGATCCCGGGCGATCTGATCGCCCAGCCAGATCCGCGCCTCGTGGTCCGCCTGCTCGGTCTGGTCCTGAAAAAAGGCGATCAGGATGCGGAGTTCCTCGAACCGCCTGCGGAAGGCCTCGCTCTGCGCCCCGGACCGGTCCGCCGGTCCCTCGGCCAGGGAGCGGGTCCACAGCAATTTCGACTGTTCATACGCAATCTGTGTTTGCCGGGAAAAAAGCAACGCCCACAGATACCAGTATTCCGAATCGAGTGTCAGGACGGCGCCGATCTTTTTCGCCCGTCCCACCCAGTCGATATAGGAGGCCAATCCGCCGCTCTGACCGACCCAGACAGGAGCGATTTCGTGAAGGAAGGCGGCGACGGTGTCTCCCATTTCGGCCAGAAGCGCGCATTCGATCGCGTCGCGCCACCGTTCGTGGCGACGGAACCAGTCCGCCCCCCGGCCCAGAACGTCGCGGAGAAGGGGCGGGTCGATGTTCTTCCGCGATTCCTCGACGAACGCTTTTAAAGCCAGGGGGTGAAACGTTAGTCGGTTTGTATCGTCCTCCCGGGCGGACAGGTAACAGTTTTTTTCAAGAAGATCGTTGATATAGGTGTTCGCCCACGCGGACCGGGTCGCATACCGGCACAGGTCATAATTGATTTCCGGAAGATGGGCCGTCCTGTAAAGAAATTGCAGGACGTCCTTGTCGAGGTGCGACAGCATTTGCGATCGCAGGAACGACGAAATATCGGCATCCAACCGGGAGAACACGGCAGTCCAGGAGATCGGCGCCGTCTGTTTCGCGCAGGTGGCGGCGACCAGGGAAACCGCCAGTGGCCAGCCGCGGGTGCGTCCGTAAATCCCGTCGATATCGGACGATGTCAGGCGGGGCCCGCCCCGCTGCGCCAGGAAGCGGTCGGTATCGTCGCGGGTGAAGGCGAGCTGATCCATGCGCAGATGGCGAAGCACGCCTTCCGAGCCATGGCGGGCGTAGTCCAGATCCAGATGGCGGGACGTCGCCAGCCAAAGCCGGAGATGGGCCGGCCAGAAGGAGATCATCTGATCGAGAAAGCCGGCCAGGTTTTTGTCGCAACACAGGTCCAGGTTGTCGATGAACAGATCGAGGCCGTCACCATAAGCCGCCGCCAGCGTGGCGATTGAGCGTCCGGTTGTGCGCTGGCGGCCCCCCTTCCGATCCCCGGCCGCGTCCGGCCCGGCAAGGCCCTGGTGGCAGGCCTCCCGCACCAGACCAGCAACGCGCGCCACATCCCGGTCACGGTCGTCGAGCGCGATCCAGATCGTGGAGCCGCCCCGCCGTCTGGCATGGAGATGGAGCGCGTAGAGGGTGTGGGTTTTTCCGAACCCTGGCGGGGCGTCGAAAAGAGTGACCCGGCAGTCGCCGTCCCGCCTGTTCAGTGCCCCGGACAGGGCGGTTTCGAACGGGGGACTGGCAAACGGGCGCGGACCGAACCGTTCGCTGTCCGCTGGCCTCCCCTCTGACATCGGCTCATTCTCCTGAAAACAGAGCGGTCGGATCAGATCCTACCAATTCCGGTATCGCTTTATGATCTGATTCGCCGCGAAGACTCCCGATATCGCGGTTGGCTCAAGGCCAAGGCCATTGTGATCGCCGGCGACATAAAGGCCCTGGCCGAGATCCTGTTCGACATAGGCATCGCCATAGACATACATGGCCTTGTCCCAGGCCTTCCTGCCGATGATTTGATAGGACGAGCAGACGCGTCCCAATAATTTTTCATCCTCTACCCTTGTATAGATAAGATAGCTGCTGTCGTCCATTTTTGCTGTAAATATTATTTCCGATTCGAATGGAAATACGTTCATTTCTTTTGATAGAAATTTTTTCTTCAGAACGGCATTGACGTGATAGACGTACAGCTTGCAGGTGTTCCTGAGCGGAATGTCCAGATTCAACAACTGCCGCGTCACGGTCGCCGGGGTGGCGAGCACCAGATTGTCCGCGGAGTATTCGGCACCCTCTTTCGTCTTCAAGACGAATCCGTCGTCAACGCGACGGACGTCGGTCACGGTGCCATAACGGATCCGTCCTTTGAGGCGGGTTTCCATTGCCCGGCGATCGAAGCTGAAGCGATGGATGGGGACGCCCAGTCCCATGCAGCAGTTCATCATATCGAGAGCGGAGATGTTTTCCATGTCGACACCAGTACAGGCGTAGGAAAACTTCGAGATATAATCGTTGGCGGCCTGGAAAAACCGTTTTTCGCGGATGAATTGCGATGCCGGCTTGTGAAACATTTCCTCGATATAGGGATCCGCCGCCATGGCCTTCCGTTGATCCATGATCTGGCAGCGCTCTTTGTAGGGCTGGTAATGCTTGATGAACTCGTAGAGCGCGCGGTAAAATAGCAATAATTGAGGCAGTCGTTTGATCGAGTGAAGGCTGATCGTGTTGAACCATTCATTGTCGCTATTGTGGAATGTAACACTGAAAGGATTGATCCAGGTTCGTCTTTGAACGAGTTTTTTGGCGAAGTTATAATTTTTCATAACGAAATAAGCGCCAAAATTGACCTTTTCTTCGTCTGAATAGCAAATCCTGCCGCCAAGAATATCCGTGACCATCAGGAATTCCTGGTTCCCCTCCTGCAATTGCAGGGCGCAGGACATCGCGGCGCTTCCGCCGCCCACAATAATCGTTCGAGCGTGCATCATGAACTCCCTGTTCTTGTCCGGGTTTCCGCTGAATGCGGCCCTGCCGGTTGTATGGTTATCGGGTGATGTCGATTTTGAGCCCGGTGAAATAGTCCTCGATCGCCGCCTTCGGGGGCTCCCGCAGGGTCAGGCTGATGGCATCCACGGAACATTCCCGCGCGCACAGCCCGCAGCCGAAGCATTCTCCTGAAATGTGGGTCTTTCCCGTATCGTAGGAAATCGCATGCTGGGGGCAGACGGGCGCGCATTTGCCGCACATCACGCAGGAGTCCGAGACCTGCGCGGACCAGCCGGCGGATTTGAAACGGCGACGAACGTCCAGGGTGCTGTTGCGGGTGATGTTCAGGGCCGTGCAACAGCAGGGGCAGCAGAAGCAAATCTCCAGGAAGTTCTCCAGGGACTCATTTTCGAAGCCCCAGACATATTGCTCGACCTCGACCCACAGGGCCTGACCGACAAGTCCCAGGGATGCCGCGCGATCGACCTGGGCGCAGGCCTCCTCCGCCGTAACGACCCGTCCAAGACCGTGTTTTTCGGTGACATGGGCGGCTTTCCCAAGGAAAAGGCAGGCCAGGTCGTGGGGGTAGGTCTGGCAGTTGTGCGAGTCCCGGCAAAGGCAGTGGTTGAGGGCGAGAATGTAGCCGGCCCTGTGAATCGCCGCCTTGATCATGTCAATCGGAACGGCCACGCTGGTCGCATCGGGAATTTCGATGTTCAGGGGTAATGTCACTCCTTGCGTAAAGCGCTTTTCGTAAGGACTGAACATCATTGCCCATTTCAACAAGGGGCCGATGACCGGATATTTGAACAACTTCGCGGCGGGTGGCAGGCCGCGAAACAGAAAGGTGAACAGGGGCCATGTTCGCGGCGTAGCGCCGATCTTATCCTTGACCCAGTCATTCAGTCCGATCCCTTTGGATCTTGGTCTGTAACCAATCATGATATCCCCGATAGCAACCATTTCGCCGAACAATAAACAAGCCTATCATATTTTGTTTAGAAGATATAAATATGATCAGGCTTGTTAACTATTGGTTTATGATTGCGTTTATTATTTGTTGAATTGATGTTGCGGTTAATTCAAATCATATTTTTCTTCTGCCAAAAGTTTCACTCTTCGCAACATTTCTATGTCCATCACGTCGGACGGAAAAGCGAACATCTGTTTGAAGAGAAAAATGGAAATGGGGTTTCCCTTGGCGCTGAAGACACAGCGCACCACGACGCGCGTCTTGCCATCGGGCAGTGGGAAAAAATTGAAATCCCAGTTCCAGGATACATATTCGCCCTTTTCCACGGAGAAAAGGGGCGACCAGAACATCTCCCACTTTCCCTCGGGGACTGAGTGGGACCGGTCCAGCCCATTGGTGATCATCGTGATATTCCGATTGGGGGTGACCGCATGAACGCGCATCCCCATGCCCGCCCGCACGAAGGTCACGAAGTCGCCGGCCTTCAGGTCCTGCCATTCGGGCTTGATCGTGTAGGTATTGTAGATTCCGAAGCCCAGAAGACGTTCCAGCCAGTCGAAACTGTAGAAGCCGGCACGGTCCTGGCCCACCTGCATGAAATAGGGAAAGATCTTTTCCGGTGGCGCGTCGATCGTCGTTGCCACATTCATTTTCCAGATCGGTTTCCCGGGAACCAGGCTGTCGCCAGGCAGGGGCATTGCCACTTCCTCCCGTGTCGCCCCCCAATCGTCCAGGATCGACATGATCACAAAATCATAAATAAAAAAGCAGGATATCATGATGACAAATGTGATAATCATCCCTCTCTTCGTGAATATTTTTCTAAAAATACTAATTTTATTTGGATTCGTCCTGAGTGTGTTGTTAATTGTGGTGGTATTCCGTTCCATGTCGCCGTCCTCCCCTCTGGATGGATTTGTTTTAATCCGGCCGTCCGCACGATGTTCGCTGCCACAGAATAGAGCCTGCCCGGGCGCGTCAGTCGGAGCATCTCAGAGGGAGGGGGAGGTATGGCCCTACTTTCGATGGGGGAACGAGAATTTTGATGGGCATGCGAAAGCGGCGATCTGCCCGCCCTCATCGTATCGTTTTGGTGAGGCTGTGGCATGCTCGCGGCGCAAGAAGCGGCCACGGCGTCAGTTTTCCCGGCCGGAATCCATCGATGGGTTCTTGATGTCTCAAAATGGAATTAAATATTTACGCAAAAAACATGTATTTTGAATAAAATTTATAATTATTCCATGTTATATCTATTAGCTTAGGTACCCAGACTTTTGGATGGGGAACAGGTCCGTCGAACTCCCTAGTCTTGGCGACACATGCCATGTCTGATGAAAAACTGGGGGGGATTATGATTTCAGATAATATTATCTTCGTAAAAACACCAAGACTATCTGTTTGTCTATCTAATAAAAATTTATATAAATGGAATTCGTTGCTGTTGCAGGGAATATTTATTTGTTCCATAGTATCATGTTGTCTATTTATAAGTCCCAGGGAGGCAAAATCCGAGACCGGAACTTTCCTGACCGGCTATGGCGTCAAAGCCGCGGGCATGGGGGGCGCCGAGGTGGCGCTTCCCCAGGACGCGATGGTCGCCGTAATGAATCCGGCGGGGATGGCGGACGTCGGAACGCGTTACGATATCGGAAGTCAATTCCTGGTCGTCCATTCAAAAGCGGAGATGCAGGGATCGGCTTTTGGCGCCCCGGACAATACTCCCGGCTTCCCCTATACGTTCAGTTCGACCACCGCAGTTGTTCCCATTCCCGAGATCGGCGTGAATTACCAGGTGGATCCGGATTGGACGATCGGTCTGTCGACCTGGGGGGCCGGATTCATGCTCCCCTTCGTGACGCCGTATCTTCCTCCTGCCGTCGGCGGCTCAATGCTCAATGGGACAAAAAAGCCATCCATCGGCCTCGTCTATGTCGGTGTCCAGCCGTCGATCAGCTACAAAGTCCGGCCCGATGTCGCCATTGGCGTCTCTCCCATCCTCAGTCTTATGAAGTTGAATATCGGAAACATCCCCAATGTGCCCAACAGTAGTAACGCATGGGCCGTAGGAGAGGGGGCGCGCGCCGGCATTCTTTGGGATATCACAAGCAAAACAAAATTCGGATTCAGCTATGCTTCGGAAATAAATTTCAACAGGATGCATGGATATAAATATACCCTGCTGGCGGCAGCGGGGGGGCGTCTGAATTTGCCTGAGCAATTCGATTTTGGTATTTCCTATCAGGTGACCCCCGATCTCGTTGTCGCCATTGATCTGGACCGGTACAACTGGTCGTCGGTCGGGTTCGGCGCAGTTTATGGCTACAAGGATGAAAACGCCATCAAGCTTGGAGCCGCTTATAATCTGACCGAAGACTGGGTCATCCGGGGCGGTTATCAATACGCAAAGAGAAACACAAACTCGGCACAGGTCTCGCAGCAGTTTCTGCTGCCCGCAATTCTCCAACAGGCCGGTACGATCGGGGTGACCTACAAGTTGTCCGATGTTTCCGAGATCAGTCTCAGCGGCGAATATGACTGGGCGGAGACGGCGCATTACAGAGGTACCGGGCCAAGCGCCGGCATCATTCTGGACACAAAATACGGGTTCTTTGGTCTGGAGTACGGGCATAAGTTCTAATCATCGAACAATCACGCCTGGTCCGATGCTGTGTTGTGCCGATCTCTGGAGATTGGCGCAACGCGGTCTTTCTGGAGGGCGAGTCCGTCCCATTCTGTGACTTTTTTTCGGCTCGCCCGCCAATTGCTATTCTCTCTGTCTTCGAAATTGGAGTAATACCGGCTTGTGCTGATCGGAACGGATCAGCACAAGCCTCAGGCGGGTTTCTCCGAAACCCCTGGCTTCGCTCGCATCAACTCGCGGGCCCGGGATGGGCCAGCCAACCGGCGATGAGCAATCCTCAGCGCCGGTTGGTATAATACCCGATGTCGTTGTTGATCGGGACCGGTCACCGGAGCCTCAATCGTCGGGCGGCGGACTGCTGTCCGCCTTGGCGCCCGCCGCGGTCGCGCCAGACCGCATCCCGATCCATCCCGATCATTAAGATGCGGTATAAGGCGCCCATGGCGCGTGAGCGAAACCGGCCGATGATCGGATATCAACCGGGAACGTGGTATGACCGGCTGCGGACGGCAGGCCTGGAGGTCGCCGTCGCCATGGAGCCATTCATTTTTCCGGGACGTCCCGGCTTTCGAGGGGTCAGTTGGTTCATTTCAATCTCAATTCCTTCCTCCGCGCCCTGTCCACCATGCTCGATTTCGTCGAGATGGATCTGGTCGGCGTCACCTCCAATCACGGGCGCCGGGTCGCCTATATCGCCGCGCGGCTGGCCCGGCAGGCGGGATTGCCCGATGCCCAGGTGTTCGACGTCGTCGCGCTGTCGCTTCTGCATGACAACGGACTGTCGGAGGAAATGCTGACCATGCCCGCGTCGGTCGCGGGGGACGTCAAAATCCGGCAGGCGGAAAAATTCGTCGGACATTGCGAGATCGGGGAGCGCAATGCGACGGCCTTCCCGTTCCTGACCGATGTGTCGGGCGTCATCCGCCATCACCATGAGCGGCATGACGGCGGCGGGTATTTCGGTCTGACCGGAGAGGAGATCCCGTTCCTGTCGCGGCTCGTCGGCATGGCGGACTCCGTCGATCTGATGTTCGCCTTCGGCTCCCCCGATCCCGCCAACCGCGACCGGATTCTGCGCCATCTGGCCGACGCCCGTGGCCGGCAGCTCTGTCCGCGGAGTTGCGACCTGTTCTTCGAAATCGCGGACAAACCGGCCTTCTGGCTCGATCTTCAGGACGGTTTCATCGAGACGGCCCTCACGGAACAGACCCCGGACATCTGGCAGGATCTGCCCTGGGATCGCGTGCTCGACATCTGCCGGGTCTTCAGCCGTATCGTTGATTGCAAGTCGCATTTCACCGAACGCCATTCCAGCGGGCTGGAGGAAAAGGCCGCCCGGATGGCGGCGTTCTACGGTTTCGATGCGGAAACGGCGACCAAACTCCGGATCGCGGCCAGCCTTCACGATGTCGGCAAGCTCGCCATTCCCAATGCCATTCTCGACAAGCCGGGGCCGCTGACCGCCGCGGAGTTCGGCCGGATGCAGGAACATACCTACTACACCCGCCGCTGTCTGGAGCAGGTCCGGGGATTCGGGGACATCACGGACTGGGCCGCCAATCATCACGAACGACTGACCGGCGTCGGTTATCCCCTGGGACTGGCCGCGGACGATCTCGACGCCAAGGCGCGCCTGATGGCCTGTCTCGACGTCTATCAGGCGCTGATCGAGGAACGCCCATACCGGAAAGCCCTGTCCCATCGCCACGCCATGGACATCCTGGAGGCGCAGGCCCGTGACGGGCTTCTGGACGCGGCCATCGTCGCCGATATCGACGCCGCCTTCGCCGTGCCGGCCGCGGACGTCGGCGGGGATGCCGGAGCCATTGTGCGAAAGCGGCGGAGTTCCGGAGTGACCACAGGCGGGCCGGAGTGAGCACAGGCGGGCCGGTGTGACCACAGGCGGGATTGCCCCGTGGCGGAAGTCCGGCGAAGATGGCCCATGTCTGTGACAACGGAAACAGTCGGGCGGGTGCTCCGCGCATGGACCGCGGTCGAGGTGCTGACCCCGCAGCTCACCAGGGATGGTGGCTGGAACAAGGTGGCGGCGGACCGGGGCGGTCGGCAGCGCAATCGCGGAACCGGTCTTGAGGATGGACCGGATCTGTGGCAACCGCCCCGTGAGGAGGATACACCCCCCTGGCCCGTCCTGCCGGAGCCGTCCCCGGGGGGCGGTGACGGTTCCGCGCCGCCCGGCCCGGGCGCCCTGGCGGCGGAGGAGGGGGAGGGGAAACGCCGGCCGCGACCCTGGTACTCCGTGATCCTGGGCGCCATTCCGGCGCGGGAGGCCTTTGCCCGTCTGGACGCCGTCTTCGGGGACGAGACCGACGAGGAGCGGACCGGCCGTCGCCTGCGGGGCCATGTCATCGCGGCGTCGGTCGTCCTCGATGAATGGGGGGTCATGGTCCCGGACAGTCTGGCGATCGCCAGTTTCGCCTGGGGACTGGGACATATGCTGCAGGGCGGCGGCGCCGACGGTCTGGCGGACTGGGACCTCCAGGAGCGCGATCTCAAGGAGCGGCTCTCCGATCTGCTGGCGCCGATGGGCGGCGGCGGGCGCCTCCGGTCGCTGACATGGCGCGACCTGCTCGGTGTCTCGCGTGAGCTGGCCGGCACCGTCGGCGTCCCGGACGATCTCTGGGTCCGGGCGCCCGCGGCCATCGAGATCGTCGCCGTCGATCCGCCGGGCGCCGATATCCTGTCCAGCTTCTTTCTGCCCGATCTGGCCCGTGTCCTGAAGGACCTGGACCGGCTGCCCGCCGCGCTGAGGGCCTATCTGGGACTGACACCGCCTGCCGATCCCTGGGATGTCCTTAAAGACCGCGCGAGGCTCTCCCGTCTTCTGGATCCCGCCCTGTTCCCCCTGGCGCGATGGCCCGGCCCGGGGCGTCACCCCCTGACGCTGTTGCAGCAGGGGGCGGTCAACGCCATCGCGCGCGACCTCGACCGCGAGGGGCTGGCGGCGGTCAACGGACCGCCCGGAACAGGCAAGACCACGCTGTTGCGCGACATCGTCGCCCATGTCGTCGCGGCCCGCGCCGAGGCGCTGGCGGCGATCGAGGAGCCCTGGTCCGGCCTTCCGGATCTGGATTTCATGGACTTCGCCATCGTGGTGGCCAGCAACAACAATGCCGCCGTCGAAAACATCAGCCTCGAACTCCCCGTCCGGGACAAGGCGCTGGATCCGGCCATCTGGAAGGACGGCGGCCTCGACTATTTCGGTCCGACGGCGACCGCGCTGCTGTCCCTTCCCGCCGACGTCCCGGAAGGCCGGCGGGCCTGGGGCCTGATCGCGGCGCGGATGGGCCGGGCGGAAAACCGGCGGGCCTTTTTCCGGACCTTCTGGTGGGACAAGGACTGGGGGCTGAACGACTGGCTGAACCAGGTGGCCTGGCCCGATGCCCGCCATAATCGCGACCGTCCTCCCGGACGGCTGGCCGGGATGGATCCGCCGCCGCGCGGTCCCGAGGCCCGTGCGGACTGGCGCCGGGCCCGATCCGAATTCCTGCTGGCGCGGGACCGTTGCCGCGAATTGCGCGGCGGGCTGGAGGAGGTCGCGCGGGCGGGGGACCGTCTGCGCGAGGTGGAGACGCGCCTGCCCGCCGCCCGCGAGGAGTGCCGTCGCCTGTCCCTCGATCGGGAGTCCGCCGTCCGGGCCGCGACCGCCGCGCGGGAGCGGGTCGCCCGGCTTCAGGCGGATGACGCGACGGAAAAGACCAAACTGGCGGCCCTGATGTCGGTCCGACCATCGTTTCTCGGACGATGGTTCCGCACCCGGGCCTGGCTGTCCCACGAGGCCGATGTGCGCGACCAGGTCGCCCGGCTGACCGCCAGTCAGGGGGCGGTTCGCGCCGCCGATGCCGATCTGGCGGCCGCCGGGGCCGAGGAGACCGCGTGCGCGGAGGCGTTCGCCAGGGCCGACGGCATCCGCGACGCCCTGGAGGCGGAGGCGGCCGAACTCGGCCGACGGATCGCGGAGGCCAGGGCCGATCTGGGCGAGGGATATCCCGGCGCCGGATTCTGGTCCCAGCCGGAGGACCGCTTTCATCAGGCCTGTCCCTGGAACGCCGGCCGCTTCAAGGAGGCGCGCGACGCCCTGTTCATGGCGGCGATGCGCCTGCACCGGGCCTTCATCGTCGCCGCCGCCCGGCAGGTGAAACCGTCGCTGAACGCCATCGCCAAGGCGGCTCTGGGCGGGGCCGACGCGCCGCGGCCGACCGCGCGGGACTGGGGTTTGTTCTTCCTGACCGTCCCTGTCCTGTCGACCACCTTCGCCTCGATCGGCCGCATGTTCCAGACCTTCGACGGCGCCTCGGTCGGATGGCTGCTGATCGACGAGGCCGGGCAGGCGGCGCCGCAGCAGGCGGTGGGGGCGATCTGGCGGGCCCGTCGCGCCGTCGTGATCGGCGATCCCTTGCAGATCGAACCGGTCGCGACCGCGCCCGGGCGGACCACCCGGCTGCTGTTCCAGTCTTTCGGCATCGATCCCCTGTCCTGGACCGCGCCCCGGGATTCGGCGCAGCCCCTGGCCGCCCGGGCCAGCTCTCTGCGGGGCCATTTCCCGCTGGAGAACGCCGGTCCCGGCGGAGAGGAACGCATCACCGGGATCCCCCTGCTGGTGCATCGGCGGTGCGACCGTCCGATGTTCGCGCTGGCGAACCGGATCGCCTACGCGAGCCGCATGATTTTCGCGACGGCGGCGGGTCCGTCCGCTCTTTGCGATCTGCTGGGGGAGACCGGCTGGATCGACGTGGACGGCCCTTCCAGCGACAAATGGGTCGAGGCGGAGGGACGGCTGATCGCCGGAGTGGTCGCCGGCCTGTGCGACCGGCTGGCGGCCCCGCCCGACCTCTATGTCATCTCGCCCTTCCGTGTGCCGGCCCAGCGTCTCAGGGCGCTGTTGCTGATGACCCCGGGGGTGCTGCCCGGTCTGTCCCGCGACGACAGGAAAGCCTGGGTCGAGCGGCGGGTGGGCACCGTTCACACCTTCCAGGGCAAGGAGGCCGAGGCGGTGATCCTGATGCTGGGCGCCGGGCGGGGCGCCCGGCCCGGCGCGCGCAACTGGGCCGGCGGGACGCCCAATCTGCTCAATGTCGCCGCGACACGGGCGAAAAGCGGACTCTATGTTTTGGGCAACCGGGAGGAATGGGCGGGGGCCGGAGTGTTCTCGATCGCCCGGGACCTGCTTGCCGTACGGGACGCCGACGACTGGCGGGCCCTGTCGCGGCCGGCGTCTCCCGTCTGACGGCCGGCCGTCAGGCGGGTCCGTCGTCGGTCTTCTCGCGACGACCGGAACCGTCCGTTCGGGTGTCTATCAGCATCGCCTCGACGGGCATGGCATCGGTTGCCTCTGTCCGGACGGGCGTCTGGCGGTATCCATCAGATGAATCTCTGAATCCGGAGTGGGGCGGACGTCCCGTCCGCCGTTCGGCGGAAGCCGAAATGCCGGCCTTTCCGCCGCCAATCACCGGATCGTCATGGACAACGGACGGCACATCCTGATCATTCCCGATCACGGCGGATCGATATTCCCCATCGTCTGTACCGGAAACGACCTGTAGAGTCAGATCTCCTCCGGCAGTTCGCTTTTCGCGATCAATCTGCCGGCAATGGGGCCCCAGTGGGCCAACAACAGGGAGGTTCGTCATGTCACAGTTCGAAAGGTCCCGCCGGTCCGTTCTCTCCGCCTTCGGCACCGCGATGGTCGCCCCCGCCGTCGTTTCCGCGCTGACCATGGTTCCGCAAGAGGCCCAGGCCAGGGGTGACGCGGCCGTCCATCTCGCGGAAGCGACCGCGGCGCTCGAAAAGACGGTGGAGGAGTTGCGGATCGCCATGCTGGCCGGCGACGGAAAGTCCCTGTCCCGGTTGCTGCATGACCGCCTGACCTATTCCCATTCCGACGGCCACCAGCAAACCAAGTTCGAGGTTCTTCAGGAACTGTCGGGAAACCATGTCTTCCAGACGCTGACCCTGTCGGCCCAGACTGTCGATGTGGTGGGGACGGCCGGTATCGTCCGGCACGTCTTCGACGCCGTCAACAATCTGCCCGGCGGCGGCACCAGCACGGCCCATATCAAAGTGTTGCAGGTCTGGCTGCGGTCCGGTCCCCGGTGGACGCTTCTGGCGCGCGCCAGCACACCGCTCAAGGCCTGAGTCCGGATCAAGGTCTTCAGTCCGGATCAAGGTCTTCAGTCCGGACGGCCGGTTTCTCGCGTCGGTGGCGCCGCGTCGATGCCACCGACGCCCCGACCGGGTCACGGTCCCGAATCCGGCTCCTCGATCGGCAGGCGGACGATGAACAGCGCGCCGCCGCCGTCGGCCTCGCCCACGGTGAGAGTGCCGTGATGCTTGACCACCACGACGTCACGACAGATCGCCAGCCCCTGGCCGGTCCCCTTGCCGACGGGCTTGGTGGTGAAGAAGGGATCAAAAATGCTTTCGCGCAGGGCGGCGGGCACCCCCGGCCCGGTGTCGGCCACGCGGATCTCGGCGATGGCTCCGTCATGGCGCGTGGTCACCGTGATGCGGCCGGGAAGCGGCCGTCCTCCCTGCTCGATGGCCTGAACCGCGTTCATGATCAGATTGAGCAGGACCTGTCCGATCTCGCCGGCATGGCAGGTGACGGGCGGCATTGACCGGTCCAGATCGCAGACGACCTCCGCCACATGCTTCCAGGCATTGCGGGAGACGGTCAGGATGTTGTCGACCGACCGGTTGATGTCGGTCGAGGCCCGGGACGATCCGCCGGGATGGGAGAACTCCTTCATCGACAGGACGATGCGGGCGATCTGCTCCACTCCCTGGCGGGACTCGGCGACCGCCTGCGGCATTTCGGCGAGCAGATCCTTCAGCATGTCCGGATCGACGATGTCCTGAGCGGGGCCGGCGGCCGCCCGATCCGCCGAGATCACGGCGCAAAGCGTCTTCAGCCCCTCTTCGATGTAGTGCAAATTGTCACTGATATACTGGGCCGGCGTGTTGATCTCGTGGGCAATCCCCGCCGCCAGCCCGCCGATGCTTATCAGCCGGGCCGATTGCAAGGCCTCGCGCTCCGCCTTTTTCTGCGCCCCGATGTCACGGAAGGAGACCACGAGGCAGGGCATCCGGTCCTCGTCCTCCATCGGCTGGCAGGCGTAGGCAACCTCCAGAATCCGCCCGTCCCTCGTCTGGATTTCGGCTTCGAAATTGCTCTGCGGCTGCCCGCTGGTCAGAGCGGCCGCCCAGGGCGACCGGGCAAAGGGGATCGGCCCATCGGGAATGTGAAGCCGCAGCAGAAGATCCACCTCCTGCCCGTCGGTAATGGTCGCGGGCTCCAGCAGACGGCGGGCCGACCGGTTGGCGAAGACGACACGGCCTGCGGCATCGACGACCAGAACGCTTTCCTGGAGATTGTCGGTGACGGTCCGCAGGCGGACCTCGGAGGCCTGACGGATCGCCTCGATCCGCGCCCGCTCCTCAATCCGGCGCTGGAGCGCGTTGGCGCGGGCGCGGCTGTCTCGCTCGGCCTGCGCCAGCCTCCGCCCCGTCCGCAACGTCACCAGGAACAGCAGTATCAGAAGCAGGCCCGCGCCGGCGGCGCACAACCCGATGAACAGCAGGATACAGTCGCGGGACTGCGTGGCGACAGCGGGGACCGGCCAGGTCACGGTCAGGGTCAGATCCTCCCCCGCGATATCGCTGGTTCGCATCAGAACAGGCGTTTCCCGGTCCCCTCGGCGCCAGACACCGTCGAAGCGGCTGTCCGGCCAGGCGCCAAGTCCGATCGGCTGGAACTCCGACTGGCGATACCGCCCCATCCGGCTGGCGAAAGGCAGGGCCGTCACCGTCGCCCCGGGCAGGACCCGCATTTCGAGCTGGCGGTCCCCGGCCAGCACCACCACGCCGTAATTGTCGGACAGAAAGGCGTTGGCCTGATCGACCCAGGACAGCAGATAGACGAGGTCGATCTTGGTCGCCAGGACGCCGACCACCCGGCCGTCCGCCACCACGGGAGCCGAGAAAAACAGGCCGGGCACACGGGTGTTGCGGCCGACGGCATATTGATGCCCCTGAAGGCCCTCGATCCCCTGGCGGAAATAATCCCGGTCGGCGTAGTTGGTGCCGACGAAACTTTCATCGGAGCCGGCATTGCTGGCGGCGATACAGTCGCCCGACCGGTTCATCACCCAGATGACGCTGAAGGCCGGAATGTCGGCGGCAATATCGGCCAATGTCCGGTCGAGGGCGGCAAGGGCGGGATCGGCCTGCCACACCGCGCGCCGGCGGTCCTGCGGCAGGGGCGACCGCGCGCTGGCCGCCGAACGCCGCCCCAGAATGTCGCGCGCGGAACTGTCCCGGCCGAGCGCGGAGGGGACGCCATGGAAAATGGCGATGCTGCGTTCGATTCCCTGTGAGATATCGCCAAGCGTTCTGGTGATCTGCCGGCTGGCGTCGGCCAGTTCGGTCTCCGTCCGCCACAGCACGACCCGGTCCGCCAGGATCCACGCGACAACGATCCAGGCCACAAAGCACGCGGCCGCGACACGCATCAGCACTGGGTGTGCCGGGCGCACCGGATCGGTCCGGAGGCGGCGGGCGCCCTCGCCGTCCTCAATGGTTCCGGCCGTCCAAAGGGGGCCGGTCGGTGGCGAGTTATCAACCATCGGATGAATTTCCGGGATAGTTGCTAAAATCAAAATAACGTCCTCCCGGCGGCCTGACAATCAAGCAGATTGTCCGCCGCCGACATCCCCGGTTTGCCCCGGGACTGCCGGGCGCCTGGAATTCAGGCAGGGGCGCCTCTTTTCCAGGCGTTAGTCCGGTCTTGCCGCGCGAAACCGGTGGCTCCGTCCGCGCGCTCCGTCCGGTCTTCCCTGAAATCCCGGGTATCGCCCGGACCCGTGCGCGGGCGTTCAATGGCGGTTGTGAACGCAATCCGTTGCGCCGGTGCCGGTGAAACGGCGACGTTCAGCAGTTCCGCCGCTTTCGCGGCGAAGTCCGGCAGGATCGCCGGACCCGCGGAGGGATTTTTTCACGCGCTCATGCCCCCGCCGGTCGGCGGTGGGACATCCTCCCGGCGGTCGGGGCCCGTTGTCCCGAAAGGCTGTCGATCCGGCATGGCGGCGGTGTCATCTCACTCTTCGGTTTCCTGGCATAGCGCTTGCTGTCGTTCCTGTAAGGGGCGTCCGGGAGAAGTTTCCTGGCAGGAGACCAAGATAAAAAAGGGAGTGGCGCCTTCTTTGGAAAAGATAAAAATAAAATTTTATCTAAAATTCTTTAATTTATGCTTATTGCCTTATGCTAGAAGTTTAACTAGCATACTTATAACACAGACCGTCACTAATATTACTTAAGACAGATGTCTTGAGGGGGATAATATGTCGTTTTTCTTTCAACGCTCTGCTTATGTTATTTATTTCGCAGGACTATTGTTGGCTTATCCCGCTGTCGCGGCAGACGCGCCGGCGGCTTACGTCCGCACGGTTCTGACCCAGGTCTCCTCCAAGGTTGAATATCCCAAAATGGCCAAATTGCGCCATCAGCAAGGTGTTGTCGGGATCCGGATCGCGCTGGACGGTTCCGGCGGCGTGACCCGCGCCGAGCTTGCCCAGTCGTCAGGAATCCAATCCCTGGATGACGCCGCGCTGGCCGCCGTGCAGAATGCCTCCCCTTTCCCCGCCCCGCCCGAGGCCGGAACCGTGGTCACCGGCAATATCCAGTTCAACCCGGATTGAGACGGTCCGGACTCCGCTGACATCGATGAGGGGGAGGTCCCGCCATGGGCCTGTTAGAAAATTTACGGGTCGCGTCCAAGGTCATGCTGTCGCTTGCCTTGCTGGCGCTGATCGTGATCGGCGCCGTCGTGTTTTCCAGTGTGCGCATGTACAGCATCGATTCCGGCTATAGCCTGCTGGTCGATCAGGATGCGGAAGCGGTCGGATTGCTCGCGGCGGCGGATCAGCGTCTGACCGCCGAGGGCCATTTGCAATATCAACTGATTCTCGAAAGCTCTCCCAAGGGGGTGGAGACGCTGAAGGCCAGGATGGCCCGCAATCAGCAGGACTTCCGCGATCTGATCGCCGGGGCCAAGGCGAAAAGCCCGGGCTATGCCGCCAGGATCGACCGGATCGCGCAGGGCTTCGACGGCGCCCTGGCATTGGGCCGGCAGGCGCAGGAGCTGGTGGAGAAATCGCAGGACGTCGCCGCCCTCGATCTGGTGAGGACCAAATTCGACCCGGCGGTCGGCCAGCTTGAGAGCGATCTGACGGCCATGGTTGAAGAGTTCACCAAGGCGATGCGGACCGAGTCCCGGGAATTGAAGCGCACCACCAGCGACACCGTCGTGACCACCCAGATCTTCATCGGCGGCGGTCTGGTCCTGGCCTTCGGCGCCGCCTGGTTCATCACCACTCAAGGGGTGGCGCGCCCGCTGCGGGCCATGGCCGATGTGATGGGAGAAATGGCGGCCGGCCGTTTCTCCGTCACGGTCTTCGGCCAGGATCGCGGCGACGAGATCGGTGTCATTGCCCGCTCCGTTCAGGTCTTCAAGGACAATGGCCTGCGGATGCAGGAGATGCGTGCAGAGCAGGAAGCGCAGAAAGCCAAGGCGGAGACGGAGCGGCGCGAGCTGATGCTGCGTCTGGCTGAAAGCTTCGAACAGGACGTCGAGGGAGTGGTGCAGAGCGTCTCGGCGCAGGCGACCCAGCTCCAGGCGACCGCCTCGACCCTGTCCTCGGTCGCCGGCAAGGCCGAACATCAGTCCGGGGCGGTCTCCAGCGCCGCCCAGCAGGCCTCGAACAATGTTCAGACGGTGGCGGGCGCGGCCGAACAACTGGCCTCCTCGATCGGCGAAATCGGTCGTGAAGTGGCGCATTCGGCGGATCTCAGCCGCGCGGCGGTGGGCGAGGCACGGCGCACCAGTGAAATCGTGTCGGCGCTGGCCGCCTCGGCCCAGAGAATCGGCGACGTGGTCAGTCTGATCACCGATATCGCGAGCCAGACCAACCTTCTGGCCTTGAACGCCACCATCGAGGCGGCGCGCGCGGGGGACGCCGGCAAGGGCTTCGCGGTGGTGGCCGGAGAGGTCAAGACCCTCGCCAACCAGACGGCGCGGGCCACCGATGAGATCGGTCAGCAGATTTCGGGGATCCAGGTGGCGACGCGCGAGGCGGTTCAGGCGATCGAGGTGATCGCCGGCAACATCGCCAATATCAGCGATGTCGGCACCCGGATCTCGGCGGCGGTCGAGCAGCAGGGGGCGGCGACCAAGGAGATCGCCCGCAATGTGCAGCGGGCGGCGGAAGGCACGCGGCAGGTGTCCGACAATATCGCCGGCGTGCAGGAGGAGGTGGCCGAGGCCGGCAGCGGCGCCGCCCATGTATTGAGCGCCGCCAGCGACCTGTTCGCCCAGTCGAAAACCCTGACGGAGCGGGTGGAGCATTTCGTGAGCCGGGTCCGCGCCGGCTGAGTCGGTCCCGACCGGCCCCCCTTGAGCGGGTGAACCCGCATGCGGGGGCCGGTCGCGTGCGATCACCACTTGACCGAGATCGTCCCCATGATGGTGCGGGGCGCGCCCACCAGCAGGTCGGAGTTCTTGCCGGCCGCGTCGGTAAAGTCGAAGTTGGTGAAGGTCGACACATATTTCTTGTCGAACACGTTATAGACATTCAACTGGATGCGGCTGTCATGCAACGGGCCGATCTCGTCGAATTCATAACCGATGCCAAGATTGGCAAGGAAATAGGACGACGCATAGTTGTCGTTGACATAGGTGTAATAGCGTTTGCTGGTGAAGGTTCCGCCGAAATGGGCGAAATATCCCTCGTTGTGCCAGGCCAGATCCGTCTTCAGCAGATATTCCGGGGTATCGACGGTGAACTTGCCCTTGGTGCCGTAGTGCTGTCCGCTGGCGACGACGTCCTTGTCATAGGTCGACCGGTTCCAGGTGGCGCCGTTGTACCAGGACAGATGGAAGGGCAGCTTCTGGGTGACGGCCACGTCCACGCCGCGTGAGGTCACGCCGCCCACGTTGGTCAGAATGTTGGGGGCGCCGGTCGCGATCGACACGCCACCCGGCGAGGCGGCCAGAAGGCGGTTCGAGAAGTTGGTGTTGAAGGCGCTGATCTCGGCCGTGGTCTTCGGAAGATTGAGGCGGTAGCCGATTTCCTCGGTCCAGGAGGTCTCGGGCTTCGTCGATCCCTTGACATAAGTGTTGAAGTTGGCCTGGTTGGTGCCCCAGGGAGAGGTCCCCATGCCGGGGCCGCCGGCCACGAAGGCGCGCATGTTCTTGGCGACACCGGCGAAGATCTCGTCGCGGCCGAAGACTTTCTGATTGATGCCGATCTGCGGCAGGAACTTGTTGCCGGAGTAGAGGCTGCCCTGAGCATAGTTGCCGATCGCCGTCGAAGACTGGGCCAGCTTGCCGGTGGTCCATGTGTTGACGGCTTTGGCGCCGGCGGTCAGGGTCAGGGTGTCGGTGATCTTCACCTGATCTTGCAAATAGCCTTGCAGGACGCTGGTGTTGAAGTGATAGGCCCACTGGGTCAGCCAGGGATTGGACGGCCAGCTTTCCAGGTCGTAGACGGGGCCGGTCGGGCTGGTGGCGTAAAGCCGGCGGGCCAGATTGAAGTATTCCTTCTCCATCCAGAGACCGCCCTCGATGGTCTGGATCCCGGCGTGATAGGTCATCGAGGTCAGGGCGCCGTCGCGGGTCAGACCATATTCCGAGGTGCGCAGCAGGATGGGCGAGCCATTGACCTGCAGCAGCGGCTGATTGGTCACCGGGCTGTTGAAGAAGACGCTGGGGGCGAACCACAGGCCGACGCCGTCGTCGCGATGACCGTAAAGGGTCGTCTTGAGGTCGAGAGACGAGGTCAGAGCGGTCTTGTAGGTGATTCCGCCGATGGTGTCGCGGCGCAGGCCCGATCCGCCGTAATAAATGGCCGAGCCCCGGGTCGAGGCACTGCCCAGCAGATTGTTGACGGCGGCCACGGGATAGTTGCGCACGCCGGTGGCGTTTTCCGCCTCCAGGGCATAGGCCGACTGGACGGCCTTGCCCCAATCGCCGATATAGTCCCAGCGGTAGCCCAGCTTGTTGATCGAGTCATGAGACAGCGATTCGTTTTCGCTTTCCCGGCGGTCGGAATAGTTGAGGAAGGCGGTCAGGGTGCCGTCGGCGCCGACCTTCTGCACCAGCTTGCCGGTGATCTGATACATGGGCTGGCCCAGTTCGCCGCCCCCCTTCCACTTGTCGGCGTTCTCATAGCCCGCGGACACGGCGAATTTGGTGCCGCTCGCCAGCCGTCCGCTGTCGACGCGGGCATAGCTGCGAAGCTGGTTGTAGCTGCCGAAGGACTGGTCCGCGCGGACCTCAGGCTTTTCCGAGGGATCCTGCGAGAAGAACTGGATCGTGCCGCCCAGGTTGGAGTTGGAGGCGGTGCCGAGCGAGCCGGTGCCCTGGGAGATGCTGGCGCGGGCGATGTTCTCGTTGATGATCGCGCGGCTGATGTGCAGGCCGTTCCAGTTGCCGTAGGTCATATCACCCAGCGGGACATCGTCCAGGGTGAAGCCAAGCTGGTTCTGGTTGAAGCCGCGCATGGAGATGCGCACGCCGAATTCGTCGACGCCATAGGGGTCGGACGCCAGGAAGTTGACGCTGGGAAGCTGCGAGATCACCTGGAGCGGGCTGGCGGCCGAACCCGCCTCCTGCATGGTGAAGTCGTTGATCGACTGGACATGCCGGGTCTCGCCGGGAGCGGTGACCTCGACGGTTTCCACCGTCGACGGGGCGGAGGCCACCTGGGCCCGCGCCACACCGGAGGCGCAAAGCGCGGCGATGCAGACACCCGTCAATAGCGTAGACTTCATTAAAATCCCCCACGAAGGATAGAAAAGACAATGCAGGCCGTACCGGCACATCTGCCGATGCGACACGCGCAGAAATCAAGGGGAAGCGGAAATAAAACCCTGCCTTATCGGGGATATTTGCTTCCGAACAGGCCGGAAGATAGCGGGCAACCGTTTCGATATTTCGTCACTTTTGTGAAGGTGATGTTAATTTTGCGGGTGCCGGTTGTTTATGATCCGCTAAAATTCCCCCGATGAGTCCCTGCCGTGAGGAGTGGGGCGGACGTTCCGTCCGCCGTTCGGCGACAGCCGAAAATCCGGCCTTTCCGCCGCTTGCGCGCCGGAGGCGGGCGGGACGCTTGGCCCTGTTCAAGAGGGCCCCCCGAACCCCGGCTCTCCGCAGCAGAAGAGGGGCGGACGTCGTTTAGTCCAAAGGGTCGGCGAAGCGGCGGGCGATATCGCGGAACTCGCCGGCGATGGCCTGGAAGGCGTCGACGATGTCGGGATCGAAATGGATGCCCCGATTGGCGAGGATGATCGACACGGCGACGTCGTGGGGCATCGCCTCCTTGTAGATGCGCCGGCTGATCAGGGCGTCATAGACGTCGGCGACCGCCATCAGCCGCGCCGAGAGGGGGATGGCGTCTCCCGCCAGTCCCTGGGGATAACCGCTGCCGTCCCATTTTTCCTGATGGGAAAAGGCGATTTCCTTGGCGACCGTGAGGAACTCCACCTTGACGCCGAGCGACCGTTCCGCATGCTCGATGGCCTCGCATCCCAAGGTGGTGTGGGTCTTCATGACCTCGAATTCCTCCGTCGACAGCGGGCCGGGCTTCAGGAGGATGCGATCCGGGATCCCGACCTTGCCGATATCGTGCAATGGCGCGGACTTGCCCAGCATGGCAATGGCGCCTTCGCTCAATTGCTCGGCGAAGCGCGGATGGCCTTTGAGCCGGCGCGCCAGCGCGGTGATGTAGAGCTGCGTCCGCCGGATATGATTCCCGGTCTCGAGATCGCGTGTTTCGGCCAGCGAGGCGAGCGCCAGGATCGTGACGTCCTGCAGGGCCGACAGGTCGCGGGTGCGATGGGCGATCTCATTTTCGAGAAAGTCGTTCTTGTCGCGCAGGAAGTCGGCGGTGGCCTTCAGGCGCAGATGGGTGAGGACACGCGCCTCGACGATGGGCGGACTGATCGGCTTTGTGATGTAGTCGACGGCGCCAAGATCCAATCCGGTTTTTTCCGAGGCGATATCGCAGCGGGCGGTCAGGAAGATCACCGGAATGTCGCGGGTGGCGGGATCGGCCTTCAGGCGCCGGCAGACCTCGTAGCCGTCCATTCCGGGCATCATGATGTCGAGCAGGATCAGGTCCGGCGGCGTGCGCAGGGCGATCCGGAGCGCCTTCTCGCCCGAATTTGCCACCTTGACGCGGTAACGATCGGTCAGAAGGTTGGACAGCAGGGTGATGTTCTCGGGCGTGTCGTCGACGACCAGAATCGTCGCCGGTCCCGGCAAGCCCGGACCGTCCTGAGCCTCCTCCTCCCTACTGCGCGACAGCATGGCTTTCCATTGCCTCCTCCAATGCGGCCAGGGCGGACTCGTAATCGAACCGGTCAATGGCGTTGCGGATTGCCGGGATCTCGACCGGGAAGGCCTCCTCCAGAAGCGGAGCGTTCTCGCCGGCCAGGGTTCTGGCGCGCGCGTCATCCTCCGCCAGCAGGTCCCGCAGACGCAGGCAGACGGCGTTCAGGCGGGCGGCGTTCAGGTGGGCGGCATCCGGTTTCGGCCCGCCTTCCCCGTTTCCCGCGCCCGGGCCGGCCGGGTCCGGGCGTCCCGGGGGCGGGGGACCGGGCAACCGGTCGGCGATCATCGACGCGATCTCGCCCAGGCCGGCCTCCAGCTCCGCGATGCCCGCTTCGATCGCGTCCCGGCCGCCGGATCCGGAAATCGCCCGTTCCAGCCGCAGGGCCGTTTCCGCCATGGCGTCCGCGCCGATCGTTCCGGCCAGTCCCTTGATGGTGTGGGCCAGGCGTTCCGCCTGGGTGCGCTCTCCGCGCCCGATGGCTCTGCGGATTTCGTCGGCGGTCCGCCGCTGGCCGGTGGCGAAGCGGCGCAGAAGCCCGACATAGGTCGCGGCATTGCCGCCGGCGCGGGCCAGACCGGCCGCGGTATCGATGCCGGGAAGAGGGGGGAGAGGGGCGGATGGGGGGGGGGATGTGGCATGGCCGGTCCCGGAGGCGGCCGGCCTTGGCGGGCGG